>JAILMN010000034.1 GCA_024692565.1 Paludibacteraceae bacterium
ATCGGCCTCAAGAACCGCTGCAAGTGCAACCGGTCCTTGGTTACTTCGCCGCGACCGTACATGCCCCATAACTCCAAGTTATACGGTTTGTATGCGTTCAAGTAGTCCTCAAACGTGGGGTACAATCGATCCAAGCGATACATCTGGTAGATATCCTGCAGCGCTTTATGCTCCGCGGTGGTCCAATCGCCGATAGTATCGTCCCAATCCAGGAATATGGCTTTGTATGGCTTCATTCCGCTATTTATTACATGCGAACGGTAAAAACCGACCGGTATGTTGGCAATAAGCTTCGTATTCTTCGCCGAAGTCGCGGCGGAGACGTTTTTCTTCGGTCAACACTTGCACGATCATAATGGTCACAAAGATGACCCATACGAGTAGCGCTTGCCACGTCCAGAGCCACACGATGTAGCCCAGCAGATAAATGAAAGTGCCGGTAAGCATAGGATTGCGGTTGATTCGATACGGCCCATCGGTCATCAGATGTTGCGTACGCGAACCTATCTCGTGGTCAAACGCGTCCATGGGATTACCCTTACCGCGATGTTTCATATAGACGATGGTCCAAATAGTGAGTGCCAAGCCGCTAAGGATCAGTACACCTGTTATTGATGCGCGTATGGCACCGATATGCTCCAATGCCGGCATGCCTGATGCCAACCACATGATCGTCGGCAGCAGCACAACGAACATCACTCCGCCGAGCACGTAGCCAGCTATATCACGAAACTTTTTCATTGCTCTTCGGTTTGGGTGATCGGGAAATCAAAATACGTATCCGGATAGGGTTCGTTCGCCAGCGTGAAATGCCACCACTCGCTGTCGATTGGCAGAAATCCGTGCCGCAACATCGCGGTGCGAAGGACAAGGCGGTTGTAGAACTGCACGCTCGTCAGCCCGCCTTCTTGCTCGCTATATTCCAGGTTGTCAGGATTGCCGCAGTAGTCCGGATGGCTCTCGTTGCCGAACCAGTCGAAAGGCGAACCCATATCCAGTTCCTTACCTGTCGCCTCGTCGATGAGCGTAAGATCGACTGTCGAACCGCGACTATGTCCCGAACGCGCCAGGATATAATTCTGCTCAAAGAGCAGACTCTTGTCCACCATCGGATAGAAAATACGTTTCATCGCCGTATCCTGCAGGTTCTCCGCCCAACGGATGAAATGGTTCACCGCACGCTGCGGACGGTATGCATCCCATATCTTGAGACGATACCCGCCATGACGACGCAGGTCATCACTCACGGCTCGCAACGAATCAGCTGCTTCACGCGTCATCAACGCTATCGGCGCCTCGTATCCGTCGATCCGTTCGCCCACAAAATTATACGTGCTGTAGTACCGAATCTCTAAAATCGCGTCCGGCACCACATCTGTGATTGCCACAAAATCCGACCGATCCATCGTCGGATCCTTCTGTTTCGCGCAGCCTGCCATCACCAGCGCCGCACATGCCAAAATAAATAGTTTTTGCATATTTGCGTCAATTTTGCCGCAAAGGTACGAAAAAAAATTGACATGCGCAAGTATTTATGCAATTTTACACGTTTTTCCTTGCTTATGTCAAAAAAAAGCAGTACCTTTGCAGCCGCAAAGGTTAGGGAAAATGAAAAAGAAGAATTTACCTATTTATGAGAACGTGGAGATCACGGGTGTGGCTGCAGAAGGAAAGGCAGTTGTGCGGATTGACGGAATCGTTTGCTTTGTGCCGAACTGTGTGCCGGGCGATATAGTGGACCTGCAGGTGACGAAGAAGAAACACTCGTTCATGGAGGCCCGCGTGCTGCGGTTGGTGAAGCCGAGTGCGGTAAGGTGCGCTGCGAAATGCAAGCATTTCGGGGTGTGCGGCGGATGTAAATGGCAGATATTGCCGTATGCAGAGCAGTTGAGATATAAGCAGCAGCAGATCGTGGATAACCTGACGCGAATCGGGAAAATAGAATTGCCGGAGATCAGTCCTATTTTGGGCAGTAAGCATATCTACGAATACCGGAACAAATTGGAGTTCACCTGCGCGGACCGGAAATGGCGGACGTTCGAGGAATATGCACAAATGAAGCCCTCTTCGGCGGAGGCCGCTTCTCCCGATAAGCGGGAGAACGCTCCGGGACAAGAGCCGAGTATTGGTTTTCATATACCGAATTGCTTTGACAAGGTGCTGGACATCGAGGAGTGCCACCTGATGCCGGAGATCAATAACCGGATTCGGAACGGCGTTCGCGAGTACGCACGTGCGCACGGGTTAACATTCTATAATGAACACACGCACGAGGGACTGCTGCGAACGTTGATCTTGCGCAATAACCACCAAGGGGAGTTGATGATGATTCTCTCTTTCGGAGAGAATATTTTAAATTTTAGATTGCAGATTGAAGATTTGATGGAATGGCTGCACAGCTCGTTTCCGGAGATTGTGTCGCTGCTGTATGTGGAGAACACGAAGTATAACGACACGATCGGGGACTTGGAGGTAAAGACGTATTTCGGGCAGGACCACATCATCGAAGAGATGGAGGGTTTGCGATTCAAGGTAGGTCCGAAGTCCTTCTACCAGACGAATACAGAGCAGGCGTACGAGTTGTACAAAGTGGCGAGAAGCTTCGCGTTTGAGAATGGTGAGAATGGTGAGAATGGTGAAAAGCCGCTGGTATATGATTTATATACGGGGACGGGGACGATCGCCAATTTTGTAGCAAGCCAAGCGCGGCAGGTGATTGGCATCGAGTACGTTCCGGAAGCGATAGAGGATGCGAAAGTGAACTCGGCGCTGAACGGGATAGCGAACACGCTGTTCTATGCCGGGGACATGAAAGATATACTGAATGATGCTTTTATCGCGGAGCACGGCCGACCGGATGTGATCATCACCGATCCGCCTCGGGCAGGTATGCACGAAGATGTGGTGAACGTGATACTAAAGGCGGAGCCGAAGCGGATTGTGTATGTGAGTTGCAATCCTGCGACGCAGGCACGTGATTTGGCGCTATTGGATGCGAAATACAAGGTGACGAAGGTGCAGCCGGTAGATATGTTCCCGCACACGCAGCACGTTGAGAACGTGGTTCAACTTACGTTGAAATTTTAGATTTTAGATTTTATATTTTAGATTTTAGATTTTAGATTTTAGATTTTATATTTTAGATTTTATGCTTTTGCTAATACTTTTACACGCATTTTTTGTGAGTTTTTTGGATAAGCCGGAGAAGACGGTTCCGCAGTTATCGCCTCGCGCTATAGAGCAGCGCGCTAAATGGGGTATCGGGACGGACGAGAAGGATTATCCGGTGAGTGCGTTGTACACGGACAGTCTGCGGAGGATGGGTGCGACGATCTACCACAGCAGCCGTTGGTTCAACGGGGTGACCTGCGAGATGGATTCGACCTTGGCGCAGAAAGTAGCGGGATTGAAATTCGTGACGGGTGTAGAGTTGACGCGAGACAACAACCGCAGTCCCCGTTCGCTGATGCCGAAGCTTCGCCGTGTACCGAAATGCGTGAGTGCGGAGGAGGCTATAAAGGCTGCGGACACGGATGCGCAGTTGGAGCTATTTAACTTGCTGAAATTGCACGAGGCGGGATATGAAGGTCAAGGAATATTGATGACCGTTTGCGACGGAGGATTTCAGAAGGCGAACACGCTGAGTGTATTTCGTCAGACGCAGGAGTTGGGGCATTTTGATTTCACAGACGACACGGACGGTTTCTACGGTTCGACCGGCGGTCACGGGACGAAATGTCTGAGTGTGATATCGGGTATAGAGACGGATTTCTACGGTGCTGCGACGCAGAGCGATTACTACCTGATGCGATCGGAGGAGAACAACACGGAGAGCCGCAAGGAGATGGATAACTTGGTAGCGGCATTGGAGAAAGCGGATTCGTTGGGCGTGAACGTGTTCTCGGTTTCGTTGGGTTATGCGCAGTTCGACGACTATAGGGATCTGGACAAGACGAAGGACTTGGACGGCAAGTCGACTCGTTGCAGCCGTGCGGCTACTATCGCGGCGCGAAAGGGTATGTTGGTATGCGTAGCGGCGGGAAATGAAGGTGATGACGCGTGGGGTACGTTAGGTGCTCCGGCTGACGCGGACAGCGTGCTGACGGTAGGGGCGGTCAATGTGAACGGCAAGATAGGTTCGTTCTCGAGTTACGGTCCTTCGTCGGACGGTAGGATCAAACCCGAGGTGTGTGCGGTAGGCGTGAATACGTGGGTTTGGAGTCCGTTCGGGTTCGGTACTAATGATAACGGCACGAGTTTTGCGACGCCGCTGTTGGCGGGTCTGGCGTCTGCGTTATGGTCGGCGCTGCCGGATGAGAATGCGATGCAGATACGGGAACGTATCATCCGTTCGTCAACCCGCTATATGAGTCCGGACACGAATAACTACAAGTACGGTTACGGTATCCCGGATGCATGGAAGGCGTACACGATGGAGTTGCCGCAAGGGGTTGAGAGTGTTCAGACGTCAGAAATCAGAGTTCAGAAGGTGCTGCGGGACGGGCAGATGTTGATTATACGCGGGGACGCGGTGTACAACGCTGCAGGGCAGCGGATTGAATAAAAAAAAGGGTAAGCGATTTGTATCGCACCGCTACAACCTCCTACCCTTGCTACGGTCAAGTCCTGGGGGAGTTCAGAGGGAGCTGGTCGTACAAGACTTACCCTAACTCTCAAAATCGGCTGCAAAATTACAACAAAAATCGCACATATGCAAATTTTTTTGCATTTTTTTGCAATTTACGGAGTTTTGCTCCGTGATTATTAAAGAGCCTAAGACTATGCAGATAGCGCATATACTCCTCAAAAAATGCGGTGCCCCCCGCTCGTGCTTTTGCGGACCCCAACCGCAAAAGAACGTTTTTGCAGGAGTACATGCTGATATACGCTAACGCGAGGCTCTTTAATAATCGTAAGCGACGGAAGGGGCGGGTTGCAAAAAAATGCGGGGCGTGCCGAAATTTTGGGCATAAAAAGTGATTTTTTTGTGTTAGAAGACTTCATCATAGGACGAATTCGAGCGGAATTGCCGTTTGAGCCGAATGCGGAGAAAGAGGGTTTGTTGCGGGCTCTTGGCGGTTTCATCATGTCGCGTGACGGACGGAAAGCCTTTATTCTTCGCGGGTACGCAGGTACGGGAAAGACGAGTGTGGTGAGTGCGTTGGTACGGGCTTTGGCTGGACTGAAACAACCCTGTGTGCTGTTGGCTCCTACGGGTCGGGCGGCGAAGGTGCTGAGTCGCTATTCGGGTGCGCAGGCTTATACGATTCATAAATTCATTTACCGGCAAAACCAGTTGGGCGTAGAGGCTTTTTCGCTGAGTGACAACTTGCATCGGAATACGCTCTTTATCGTGGATGAGGGGTCGATGTTGTCGGGCAATCGGGACAACGGTGTTTTCGGTAGCGGTTGCGTGTTAGACGACCTGGTGAAGTACGTGTACAGCGGCGCGGGATGCAGTCTGATGCTGTTAGGCGACGATGCTCAGTTGCCGCCTGTCGGTAGCGTCAACAGTCCGGCGTTGGAGTCCGATTGGATGCGGGAGCGGTATCAGTTGTCGGTAGTCAGTTATCAGTTGACGGAAGTAGCACGCCAGGCGTTGGATAGCGGAGTGCTTTCCGAAGCGACGAGGATACGAAAAGCAATTGGAGATTTGACATTGAAGATTGGAGATTTTTCCATTCAACCGAACGGGAAGGATATTGTGCAGGTGCCGGGAGAGGAAGTGGTGGAATACTTGGAGTCGAGTTGGCGGGAAGTGGGCGCCGAAGAGACCCTGATTATCGCGCGGAGCAACAAGATGACGAACCTGTATAACGGCGGCGTGCGGGCACAGATACTATGGAAAGAAGATGCGCTGTCGAACGGCGACCGGATTATGGTGAGCAAGAACAATTATTTCTGGACGAAGGAATACAAAGACTTGGAGTTCTTAGCGAACGGCGACATGCTGGAGATTGTGCGGTTGACGAACCAACACGAGTTGTACGGTTTTTCGTTCGCCAAAGCGACGCTTCGTTCGGTTGATTACGATTGGGAGATCGAGGCGCTGGTATGGTTGGACACGCTGACGACCGACAGTCCGGAAGCCAATTATACGCTGCAGAAAGAGCTGTTTGCACGTATCGCGGAGGACTATCCGGAGATACGGAACAAGAAGGAGCTGGTGAAGACGATCTACGAGACGCCGTACTACAACGCGCTGCAAGTTCGGTACGCCTACTGCGTGACATGCCATAAGGCGCAAGGCGGGCAATGGAAGCACGTGTTTGTGAACGAATTAACGAATGAACGAGTGAATGAATTAACGAGTGAGGAACGGCGGGAATATGGGCGATGGTTATATACCGCGGTGACTCGCGCGACGGAAAAAGTATTCCTTTTGCGATAAAAATAAGGTATTTTAATAAATTTTTATTATAATCTTTGCATATATAAAAAAAATGTTGTACCTTTGCACCCGCAAAGGTTTTTTTGTCACAAAATAACAAACAATCATAATGAAACAATTCAATCATCTTCGGGCAGTAATGGCCCTTGTTATGGCAAGTTTCGTATTAGCGAGTTGCCATTCGGACGTTGATCTGAAAAACATCGACACCCAGGCCGAGTTGGAGTTGGGTATCGCGTTGCCTATCGGTAGTCTTCATGCTACGATGGGTGATTTTTTGGGCAACGGCAAAGTAGCGAATATCTCGGTTGACGAGAATGGTATTTTCCACTTCATCGACACGTTCCCTATCCCGGCGAAGCAGTACCACCAGATTGACTTGGCGAGTTACATCATCAAGGACGCTGCGACATTGAAATTCAACATCGCGGACAAGACGGGTACGGTCACGATCTACGGAAACGGCACGACCGAGTATCCGCTGGAGTTCCCGATGGAGATAGGTATGGAAGGTATCAACGACAACCTGAGTGAGGAGCGAATCGACAGTATTAAGGTGACGGAAGCGAAGTTCGTTTCGGTCATCAACGTGGAGAATTTCGACCTCAACTGGAGCGAGATCAAGAGCGTGCAATTGGAGCTGCTCGATCAGTTCCGTCGTCCGGCGGGTAAGTACGTTGATATCCCTATCAGCGGTCAGAATTTCGGATCGGAGATACCGATTGACGTGACGAACTTCGCGCTCTGCCTGATGAAGGACAAGAGCAATCCGGGTCAGACGGTAGATAAGATTCAATTCAAGATCAAGTTCGTCGTTTGCCCGTCCAACGGTCACAATATCGAGGTGAAGAGCGACAGTAAATTTGCGTATAACCTGCAGGTGAAGGTGATTGACTACGAGGCAATTTGGGGATATTTCCAGGCCGGCAATCAGATGCGCTCGACGCAGAAATTGACGATGGACAGCCTTTGGGGCGATTGGCGCAGCGTGAAGAAGCTGAAAGTGCGTTTCATGGAGCCGAGTATCGACGTATCGGTATGGCACAGGGTAGCCGCTCCGCTGCGTATGTACATCGATTATATCAGCGCGATTGACTCGTTGGGCCACGCGACGAACGCGACCTGGAACGGCATCGATTCGGTTAACTTCGACCTGCCGTACTCGCTGTCTCCGTACTCGGGCCTGACCGACAGCGTGAAGAACTCGAAGCGCTTCTCGTACGACCCGCACGAGGGACACATCGATGAGTTGTTCGACGTTCGTCCGGACACGTTCGCATACAGTTTCCACCTGCTGGTAGATAAGAACCCGCGTGCCGATTATCCATGGAAGCAACACCGTATCACGAAGGACGGAACGGTTCGCGGCGATGCGATCTTCGATGTGCCGTTCAAGTTCAACACAGGTAGCGAATTGCAATACACGACGACGGTCAAGGACATCAACATCAGCAATATATCGTTGGATTCGCTGTTGGCAAGCGTTCAGGTGATCGACAGCATCAAGAGCGGTACGCTGAAGTTGATTTTGGACATCAAGAACGGTATTCCGTTCGACCTCAATGCCTACTTCACGTTCCTGAATGCGGACAGCGTCGATCTGGGTCTGCGGTTGGTTCAGGACAACGATTCGAACCGCATTCACCTGCCGGCACCGACGATGGAGAAGTCCGCGTTAGAGAAATACGGACGTGTGACGGCTCCGTCGGTAACGCGCCTGATCGTGAACGTGGAGAAGAACGATTTCAACCGTTTGGCGGAGACGAAGATGCTTCGTTTCGATGCGGCTATCACGGGTAACCCGCAGCCGTGCTACATCGAGGAGAAAACCGACCTGACGGTTAAGATCGGCTTGTCGGCACAGATCGATGCGATCTTCAATTTCGACAATGATTCCACCAAAACCAAAAAATAGGAGGACTGAGCAATGAAAGCAATGAAAAGAACGATCTTGGCAGCCCTCGCGGCACTCTTCGTCCTCAGCGCGAACGCGCAACAGGTGACGACCGTATATTTCCTGGAGAACGCCCCGATGCGTCACACGATTAACCCGGCTTTCCAACCGGTTAGTCAAGGCTTCATCAACTTCAGTCCGCTGGGTTGGATGAGTATGACGCTGGGTAACAACTCGCTGACGCTGAACGACGTGCTGTATGTCGATCCGACGACGGGCAAGACGATCACGCCGCTGCACCCGAACGGCAACAAACAGGCGTTCCTCAAGACGCTGTACAGCATGACGTTAGGTGAGACCAGTATGACGCTGGGCCTCATCAACATGGGTTTCCGCATCAAGGATGAAGGCTATCTGACGATTGGCATCAACGAGCGCATCGATATCGGTGCAACCGCTCCGAAGAGCCTGTTCAACTTCGCCTTGGGCGGCGGTATGACGGACCTCAACGGCGGCATCAACAGCTTCAATTTCGGCGGTCTCGGTGCCGGCGCGATGATGTACACGGAGATCGGTGCCGGTTACAGTCATCGTCTGAACGAACAATGGACGATCGGTGGTAAGTTCAAGTTCCTGTTGGGTCAACTGCACCTCGGTGCGAATGCCAAACCGCTGAACCTGGACGCTAACGCCGAAGCATGGAATATCAACGGAAAGTTCAACGTGGAGTTGGCGGGCCCGATCAATTTCGAGAACCTGCCGGCGATGGACAACCGTCGTCTGATGGACGTCATCAATGACTTCACAGGCAACAACGGCAGCGGCACGCCGGTTGATTGGAGCAAAATCGTCGATTATAAGAACGTAGGCAGGATGTTGACGCCGAGCGGTTACGGTGCGGCTATCGACTTCGGTTTCACGTACAAACCGATTGAGAACCTGCAGATCTCGGCGGCTATCACCGACCTGGGCTTCATCTATTGGGCGAAAGCCAGCAAGTTCACCGCCACGGTGGACACGGTATATGAAGGCGTGGGTACGTTCGATTACAGCGATCCGGCTTTCTATGACAAGGACGGCAATTTCTCGGCTCAACTGCTGGTTGACTCGGCGCTGCAGAACCTGAAGGGTCTGGCGAACGCCATCATCCTGCATCGTACGCCGACGGGCGGTTACGCCAAGATGCCTTCGGCACGACTCAACGTAGGTCTGGATGCTAATTTCTGGGACAACCGCGTGGGCCTGGGTATCGTGTCTGCGACCCGTCTGTACAACGCCCGTCTGTATGAGGAAGTGACGATCGGTTTGGCTTTCCGACCGGTTAACTGGTTCAGCATCGCGGCTTCGTACTCGCTGATGAACAACGGTAAATACAGCAATATCGGCGCCGGTCTGAGCTTCATGCCGTACGACGGAATCAACATGACGCTGGCGATGGATTATATCCCGACGCGCTATGCGGCTATCGACGTGAACGGTACGCCGAAGTACCTGTTGCCGGACCGCGCGAAGATGGTTAACCTGGCGCTCGGCTTCTCGATCTGCTGGGGCACCAACCATCGCGACAAAGATAAAGACGGCGTATGGGACAAGATTGATATGTGTCCCGAGACACCGCGAGGCGTGCAAGTGGATAGCGTAGGTTGTCCGCTGGATGAGGACGGCGACGGTGTGCCCGATTATCTCGACCACTGTCTCGGTACGCCGGCTGCAGCACGCGGCTTCATCGACTCCGTCGGATGTATGCTCGATACGGACGGCGACGGCGTGGAAGACTATCGCGACAAGTGCCCGAATACGCCGGAAGCGGCTTGGGGCAAAGTGGATACACTCGGTTGTCCGCTGGATACGGACGGCGACGGTGTGCCCGATTACCTCGACGAATGTCCGAATACGCCGGCAGCGGCTTATGGCAAGATTGACGAGAAGGGTTGTTCGCTGGATACCGACGGTGACGGCGTGCCCGATTATCTCGACCTCTGCCCGAATACGCCGGAAGAGGCATACGGCCTGATCGACGAGAACGGTTGTGCTATCGATACCGATGGCGACGGTGTACCTGATTATAAGGACGAATGTCCGGATACGCCGAAGGAAGCATGGGGTTCCGTTGATGCACGCGGTTGTGAGATCGACTCCGACGGCGACGGTGTGCCCGATTACAAGGACGCTTGTCCGATGGTTCCGGGTCTGAAGTCCAACAAGGGTTGCCCGGAGATCAAACGCGAGGTACGTCAATTGCTGCAGAAAGCAATGCAAGGTATCGAGTTCGAAACCGGTAAGGCGACCATCAAGAAGAAATCCTTCCCGCTCTTGAACCAGATTGCTAAGATCTTCATCGAGAACAGCAATTATATCATCGAGGTGCAGGGTCACACGGATAACACCGGTAAGGCGGAAGTCAACAAACGCCTGTCTGAGCAACGCGCGGATGCCGTTATGGTTTACCTCGCAAAGCAAGGTGTGGACGACCGCCGTATGACCGCCTTCGGTTACGGCCAAGAGCAACCGATCGCTGACAACAAGACCAAAGCAGGTCGTCAGAAGAACCGCCGCGTAGAGTTCAAGATCACCTTCGAGGAAGTGCATGTAGAGACCGTCCTCGACCACGCTGATCCCCAACCGGCTGAATAACTAAATCGTAAATCTGTAAATCGTAAATAATTATGGGACGCGCATTTGAATATCGCAAAGCAACCAAATTGAAACGCTGGGGACATATGTCCCGCACATTCACCAAGTTAGGTAAAGAAATCACTATCGCCGCACGCGAAGGCGGAGCCGATCCGGACTCCAACCCGCGTCTGCGTACGCTCATCCAGCAGTGTAAACGCGAGAACATGCCGAAGGACAACATCGATCGTGCTATCAAGAAAGCTACCGATAAGTCGTCCGAAGGATACAAGGAGATCAACTACGAAGGATACGGACCTCACGGTATCGCTATCTTCGTCGAGACCGCTACCGACAACCACATGCGTACCGTCGCTAACATCCGCTCGTACTTCACCAAGTTCGGCGGCACACTCGGTACGCAGGGCAGTCTGCAGTTCCTCTTCGATCGTAAGGCATGCTTCACCGTCACGATGAAGGACGGCATCGACCTCGACGAACTCGAACTCGAACTGATTGACTTCGGCGTAGAGGAACTCGGCGTGGACGAGGAAGAGAACACCATCATCATCTATTCCGATTTCGACGAGGCGATCAACATGCAGAAGTACCTCGAGGACAACGGCTTCGAGATCCAGTCGATGGAGTTCGTTCGTATCCCGAATGATACCAAGCAGCTGCCCGAAGACCAACGCGAGTCCGTGCAGAAACTCATCGACAAGATCGAAGAGGACGAAGACGTACAAAACGTGTTCACCAACTTGGCAGAATGATCTCCGATTATTTCAAACTATCCGATCATCAGGCTGAGCAATTCGCTCAGCTTGATGCGCTTTACCGCGATTGGAACAGCAAGATCAACGTCATCTCGCGCAAGGACATTGATAATCTCTACGAGCATCATGTGCTGCATTCGCTGGCGATCGGCAAACTGCTGCCTTTCCAACCCGGCACGACCATCATGGACGTCGGTACAGGCGGCGGTTTTCCCGGTATTCCCTTGGCGATTCTCTTCCCGGAGTGTCAGTTTCTGCTAATCGATTCGATTGGCAAGAAGATCAAAGTGGCTTCGGAAGTAGCAGCCGCGCTGGGTCTGACGAACGTCGTGTGCAAGCAGGAGCGCGTGGAAGAAGAGAAACAGAAGTTTGACTTCGTCGTCTCGCGTGCCGTGATGCCCCTACCCGACCTGGTGAAGTTAGTGCGTAAGAACATCTCCAATAAGCACCGCAATGCCGTGCCGAACGGCTTGGTTGTACTCAAAGGCGGTGACCTGCAGTCCGAACTCGCACCATTCATCAAAACCGCCGAACTCACCCCCTGCAGCCACTTCTTCCCCGGCGACTGGTTCGACGAGAAATATATAATCTACTTACCTTTGTAACCTTTCCCCCGACCGTGGGTGAAGGACCCCGCTCTTATGCAAAAAGGACACCGTTCGGCGTCCTTTTTTGCGGAAGAGGGGGGATTTCTTCGTAATCCCCACAGGCTACCGTTGGTATCCTGTACAAAGAAAAAGAAAATCTGCTTGCTCAAGTAAACTTGGACAGACAGATTTTCGTTTTCTTTGCGGAAGAGGGGGGATTCGAACCCCCGGTACAGTTACCCGTACGACAGTTTAGCAAACTGTTGGTTTCAGCCACTCACCCACCCTTCCTCAGAGCTGTGTCTGAAATGCCTTTTTTCAAAAGCGGGTGCAAAGGTACGACATTTTTACGACATACGCAAATATTTTTGCAGTTTTTTTTGTTTATATCGCAAAAAAGTTGTAATTTTGTGCGCTAAATCGAACGGTTATGGCAAAAAACACAGAAATAGAGCGTAAGTTTTTGGTTACTTCAGACGCTTTCAAGGCGCAGTCAAAGACCTCGCACGCGATCGAACAGGGTTACCTCTGCCGCGACGCGGAGCGCACCATCCGCGTGCGCATATGCGACGAGCGCGCGTTCCTTACTATCAAGTCTTCCACCCTGCGCGAAGGCATCGCCAAATTCGAGTGGGAGAAAGAGATTGCGTTGGCGGACGCCAAAGAACTGATGGCAATCTGTCTGCCAGGCACGGTCAGCAAGACGCGCTATATCATCCCTGCCCCGCCCTACGAGGGGTGCGCACGGAAATGGGAAGTGGATGTGTTCCACGATCGCTTGGACGGCCGCGTGTTGGCGGAGATCGAGTTAGGCGCGGAAGATGAACCGTTCGAACGTCCGGATTGGTTAGGCGAAGAAGTAACCGGTCAGCAGCAGTATTACAATGCAAACATGTAACGCTATGAAACGAATAATTGCTTTGTTATTCTGTATTCAGTTGTCGGTAGTCAGCCTGTTCGCGCTGACGATCCCGGAAGGCTATTTGATGTTCGACAACAGCAAGACGCTGCCGATTGTGTATGTGAACACGGAGAACAACGCGGAGATAACCAGCACGGATACACTGATGAAGATGACGCTGTACATCGATTCGGTGGTAGCGGACTACCCGTCGTTGGGTTCGGCGCAAGCGCCTATCGCCGGTACGATCAAGGGTCGAGGCAACTGGACGTGGAACGGATTTGACAAGAAGCCCTATAAGATCAAGTTCGACGTGAAGCACAAAGTGTTAGGCATGCCGAACAACCGCCACTGGTGCCTGATGGCGCATGCGGATGATAACTTGGGCTTCTTGCGTGCATACGCCGGTTTCCGCATCAGTAAGGCGCTCAAGATGCGCTGGACGCCTCGCACGCGACCGGTGGAGTTGGTGCTGAACGGGCAGTATAAGGGTTTGTATTTCTTGACGGAACACGTGCGTATCGCGTCCAACCGCGTGAAGATCAAAGAGCAGGCGGACAATGAGTCGCGTGCGGACTCGATCACCGGAGGTTGGCTCGTGGAGATTGATAATTATCAGACGGAGAACAACATCGAGTTGGACGAAGGGAACGGTCAGCACGTGATGATCTCGCTCCGCGAACCCGATGTGTTAACCAATCCGCAGCGCACCTATATCGTCAATCAGATGAATGCCCTCAATAACGCATTGTACGGCAACTCGGCATCCAAACTGCAGCAACTCTTAGACCTCGACGAAGCCGCTAAGTTCTACTTGGTGCAAGAGATCATGGAGGACTGCGAGAGCTACCACGGCAGCTGCTTCCTCTACAAAGACCGCGACACGCTGGGCGTAGCGGACAAGTGGAAATTCGGACCGGTTTGGGATTTCGGCAACGCCTACAACCGTCATGCGGATAGATGGATCTATGATGGCCCTATCTGGCCGCAGTACTGGATCGGTCAGTTAGCTACTTGGCCGGAGTTTCAGAAAGCGGTCAAAGAACAATGGTGGATTTTCTACCACACGCAGAAAGATGCGGTGCGCACGAAGATAAGCGAGATGGCGACCTCTATCACGGAGGCGGCGAAAAACGATGCAGCCGTTTGGCGCAACACGAATAACTATTGCGACAACAGCAATATGTCCGGTAAACTGAATGATTTCCTCGGGAACTACGACTGGCGCATCAACTGGTTGTACAGTCAATGGGGCGAAGGAATCGAACCGGCTATATGGGGTGTGGAGAACACGCCGGTTGATGCCGTGCAAAGCGAGAAGATACTAAAAGACGGTCAATTGCTTATTCGTCGCAACGGCCGTCTATACACGATCAGCGGTCAGCTGATAGAAGCGCTTTGATGCGCCGCATCGCTTCGGTGATCTCTTCGGTGCTGATGGCATAGGAGAGACGAATGCACTCGGGGCTGCCGAATGCCGAACCGGACACCACAGCTACGTGCGCCTTGTCCAATATACGCTCCGCCACTTCATCACCCGTTCCGATAGCGCTTACATCCGGGAAGAGATAGAAAGCTCCCTGAGGCTCGTTGAACTTGAATCCCGGTATTTCTGCCGCCAGACGACAGATGAGTGCTCTGCGCTCCTCGAAGATCTTACGCATCTCTTCCACGCAGTCCTGCGAACCCGTGATAGCGGCTTCGGCAGCTTTCTGCGCGACCATCGTAGCGCAAGTCACCTGTTGTCCCTGCAGACGCGTGCAGGCGGCGATGAACGCTTTGCTCTTGCATAACAACCATCCGATACGATAACCGGTCATGGCGTACGCTTTGCTGACGCCGTTGATGACGATGAGCCGTTCCGCCAAGTCCGGGAAGGCAGCAAAGGTCGTTGCTTCGCAACCGTACGTGAGCGCCGAATAGATCTCGTCGGCAAGGATAGTTACGTTCGGGAACTCACGCAGCACAGCGACGAGCGATTCCAGTTGTTCGCGCGTGTAGATGGAACCCGAAGGGTTATTGGGCGAACAGAGGATGATCATCCGCGTACGCGGCGTGAGGGCTGCACGCAGTTGTTCCGGCGTAAGGCAGTAGTTGCTGTCCAGCGTAGTAGAAACCGGTACGACTACGCCTTCCGCCAACTTCACCATCTCGGTATAGCTGACCCAACTCGGTTGCGGAATGATGACCTCATCGCCCGGGTTGATGCAAGCCTGAATGGCATTGAAGATCGCCATTTTGGCGCCTACAGAGACAATCACATCTTCCGCTGCCCACTCTATCGCATTCCCTGCCGCTTTGTTCTGTTGCGCGGCTACTGCCGCACGCAAAGACGGATTACCCGGCACGGCGCCATAGTGCGACCAATGATTATCAATCGCTTCCTGCGCCGCACGACGGATGAGTTCCGGCGTATCGAAATCGGGTTCACCTAACGACATACTGATGACGTCTATACCGGCGGCTTTCATCTCTTTGGCGCGCGCCGCCATCACCAAACTCTGCGAAGCAGCAATCTGCTGTACTCTGTTGGAAATCTGCATATTAGATAGTGTCAATAAAATATTTCTGTTTACGATTGAATAGCTTGATTCCGATGAAAAGTAGAATCAAGATGGTGATCAAACTATATCCGAGTGCCTGCCAGGAGAACTGACCGGCGCCGTATGCACCATATTTGAAGGTCTCGATGATCGCCGTCATCGGGTTGAAAAGCATGATCTTATGCAGCGTCGGGTTCGTCACGTAACTCAGCGGATAAACGATCGGCGTAGCATACATCCAAAGGGACACGAAGACCGGGAAGAAATTCGACAGGTCGCGGTATTTGGTGGTAAGCGACGAGATGATCAGCCCCAGCCCGAGTGCCAACAACTGAATCATCATCAGCAGCACGGGGAAAAGGAGCAAGTACCAGTTGGGTCGCAAGTGTACGCCTTTGCATACAAACAGCAGATAGACGAGCACGAACGTACCGAGTTGCAGCGAGAAGCGGAACAACTTGGACAACACCACCGACGTCGGCGACACCAGACGCGGAAAATAAACCTTACCGAACAAACCGGCATTGCTTTGGAACGTGCCGGACACCGAGTTGAGGCACTCCGCGAAATACTCCCAAAGGCAGATTCCGCTGAGGTAGAACACGGGTTGCGGGATGTCGTCCGTAGGTATTCCGGCGATGCGACCGAAAACGACTACGTACATGAACATTGTGAATAGCGGCGAGATGAAATACCAACCGAAACCGAAGATGGTCTGCTTGAATTGCACAGTCAGGTCGCGTTTGATGAACAACCAAATGAGGTACTTCTTCTGCCAAAGTTCCTTCAGTCCCATGCCCTGCGCATAACTATCCGGCGTTATGACGGTATTGTAATATGTATCCTTCTCACTCTTCACTATTACCTATTACCTATTACCTATTACCTACACGGTGTCCATGAAACTTTTCTGTACTTTATTAAAGAGCATCAAGCCGCAGAGCAGCAAGATGAACGTGAAGCCTACGCTGTAGCCCAACCAGAGCCAGGAAAACTGTCCTTGTCCGAGCAGCGCGTATTTGACGGCTTCCATGACGGGTGTCACGGGATTGAGGCTCATCGCCAGGTGCAGTTTGGGATTGGTCACCATACTCAGCGGATAGATTACCGGCGTGACGTACACCCAGAGCGCAATGATTTTATTGAGCATGATCTGCAGGTCGCGATACTTGGTCGTCAGCGACGAAAAAATCATGCCGAAACCTACCGCCATCAGCGCCAGCAGCAAGATCAGCAGCGGGAACAGCACGATTTGCCAACGAATGACTAATTCCGTGCCTGTAGCCGCATAATAGATATAGAAAACCGCGAAGATAGCGAGCTGGATTGCCAGCGACAGCAGGTTCGTTGTCACCGCAACCAGCGGCATGATGATGCGCGGGAAATAGACTTTACCGAAGATGTCCGCATTCGTCACAAACGAATTAGACGTAGCGCTGACGCACGAAGCGAAATACCCCCAAACGGAGATGCCGAGCAGGTAAAACAAGATCGGCGGCACACCGTCCGTAGGGATATTGGCGATCCCTCCGAAGACGGTCACATACACGATGACGGAGAGCACAGGGGTGATGATGAACCAAAGAGGCCCCAGCACCGTCTGCTTGTATGCCGTGCGGAAATTACGATCCACGAAAAGCACGAACATGTCGCGGTAGCGCCATAGTTCACGCCAATCGAACGCCAGCAGTTTATCCTTCGGCGTGATCGTCAGACTCCACTTTTGTTTGTTCTCCATTGAATCGGTTTTTCTTACCATAAACGACCATCCGATCGAGTGCGACGAGGACAGCCGGCACCACGGTGAGCGTAAGCACGACGGCCATAAACGCACCTACAGCCAGGCAACCCACGATATTGGATATCATCACGTCGTCAATCGCTACCGCCATCACCCCAGGCCCTATGACCATGATCAGACCGGACGTAAGGATGGTTCGAATCGAACTCTTGTATGCCAGACATACGGCATCGACGGGCAGCATCGTCTTGCGGAACTCGCGGTAGTAGTTGGCGAAAAGGATTCCGTAGTCGATGGTAGCACCCATGAGGATGGCTTGCACGATGAGGTACGCGAGGTACAGCATCTGTCCGGACACCAGACCCGCTACCACTACGTTGACAAAGACAGCCGTCATGACAGTCACCACAAGGATGATCGGGACGATGACGGAGCGGAAAGTGACCGCGACGATGAGGAAGATAGCAAGGATCGTGAGCAGCGTCACTACGTTCATCTCATGATCGAATCCTCCGCGCATCTCTGCGTACATCACCGATTCGCCTACGTAATAGTGCTCATGCGGCAATTGGGCGTCCGCTACAGCGGTCAGCAAGTCCACGAAGTCATAGGTCGCTTGCGACTCGGCAGGCAGCGTGGAAAGGACTACGAGCAGCGAGTGGTCGGGTTTGCGCAACTGACCCAAACCGTCCTGTATCTGGGCATGTATATCTTTGGCTTGCGACTGAATGGAGTCCGGCAGGATGTCTGCGAGTCGTTCGTCATAAACGAGCGTGTCGCAGAGGTAAGTCAGCAGTGGTTCGAAGCCCATACGGAGCGTGTCGGCTTTCGAGTTGACCGAACCGTAGTAGTCATAGAGCAGCGACATCTGTGCCGCGGTGACCGGTGCAGTCTTGACATCCGACAGCTTCATCAGTCGTGCCAGCTTGGCGGACATCTGCTCCGCCGTGTAGGTCTTGCCGCCGAAGACGAGTTCCACGAACAGTTCGGCTTGCTGGTCAGCTTTCGAAGGTCCTCGATGCTTAGGAGCCGGCTGCTCTTCCGTCTGTTGCGGCACCACCGCTACGGCACGTGTAGTATCGGTGCTATGCAGTGTGCTCTGGATGTCAGCAATCGAGTTGACGATATCTTCGGCACTGATCTCGCTCTGCGCCTTGGCGGTCTGCGGTTGCTCTTTCTTCTGAGGTCCTCGGGCGATAGCAATCAGTTGGTCGTCCGTGAAGTCCTCTATGCCGAACGCACGCAGCAGTCGGTTGAGCTCGGACGGCGTGAGCGAAGCGTTCTTATCCGCCAGATCCATCAGGTACGCACGTTGACCCAATTGGGTACGTTGCTCATCGGAGATCATTCCGGCGAGGCCTTTGCGTTGAAACAGGTCATCCACCAGCAGATGTACGTACTGCAGCGGCGTCAGTTTGGTTACCTTACCCGGCGCGTACCCATAGACGAGCTGCGTCTGGATAAGGGTTGAACCGATATAAATGGACATCTCTTTGGTGGACATCGGCAGACGGATAGCAGCGGTGTCGGTCAGCTTACGCATCTCGACGGAAGCGGCAGTGGTCTGCGTAGCGTTGAGGCGCTCGATGAAGGGCACCACAGCGATGCGGTTGATGTCCACGGAAGGCATCTCGTGTGGTTCTTCTTCCACCTCGACAGGCGCTACGTGCGAAGCGATAGGCGCTATCGTTTCACGCACCAGCACAACGGTGTCCACCGGCTCTGCTTCTTCCTCTGCGGCCTCATTCTTAGGCTCTTCTTGGGGTTCCGAAGGCGTATCGAGCATCGACTGGAGGTCGGCTATCTGACGCTTCATATCGGCATCCAGATAAGAGGAGAAGAGCGGGTTGGACGCTACATGTGTATGCAGGAAGCGTGCGAAAGTGGGGAACGAGAGTTGCTGGTCGTGCTCCGGGTGCTCACGCATGTAATAGACGAGTCGTACCATCTCGGGCGAGAGCATATCGAGTGCTTCATCCGGTACGGTTGCCGCGTCGGCAGGCATGAGGTCACCGAAGGTAGTGAGCAGCGTCTGCACATGGTTGGTCATCTCGGTCGGCGTCAGCGGTCGCGACATAAGCGTCGGATAACTGATCACGGACTGAATACCCTTCTGCGCCAGCAGACTGTCCACCAGCACATAGACGGAGTCCTCATCCTGCGTGTCATAAACCAGCACGAACGGGTTCGGCGCAGGGAAGATCTCCTCTATCTTCGACTCCGCTTCGGCAGAGAAGAAAATGGTCGTTTGTTGCGAGAAATACCAGGATGTACCGAAGAGCACGACGGCTCCTACGGCGATAGATATCTTATGGGACGAGACGAAGTGCGCCAAGCCGTCCGTAGGCGGGATATATGCTTTCTTCGCCGTTCTGTTGATGGTGCGTCGGAAGAGCAGCATCAGTGCCGGCATTGCGGTGAAAGTACAGATGAGCGAACAGATGACGCCTTTGGCGAGCACGACGCCCATATCGGTACCTATCTTGAGGCGCATGAAGCAGAGCATGAGCAGTCCGACCACGGTCGTCAAAGCCGACGAGAGAATGGACGGAGCGGCTTTCTTAATGGCTCTGTTGGCCGCTATACCGGCAGTACGGCGGTCGGTGTGCTCGTCCTGCTCCTGCCGATAGCGGTTGAGCAGCACGATGCAGTAGTCAAGCGAGAGCACGGCTTGCAGGATAGAGCCGATGAAGTTCGTAGTGATAGACACCGACGGCAACAACGCGTTCGTACCCATATTGAGCAGAATTGCCAGGCCTGCGGTGATGAGGATAACCACGGGTTCGAACCAACTCTGCGCCATCACAAAGAGCACAAGCATGATCATGACGGCAGCGATGATCATCACCGACATCGGCGGCGTCGCGCCGTCCTGGCTGGTCTCTACGACGCAGTTACCACCGAAACGGTTATTTATCTGCTTGCCCAACTCCTTCTGATCGACGGACTTAGGCACGTCGAGGTCGAAGACGGTGTAGGTGCTGTCGGCATTGTAGCGATAAGTAACGCTCTGCACATCTTCATAACCGCTGAGCAGCGTCCGGATACCGGGCACCTCGTTGGGTTTGAGGCCTTCGAACATGACGTGCACGTCAGCGCCGGACATCTGTGCGGACGAACCGAACTCGCTCATCACGATCTCCAGTCCGCGCTTCATCTGCGAGTCATCCGGCAGGTACTTGGTCATATCGGCGTTGACGTTCGTATGGAACATCAGGATGCCGCAAACGACAGCCAGCGCTACCGTGATCGCAAATAATATGTAATGGAAACTACGTTTCAATTGACGATTGGACGATTGACGATTTACGATTTAGAACTGTCCCATTTGTAGGAATGCTACCTCTTTGGGTGTGAGGAAACGCCATTTACCGCGACTTACGTTCTTCTTGGTCAATCCGGCGAAGGACACACGGTCGAGGTTGACTACCTTATACCCTACTTTCTCGAAGATACGGCGTACGACGCGGTTCTGCCCGGAGTGAATCTCCAGACCGATGTGACGGCGGTCAGCCTTCGGAAACTCGAGTGCATCGGGTTCGATACGCTCGTCATCCAGTACCACTCCGGCACGGATGATGGCTTCGTCCACTTCCTCGAGCTCGCGATCCAGCGTCACGGCGTAGATCTTTTTCTTATGGAATTTCGGGTGCGTCAGTTTGGCTGCGAGGTCACCGTCATTGGTGAGCAGCAGTACACCCGTGGTGTTTCTATCCAAACGGCCTACCGGGTAGATTCGTTCGGCGCAAGCGTTGCGCACGATGTCGATGACGGTGTGGCGCTCCTGCGGGTCATCGGTAGTAGTCACCGTATTCTTGGGTTTATTGAGCAATATATAGACCTTGCGCTCGCGACGAACGGGCTGGTCGTGAAAACGGATGTCATCGGTCGGCAGCACTTTGGTACCCAGGCTATCCACGGTCACACCGTTCACGGTGATGACGCCGGCTTGGATGAAATCGTCCGCCTCACGACGCGAACAGATACCTGCGTTGGCGAGGTATTTATTCAGACGTACGGGTTTGGTCGGATCTTCGTTCTGCTGACGATACTCCTGCTGTTTGCGGTTGGAATAGAGTCCGTTATTACGTTTAGGTTTGCCTCCGAACGGTTTGTTCGGACGTTGGGGACGTTCGCTGTTAAAAGGACGTTGTCCGAATTGCGGACGCTCAGTTGCTTCGCCTTCACGGCGAAAACGGGGACGAGCCGATGCAGGCTCTGCTTCACGGCGAAAACGCGGTCTTGGACGGCGCTCGCCTTCATTGTTCAAATTGCTATACATATTCGTGTGCATTATGCGTATACTCACGTACGCGCGTTAATTAAACAAGGTGAAAAGGCAAAAGGAACGAATCCCTCTTACCTTTTACCTTTTACATTAAACCATCTTGATTAAGCTTCTGCTTTCTCGACAGCGAGTTTACCACGATAGTAGCCGCAAGACGGGCAAACGGTGTGGTAGATGTGGAGAGCGCCGCAGTTCGGGCATGTAGCCAGCGTCGGAGCTTTCACTACGTCATGGGTACGACGTTTCGCTTGTCTGGTGTGCGATTGTCTTCTTTTAGGATGTGCCATTTCGCGCTGGCTAAGGCTCAATACGATTCGCGACCTCGTCGCTCATATGAATTTTCGCCTTGCCCTCGCTCTCCGATCCACAAACACTGCGTTCGGTTTGTGTCTCGGGTGGAGGGCGCCTCCTAGCCAGTGAGGAGGGATTAATTATTTAACTTCTTTTAATTCTATCCTTCGGGATCCGGCTCGTCACAGAGGTGATCATGGAGGAGAAGTTCCATGTGCTTATTGCACTCACCCAGTTGGTGACAGTGAACGAGCGGAATATCGATACTTACTATTTCGTATGCGAGCCAAGACAAGTCTAATTGACGATTGACGATTTCGTCTTCCTCCTCTTCAGACCAGATTTCTTGCTCGTCGTTAATTTCAAGGGGCATGGGGTCGAGGCACCTATCGCACACAACAAAGACAGTTCCGTGAACTGAGATCTTGAGCTGATAGTCCTCCTCCCGGAGATTTAGCGTCGCTTTACAAGCCACTTCGCCGCTGAGTATCTCCGATTTCTCGAGGGATTCAAAGAAAGCGTTATCTAACTGAATATCAAACGAATGCGTGCCAATAGGCAGGCGCGACAGGTCGATGATATAGGGCTTGTTTTCGCTCATAGGCGCAAAATCGGTTGCAAAATTACTACAAAAATTTCACATACGCAAATTTTTTTGCATTTTTTTTGACATTTACGGAGTTTTTACTCCGTGATTATTAAAGAGCCTGAGACCATGCGGATAGCGCATATACTCCTCAAAAAACACGGTGCCCCCCGCTCGTGCTTTTGCAGACCCCAACTGCAAAAGAACGTTTTTGCAGGAGTACATGCTGATATACGCTGACGCGAGGCTCTTTAATAATCATAGCGGCAAAGCCGCGGATGACAAAAAAATGCATAATTTGCGGATGGGCTGTAAGACGCGAACGTAAATTCGGAGGGAACCCACCCTATAGGGGAAGGGGCGTGCCGAAAGTACTATATCATGCAAATAAAAATGAAAAAAAAGCGCCACGAGGACGCTTTTTTTTCGTTTGAGCACGGCTTATTCAGCCTCTTTAGCCGGAGCTTCTTCTTCCTCAAGGAACTTACCGGTGGTGAGTTGACGATAGATAGAAGCCTCGATGCCGTAGAGCGCCGGAACGACGAAGATGATGAGGATCACATTGATGATCGCGCCGATGGTCTCCAGCCAACCGATGTTACCGATGCCGAACAGACCGGCGATGATAGCTACTACAATACCGATTGCCAAGCCAGCCAGGAACTCAGAACCGAAGATACGCCATTTATTGCCGTAGGTCAGGCGGTTCGACTCGCGAAGTGCATCCAGCGCCGACATATCTTTGTCCACGAACAGCACAGCCGCAAAGTTCCATGCAATAGAGATCACAAGACCTGGTATAATGCCAAACATGAAGCCTACGCCAATGGCACCGCTCATGAGCGCCATGAGGATAAAGAACTCACCCATGTTCTTGCGATACTTAGCTTCGAAGATGAAAAGCGGGTTGATAGCTTTGCCTTTTGCCATTTCTGCGGGCAGCGAAGACATTGCAATCGTCGTACCTACGTTCAGATACGGAATCCAGATAGTAAGCAGATACAAAACTGTTACCAGAATGAGGCTCAAGAAATTAACGAGCCCAATCGCGATACCATCCTTGATGGTCGCAATGATGTTGAGTTTTTTGTCCATAAGCGTAGTTGGTTTAATGAGTTAATGAATCAGTGAATTAACGTACTTCCTGTCCGAGGACGTTGTAGGTTTTCTCACCCTTGATGATGAAGAGTTGTCCGTTGCGCAGTTCCTTCACAGCCTTCTCACCATTCTCAATGTCGTTGATGCCGGTAGCAGTTGCTTTGAAATTACCCTCCAATTTGAAAGTGTCGTCTTTCTTATATGTCACAGTTACGTCACCGGCAGCAGCTAATTGGAATACGATATTGTTATCAGCGTCTGTGGTAAGTGTTGCAGGCTTGTCAGTCAAATCGGAATATCCTTTTGCAGTATCCCATGTACCATCCTCAGTTACTTTGAGCTTATACTCGGTATCAGCAGCAAGGCCGACAATGGTGTAGCTATCTTCCGTTGACTTCACTGCATCAGAAGCCCAGCCACCAACAGCCGTACCGCAAATATAGAACTTAGCGGGAACAACTACAGCCGGCACTGCAGCCGCAGAAACATACCATTGTCCCTGTGCTTTAGAATAATACGGTGTTGCAGCATCCCATTCAAGATTTCCTGTCTTCTTCGAGTCATTTCCATTCTCGCTAAAGATGACGATATCGTATTGAGTGTTAAACGTATACTTATATATATCCTTGCCGTTTGCTTTCTCTTCAGTGAGGGTCATGGTCGCTCCTGGCCAAGCGCCACCATTAGGCCAAGGATCTGCATTTTTATATACATAAGCGTTTACTGTACTCCAATCCGCGTCATTAACGAAATAGAGCGTTACTGTTTCCGGTTCACCTGCTGCCTCTACTGCTGCTAATGAAGCGTACCAACTTCCCTCGTAATAATATGGATTGGCAGAATCCCATACTTCGTTACTTGATTGTTGCCCGTTGTCGCCATTATTGAAAATAATCACTTCGTATTGGGTGTCAAAGGTGTAAGAATAAACATCTTTACCTTTCGCTTGATCTGCGGTCTTAGTCATTGCCTCTCCTGGCCAAGCGCCACCATTAGGCCAAGGATCTGCATCATGGAAAACATAAGCATGTACTGCAGCCCAATCATTCGAATTAACGAAATAGAGTGTTACGTTCGCAGCGAACATTGTTGCGCTGAAGAGCGCAGCGATTGCTAAAGATAAAATTTTTCTCATAATAATTAGAATTTAATTGGTTAATATTAAGGGTTAATTTAAAAAATCACCTTTGCGGCTGCAAAGGTACGAAAAAAATTTGATATATGCAAATATTTTGCAAAGAATTTGCGTTTTTACACAAAAACAGCCCGCCGAAGCGAGCTGTTTTTGTTTATGCAATCGTGAGTTTACTTCACTTTCTCGCCGAGGAGATTGTAGCGAGCGCCATCACGGATGATGTAAACAACACCGTTGTCGAGCACTTTCACTACTTTCTCTCCTGACTCGAGGTCGTCAAGAGCGGTAGCCGATTCTACAACCGTCATCGTTGCTGTACCAGCAACTACATCCTCAAACTGAGCCGAACCGGTACACATCAGCGTGATCGTTGTATTCTGTACACCAAGGGCATTGGATTCGCTCAGTGTCCACCAATACTCACTCGGAACGATGGTCACGTCTACGTCAATCACACCATCCTTGTCATTGTCGGTGATGTAGTTATTTCCTGCGGTCCAGAATGCATTTCCGGTGAAGTTAACACTTACTTGGTTATACTGACCGGAGATCATGTTCGTGATATTGAGGTGGAACGATTGGCCGTATTTAGCGCGGTCGTCACCGAAGACTACGCTTCCTAAGTCAAGTGCTACCGGATTCGGAGTGATGGTAACGATACCAGCCGATACATTCAGCGTGTAGCTTACCGTAGCAGCCAAGTAGTCTTCATTTCCTGCGAAGATAGCTTTGATTGTTGTTGAGCCATTAGCCAAGAGCGAGATAGCGCCGGTTGTTGCATTGATTGTAGCAATCGACTCATCGGAGCTCTCGTAAGTTACCTCTACGCTATTCGGGTTAGTCAGCGTCGGGAACTCATTGCTTGAACCGCCCTTTCTTACATCTGCGCTCGTTGCACTCCACTCCAGACCTGCAGCCACAGGAACTTTGTTGAATGTAGCAACGATATTAATATCTTCTGTACCGATAGTGTATGAGTTGCCTACAAGAGGTTCATCGTTTACAGTAACAGATCCTTCATAGCCGGAAGCCGGCGAGATGGTAATTGTGACTACAGTACCTTTTTTAAACTTAGCGCCGCTAAGGAAGGTGTCGTCGCCTACTTTCACCGTAAGATTTCCGTGTTCCGGTGAATTAAAGTTCACTGCGTGGGTCTTGCGAACCAAGTTAACATATTCCCATGCCGTAAAGCCTTGCCATGCTGCCTCAATATTATACTGAGCAGTAGAGGTGACGGTCTTAGTGGCGATATCTACGCCATCCAGTTTCCAAGTAGCTTCACTCGTTACGTCATAGTAGTCTGAAGGCGAACCAAACACCGCCTCAACGGTATAACCTTCTACATTTACATGGTCACCTTCTTCGTACTCTTTGGTAGTCATTTCGCCGGAGAGACGAAGACCTGTCGGAGCCTTGACGGTCAAGGTGTAATCAACCTCTTGAGCCACATAGTCACCGTTTCCTGCGAAGGAAGCAGTGATGGTTACCTCACCGGCAGCGACGAGAGTTACTTCGCCCGTTGATGCATTAACCGTAGCAACATCATCGTCGGAACCGCTGTAAGCAACCGTTACGCTATGAGGATTAGTCAGCGTCGGCAACTCGTATGGTTTAGCCTTTGTATAGGCAGTAGCCGAGCTTGCGCTCCATGTGAGACCTGCGTCCGGTTTGATGTTAATATGCAGTGGAATTACGATATCGTCAAAGTCGCCTGATTCACTATGGAAAGTAATTGTGCCGTTAAACTCACCGCCCGTAGAGGTATACGGAATGACATAAACCGCTGCATCAATCTCGCCGCCTGATGGAGAATATGTACCGGATGGTTTGAAGCCATTCGTAACAAAGACGTTTGTGCTGGTTGCATTTGCTACCGTCACTTTAACGTCACCGGTCAAGTTATGACCTACCAGCGAGATACTGAACTGACTAACCGATGCTCCCTTATCGACATTACCGAAGTCAATGGAAGTAATGTCTTGTGCATAAATATCCTTTACGCTAATGGAAGGAGTAGCTTCTACCACGTTCAAGCTAACAGCGATAAGGCTATCTGCTGTAAGGTCATCGCTGGAGATAACGATATTACCGCTGTAATTGCCAGCCGTCTCAAGCGTTGCGTCTTTCACATAGACATAGAAGCTGGTTGTTGCGATATTACCGCCAGCCGTAGGATTGGCAGTCGTCTGAGTCAAATAGCACCAATCCGGAGCCGTCAGTTTCACTGTACGTCCTTCCGTTAAGTTACTACCCGTCAGCGTAAAGGTTTTAGAAGGAACACTCGAAGACGATGTGCCTGCTGTAATAGTACCCCAATCTAAGGATTTTGCTGAGAGAACCAGCACACCTTCTTGAACCATTGCAAACTCTACAGCGACGGTAATATTCTCTGTGCCAATCGTGATTTCGTTGCCAACAAGCGGCTCATCGTTTACGGTAATACTACCTAAGGTATAACCAGCCACCGGGTTAGTAACAACCGTCAGGACTGTACCCTTCGGGAAGTGGTTGCCCGAGCTAATCGGCTCTCCTGCTTTTTGGATGCCCCAAGTACCACCAACTACAGAGGTATTGAAGGTAACGGTGTACTTGTTGAGAGAAATGTTTACGGTCTTAGCCGCACTGGTCTTACCACCGAACGAAGCCGTTACATCTGTATTACCCGATTGGGTAGTGATTGTCGCCGGCGACCAAGTAGCGGAAGCCGTTACATCCTCTTGGAAGCCACTTGCATAAGTAGCAGTAACCGTCAATCCTGCAGGATCAAAGGCATCACCACCTTCATATGCACCGTGAGTAGCAGTTCCACTAATAGCCACAGAAGCCACATCGCCCTTAGCAACACGCTCAACGATGTAGTTGCCGCTATTGAACTCATAGGTTCCGCTAAAGTTCTTCAACTGACCATAGACAACCACCTTATCGCCTATTGCCAAATCGCTTGCGGCAGAGAAGTCCGTATTGTTCAAGTTCTTGCCTTTATAGATTTGAAGACGATCGGTTGTCGCTGTTCCTGTATCATCGGTAGTACCATCATCAGAGATGTAATAGGTCATTTGACCGCTGCTTACCGACTCGCCGGCTGTGCAAACATAGCCTACCACGAACTGATCATTCTCCGTATTTCCGGCATCTGGGATCAAAGCAATTGCGTCAGTTACCGAAATAGGAGTTCCCTTGGTAAAGGTCTTGCTTACTATTTCACTTACGTTTACACCTTTGATTGCGATAGCTTTAACCGTCTTTGTTGCATCAATGGTAAAAGGAGCCGAATAAGTATTGTCGCCACCAGTAGGATCATCGCCATTCGTCGTGTAATGAATCTCTGCGCCATCTGTTTCACAAGAAAGAGTAACCGTTGTGGTCGGATAGAACGGAGTCTGACCGGAAATCACAGGAGTCTCCACCGCAGGAGCAACTGCATAAGTAACTTCTATGGACGAAATAAACGATTTACTAGCAAACGACAAAACGACCTCATTTGCCGAGCCCGTCCATGTTTTATTATCTCCATCGACACTTCCCACTACCGAGGTCGGAACACCTTGCTCGTCACTCTTACTAGAGCCATACGTATACACAATCTCTTTAATAACATAACCGGCATGTGCTGCTATGGTCAATGTTGAATTTTGATAAAAGCGCACGTACGTAGCATCTGTACGAGGTTTAGTTCCAGAGCCATTGATTGTAACCGAGATATTATCTTGAGATGCACTAACTGCACTCGCAATGTTAACACCTTCCGAGGTTCCAAAAAAAGTATTGTTTAGTCCTATCGTATATGTACCTGGAGTGATCACAGGAGGCTCTATAATAGTCGCCAAAAGAAGTATTGTATCGTTCTTAGAACCTTCCGGTTTGGGATCATCGGCCCATTCTGCATATAAATAACTATCTTTGTTACCTGTCGGTACATCGGTCGTATTTAAATAGACAGTAACCGTCTGATTAATATTTCCGTCACCATCCGGATTGTACACTGCATCTCCAACACTCCAAAGAGCGCCATTCGTGTACAGCGTAACTTTGTTTTCAAGATTAGCACCCACAAGAGTAAATGTCTTTGAGATAAAACCTTGATTTTGCTCTACATTGCCGAAATCAAGTTGGGTAATTGGAGTGATTCCGTCTTTAAAAGAAATGGTCGGTGTGACAGATGGAATGTAAGTAATGACAATGCTAGTGAATCTTACTTGCACATTAGTACTATTACCGTTTGTAATAACGAATGAAGAAGCGTTGATAGGATAGCGCCCATCTACTTTAGTCACAGCAACATCATTAACTTTAACAACACCGTTTTCATAACCCGATACGTAATTAACAGTGATACTATCAATCGTTGCACCGTCCGTGTTTGTTACGGTAATGGTATTACTTGCTGTTGCGTTATAATATATCGCAATATAGCCATTCTTGTTCAGTCCCGGAAAATTAGCATTTCCGCCTTTTGCGCCAACAACCGACCATGAAGATGCGCTTAAACCAACTGTTGCAGCGTCGTTACCGCCCGTCATATTGGTTGTTGTCGTACCAGAGAAGGAAATTGTTGCCGTTTCCTTTGCCCACATTGTTCCCACGCTGAATGTGAAGAGCATCAGCAGGGAAAGAAAGAATTTAAGTTTTTTCATACTGATTAGAATTTAAAGTTAAACATATTGTTAATTTTCAATTTTTGCGCTGCAAAAGTACTACAATTTTTTGACATATGCAAATTTATTTTAAAATTTGCGCGGGATATATACATAGTATATATAAGATGAGGAGGATACGTTCCAGTCTCGATGTTGTCTCGAAACAGTCTCGATGCGCTCTCGATTTTTTTCGAAACTTTTCGGCTGCAAAGGTACGGAAAAAAAATGATATATGCAAATATTTGAGAGAAAAAGTGTGATTTTTTAAGATTTTAGGCGGTTTTGTTACCCTCGTTCTGATCTCGTATTGCCTCCGATAAAACCTCGATATTACCCCGATAAAGAAAAATGGGGGAAAAAATGTACGATTATTAAGATTTTGGCTGAGTGATATAATTAGAAAAAAAACATAAAAAACCCTTTTAAATGATTTAGAGCTTCGCTCCTTGTGCTAATTGCTACTAAAAACTCCTTAAAAGCGAACTTTTAGATAGTTTTTACCACCAATTACCACAACTCTACGAGTTACATCATTCAAAAGACATAAACAAAAAAAGATTCTTCATCAAAACTCGCGATACTACGTATCTTTTCAAAAAGAGATTATAATAATTATAATTTCTCAATCAGCGAAAACATAAAAAAGATTGCGATAGTGGCTCAAACATAACATAACAAAACAGCCCGCGGGGCGAGCTGTTTTGTTCTTAACGTAAGGGAGATTATTTAATCTCTTGTCCGAGGATGTTGTAGGTCTTGTTGCCCTTGATGATGAGGACTTGACCTTCACGGAGTTCCTTCGTTGCCTTACCAGCAGCTTCTGTTTCGTCGATAGCGGTAGGAGTGCTGATAATTTCATAATCCGTCGGGGTCTTAATACCTGCGAAATTACCATATTTCTCAAGCGAACCCAAAACCTTAATCTTCCAGCCCTTAGAACTATTATCCGGTACATTCAAAGCTGTACGAATGTCCGAGCTGTTAGGCAACTGAACAGAAATAGTATCAATAGGACTATCCGTTGCAATGGCTATAAGAACGGCAGTGTTCTTTGTGTCATCAATTGAAGATCCACTACCTGAATAACCGCCAAGGATATAGCCTTCCACCCAATAATTACCAGCAAAGGTATTATTTAAATTCGCGACGTCAGGACAAGTGAACGGTTCTGCTTTTGTACCTTTTCCTGTAGTTTCAACAACATGCGCAGATACCGCTACTTCTTTCATTAAGGTACTATTAACCGAGAGTCGGATATTGTCATTTTTATCTCCTCCTACAAGGTCGGTTAATGTAACAGTAAGAGTTCCTCCATCTGCCGTAAGGGTTCCTGAGATTGAGAATTCAGAGCCCATCATTAACTCTGCCGTGATAGGAGCAGTGAGGTTAAGACCAACCACATCCAATTGTTTCGAAGCACTACTTACGCCAGGCACAAATGTACCAAATACAACATCATCAGCAGACACTTCCGGTTCGGTAGTTGCAAGTTTGGTATAACGTACATCGATCGATGTGAAACGCAATTGTTTACTTCCTGATGTCGGGAGTGTGTTTTGAAGGAAGAATTCCGTCAATGTCTCCCCCTTGGTATTGATAAGAGTATCCTTACAACTGCTTGAGGTGTATATTCTTGCATCAACATCATCAGAACCGGTTACAACTGCATTGTCAAGTGTATCTACACCCGCATAAACGTCTTTACCAGGGTATGAGCCATCAACTGAAATAATTACCGTATCAATCACATAACCGCTGGCTGCAGTAAAAGCCACTAAATTACCTGCATATATACGGCCTTTGTAACTAGAATTCGGATTCGAACCAGTTCCTTTGTACTGAGTAACTGTAATTTTATCACCAATAGCCCATACAACGGTGGGGTCTCCTTTAGCATCTGTGCCTCCTTCACCATCTGCTTTAGCGATTGTACCAGCATAATGAATGGCATCAGCTGCCATCATGCTGCCTGCAAAAAGAACGGCAGCGAAAAAAGAAATAATTTTTTTCATGTTTTTAAAAGTTTTTAAAACCATGGAGCTTCGGCTTCGTCGAGTTGCGTAAGCGAGCTTACACTCGGCTTGCACGAACCTTCATAATTCAGTTAAACAAAAAGGTTAATTAAAAAATATGTTAAAAAAGTTTTATCCTAATAAATGACCATACTTTGCGGAACAATGCGGTGAATAATAACCAAATCTCCTTCCACAGAATAAAGCACCGCCATCATCTTGTAATTTAATCGACGCATCTCTACGCCATAAATCATTGTCAATTCGGGTACGATGGCAAACACCTGCGGAGACTCTTCCAACCACTCAATCCGCTGCAACAACTCATCTATATAACGTTTCGCCGTCAGAGGAGCATGGCAGAGATCCCTTATAAACGAAGCCAAGTGCGCTCTATCTTGTACCGCCTGTTCCGTAAACTTCAACGTATACTTTCTCATCACTCAGCACAGCGCACGTCCGACATTCCAAACAATTTCCCCACTTCCCGATACAAGCCGTCAAAGAACTCCTCTTTAGACAGCATCGGCTTCGCCTTGTAATCCGGATCAATTAGAGATTGTTCCGGCAGATATACCGCATGGCTCTTTGTCATCTTCATCTGTCTCATAGCGTGTGTTTTTTTCAAATTCTTGTCCCTTACGGGAACGATTATTTTCAAATTTCGCTGCAAAGGTACAACAAAAAAATGACATACGCAAGAAAAAAAATAGAAAAATCGCCCAAACGGACGATTTTTCTGTTAAATTATTAAAGGATTAGATGATTTTCTTAAAAGAAAACGTTCATTTTCCCTTAACGAACGCGGGTACCGGTGACGTTGAACATCTTGTTGTCGCGGATGACATAAACGGCTCCGTCAACAACGACTTTCTGGGCCTTCTCGGTCAGAACGATGTCTTCAATACCTTGCTGCTCCGGAGCGACCGTAATGGAGATCGTGTAGGTCTTCTTAACGGACGGATCCTCAGCCGTTACGATAAGCTCTCTTTCGATAGCCGGAGCGGTAGCGGATGCCGGAACAGATACCAGGAAGCCGCTCTCCTCGTTAGCAGTAGCCTTCAGGTCGTTGAGTTCGAAGGTAACAGGGATATTGCTACCTGCAGCCTCAAATGCAGCCTCGTATGCAAATACGCCTTCTACTTCTTCAACATCCACACCGTCAATCTTCAGCCACTTAATCGTTGCGTCTTTCGATGCCTCGGGCGTTACAGCTGCGCGGGAAACAACTACCCAGTAGATGATCTCTATGCTACCGTCACCCGATTGAACCGTAATCTGGGCTTTCGAAGGTTCAACTTCAGACGATGCCGGAACTTCAATCAAGAAACTCTCGTTGGCATCAGGATTAGAAGTTGCTTCCGGACTACTGAGTTGGAAGGTTACTTCTACATACTGATTTACGAAATTAGCCGGTATTTCATAGAGGTACTCATGGCTCTCATTTTCCGTCAACTCATCGCCGTCCACTCTCAGCCAAGCAATCGTTGCGTCGGTCATGTCGCCGGGTTCAGGTGCAGCTATGGTGAGGATGATCTCATAGTTTTTAATGGTTTCGCCATCTTCCGCTGTTACTTCGATATATTGGTAAACCGTGTCATCCGAAGCCGTCGGAATAGTCATCCATACGCCTTCTTCCGAAGCAGGAACAGCAGTTGCGTTTGCGTCGTTGAGTTCGAATTCTACTTGTACCTGATTCATCGAGAAATCGGCATCCAATTCATATTTGAAGACTCCGTCTTCCTCAGCAACAGTCACGCCGTCAATCGTCAGCGACTTGATGGTAGCGTCTGTGGATTTCGGGAGTTCGCTCTCTACCCACTCGTAGTCCGAAGTGTTCTTCACACCATTCGTGCCAAAGTAGATCTCGAGTTTACCATAGACTTTTACTTCTTTACCGATCTTGCCGGTGCTACCTTGGATTGCCAGCGCCTCGCGGGTTGCTTTCTCGCCGTTGGTACTCTTTGCCAACTGAACGGCGATACCCGTTGTAGCATCTGCAGAAACACCTAACAGGACAGAGGAGGAGTCAGCTTCAGCCTTAATAGCACCACCGGTTGTAGCGCAGCCAAGGATGAATCCTTGTACCCACCATTTACCGGAAACGCCGCTGTTAATCTTTGCCACGTCTGCCAAAGAGAACGGACTTTCTTTGGTTCCTTCGCCTTCCGGAGCTACGATGGTTCCTTCGATAGCCGCTTTAACGGTGAGGCCGGAAGAAGCGAGAACGATCGTATCAGAGAATTTGCCTTCGGCTGCAGCGAAGATTTTGAAGGTCAGTTTACCACCTGCTTTGTCTAACGAAGCGGGGAGCGTATTTAGGTTCGATCCCGTATGAGTAACGGTGATGTCTTCGGTCAGGTTGTCTGCCGTTACAACGATAGAGGTATCCAATGCAAACGGAAGGGCGCTAACGATAGCGGTCTTGATATCCAGGGAGTTTGCCAACATAGACGGTTGAGCCGATGAGCCTTCTTTGAGCTCGTATACAAAGAGCTGATATGGATGGCTGCCAAGATTACTTTCATTGTTCGCATACGCCTTATATGTGCCGGCACCTGATGACGTTTCTCCAACAAACTTGGAAGATGATACAATCATTGCCCAGTCATCATCATCCGCAAATTTAATCTTCCAAAGATTAGAGCCTTCCGCACTGGTTATACTCAAGTTGCTGGAACTACTGTTTCTAAGGAAAGCATCTTTTGTTTCTCCGGACACTTTTTCTGTCGGTTTGGAAAGATTCTGCAATTTAACGCTGTCGTCAGCAGCGACTAATTTCCATAAATAATCCTGCGTGCCATCAATCGTTCCATAATTGACGTCCGATGTTTTCAAAGCGCCTGAACCAGTCGTTGAAAGCGCTTTGTCATTACGCACGAAGGCGTAGGTTTTACCTACAGAAACAGAGTAAACTTGCTCCAGATGGTAATCTGTAGCTAACAAACTGCCGGCGAAAAGGAGGGCAGCAAAGAGAGATAGAATTTTTCTCATAACTGTTAGAATTTAAGGGTTAATATTGTTAATTAAAAACGTTTGTACACGATTTCGGCTGCAAAGGTACAACAAAAAAATGACATACGCAAGGGAAAAATAGAAAAATCGCCCAAATGGACGATTTTTCTGTTAAAAAGTTGAAAAGTTTATATGTTTTCTTTGTAAGAAAACTTTTATCTAAACTTAACGAACGCGGGTACCGGTGACGTTGTACATCTTGTTGTCACGGATGACATAAACGGCTCCGTCAACAACAACTTTCTGTGCCTTCTCAGTGAGCACGATATCCTCGATGCCTTGAGAAATCTCGTCATCCAGTTCGATATCCTCTTCGGTCTCATAGTTGTACGCAATCGTTCCGCACTCTGCTTCAACGATATATGTCTTACCGTCATCTCCAACAAACGAGAAGGAGAAGTAGTAATAGCTGTCATCTACGCGAGTAACAACCAAGTCAGAAACTTGCGTAGCTTCGGCGGAATCTTTTGCGGCCGTATAAACTTGTACAAAATAGATATCATCTTCCGTGTATGTTCCGGCGATACCTGTCTCGCTCTTTGGCTCTACACCGATCCAGAGGTCAGGATAAGTTAAAACACCTGATTCATAGTCATAGTCCTTATACAAGTTGAGCTGCCAGTAAGTACCTTCGGTATCCTCAATGAGCGCAGCCTCGCAATAAACGACATCCAGGTTGACTTCGCCACCTTCTTCACCACCGCCTTGGCCGCCACCTTCACCACCGGTGCTGGACTCGCCATCAATGGTAACTTGGATAGTATAAGCGCGGAGTTGCTTGCTCGGAGTCAATACAACAGTCTGTGCATTGATATTCTCAACAACAATTAGCGGGTCGTCAATTTCTTTCTTCTCCGTTTTTGCTTCATATGATGCACCTGTAGTTACAGTACCTTTGTTTGATGTCAATGCAAAGTTCTCTTTATTAGCCTTTCCTGCAATAACAACTTTAGTGATGTTAACAGAAGCAGACAAAGTCAGGGTTTTACCTCCAAATACTCGGAAATCAGCAGGAGCTGTTTCTGTAGCTGCATTCAAAGTTCCGTTGTAAGAAATAGCAATTCCGTTAATAGTGAGCGAAATAGCCTCACCGTTTTGAGTGTCTTCCGTAGAAACCGGAGTTTGCGTAGCAGGGTCAAGCGTAATAACCGCTGCCATCATGCTGCTTGCGAAGAGCACAGCAGCGAAAAGAGAGAAGAATTTCTTCATAATGTTAATAATTAAATTTGGTAAAAAAAGTATTTTATGGTTCTCGTTATGACGACATGCGACATGACGACACGACGACAACTATCAAATTGTGGGGCAAAGGTAGTGCTATTTTCTGACGTGTGCAAATAAATTTGCGTTTTTTATTGCGAAAAGGGCACAATTTTGCATTTTCCCGCCAAAAGGAACATTTTATATTACTTCTTGTGCGCGGCGATCGTGAGTTGCAGCGAGTTGAAGAGGTTCTGCCAGATGATATATGCCGCTGCGCCGAGAGCTGCCATCGGGTTGAGGTAAGTATGTGCCATCCAGACGCCGAGGGACGTGTTTTTTTGTCCGAAAGCTTGTCCGGCTGTGATAGAAGAGACTTCGTTCATGTTCTTTGGCGCCGCTGCGGGATTGATGAGCACGTCCTGGTAATCGCGACCTTTGGACGGCGCAGGCAGATAATAGCCGATCAGTTTGCCGAGTCCGAATTGGAGAAGACAGGCGAAGAAGGCGCCTATGAGAAGCCATAGTATTGTTGAATGTTGAATGTTGAATGTTGAAAGGACGGTATTGGTGACGGTTGCGAAAAGGACGGTGATGGAGGTTACCCAGAGATAGAAGGGGATTTGCGCCGCCTGTTTCGACAATACAAATTCTTTTTTAGTACGCCACTGATAGCCTATTCGGAGAAGCCAGGCGCTGAAGAAGGGTCCCAGAAGCAGGGGTGCTACGCGGCTGAGGATAAGTAGGAAGGCCGGGATAAAAGCTTTTTCAGCGGCAGGGTTGATTAGCGGAAAGAGCGCCGGCACAATGAGTGAGGTAGCGAAATTAGAGAGGAGGGTAAAGGATGTGAGGTTTTGTATCGATCCGCCCATTTTGCCTGCGATGATAGGTGCGGCTGTAGCGGTAGGCATGATGAAACACATGAGTAATCCTTGCGCCAGAAAGCGATTGCCTGTAAGCCAATAAACGCCGGCGTAGGTAGCGAGGCTCAGCACGATCTGTGCGGTCAGCACGACCCAATGCCATTTATGCAGGCGAAGGTCAAGCGGGTCGATCTTGCAGAAAGTGAAGAACAACATTCCGAAGATCAGCCACGGCAGGATGGGCGCGAGCGGCAGGAAGAGTTTGTAGCCGAGGGCACCGATGACCATCGAGAGCCAAAGGGCGTTGGCATCAAACAATTGACGAATGGACGATTTACGATTTACGATTGATTTCCCCATTGTTGTACTATTGTGTCCATTATTGAGAAGACCTCTTCGACGGTTTCGGCGCGAAGGAGGGCTATACGCGTTTGTTTGAAATTATCAAGGCCTTTGAAGACCGGCGATGCTGCAAAATGTCGGCGCGAGTGAACGATACCTTTGCGTTCGTCGTTGCCGCACCATTGGATGGAAGCGAGGACGTGCTCTTTGAGGACAGCGACTTTTTCAGCCATTGTCGTCGGACAGGGCAGACCTTTCATTTCGGCGAAGAGCCAAGGAGCACCGAAGGTAGCGCGGCCGATCATGATAGCGTCTACACCATATTTATCGAAGCACTCACATGCGCGCTCGGGCGTTGCGACATCGCCGTTGCCGATGATGGGAATATGGATTCGGGGATTGTTCTTCACTTCGCCGATGAGTGTCCAATCGGCTTCGCCGCGGTACATCTGAGAGCGAGTGCGTCCGTGGATAGCGAGTTCGCGGATGCCGAGGTCTTGAAGGCGTTCGGCGAGGTCAACGATGAAGGGTGTTCCATCCTCAAGGTACAAGCTTTTTTCATCCCATCCGAGGCGGGTTTTGCAAGTGACGGGAGTATGAACGGCGTTGACGACTGCGCGCGTTATTTCCAGCATTTTAGGCACATCTTTGAGCAATCCTGCGCCTGCACCTTTACCCGCTACTTTCTTGACCGGACAGCCGAAATTGATATCGATGAAGTCGGGATGCGCGGTTTCTACGATCCGTGCGGCTTCTGCCATCGAGTCGGGTTCACGGCCGTAGATCTGGATCGCCACGGGTCGTTCTTCGTCATGGATGGTGAGTTTGCGGGTTGTGGAAGCAATATCACGGACGAGTGCATCTGCGTTGACGAATTCCGTATAGACGCGATCGGCGCCGTAGCGTTTGCACAAGGCGCGAAACGCCGGGTCGGTCACGTCCTCCATCGGAGCCAAATATAATTGACGATTGACCAATTTACGATTTACGATTTATTTGTTTAATGTAGGATAGCTGATGCGATGATGATTCATGGCGGTGAGGCGGGAGACGAAGACGCGTCGGATGTCTTCGACATCTTTGAAGGACAGCGGTGTCTCGGCGAACTGACCATCGGCTATCTGGCTGTCAATCATGAGGTTAACAGCTTTGGCGATTGCTTCTTCGGAGAAGTCATCGAGGCTGCGTGAACGGGCTTCGATAGCATCTGCCATCATGAGGATTGCACCTTCTTTGGTGGTCGGTTTACCGCCCGGATAGCGGAAGAGGGACTGATCGATCTTCTCGTGCGGGTGCGCATTGCAATATGTATTATAGAAATAGCGCACGAGGGAAGTGCCGTGGTGGGTTGTGATGAAATTGATGACCACTTCGGGCAAGTGGTTGCGCCGTGCGATCTTCTCTCCTTCGGTTACATGGGCGATGATGACTTGTGCGGCATCCCGCGGATCCATTTGCAGGAGCGGGTTCTCTACCCCATTCTGGTTCTCCGTATAATAGAGCGGGTCGGTGATTTTGCCGATGTCATGATAGAGCGCACCGGTGCGGACGAGGAGTGCGTTCGCTCCGATGGTTTTAGCGGCTTCTGCGGCAAGGTTAGACACCTGCATCGAGTGCTGGAATGTGCCGGGTGCGCGTTCTGCCAGCGTGTGCAGCAGTTCGGAGTTGATATCCGTCAGTTCGACGAGGGTGATAGACGAGATGAAACGGAACAATTTCTCGAAGGCGTAGATCAAGCCGTAGCAACCGATGGTAAGCAGGAAGCAGATGAAGAAATAGAGGTACATCCAGGGGTCAATAGACGTGAAGACGCCTGTCTGCGCAAAGGTGATGGCGGTATAAGCGACCGTTTGCGCGAGGAGTATCCATGCGGCTGTTTGTACCAATTGGGCACGGCGCGTCATGTCGCTAAGCGATGAGACAGCAACCATTCCGACTACGATCTGAATGAAGAAGAACTCAACGGGTACGGGTACTACGATGGAAGCGATGAGGATGGTTGTGAAATGCAAGAAGAGTGCGGTTCGGGAATCGAAGAACACGCGCGTTAATATAGGTACCCACGCGAAGGGGATAAGATAGACGGTGAGGTTGAAGCGCAATGCCAGACACGCAAGTCCGATGACGATGAAAATCTGCAGGCAGAAGAACAGCACTTTGGACGTCGAGCGCAGGTAAGACAAGCGGAAGACATACAGATAGATGACAAACAGGCAGAGGAAAAGCATCACAAGGATGACTTCGCCCATGATAGAAAGTGTGCGCTGCTGTGTGCCGAGCGATTCGTCGTCATACGCGCGACGCAGAGAGGTCAGGATTTGGTAGGTTCGTTCGGTTACGATCTCACCGTGGTCGATGATTTTCTCGCCTTTCTGCACGATGCCTTGCGTGGGCACGATGGACGAGAGGTATTGGTTCATTCGTTTTTCCGTTAGGGCAGTGTCGCGCACGAGATTTTGTCCGCACTCATAGCCGAAATGCGCGAACGCGGAGGCCATGGTATATACTTCATCCGGGAAATGATAGGTTTTGCCGGACGGAGATATTTTGATGCGCGTGAGTCCGTTTTCCTCGAGCCATTCTTTGTCCTGAAGCGAGATGACGGGCACTTGACGTTGCGTCTGCGGGACGTACTTATAGTACGGCGTAAAGGTAGTGAGGAGTTGTTTGCGCTCCTTGGTCAGTTGCTCGTCGGTTTTATAAATCGGGAAGTCAAAATCGGCAGTCAAGAGCGAGTAGCCCCAGGGTTTGCCTACTTCAAAATGATAGCGGAAGGAGTTGTTGTATCGCGGGAACATGAGTACGATGATCGCAGCGAGTACAGCGAAAATACCCAGTCGGAAGATCGTTTGGGCTGTTTTCGAGTTGAAGACGGAAGTTTTAAATTTCATATTTACGATTTACTAATTGACGATTTACGACTTATTGACGATTTATCGCTTCTCACGGAAGAAGCTCTGAATTAACGATTTACATTCGAGTTCGAGTACGCCGGCTGTGACGGTTGCTTTCGGATGGAAAGCGCGTGGGGCGTATGTATGATAGCCGCGTTTGGGATCGGGTGCACCGTAAACGATTCGGGATATCTGTGCCCATCCGATAGCTCCTGCGCACATAGCACAGGGTTCGACCGTGACGTACAGAGTGCAGTCCGGCAGATATTTGCCGCCGAGTGTTTGTGTAGCGGCGGTGATGGCTTGTATCTCTGCGTGGGCTGTGACGTCCGCAAGTGTTTCTGTGAGGTTGTGTCCGCGTCCGATGATCTGATTTTGGCTGACGATGACACAACCTATGGGTATTTCGTCTGCGGCGAGGGCTTTTTGGGCTTCGGCAAGGGCGAGGCGCATGAAGCGCTCATCCGCTGATTGACGATTTGACGATTGACGATTTAACGATTGATTGTCCGATTTTATTTGACAGAAATCGGCAAGTGTTTCGGGGTGAGATTCGAAATGATTACCTATGACGACGATGTCTGCACCGGCAGAAAAGGCATCATTCATGGCTTTCGGGGTGCGAATGCCTCCGCCTACTATAAGCGGCACAGATATTCGAGATTTGACTTCCCTTATTATTTCAGGCTTAACGGGATTTTTGGCTCCTGAACCTGCTTCGAGATAAATGAGTTTTTTTCCCATCATTTCTGCGGCAAGGCAAGTGTCAATAATTTTATCAATATCGTTCGGATCGAGCGGTTTTGTTTGAGTGACACGCATGGTAGAAGTCTCGATTCCGCCGTCAATGAGGATGTAAGCCGTTGGGACGAAATCCATGTGCGATTCGTAGACAGCACGTGCAGACTTAACTTGCTGATCCACAAGGTATTCGGGGTTATTTCCGGAGAGCAAAGAGAGGTATAATATCGCATCTGCTTCAGGGGTAAACTGTGACGAATTTCCGGGGAAGAGAATGATGGGAATTGAAGATTGCAGATTGCAGATTTTAGATTTTAGATTTCGCACAAACTCCGTCGGGTTGCCGCCGGTTGAACCGCCCACGAAGATATAGTCCGGATGGCAGGAATCGGAAAAATGCAAAGCATCCAGATTTGCTTTCTCGGGATCAAGCAAAAGCGCCAAACTATGTTTTTTATTTATTTCCATGAGAAGGATTCGACCATGCGGAGGACGTCGGTTCGGAGGTAGTTATACACAGGTGCGAGGGAGTCGGCGTTAGGCGGGCAGTTGCAATAGACCGAAGCACGGAAGAAATGATGCGTGGAGTCGGTGATAAAAAACTGGCAGGAAGACGCGGTGTTTCCCTCGAGGTCGAAGAGTACGCCGTAAACGTTCGCTTCGGGATGATTATATTCGCGTTCCGGTATCGCATTCGCGAAGGAAGCGTTGCGGTACACGAACTCGAGTGCATCGTTGGTCAGTTCGCGCAAATTATGATTAACGGGTTTGTACGAACAATGGATGGTTGCGTTGAGTGCAGGGTAAAAGAGGTTGATCCAATAGGGTTCCGCGGCATCGTTGCGGGGTTGCACACGTGCGTTGGCGGACAAGTCAAAGGTGTACGGATAGCGCGGGTATTGGGAAGCGAAAGAGGTATAAGCCGTATCCGGTACGGAAATACGATAATAGCCGTACGGTTTAGGCGATGTCACATCGTGACACGCCGTGAGCAATAATAACCCTATGCAAAAAAGTACCAATTTGCGCATTTTACTCCAAAATCGGGCACAAAAGTAATATAAAAAGTTGAAAAATGAAAATTGAAAATTAAAAATTTGTGTTTTTCTGTAAAAATGCAACTTTTTTGTAAAAAAAGTATGCGCGCGCTTGCATATGTTAAAATAATGTTGTATATTTGCACGCTTTTTGGAATTTGACCAAGTATGATGAAGAATAACTATTGTGTGATTATGGCGGGCGGTGTCGGAAGCAGGTTCTGGCCGTTCAGCCGCGAGAGTAAGCCGAAGCAATTCTTGGATTTCTTCGGCACGGGGCGAAGTTTGCTGCAGATGACGGTGGACAGATTCCGGCCGATTGTGCCCATTGAGAATATGGTTATTGTGACGAATGTGGCGTATAAGGGACTGATTTTGGAGCAAGTGCCGGACTTGAAGGAGGAGCAGATATTGTGTGAGCCGGCGAGAAGGAATACAGCGCCGTGTATTGCGTATGCGACGGCGTGGATAAAGGAAAGAGCCGCCCAGGCCAATATCGTTGTTGCGGCGAGTGATCATCTGATATTGGAGGAGGAGAAGTTCAGGCAGGTTATTCTGAAGGCATTTGATTTTGTGGAGCGGAATAAAGCGATTTGTACGTTGGGAATGCAGCCTACGAGGCCGGAGACCGGGTATGGGTACATACAATACTTGAATGAGCCGATTGAAGATTTAAGATTGAAGATTGAAGATTCGGGTATTTTCCCGGTAAAGGAATTTAAGGAGAAGCCGGATTTGGCGACGGCGAAGGGATATTTGGCGAGCGGAGAGTATTTATGGAACAGCGGTATTTTCGTTTGGAGTTTGGCGACGATTAGCGAGGCGATAGAGAAATATATGCCGGATGTTGCGGCGATATTTGCGAAGGGTAAGGGTGTTATCGGGACGAAAGACGAGCGCGCGTTTATTGAGGAATGGTTTCCGCAATGCCCGAATATATCCGTGGACTACGGGATCATGGAGAAGGCGAACAATGTGTATGTGATTCCTTCTTCGTTCGGTTGGTCGGATTTAGGCACATGGGGCAGTTTGTATGAGTTGAGTGAGAAGGATGAGAACGGCAATGTGAGTCTGCACAGCGAGACACATTACTATGACGCGCAGGGAAATATCGTTGTGCTTGAGCCGGGCAAAGTAGCGATCGTACAAGGCGTGAACGACATGATCATCGTGGAGGAGAAAGGCGCTTTGTTGGTTTGCAAAAAAGCCGAAGAGCAACGAATCAAAGAATTTACAAATAATTTACTTAATACTTAATCACATCATGAGTTATCTGAATTTTGACAAGACAGTACTTGTTAATCTGGAGCGTTCGCTTCAGAAAGAGATGATTCGGACGAACCGTGCAGGAGTGTACAGTTCATCAACATTGGTGGATTGTAACACACGTAAGTACCACGGCCAGTTGGTGATGCCGTTACCGCAATTGGGCGATGACAACTATGTGTTGTTAAGTTCATTGGACGAGACGGTTATCCAGCACGGCGCGGAGTTCAACTTAGGTCTGCACGAGTACGGCGAGAATCATTTCAGTCCGAACGGGCACAAGTACATTCGCGAGTTTGACTGCGAGGTTATTGCGCGCACGACGTACCGTGTCGGCGCGGTAGTATTGCAGAAAGAGCGTCTGTTGGTTAGTTTCGAGCCGCGTGTGCTGATTCGTTACACGCTGTTGGAGAGCGGTAGCCCGACGACGATGCGTTTCCGTCCGTTCCTGGCATTCAGGAGTGTGAATGAGTTGACGCACGAGAATCCGTTAGCTAATCCGAACATGGAGGACTGCGAGAACGGTAGGTACAACCGCATGTACCCGGGTTTCCCGAATCTGTATATGCAGTTCAGTAAGGCTGTGGAGTATCATCATGATCCGCAGTGGTACAAGGACATCGAGTACCGCAAGGAGCGTGAGCGCGGGTATGCATACAAGGAAGATCTGTTGGTTCCGGGATATTTCGAATTGCCGATGAAGAAAGGCGAGAGCGTTATTTTCGCGGCAGGTGTGACGGAATGCAAGACAGGTATGCTGAAGACTGTTTGGAAGAAAGAGTTGGAGCGTCGTAACCGTCGTGACGACATGTTCAGTACGCTGAAGAACAGCGCAAGTCAGTTCTATAAAAGAGAAGGCGACAAGTGCTACCTGTTAGCGGGTTTCCCGTGGTTTAAGGCAGATGCACGCACGACATTCTTTAGCGTAGCCAGTTGTACGCTTGACATCGATCGTCCGGAATACTGGGATGCGATCATCAACAAGACGGCTATCGATGAGATTTTGCTCTTTATGAACGGTCGCGGTCACGAAGTGAAGATGAGCGGAATGGACGAGCCGGATGTGCTGTTATGGTTCATTCGTGCGGCTCAGAAATACGCGCATAAATATACGGTTCGTGAGGCGGCAGAGTTATATGGCGAGTTGTGTCTGAACATCGTCAACTGGTACCGCAAGCAGAATCATCCCCGTTGCAAACTGCATCAGAACGGTTTGTTATGGGTAGATGGTACTCAGAAGCCGGCGACGTGGATGAATGCATTGGAGAACGGTTGGCCTATCACTCCGCGAACGGGTTATGTGGTGGAGACGAATGCGTTATGGTACAACGCTATGCGTTTCACGGCAGAGATGCTTCGTGAGATGGGTAAAGAGACGAGTGCAGACCTGATGGAATATCAGGCAGAGATCACGAAAGACGCATTCGTTAAGACGTTCTGGAACGGCATTTATTTGAACGACTACGTGATTGACAACTACGCAAATAAGGAAGTCAGACCGAACATGATTTGGGCGGTTGGTTTGCCTTACAGTCCGTTAGACAAGAAACAGCAGAAAGCGGTTGTTGATATATGCACGAAGGAGTTGTTAACGCCTAAGGGTTTGCGTAGCTTGAGTCCGAAGAGCGGTAATTACCGTCCGATGTACACAGGTACGATCAGTCAGCAGGAGCGCGAGCGCGTGCTGCACAACGGCGTCGTTTGGCCTTCGACGATCACGGCTTATTCGCGTGCTTATATGAATGTCTATAAATACAGCGGTACCAGTTTCATGGAGCGCGTGTTGGTAGGTTTCGAGCAAGAGATGAGTGAGCTGACGATCGGTACGCTCAATGAGTTCTACGATGGCAACCCGCCTTACAAAGGACACGGCGGTATGAGCAGTGCTCCGAGTGTAGCGGCTGTGATCAGTTTGCTGGATACATTGAAGAAATATGAACGTGAAGAGCGTGAGGCTCAAGAAAAGGAGGCACAATCATGAAAGCGTTAATGTTCGGTTGGGAGTTTCCTCCCCATATTTTAGGCGGTTTGGGTACAGCGAGTTACGGTTTGACCCGCGGTATGAGTGAGCAGCCAGACATGGATATCACGTTTGTTATTCCGAAGCCATGGGGTGACGAAGATCAGTCGTTCTTGAAGATCATCGGAGCGAACAGTGTGCCGGTTGTTTGGAAGGACGTTAACTACGACTATGTGAAGTCTCGCATGGAAGGCAGGATGAGTCCGGAAGAGTATTATCACTTGCGCGACGGCATCAAGTACGACTACCGTCGTATCGGTACAGATGATTTGGGATGTATCGGTTTCTCGGGTCGTTATCCGGATAACCTGATTGAGGAGATCGGTAACTACGAAGCGGTAGCAAGTGTGCTGGCGCACAGTTTGGATTTCGATATTATCCACAGTCACGACTGGTTGACTTATCCGGCAGGTGTGTTCGCAAAACACATCAGCGGTAAGCCGTTGGTTATCCACGTTCACGCGACCGATTTCGACCGCAGCCGCGGTAATGTGAACCCGACTGTATATGCGATTGAAAAACGCGGTATGGACGAAGCGGATCACATCATGTGCGTAAGTAACCTGACGCGTAACACGGTGATTGAGAAATACGGTCAGGATCCACGTAAGGTGAGCACGGTGCATAATGCCGTAGAGCCGTTGCCAAATCCGGAAGAGTTCACGAAGCCTCCTCGCAAGGACAAATTGGTTACTTTCTTGGGTCGTATCACGATGCAGAAAGGACCTGAGTACTTCGTGGAAGCCGCAGCACGTGTGCTGAGCAAGACGGACGGTGTTCGCTTTGTGATGGCCGGTAGCGGAGACAAGATGGCGGAGATGATTGACCTTGTTGCTAAACGCGGCATCGCCGATAAGTTCCATTTCCCCGGATTCATGAGGGGCAAACAGGTGCAGGAGATGTTAGCAATGAGCGACGTCTATATCATGCCGAGCGTGAGTGAGCCGTTTGGTATCAGTCCGCTGGAGGCTATGCAGGTAGGATGTCCGTCAATCATCAGTCATCAGTCGGGTTGCGCAGAGATTCTGCAACATGCTATCAAGACCGACTATTGGGACATCGATGCGATGGCCGACGCTATCTATGCAATCGTGAAGTATCCGGCGATGTACAAGAGTCTGCATGAACTTGGTATGGCGGAAGTCAACAATATCAAGTGGGCTGATGCGGGACTCAAAGTCCGCAGGATTTATGACGGAGTTATTAATCATACGCTTTAATGTTGAATGTTGAATGTTTAATGTTTAAGGATAATTTTTTAGTATTATGAAAAATATATGTTTATGCTTCCAGATGCATGCACCGTATCGTCTGAAGCGCTATCGTTTCTTTGAAATCGGTCATGATCATTACTACTACGATGACATGGCTACCGAAGAGCACGTTAACTGGTTGGTAGAGACCTCTTATCTGCCGCTCTGCAACACGATCAAGGACATGATCAATCTGAGTAAGGGTAAGTTCCACTGCGCTATCAGCGTAAGCGGTACGATGATCGAGATGTTCGAGCAGTTCAATCCGGAGATGATTGATGTATTGAAGGAGTTGGCTGCATCCAAGTGCGTTGAGTTCTTGGCTACGCCGTATGCTTATTCGTTGGCTTCGGAGTACAACGAAGAGGAGTTTAAGAAACAGCTTAAGTTCCAAGGCGACCTATTGGAGTCGATCTTAGGTGTGAAGGCACAGACCGTTTGGAATACGGAATTGCTGTACACGGATGAGTCGGCTTATAACCTGAATAAGTTGGGATACAAAGTAATCTTGACGGAAGGTGCCAAGCACGTGCTGAGTTGGAAGAGTCCGAACCGCGTTTATCAGAGCGCGGGTGCTCCGAAGATGAAAGTGCTGCTGCGTAACACGAATCTGAGTGACGAGTTGAGTTTCCACTTCTCGGATCCGGGTTGGGCTAATTTCCCGATGGACGCAGAGAAATACGCGAACCAATTACAGGCGCTGCCTGAAGGTGAGGATATCATCAATATCTGGGTTGGCGCAGAGACGTTCGGTATTCGTCAGAACGCCGGTACGGGTATTTTCGATTTCCTGAAGGCATTGCCGTACTATGCATTGGAGCGCGAAATGGGCTTCATGACTCCGGCAGAAGCCGCTAAGAAGTTGGCAGCAGAGGATGTGCTGTCAAGTCCGTATCCGTTGACCTGGAGCGGTGAGGCTAAAGACCTGAGCGTTTATGCAGGAAATGACTTGCAGCAAGAGGCTTTGCAGAAATTGTATGCTGTAGCAGAGCGCGTGCATCTATGTCAAGACAAGCACCTGAAGACAAACTGGTTGCGTCTGCAGGATGTGAACTATCTGCACTACATGAATCATATCGACCAAGGCGAGACGCAGTATGAGTCGGCTTATGACGCATTCATCAATTATATGAATGTGCTGTCCGATTTCCTGCAGACCGTTGAGGAGCAATATCCGACGACTATCGAGAACGAGGAGTTGAACGAGTTGCTGAAGACAATCCGTAACCAGGAAGAGGAGATTCAAGCGCTCCAAGCAAAGCTTAAGAAAGCGAAGAAATAATTTGACATTCAAACGAGTCGGAATAGTATTAGTGCTGTTGGCAGCGACCCTTGTGGCCACTGCCAAGCCGCCTCGTATCCGAACGGTAGTGAAGACGTGGACGATGCCTTCGTACAGCGCCGTTGCGGATACTATTCCGTTTCGCGACACAGTGATGCTCAATTATCACGATGTGGATCTGGAGCAGCGCTATTCGATCAGCAGTACGACGAACGGCAATGTGCTGGTGTCGCCTATTGAGAGCCGTGTGATCAATGACCGCTTGTACACGATCGAAGATCCGTTCGGCTGGAGTATGTCGCCTTATGTAGTAACGCCTCAGCAGCAACGCTATTTTAATACAACTACTCCGTATTCGTCGGTTTCTTATAAGCGCGGATTTGTGACCGGACACGAAGAGCACGATATCAATTTCCTATTCACCGGCAATATCAACAAGCGGTTGAATTTGGGTGTGGAGATGGATTATCTGAATTCGTTGGGTCACTATGCGAATACGGCAGGTAAACTCTATCGCGGAACGGTCTGGGGTAGCTACACGGGCGCGCACTATAGTATGCACGCGGCATTCAGCTGGAGCGATCTGCATTCGTTTGACAACGGAGGTATTCGTGACACGGCGGACTTGCGCAGCAGTCTGAGTTCGCAGGACTTGCCGGTGAACTTGAATGCGATGACGCGTTATCGCTATCTGAGCGGCTATCTGCATAATCAGTATGCGATTGCGAAGGAGCGGGAGTATCACGATTCGATTGAGGTGATTGAAGACGGTAGGCGCGTGAAGCGGGACACGGTGAAAGTGGAGTATATACCGCTGATGACTTTCAGTCATATTTTTGAGACCAACAACTCGAATCGGCGATATATAGAAAAGACGGCAGACCAGGGTTTTTACGACGATATTTATTGCGACAGTTTGCGCACGCACGATACGACAGACGTGCTGACGATCCGTAATACGATTGCCGTGACGTTCTGCGAAGCGTATAACACGAAGTTGAAGTTCGGCGCAACGGTTTTTGCGATGAATGAGTGTCAGCGATTTATGAACGACAGCGTGCCGTACGACAGTATTTATGACTACCGCTGGACGAACAATACCTACGTCGGCGGCGCGATACATAAGCATAGCGGTTCGATTGTTCATTACGACGTGCAAGGCAAAGTGTGCGTAGTGGGATATAAGATCGGTGAGTTTGACGTGAACGGTCGTTTGGCGACGACCTTCAAGGCCGGTAATTATCCGATGGTTATTACGGCGCGGGCTTATGCGAAGAGTGTGAAGCCGAGTGTCTATTTGCAGCATTTTCGGTCGAATCACATCTGGTGGGACAACACGTTCAATTTCACATACCGCTTTATGGGCGGCGCGATGGTGAAGTATGATTATAAATGGGTGAAGCCGCGTATTGATTTTAGTTTTGAGAATATCACAAACCCTATTTATGTGTCGGTGAGCGATTGGAAACCTCGTCAGCATATGGGGAACGTACAGGTTATAACGGGCGATGTGGGTGTTGATATCACCACGCCTTGGGTTAATTTAGAAAACCGCGTAGTGATCCAGCACAGCACGAACGACAGCGTGATGCCGGTTCCGATAGCGATACTGCAGCATCGGCTATATTACCACGGTACGTGGTTTAAGGCGTTGGATGCTCAGATTGGTGTAGATGTTCGCTATTTCACGAAGTATCACGCGCCGGTGTTATGCCCGGCAACCGGTATGTTTGCTACGCAGCAGAATATGGAAGTAGGTAATTATCCTTGGATGAACGTGTATGCGAATTTCTATGTTCGGTCGATTCATCTGCGGTTCTTCTTCCAATACCAACACATCAATCATCTGTTCATGAAACAGAATATTGACTATTTGACGATGCCGAATTACCCGACTAACCGCGATGTGTTCCGGGCGGGTGTAGCATGGCATTTTTATAATTGACGATTGAACGATTGAACGAATTACAATTGAAAACATATGATAGTAACACAGAATTTGAATCGGATTATTATTTACGCGAGCGATGAGGCGGAGCGTTTGAAGAGTGAGTCTGTTGAGGCGGAGCACCTGCTGTTAGCTATTTTGCGTTTGATTGAATGCTCGGCGTACGATTTATTGCTGCGCGCCAAGTTCCGTCCGGAGGAAGCGAAGGAGCAGATTGAGAATGCCGTTCGCGGTGAGGGTTTGATAGCTCATCCGGCAGAACGAAGTACGCAGACCGAGCGTATCCTGCATATTGCAGAGGGCATCAGTCGTGAGTATAAGGCGGATGCTGTAGGTTCCGTGCATCTGCTGTTAGCTATTATGCGCGAGCAGGTGAACACCGCTGCTGCATACTTGGAGGACACATGGAATCTGAGTTATGAGCAGTTGGTTGAGTTATACGGTCAACCGCATTTCAGTGCCGATGTGCCGTTGGACGGACTGCATCAAGAAGATGAGGTAGAGGAAGGTTGGCAACCGCAAAGCAATCAGCCGAAGGGAAAGAAGAGCAAGACGACCGCGCTGGATAAGTTCGGTCGGGACTTGACGAAACAGGCGGAGCAAGGTACGTTAGATCCGGTAGTAGGCCGTGAGGTAGAGATTGAGCGTGTGGTACAGATACTGAGTAGGCGCAAGAAGAACAACCCGATTTTGATTGGAGAGCCTGGTGTAGGCAAATCGGCTATCGTGGAAGGCTTGGCATTGCGTATCATGACGGAGAATGCGGGTGCGCTGAAGGGGAAACGCATTGTGACGTTAGATATTGCTTCGATGGTAGCAGGTACAACGTACCGCGGTCAGTTTGAGGAACGGATGAAACAGGTTATCAACGAGTTGCGCGAGCACCCGGAGATTATTCTGTTTATTGACGAGATCCACACGTTGATCGGTGCGGGCAACGCATCGGGTTCGTTGGACGCAGCGAATATACTGAAGCCTGCGTTAGCGCGCGGAGAGGTACAATGTATCGGTGCTACCACGACCGCAGAGTACGCCAAGTCGATTGAGAAAGACGGTGCGCTGGAGCGCCGATTCCAGAAAGTGCCGGTTCGTCCGACAACGAGCGAGGAGACGATTGATATTTTGAGAAGATTGAGCGAGCACTATGCGCAGTATCACCATGTGGTTTATACCGAAGAGGTACTGAAAGCTTGCGTGAACTTGAGTGAGCGCTACCTGACCGACCGTGCTTTCCCGGACAAGGCGATTGATGTGATGGACGAAGTAGGTGCGAGAAGCAGGGCGCGTCAGCAAGAGAACGGTTCGCAAGACGGCGCGCCGTATATGATCACGACGGAGGATGTAGCCGGAGTGGTAAGTATGATGAGCGGTGTACCGGTTCAGCGTGTGGCTACCGCAGAGAGTGAGCGTTTGCGCACGATGGGCGAGACTTTGCGTCATCGCATCATCGGTCAGGACAAAGCTGTAGAGACCGTCGTTCGCGCTATTCAGCGCAGTCGTTTGGGCTTGCGCGATCCGAAACGTCCGATCGGTTCGTTCTTCTTCTTGGGTCAGACGGGTGTAGGTAAGACGTATCTGGCACAATGTCTGGCAGAGGAGATGTTCGGCAGCAAGGACGCCATCATTCGATTCGACATGTCGGAATATATGGAGAAGCACACAGTAAGTCTGCTGGTAGGTGCTCCTCCGGGTTATGTGGCGCACGAAGACGGCGGTAAGTTGACCGAGGCGGTGCGCAGAAAACCCTACTCTATTATTCTATTCGACGAGATTGAGAAGGCGCATCCGGATATTTTCAACGTGCTGCTGCAGGTGCTGGACGAAGGCCGTTTGACAGACCGGCAGGGACATATGGTGGACTTTAGGAACACTATTATTGTGCTGACGAGCAACGTAGGTACGCGTCAGCTACAGGAGTTCGGCGCAGGTATCGGTTTTGACAGCAATGAGTTGGATCAGCATCGCATCAATCAGACGCTGCTGAAGGCGCTGCAGAAACAATTCCCTCCGGAGTTTGTGAACCGTATTGACAATGTGGTGACGTTTGAGCCGCTGAGTCGCGATACGATTGCGCAGATTGTACGGATTGAAGTAAGTAAGTTGCAGTTGAGAATGAAGACGCAGGGTCACCAGTTAAGTGTGTCACAAGAAGTGATCGGCGAGTTGGCGGAGCGCAGTTATGACACGAAGAACGGTGCTCGTCCTGTGAAGCGGGCTGTTCAGACCTATCTGGAAGATCCGCTGACAGAGGTATTGCTGCGTCGTCCGAATCAAAAGAAAATAACAATTAAAAAAATACAAACATTATGACAGTAGAAATTACAGATGCGAACATCAAGGATGTGATTGCATCAGGCAAACCGTTAGTGGTAGATTTTTGGGCTGCGTGGTGTGGTCCGTGTAAGATGATGCTTCCTATTTTGGAGGAATTGTCGAACGAATATGAAGGTCGTGTGACCGTAGGTAAACTGAATGTGGATGACAATCCGGATACCTGCGAGGAGTACGGCATCATGAATATCCCGACGATGTTGTTCTTCCAGAACGGCGAGTTGGTAAATCGTCATGTAGGTGCTTGCAGAAAGCAAGATTTAGCGCAGCTTTTTGACAGTTTACTGTAAAAAAGTACGATTTTTCTTAGCAGAGCACGATTATTTTATCAAATTTTCTTGCACAATTCAAAAAAAAGCAGTACCTTTGCGCGCTTTTTGCGCGCGGTTCGGTAGCTCAGTTGGATAGAGCAACAGCCTTCTAAGCTGTGGGTCGCGGGTTCGAATCCCGCCCGAATCACCCCGCGCTGCGGGGAAAGAAACAGAGTATTCTATAATATTGATATATTATACATGCGTCAACTAAAAATTACAAAATCAATCACCAACCGTGAGTCAGCGAGTCTCGACAAGTATCTTCAGGAGATCGGTCGAGAAGATTTGATTTCGGTGGAAGAAGAAGTAGAGTTGGCCGGTCGCATCCGTAATGGAGACCGTGCTGCATTGGAGAAACTGACCAAAAGCAACCTACGTTTTGTAGTGTCTGTAGCGAAGCAGTATCAGAACCAAGGATTGAGTTTGCCCGATTTGATTAACGAGGGTAACTTAGGTTTGATCAAGGCTGCAGAGAAATTCGATGAGACTCGTGGTTTCAAGTTTATCTCCTATGCCGTATGGTGGATTCGTCAATCTATTCTTCAGGCCTTGGCCGAGCAGAGTCGTATTGTTCGTTTGCCATTGAACCAGGTAGGTTCGCTCAACAAGATCAACAAGGCTTATCAGCGTTTCGAGCAGGAGCATGAGCGCAAGCCGAGTGCAGAGGAGTTGGCAGAAGAATTGGACATGCCGGTTGACAAGATTGCAGAGACGCTGAAGATGTCGGGTCGTCACGTGAGTGTCGATGCGCCGTTTGTAGAAGGAGAGGACAACAGTCTGATCGACGTGATTGTCAACGAGGATTCGCCGAATGCGGATCGCGGCCTTATTAACGAGTCGCTCTCTACGGAAATCAACCGGTCGCTAGCAACACTAACGCCTCGTGAGGCAGACATCTTACGTAAATTCTTTGGTATCGGCGTACCGGAAAAGACGCTGGAGGAGATCGGCGATGAATTGCATCTCACCCGCGAGCGTGTGCGCCAGATCAAGGAAAAAGCAATCCACAAATTGGAACAAGGCAACCGAAGTCGTATTTTGAAGACTTACCTTGGGTAAAGGGAAAAACCTCCGTCGGGGAGGTTTTTTTTATTTTATATTTTATATTTTAGATTTTAGATTTTAATCGAAGAGTGTGGGTTGATCGTTCTCGAGTTGCTTGAGGATCGCGCGGATGAGAGTTTCGCGGATGAGTCGGCTTCGGTTGGAAATGCCGTATTTCTCGCAGAAGCGATCGAGTGTTTGTTGCTCTTTATCGTTGAGCAAGATGGATATTCTATGTTCGCGCGGAGCTTTAGCCATTAAAAATAGAGCGCAACCTTAAGTCCGGTAGCGACGATGGATCGTCCTACATGGTTGGTGAAGGGCACACCTTCGATTTCTTCGACCACATTGACGGTAGCTTGTTGGAATTGGGCAAAAGCGACTACAGCGATGGCTGATTTGGGATTCAGTTGGCAACGGTATCCGAAGTCGATGCCGGCATAGAGTCCACCGAGGTAGTTTTTGCTGAGAGCTATACCGTATCCGAGAGAAGCTCCGAAGACCGGCGCGTGTTTCTGCTCGATGAAAGGCATCCGTACGGCCACCTGAATCGGCAGGAAATTAAATTTCTCTGCGCCGAGGAACAAGCCGTGGTATCCAAGTCCGGCTCCGACGAAGACGTGTCGGTCGCCTATGTGGTGCGAGCCGACAAGCAGGTCTGCACTAACGGCTCCGCCTACGGCATTCTGCGGAATGACTGCGGCTCCGCCGCTTACTTCCAGCAGGATGGACACTTTCTTGGTCGTGGTGATCTCGGGTTCTTCCTCTACAGGCGCTGCTTCTTCAACGACATCTTCGGCGAGAATTTGCTCGACGTCCGCGCGTGTGTATTGGAAACGTGCGCCTTCAGCATCGCGAATGATGACGACTTCCTCATTCTGGAAGACGATTTTTCCTGTTACGCGTGCGCCCGTACGCAATACTATTGTTTCCGCGTGCGCGCATAGAGCCGCGACGCAAAGGAGTATCAAAAGGATGTGCTTTTTCATAATCGGCTGCAAAGGTACGAAAAATTTTGCATTTATGCAAATAATTGGTACAATTTCTTAGAAATTCACGAATTTCTTACGATATTGCAAAATCAATTTGTGCACGATTTGCGTCCGCTTTGATCACTTTTACGGTCACACTATCGCCCAAAGTGTACTTTTTGATGTCTCCGATGTTGGAAATATGAATGAGTCCTTCGCATCGGGATTGATCGAGTTGGACGAAGAGTCCGAAGTCAGTTACGCCGGTGATGTAGCCGGTGAAAATCTCGTCAATATGGTCGTTGATCCAGAGGGCTTGGAACATTTTGATGGAGTCGCGTTCGGCTTGTGCGGCGGTTTGCTCGCACGCGGAGCAATGTTCGCACATAAGCTCGAGTTCCTCGCGGGTCATGGTCTCTTTTTTGCCGGTGAGGATGTATTTCTCAACGAGGCGATGCACCATGAGGTCGGGATAACGACGGATGGGCGAAGTGAAGTGCGTATAATGGGAGAACGCGAGTCCGTAATGGCCGATGTTATAGGTCGAATAGACGGCTTTCGCTTGCGCGCGGATGGTGAGCATTTCGATGGCACGCCGGAATCCTTCGGTTGATTTTCCCGCATAGCGGGAAGTACGGGACTTGGAAGATTTGAATTTCTGCTTGAAAGCTTCCACTTCGGCCAGTTTGTCGCCATCCGGCAAGTCGTGGACACGATAGACGAAAGGTCGTCCGGAACCTACGGCGGTAGCTATAGTTCGGTTGGCGAGGAGCATGAACTCTTCGATGAGATGATGGGCTTCGTTGGGCGACTCGAAGTATATGTCCGTCGGATGGCCGGATGGGTCGAGCGTGAAGTGCAGTTCGTCCTGCTCGATGGACAGCGCTCCAGCAGCGAGTCGTGCGGTACGAAGTTTGTTCGCCAGGGTATGCAAGGTAGTGATAGCCTCAACAAGACCAGCATTTACCCCCGACTTAACCCCTACCCGATTCCGTGTCGAGTCCGTGTCGTTGCCGTGTTTTGGATCAATGAGGTCTTGCGCCTGGAAATAATCGAGGCGGATGTCGGAGCGGATGACGGTGCGACATATTTTATATTTAAGTACGCGCGCATCCGCGTCGAGGGTGAAGATGACGGACATACAGAGTTTGTCTTCGCCGGGTCGGAGCGAGCAGAGGTCGTTGCACAGTTCTTCGGGCAACATCGGGATGACGCGATCCACAAGGTAGGTGGATGTGCCGCGCTGGTAAGCTTCGTCGTCGATGGCTGTACCCGGCTTGACATAATGGGAGACATCGGCGATGTGGACGCCTATCTGACAGGTTTCGTCCGTAAGAGGTTCGAAAGACAGGGCGTCGTCGAAGTCTTTGGCATCCGCGGGATCGATGGTAAAGGTGAATACGTCCCGCATGTCGCGTCGCCGCAATATCTCTTTTGGGTCAATCATAGGGTATTTAATCTGCAAAGTGTATTATACAGCGTTCGATTTTTTGTCAATTAAAGTACACAAAATCTTAAAATCGGGTGCAAAATTACAAAAATTCTTGCACATCTCAAAAAAAAAGAGTAATTTTGCACGCTTTTTTGAGAAAGCGCGTGTTTTTTTGATAAAATAACAAACAATATACTATCATGAAAGTTAAAGTAAGTAACACCAACCAGCCCGTATGGAAAGAGTGCAATATCCACGCTACTCTGCCGGCTGAGTTGAGTAAATTGCAAGAGATTGCGTACAACCTCTGGTGGACTTGGAACGGGGATGCAAAGGATCTGTTCCGCTTCATCGACACGGACGCATGGCACCGCGCGGGTTCGAACCCTATAGTGCTGATGAACATCATCAGTTACGACCGCATGGTTGAACTGACGAAAGACGAGAAATTCATGAAGCAGCTGAACGAGGTATATGCTGAGTTCCGCGCTTATATGGACAAGCCGAAAGACAAGAAACAGCCGACAATCGCCTATTTCTCAATGGAATACGGCTTGACGCACGTGCTGAAGATATACTCGGGTGGTCTGGGTATTTTGGCCGGCGACTACATCAAAGAGGCATCGGACTGCAACGTGGACATGACAGCTATCGGTTTCCTGTACCGTTACGGTTATTTCACGCAGACGCTGAGTCCGGAAGGTCAGCAGATCGCTAACTACGAGGCGCAGAACTTCGCTAACCTGCCTATCACGCAGGTGAAGGAGAAAGACGGCTCGAACATGGTGATCGAGGTGCCTTATCCGGGTCGCACGGTGAAAGCGTACTTGTGGCGCGTAGCTGTAGGTCGTATGGATTTGTACCTCTTGGATACGGACAACGAGTTGAACAGCGAGTGGGACCGTCAGATCACGCACCAGCTGTACGGCGGCGACTGGGAGAACCGTATCAAACAGGAGATTATGCTGGGTATCGGCGGTATGCTGGCGCTGAAGAAATTAGGCATCAAGAAGGATGTTTACCATTGCAACGAGGGTCACGCAGCGCTGATGGGCTTGCAACGTTTGGTTGATTTGGTTCAGGAAGAAGGCCTGAGTTTCAACGAGGCGAAGGAAGTAGTCCGCGCAAGCGGTCTGTACACCTGCCATACTCCGGTTCCGGCTGGTCACGACTATTTCGAGGAGGATTTGTTCTACAAATACATGAGCGAATATGCCACCAAATTGGGCATTGAATGGCACGATTTGATCGGTTTGGGTCGTACGAATCCGGAGGACAACAACGAGAAGTTCTCGATGTCCGTATTTGCGCTGAACACCTGCCAGGAAGCGAACGGCGTGAGCTGGTTGCACGGCGAGGTAAGCAAGAAGATGTTCAGCCCCGTATGGCCGGGATATTTCCCGGAGGAGCTGCATGTGGACTATGTGACGAACGGCGTGCACATGCCTACTTGGGCTGCCAGCGATTGGAAGGTTGTTTATAAGAAATATCTGCCGAAAGAGTGGATCAACGACCAGTCGAATCTCGATATGTGGAAAGCATACGCAGACATCCCCGACGCAGAGATCTGGGCTACGCGTATGGGCTTGAAACGCAAGATGATGGACTATATCAAAGAGCAGTTCCGTCAGGACTGGATGAAGAACCAGGGAGATCCGGGTCGTATCATTCAAGCGCTGAACGAGATGAACCCGAATAACCTCGTTATCGGTTTCGGTCGTCGTTTCGCGACGTACAAACGTGCGCACCTGTTGTTCACGGACCTCGAGCGTCTGGACAAGCTGGTTAACAACCCGAATTATCCGGTTCAGTTCCTGTTCACAGGTAAGGCTCACCCGGCTGACGGCGGCGGTCAAGGCCTGATCAAGCGCATCATCGAAATCAGCCGTATGCCGCAGTTCCTGGGTAAGATCATCTTCCTCGAGAACTACGATATGCGTCTCGCTAAACGTTTGATTTCGGGTGTGGATATCTGGCTGAATACGCCGACGCGTCCGTTGGAGGCATCGGGTACATCGGGTGAGAAAGCTCAGATGAACGGTGTGCTCAACTTCTCCGTCAAAGACGGATGGTGGTACGAAGGATACGTAGAGGGCGCAGGTTGGGCATTGACCGAGCACCGCACCTACGAGAACCAGGCTCACCAAGATCAGCTCGACGCAGCGACTATCTACACGATGCTGGAGCGCGAGATCATCCCGCTGTATTACGCTAAGAACAGCAAGGGTTACAGCCCCGAATGGATTCAATATATCAAGAATTCGGTGACGAAGATCACCCCGCGCTTCACGATGAAGCGAATGATGGATGATTACTTCAACAAATTCTACTACAAACTGGCGAAACGTCACAACCTGCTGCTCGCCGACAACTACAAGGTTGCCAAGGAGATTGCGGCATGGAAAGAGAACATCGTGGCGCACTGGGATGAGATTGAGGTAGCGAAGGTAGAAGCGCCGTCTGATTTCAACAATTTGAACGTGGGCGACAAGTTCCGCGTAGCGGTTGAGTTGGATACGAAGGGTCTGAACGACAAGGGCATCGGCGTTGAGCTGGTAGCTATCCGTACTTCGACGCACAACAACGACAAGCTCTACGAAGTAGAGCCGCTGCAGCTCAAGCACGTGGAAGGCAGCCATTTGTTCTTCGAGAACACGTATCAGTTGGACTATGCCGGCGGCATGAAATTCGGTCTGCGAATGTATCCGCACAACGAGTTGCTCCCGCACCGCATGGACTTCTGCTACGTACGTTGGATTTGATAAAATATGACCTGCAGCGATGCGGGTCATGTTTTTATGATTTATGGTCAAAAAGTCTGCTGAAAGGTGGGCTTTTTGGCTTTTTTTAGAAAAAAAAGTAAAATAAATACGACTTTTTGACATAAAAATTTGCATATATGCAACCTTTTTTGTAATTTTGCGCGCTAAAATGAAAATACCATGAGGATTTTCTCGCTACAAGTATTAAAGGTAACGACAATATTACTTACCTTTTCACTCACAACGATGGCGCATGATAAGGCGAAAGCGGCGTCTCGGTTCTACACGCCTCAAAGGAAGGCGGATGTACCGGAGTGGATGCAGATGTTCGACAAAAAAGAACAGCCAAAGCCTGCTGCGCAGAAGAAATTTAAGTCCGGAGCGGTTTACGCCACATCCGGGTCGCGGAGCAATCAGTCCGCGGGTATCACCACGACGTTGCCGTCGATGCAGTTCCGCAGCAGTTTCGGAAGTGCGCGTGCGAGCATCAGCGTGTCGTCGCCGAAATCCGTTTCGCCTGCGGGTTCTTCGGCTACGATGACCATCAAAGAGACGAGTCGCGCGAGCGTACATACCATCGGCGCGAGCGGAAATATGAGTAGCGCCGTAAGCAACGGCTCGACGGGCAGTCAGATGTCCAGCCCGAATCAGAGTTATAGCGGAGCGTTGGCGATTAGCACGCCGGCTATCACCTATAAGCCCTTCCATCCTGCAGCTCCGTCGGAGTACGACGCAGAGGGAAATGTAGCAGAAGAAAGTGTTCCGGAAAGAAGGAAAACGCTTGGCGGTGGTCCGGAATGGGGTGAAGGTCCCTGCCCTGTCGGCGAACCTTGGATATTAGCGATTTTCGCAGCAATGTTCAGCGGCATCATCGCATGGAGGAAAAGAACAACAACTAAAAAACAAAGAATATTAAATACAACCGATATGAAAAATTTTGTACGAGTTAATCGGACGTTTAAGGGAGTTTTAACCAACCTTAGTAGGAGTTTAAAGCATATAGCCCTCGCGCTGATGCTGCTCACCCTTGGTGTGGGAAATGTGTGGGGAGATACTAATATTAGTTTCTCTGGTGGATACATCTATTTTGCAGACACGTACAATGTCCACAAAGGAGTAACGCAGTTATGTGGTAGAAAATCCAATTGTTCTGGAGGAGATTGGTACACTGCTGTCACTACATTATCGAATATTTCGCATACAAAATTGTACTACACAAACTCTCTGGAAGGATCTGGTTGGAGCAATGTATGTTGGAACGGATGGGCTCTAATTTCTAACAGTACGGCTAAAGGAAATTCTGGAACAGAATACTGGAGCGGCTCGAATAGTACCTGGTATTCCGCATACGATAGTTATGGCCTTAATAGTGGGAGTACTTATCTTATTACTGTTGCATCTGCCAGCAAAGGGGCAGCAAAAACCACCACTTATAATTCTGGAGGTTATTCTTCCCTGAATAATTCTCAGACTGTGTATAAATACACGTCAACCAACAATGGTAGCACATATTCTGCTGCAAGTATTAATTCTGGAACTGTGACTATATCCGCCTACAAAATGACAGGAAATGGCACCGCCTCAAACTCATCTAATTCTACGACTATCAATACTGCAGCCACAACATCTGCCAGTAGAGATGCTGCATATACGGGTGAAGTTACATTGACCGCAAGCGCAAATTCCGGTTACGTATTTGTCGGATGGTTTGAAAACACCAGTACTTCCACCCCGCTTTCCACGGAAACTACTTATACGTATAATGCACCGAATAGCACAAAATCTGTATATGCCCGTTTTAAAAATGAAACAACTTACACCATAACAATTGCAAATAGCGTAAACGCGAGCACAAGTACGACAAATGTAGGAGCCACTCCTGTACAGATTACCGCACCTGCAATTGCAGGATATACGTTTACTACTTGGAGCGCTATGCCTACTGGAGTTACAAAAACCAGTGGTAATCTAACAGATCAATCTATTTACATTTCTGCAACAAAAGCAGCAACCGTTACGGCTAATTATACTGAGGATTTAAGTTCGCCTTATGTACTGAAGGGCGGATCTGCTTTTGGAGGGACTGCTTGGGAAACGGAATTTGCGCTAACGAAAAAAACAGGTCATTCGACAGAAAGTGCCGCATACTACACAGCATCCCTTACTGCCACTCCGGACGGGGCTCAGACAAGTTATAACTTCAAAATTGTCAAAAAGGGTGCATCGGATACATGGTATGGTTTAACAGGAGATGGCGATTGGTGGTATATGCGTTCTACCGACCCAAATCAGGCCTTATCAACATCTGGCAATAACATCCAACTTCGAGCAGATGTTGCGGGTAATTACGAGATTAAGGTCGATTATACAACACCGGCTTCACCAACCATCACGATTACCTACCCGACATTATACACTCTAACCTACGCTATTGGCACATTAAAGGGTACGAGTGGAAGTATCTCTACGAGTCCTACGACAGCGAGCGGAAGCTCTGTCGTTAGCGGTAATTCTGTTACGCTTACTGCGCCTGCCGCGAAAGCGGGATATACATGGAAAGGATGGTATACAAATGAAGCGGGCACAACCGGACATATCGCTGACGTAAACCGCGCTATTACCGTCACGATGAATGCTAACAAGACTTTGTATGCATGTTATCAATCTGCAAGTTACACGGTGACGCTTAATAAACAAACTACTGCGACCGGATACGGAACAAGCGGCTCTGTAGGCAACCAGACTGTTTACTACAACACCACTCTACCTTCCCTTAGCGGAAGTACGATGCCGACAGGAACAGGCGGTTACGGATTCATGGGCTTCTATACCGCTACCGGTGGAGGCGGTGTACGAGTTATTGACGCCAGCGGTAATTGGGTGAACGGTGTCGCTGGTTATACCAGCGCTGACGGCAAATGGATTATGACTGGCGGTACTACGTTATTTGCCTACTATTGCACGCCGAAGATAACGGCTATTACACTGACTCCTGCCAGCGGCATAGTTGCTCCCGGCGGAGAAATAAGTGCTACTCCTACTATCGAACCGACGGTAGCAGGAGATAAGTCAATTTGTTGGAAACTATTGTACGGCAACGGAAACTTATATGACCCGCAGCCAAGCATGAGTGTTGTATCCAACACTGTGACATTCAACATGCCGGCCGCAAGCGGTTCGTATAAACTGGCGGCAATACTGCACACCGGAACCGGTGACTGCGGTTCGGGAACAGAGTTGGATTCCGTTACAGCCAATCTGCAGGTTGCAGGCGATCACAATGTGACTGTGGAATATAAGTGCGGAAGCGAGGTCATCCAAGCTTCGGAAGTTGTCACCGGAAGACCGCTGGATTGGACATCTATTACTGCGCCAACTATCTTTGGTTACACATTCAGCAAATGGAAAGCCGGGGATGGTATCACCATTAAAGACGCTGATGGTAACGGAGAAAAAGCGTCAGCAACTATCAATTTCAAAGCCATCTACGAAGGTAAGTTGACGGCTATTTATACACAAAAAGAACTTATCTATTTCAAGAATACACTTGGTTGGAGTAGCGTTTATGTGAACTTCTGTAATGAGAATTATTGGGGTTATGATGCTGAGAGACTAAAGGGTTCAGGAAACGCAGGCATTACTCGTAACAAACTGATGACGCACATTGATGGCACCGACATCTGGTATTATGACTACGGTACAGCAGGCATCACTCCGACCCATTATATTTCCTTCACTGAAGATCAGCAAGGAGACGAAGTAAATGGTTATCAATGGTTCTGGGAAACAGAGGTGGTTTATCCGAGCCGTTACGCAGATGATTATGATGCAGAAAAAGTGGGCGAAAATGGCTTCTATGCGAAGACTCCGATGTTCGTGCCTACCGCCAGCCAAAGCGAATGGAAGTTAAACAACAATGGTACTAATTACTACAATGCCGGCTATTGGACGAAATACACTCCTGGCACCGGTTACACGCTGGAGGTTTATCGCACAGTAGATGCCGTTAACGTGCTTGTTCGGTCTGTACCGTTCACCTCTGCAGATGATTTGATGCCGATGACGGCAACACTGGATTTGGAGGAGAACACGCAATACAAATTCCAGATCAAACGTGACGGAGATGACAGCGACGATGTTTATTATGGCAATTCGGGCGAGATGACCTATAATGACCACGGCCAGAGCACCCCATGGGAGATGACCAACAGTCCGTCTTTCGATTTGGCTCGCATCTACACCAACACGGCCGGAGATTATACTTTCCACTTGAACTATACAACGAACAGCGCCGGTCAGCAGTATCGTCTGCGTGTGAATGTGGACTACCCGATTGCCAGCGGTGACTACCGAATTATTTACAAGGATGGTGTACATACCAAATGGCATCCGTCGGCTATTATTCCAAAGGTAAACAACGGAAAAGATACCGTATCCTTCTTCATTCGTCCAAATACCAGCCCGACGATAAAGATTCAGCAGGCTACAGTTGATGGTGAATCAGGAGCTATTTCTTGGAGTGCGGGAACAGATATTACATCCAGCGTCACCACCGGCCTTACGAAAGATAGCGTCTATAACATCAACTTGACGATGAATGGTAGCGGTGAAATTTCTGTAGAGAGCGTAGTACCATACACCGGTAATTACTATATCCGCACGGACTGCGCGAACAGTAAATGGGATAATTATCGCAGCGACCCGGACCATTTGATGACTTATTCGGAATACTCTATCACGCACGGCGGTTACAGCCATTATTACTGCCACTGGGTAGAAACGAATGACCGCAAGAACGTGAAGTTCACCATCGCCAACGACTATAGTCCATGCATCTCGGATACATTGGCTCGCGAAACGGCTACCGGGGCATGGGCGAAGGTGGCGTCATTCATTACCGAAGGTGGTGATTTGCTGCGAAATGCCAATGTGCGCTTCATGTGGGATCAACATACCAATACTATCAGTCGTGCTTATATTGACGGAGCGCAAGGTTTTGCAAACGATTTCCTGGTTCTCGTCAGCGCAGATAGTAAGATTGCAAATATCAATGATGCGTCAGACATATTAACGGAAGTGAAGTTCTCGGATAACCAGAACTGGATATACGAATCCAACGTCAAAGCACAGCCGAATGCACAAATCAAGTTGCGTTCCACATGGGGTGTTGCTCCTACAACCATTGTTCAATACTTCAAGGGAACAGAAACTACGACTGAGACGCTGATTACCGGTAGCGGCACCGAATGGTACGACATGCGTTTGCTGTACGATTTCAAGACTAACCGATTGGTAGCAGCGATGGTGCCGAGCGGTAATTACGACGCAGTGACGCCTATTCATGCCGACGTCATGTTTATCCGCGATCACCAAGGCGACATCGCACAGATCACCTTCACGGACCCTGGAGAGATCACGAATATCGAAACGGCTTACGCAGTTCTGCAGTTCAACAAATGGACACTGAACAACAAAGAGCGCACCGGTTCGCATAATCCGTTGGCATCACCAGCCTCTAAGCACGAACGCGACCTGTATTTCATTTCCTTCCCGTTCCGCGTCAAACTGAGTGAGGTATTCGGTTTCGGTACTTATGGACAACATTGGGCTATTCAGTACTACGACGGTGCAGAGCGTGCTGCGAACGGATACTGGCAAGGAGATCCTGGATTCTGGAAGTTCTATTGGGATCGAAAGAACGTATATCTGGAGCCGAATCAAGGATACTTGCTTGCTTTGGATTTGGAGTTGTTGACTGAAGAATCTTCTGTTTGGGCGAATAATACGGAGCGCGCGGAATTATTCTTCCCGTCATACACTGCACTTGGCAGTATCACTAATGAAGAAGTTACGAACACCCTTCCTTCGCACGCATGTACTATTAATAGGGCTGCTACGGAAGGCCTGCCGGACACGCCGGACAATCCGCACACTTCCTATAACCGTACTATCTTTGATAGTCACTGGAATGTAATGAGTGTTCCGACATACGTGAATACAAACGCTCTGTCGTTTGCAAACACCACATGGACTACCGCAACAGTAGATCACAAGACGCAAGGTCCGAACTTCCTCTATACATGGAATATGGACGATAATACCTTGACGCCGACATCCGGTGCATCGTTCAAATATCACGCAATGCACGCGTATATGGTTCAGTACTACGGTAATGTAAGTTGGAAGACAGCACAAGGACCGGCACCCATCGTGGCGCGTAAGACATACGCCGAGACGCCGAAGGATGTAGAGTTCTGTCTCGAAATCCAAGAAGGAGACAAGATGCTTGACCGTACGTTTGTTCGCTTCAGCGATGATGACGAGGTAAGCGCAGACTTCGCGTTCAACGAAGATATGAGTAAGGATATGAATGGTCGAAAAGCCAATATCTACACGCTGACGGCTGATAATGTGGCTGTGGCAGGTAATACGATGCCGAAGAACGACCATACCATCAGCATACCGGTGAACGTCAAGACACGAGAGACGAACAGCTTCACCTTCTCTATTCCGGAAGGCACCAACGGCGTAGGTGTTACGCTCGTGGATAAAGAGACAGGCGATCGTACCATCCTGAGCGCGGCGGATTACACCGTAACGTTGGGCGAAGGCATGTACTCCGGTCGCTTCGAATTGGAGATCTCGCCGATAAAGAATACGCCGACGGGTGTGGACGAGACAGAAACGGGTGAGCAGAAAGCTGCGACGCGTAAGATGCTGATTGACGGGCAGTTATACATTATTCGCGATGAGAAAGTATTTGATGCCCGCGGAATAAGGGTTCAATAATTGAAGAGTAAAATGCTTTTGAACATACTGAAGTCGAAAATTCACCGTGTAACGGTGACGGAGGCTAATCTGGATTATATCGGATCGATCACTATTGACGAGGCGCTGATGGAGGCAGCCAATATCTATGCCGGCGAGCGCGTACAAGTGGTTGATAATACCAACGGCGCAAGGTTGGAGACGTATGTCATCACCGGTAAACGCGGGTCGGGCTGCATTTGTATCAACGGCGCCGCGGCGCATTTGATGCATGTGGGTGACACCGTGATTATCATGGCGTACGCGCTGATGGAGCCGGAAGAGGCAAAGGCATTCAAGCCGGCTATCGTTTTCCCGGAGAACAATCGTTTATGAAGCCTTTTTTTGAACTACATAGCGAGGCGAAAGGCGTAGGACCGCGGGCGGGTGTCATTCACACCGACCACGGCGATATTCTCACGCCGATCTTTATGCCCGTCGGCACCGTAGGAACGGTGAAAGGCGTGCAGCGCAAAGAGCTGGAGGAAGATATCAAAGCGCAGATCATCTTGGGCAACACCTATCATCTGTATCTTCGTCCGGGTACAGCGATACTCCGTCAGGCAGGCGGTCTCCATCGTTTCGAAGGTTGGACACGCCCCATCCTGACCGACAGCGGCGGTTTTCAGGTTTTCAGCCTCACCGACATCCGCAAGATGAACGATGAGGGTGTGCGCTTCAGCAGTCATATAGACGGTCGTAAATTGCTGTTCACGCCGGAGAGTGTGATGGACATCGAGCGCGAGATAGGCGCCGACATCATGATGGCGTTCGACGAATGTTGCCCGGGTACGGCGGATCGCAAATACGCGAAAGACTCGATGGATCGCACGCATCGCTGGCTCGACCGCTGCATCGCACGATTCGACAGCACCGACGATCTGTACGGCTATAAGCAACATCTCTTCCCGATTGTGCAGGGATGCACCTACACCGATTTGCGTCAAGAGGCCAGCAAACGGCTGCGCGACTTGGACCGCGACGGCTACGCCATCGGCGGCTTGGCGGTAGGCGAACCGACGGAAGTGATGTATGACATGATCGAGGTTTGCAATAATATCCTGCCGCAAAACAAGCCGCGATACCTGATGGGCGTCGGGACGCCATGGAATATCTTGGAAGCCATCGAACGCGGCGTCGATATGTTCGACTGTGTGATGCCTACGCGCAACGGACGCAACGGCATGATTTTTACATGGCAAGGTGTGCTCAATATGCGCAATAAAAAATGGGAAGATGACTTCACCGAACTCGATCCCTGCGGCACTAGTTATGTCGATCATGCCTACACGCGGGCGTACGCAAGACATTTAATACACGCGCAAGAGATGTTGGGGCTCGAGATCCTATCCATCCATAATCTGGCGTTCTATCTGGATCTGGTGACCAAGGCGCGCGAGCATATCTTAGCGGGAGACTACAGCGCTTGGAAAGCAAGCGTAATGCCGGATCTCATGAAACGCCTCTGACGACATGACGAAATTAGATTTATATATAATCAAGAAATTTTTGGGCACGTTTTTCTTTAGCATCGTGCTCATTTTGTCTATCGCCATCGTATTCGACCTGACGGAAAAAATGGACAATTTCTTTGAGCATCAGGTGCCGCTGCGCGAGATCATTTTCGATTATTATATTCCGTTCATCCCGTATTACATGAATATGTTCAGCTCGCTGTTCATCTTCATCTCCGTCATATTCTTCACCAGCAAATTAGCCGGCAATTCCGAGATTATCGCTATGCACGCGGCGGGAATGAGTTATCATCGGCTGATGGTGCCCTACGCCATCTCAGCGACGATTCTGTTTGTGCTCGCGCTCTTTTTGGGCGGCTGGGTCATACCGAAAAGTTCCGCGCGCATGCTGGCTTTTACCGACAAATACGTGGAGCATTTCACGTCCGCCAACATCCGCAATACGCAGTTGGAAGTATCGCCGGGAACGATTCTATATATCGAGTCTTTCCAGCGTCGCAGTAATATTGGATATCGCTGTTCGATTGAGAAATTCGAGGGCAAGACCTTGGTGTCCCGTCTGACTGCCGACCGCATCTTCTACGACTCGCTATCTAATTGGCATTTAGAGGTTTATACGCTGCGCGAGTTCGACGATATGCGCGAAACGCTTACGCGAGGCGACTATAAAGATATCATCTTGGATATCACTCCGGACGACCTCTTCATCACCGGCAAACAGGCGGAACAGATGACGACGCCGGAGTTGCGCGCGTATATGAAGCGTCAGCGCGAACGCGGTAGCGGTAATGTGAAGGCATTCGAAGTTGAATATCACAAGCGCTGGGCAAGTCCCGTGGGCGCATTCATCATGACGCTGCTCGGCGTGACGATGTCGAGTCGCAAAGTGCGCGGAGGAATGGGTAAAAACTTAGGTATCGGCATAGTGCTGACCGCACTCTACATCCTTTTCTCAACCGTCAGCACCACATTCTCCGTGAACAACGTCATGTCCTCTTTCATGGCCGCATGGCTTCCGAACATCGTGTTCCTAACCGTGTCCGTGCCGCTTTATATCCGAGCAAGCAAATAAAAAAGGGCGCGCATCAGCGCACCCCAAAAATACTTTTTTGAACCTTAAATAATCGTTAGCGAAGTTCAATACGACGCGTAACGGTTTCGCCATTCACTTTGGCATATAAGCGGTATTTGCCGCGATCCAATTCAAACTCAGCCAAGTGCCCTTGCTCCTGCTTGAGCAACTTACCTTGCATTGAATAGATCCTCGCTTCCTCCATCTGTGCGGAGGTGACTACAAGAGTATTCTCGCGGAAGCGAACAGTAAGATTATCACTACATTTGGCGGCATCCGCGCAGATTACTCCTGTTAACAGTGCAGCCACTGCTGCAACACTTACAAAGAAACGTCTCATAATAGTTCCTTTCTTTTAACAGTACTAATACCGTTTTTCGTTCGCACCAATGCGTGGGAATCCCGCTAAAAAGCGTACCTTGAGAGCAGATGCCATCGAAAAACGGTGCAAAATTACTGCCTTTTTATGAGCCGACCAAATAAAATGAGGAAAAAGTGATAAATTTCTGCAATCTGCCGAATCCAGTTTGCAAATTATCGCTCAAGCCGCTAAAATACTGACATTTTGCTATTTGGAGTTAGCATTCTTCCGGCGCTTATGAATGAAAATCGTCACAACCACAGACACGCCGATCAGCATCGGATAGAAAAGGTACGGCACAATGCTCATCGCACTGATACCGGCCAAACCGGAGGCCATCAGCAGTTGCGCGCCGTAAGGCAAAACTCCTTGCACACAACAAGACGTCGTATCCAACAGCGAAGCACTGCGACGCGGGTCGATGTCGTATTGCGCCGCAATACGCTTGGCAATATCGCCTACGGAGAGAATAGCTATCGTATTATTCGCCGTGCAAATATTGGCGAATGCAACCAAACCGCATATACTCCACTCCGCCCCGGCGCGCGTTCTCACACGACGCGTGATACGGTCAATCACAAAATCAAGACCGCCGTTATAACTGATGAGCGCGAACATTCCGCCCGCCAACATCGAGATCAGAATCAACTCCGACATACCCATCACACCGTTGAGCGAACTGGTGATCCAACCCATGAAATCATAACTGCCGTCAATCAAACCGGTGACGCAGGTCAGAAAACAACCGAAAGCCAGCACAACCAGCACGTTGATACCGCAGGCCGCAGTGACCAGCACCGCCAAGTACGGCAATACTTTCCACCATTCGATGGCAGAAACAGAAACAATGTCCGTCGCCTCGCCGCCAAGGAATACATAGAGAAAAGCCACAATCACCGCCGCCGGCGTCACCATCTTCACATTGAATCGGAATTTATCACTCAGTCGGCAACCTTGCGTCTGCGTAGAGACAATCGTCGTATCACTGATGAAACTTAAGTTATCTCCGAAGAACGCACCGCCTACCACTGCTGCCGCTACCAAAGGTAGCGCCATCGACGTCTTGTCCGCCAATCCGGCAGCAATAGGCATCAGCGCAACAATCGTTCCGACCGAAGTTCCCATACAAAGCGACGTAAGGCAGGCAGCCAGAAAAAGACCCGTCAACGCGAACTTAGCCGGCAGTATATGCAGCGTCAGATCAACCATCGCTCCGGCTGCACCCATCTCTTTAGCTGAAGCAGCAAAAGCACCGGCGAGCATAAAAATCCAAACCATCAGCAGCAGGTTCTCACTACCTGCTCCACGCGAAAAGATCTCAATGCGCTCTTTGAGCGACACCCCGCGCGTAAGCGCTACGCCTACCATCGATGCCAACACAAAAATAACCAGCAACGGCGCATTACTGACTCCTCCATAGTAAATAGAAAAACCGATCAGCAGCAGAATCATTGCCACTATCGGAGCTAACGCTAACAGACCTTTCCGCATAGTGTACCTTATCAAATCGGGTGCAAAAGTACACTTTTTTTTGCAGATACACAAATTTTAGACGATTTTTTTTGCACATATCAAAAAAAAGCAGTAATTTTGCAGGCTATTTTGCGTGAGTGTGCGCTCGTGCGCGCAGAAACGTAACAAATAAGGAATATGCAAAACATCAGAAATATAGCAATTATTGCGCACGTCGACCACGGTAAAACGACCCTGGTTGACAAGATGCTGTACACCGCTCATGTGGTGAGCCAACAGCGTTCGGAATTCAGCAATCAGCCGCAGGAGTTGATACTGGACAACAACGATTTAGAGCGCGAGCGCGGTATCACCATCCTTGCGAAAAACGTAGCCATTGAGTACAAAGGCACGAAAATCAACATCATCGACACTCCGGGGCACGCCGATTTCGGCGGTGAGGTAGAGCGTGTGCTGAATATGGCAGACGGTGTGCTTCTGCTCGTGGACGCCTTCGAAGGCGCCATGCCGCAGACCCGTTTCGTGCTGCAGAAAGCGCTCGAGATCGGACTCAAACCTATCGTCGTAATCAACAAAGTGGACAAACTCAACTGCCGTCCGGATGAGGTGCAGGAAGAGGTATTCGACCTCATGTGCAACCTCAATGCAACCGATGATCAGTTGGATTTCCAGACGCTGTACGGATCTGCCAAGCAAGGCTGGATGAGCACCGATTGGCGCAAACCGAAGACGGATCTGACCGACCTTATGGACGCCATCATCGAGTATATCCCCGCGCCGGAAGAGAACCCCGGTACGCCACAGATGCTCGTCACTTCGCTCGACTACAACTCTTACGTAGGCCGTATCGCCATCGGTCGTGTGCACCGCGGTGAGTTCAAAGACGGACAGGCTGTCACCCTCGCCAAGAAAGACGGCACGATGATTCGTACCAAAATCAAAGAACTGCATACCTTCTCCGGCATGGGACACGTCAAAACCGATGTGGTCAAGAATGGCGATATCTGCGCGATGATCGGTATCGACGGTTTCGAGATTGGCGACACCATCTGCGATGCAGAGAACCCCGAGGCACTCAAGCCCATCGCCATTGACGAACCAACGATGTCCATGACCTTCTGCATCAACGACAGCCCGTTCTTCGGACAAGACGGCAAATACGTCACATCCCGACATATCCAAGACCGCCTCAATAAAGAGCTTGAGAAGAACCTCGCCCTGCGCGTAGAGAAAGGTGCGGAAGAATCATCTTGGCGCGTATTCGGTCGCGGTGTGCTGCACCTCTCCGTACTCATCGAGACCATGCGTCGCGAAGGATACGAACTGCAGGTTGGCCAGCCGCAGGTCATCATCAAAGAGATCGACGGCGTCAAATGCGAACCCGTCGAATCGCTCACGGTGAACACGCCGGAAGAGTGCTCGGGTAAGATCATCGAGTTCGTCAGCACCCACAAGGGCGAGATGACCAAAATGGAGATGGTCAACGACCGCGTGCACCTCGAGTTCACCATCCCGAGCCGCGGCATCATGGGTATGCGTACCTATGTGATGAACGTCAGCGCAGGCGAAGCCATCATGGCGCACCGATTCCTCGAGTACCAACCGTGGAAAGGCGAGATTGTGAAGCGCAACAACGGTTCGCTCATCGCCATGGAAGCCGGTACGGCCTATGCCTACGCGCTCGACAAACTGCAAGACCGCGGTAAATTCTTCATCGACCCGCAGGAAGAAGTCTATGCCGGACAAGTGGTAGGCGAGAACGCCAAAGAAGGCGACATCGTCATCAACGTCACCAAGTCCAAAAAACTGACCAACATGCGTACCAAATCGTCCGACGAGAAAGCATGCCTGCCGCCGCCGATCCGCATGAGCCTCGAGGAGGCACTCGAATATATCAAAGAAGATGAATACGTGGAAGTTACGCCGCACGCGATGCGTATCCGCAAGATCATCCTCGATGAACTCGAGCGCAAGCGCGCCGGCCGTGCCTGACCTCCCGTAGACATGACGTCATGACGACATTACGAAATTAATCAAAAACTATTATAAAAATGAAAATTGAACAATCTGAATTGAAAGACCTGAAGGCCGTTATTTCCCTTACCCTGGAACCGGCTGACTATCAGGAAAAAGTGAACAAACAGTTGAAACAAGTGCGCCAGAAAGCCCAGATGCCGGGCTTCCGTCCGGGTATGGTGCCCGCCGGCTTGGTGAAGAAAATGTACGGAAAGGGCATTCTGGCTGACGTACTGAACAAACTCGTGGGCGAGAACCTGCAGAAGCACATCGAGGACAACAAACTGATGATTCTCGGCGATCCGCTGCCCAACGATGAGTTGACGAAGAATATCGACCTCGACCACGAGGATACCTTCACCTTCGCTTTCGACATCGCTGTAGCACCCGAGTTCGATGCCAAACTGACGGCTAAGAACAAACTGCCGGAGTACACCATCGAGATCACCGACGAGATGATCAACAAGCAGGTAGAGGCTTACACCAACCGCTTCGGCGAGTATATCCCGGAGGATAAAGAGAAAGGCACCAAAGCAGAGGTTAAACCCTGCAAAGTAGATGCCGAACTGTTCGCTAAAGTATATGGTAACAAGGCGCCGAAGAACGAGAAAGAGTTCCGCGCACGCATCAAAGAGGACATCGAGCGCAGCCTGGCTGAAGAGAGCAAATACCGCTTCGGTATTGATGCGAAAGCTGCCATCCTGAAGAAACTGGAGAAAGTGGAATTCCCCGTTGATTTCCTCAAACGCTGGGTACTCGCTACCAACGAGAAAATGACGCAGGAGGAGCTCGATAAGGACTTCGATAAGATGCTGGACGAACTCAAATGGCACCTCGCTAAAGACCAGCTCATGAAGGAATACAACATCAACATTGAGAAAAACGAGGTAGAAGATTTCGCAAAACGCGTTGCGAAAATGCAGTTCATGCAGTACGGCCTGATGAATATCGAAGACGAGCACCTCACGAACTACGCGAACGAGATGATGAAGAATGAGAATCAACTTCGCGGTATCGTGGAGCGCGTAGCAGAAGATAAGATTTTCGCAGCACTGAAAGGGGTAGCAAAAATCGAACCCAAGACCGTTTCGCAGAAAGATTTCGACAAACTATTCAAATAAACCAAACTTGGTTGATGACACACATTCATTTTATAGCTATCGGCGGTGCGGCAATGCATAATCTGGCATTGGCGGTCGCAAGCAAAAGCGGATACGTAGTGACGGGTTCGGACGATGAGATCTTCGATCCCGCACTCACGCATCTGCGCGATGCAGGCCTGCTGCCCGACGAAATGGGTTGGCATCCCGAGCGTATCACGCCGGACATCGACGCCATCATCCTCGGTATGCATGCGCGCGAAGACAATCCCGAATTGGTGCGCGCTCGCGAACTGGGCATCAAAATCTACTCCTTCCCCGAGTACCTCTACGAGCAGACGAAAGACAAGATCCGTATCGTTGTAGGCGGCAGTCACGGTAAGACCACTACCACGTCGATGATCCTTTACGTGCTGCAGCGCCTGGGCATCGAGGCTGACTACATGGTAGGCGCGCAAATCGAAGGATTCGAACGCATGGTGCGCCTATCCGATACCGCCAAATATGCGGTTTTCGAAGGAGACGAGTACCTCACGTCCCCACTCGACCTGCGATCCAAATTCCTTTGGTACCATCCGCACGTAGCTATTCTGACGGGTATCGCGTGGGATCACATCAACGTCTTCCCCACCTTCCCGGAATATGTGGACACCTTCCGTAAATTCGTTCGCTCCATCGAACCCAACGGCTCGTTCATCTTCTTCCAAGGCGACGAGAACCTGCGTCTCATCGCTGACGAAATGACGGCATGTCGTCATGACGACCTGACCCTCATTCCTTACAAGGAGTACACCGGCTCCGTTCCCATGCAGGTTTTCGGACGCCATAACATGCAGAATCTGCAGGCTGCTATGCTCGCTTGTCACTGCATCGGCGTAGCGCCGGACGATTTCTATCGCGAGATAGCTTCCTTCACCGGTGCTTCCAACCGTTTGGAGAAAATAGCCGAAACGGAAACCAGCGTGGCGTACAAGGACTTCGCGCACTCACCGTCCAAACTCAAAGCTACCGTCAATGCGGTGCGTGAACGCTATCCGAATAAAAAACTGGTTGCCGCGATGGAACTCCATACCTTCTCTTCGCTCATGGCGGATTTCCTGCCGCAATACAAGGGCTGCATGGCGGAAGCGGACATCGCCTTCGTCTATTTCAACCCCAAAGTTATCGAGCATAAACGCCTCACGCCCATCACAAAAGAAGAAGTGCGCGATGCGTTTGGCACGAAAAATGTAGAGGTATTTACAGAGAGCGAAGCGCTGCAAGCCAAACTGAAGAGTCTCGATTATTACAACACCGCACTCCTCATGATGAGTAGCGGTACATTTGACGGAATTAACGTCAAACAGTTTGCTGAACAACTCCTGTCGTAATAACGACATGACGACATAACGACAAATCCTATGAATAAGCAACAAAAACGCGATTATTTATATATGCGCATGGCGCGTACTTGGGCGGAGAATAGCTATTGCGTTCGCCGCAAAGTAGGTGCGTTACTCGTTAAGAATCAGATGATTATATCCGATGGCTACAACGGAACACCTTCGGGATTTGAGAACATCTGCGAGGATGAGAACAACGTCTCCAAACCTTACGTGCTGCATGCGGAAGCCAATGCGCTGACCAAAGTAGCGCGATCGAACAACAGCTCCGATGGCGCAACCCTCTATGTCACAGCCAGCCCGTGTCTCGAGTGCTCCAAACTCATCATTCAGTCGGGCATCAAACGCGTCGTTTATGGCGAGGAATACCGCATCATGGACGGCGTCGAACTCCTCAAACGCGCCGGCATCGAAGTAGAGTTCCTCAACGATCTAAATTCTTAATTCTAAATTCTAAATTCTAAAATGAAGAAGTATCTTCTTCCCACCCTCACGGTCATTGCCGTCGCACTCGGCATTCTTATCGGTAGTTCGCTGACGCAAAAAGCATCGGCGCAACGTATTGTGTATCAGAATGGTACGTGGCAACTCGAGCAGTCCAAAGTAGACCGTTTGCTCTATCTCATGGAGTCCGCTTACGTCGATAAGATTGACGTGGATAGCATCACCGATGAAGTGATGACCGACTTGGTGAAGAAACTCGATCCGCATAGCGCCTATATCCCGAAAGAAGACCTCGAGATGGTCAATTCGGAGTTGGCGGGCTCGTTCTCCGGCATCGGTGTCCAGTTCACCATTCAGCAAGATACCGTCCGTATCGTAGCAGTCATCGCCGGAGGACCGAGCGAAGGAGTCGGTGTGCTCGCGGGAGATAAGCTCATCACTGTGGACGACAGCCTTTTCGTGGGTAAGAAGATCAACAATGAGAAAGTGATGCGCACCCTGCGCGGCGAGAAAGGGACGAAGGTCAAACTCGGTGTACTGCGCGCCGGATCACCCGAGATGCTCTATTTTACTATCACCCGCGGCGATATTCCCGTCACCTCTGTGGATGCCAAATTCATCATCGAGTGCAACGGAAAGAAGATCGGTTTCATCCGCGTCAATAAGTTCAGCGCAACCACCTATCGCGAGTTCCTCTCGGCATTAGCCGAACTGCGCGCCGAAGGAGCAGACAGTTATATCATTGACCTGCGCGAGAACAGCGGCGGTTACATGGACCAGGCGATTCGTATGGCGAATGAGTTCCTAAAAGGCGGCGAGATGATCGTCTATTCAGAAGGTCGCGCTTACCCGCGTTATGAGGCAAAAGCCGACGGTAGCGGACGATTCAAGAATGTACCCTTCGTCGTGCTCATAGATAATTTCTCGGCTTCGGCAAGTGAGATCTTCGCTGGCGCTATGCAGGACAACGACCGTGCGCAGATCATCGGTCGCCGTTCGTTCGGCAAGGGCCTTGTCCAGCAGCAGATGCCATTCAGCGACGGAAGTGCCATTCGTCTCACCGTTGCGCGTTATTACACGCCTTCCGGACGTTGCATCCAGAAACCCTACACCATGGGCGATCAGGTGGATTATGAGAAAGACCTGCTCGAGCGATACGAACATGGCGAGTTCTATTCGGCGGACTCTATTCATTTTGCGGACACAACGGTGTATCGTACGAAAAAGGGTCGTATCGTCCACGGCGGAGGAGGTATCATGCCGGACATCTTCGTCGGACGGGATACTACGCTCAATACGCCTTGGTACAACCGTTGCGTCAACCTGGCGTACACCTATCAGTTCGCATATAAATATACGGACGAGCACCGCAAAGAACTGAGCACATTCAAGGATTGGCAGAGCCTCGAGAAGCACCTGCTGAACCAGAATATCTTGCGCGAGTTCGTAGCCTTCGCCAAAGACAAAGGAGTTGAACCCAACGAGGCAGAGATACAAAAATCGCGCCCCTTAATGACGCGACTTCTGAATGCTTATATCGTGCGTGACGTCCTTGGAGATGACGGGTTCTTCCCGCTCTTCGAGCGCGACGACGAGATCACTAAAGCTGCCGTAGAGCAGCTAACACGTACCGATAAAACTTCTGTACGGTAGCGATGTTCACGCGCTCGTCCGGACTGTGCGGGTGCTCAATCGTCGGACCAAATGAGATCATCTCCATTCCGGCATACTTGCTGCCGATGATGCCGCATTCCAGACCGGCATGGATAGTTACAATACGAGGAGAGTTGCCAAACTCTTTCTCGTATGTTTCTTTCATCACCTTCAGCAGCCCGCTCTTGAAGTTGGGCTTCCATCCCGGGTATGCGCCGCTGAACTCCACCTCTGCGCCGGCTAACGAGAAAGCGGACTGTATCACCGATGCGATCTCCTCTTTGCGGCTCTCTACGCTCGAGCGAGCCAAACAAATCACGCTGACCTCTGAATTCTGCTCACTGACTTCTGTGGTCTCTATAATCGCGATGTTATTACTTGTCTCCACGATGTCCGGCATCTCCGGAATCACGCGATAGACGCCATGCGGACAGAGGGTGATGGCGTGAATCAAAAAGTCCTGCACATCTTCCGGCATCTCCGTCTTCGGGCACTCAACCTCCTTGGCTTTCAGCGTCAAGTCCGGCTCTACGCCGTCGTACTCGCGCAAAAACAAATCTTCGTATCGGTCCACTAAATCCTGCACGTCCTGATAACTCTCTTCAGGAATCGTGATAACCGCTGCCGCCTCACGCGGAATCGAGTTACGCATGTTGCCGCCTTCCACGCTCGCCAACCGTGCCTCGAAATTAGCTACAGCATCTTTCAAAAAACGGAATAGCAACTTGATCGCATTCGCGCGCTGCAGACTGATATCGCAACCCGAGTGACCGCCTTTGCAGCCTTTCACTTCCACGCGCAGCGCGATATCGCCTTTCTCCGTCTCTACCGGCTGATAACTGAACTTCGCCTCGGCGTCAATACCTCCGGCGCAACCTACGTACAGCTCCCCTTCGGTCTCCGAATCAAGGTTCAGCAGGTATTTACCCTTCAGCCAACCGCTCTTCAGGTCATTAGCACCGTACATACCCGTCTCCTCGTCGATCGTGAAGAAGGCCTCCAAAGGCGGGTGAACCGCGTTCTTGTCTGCCAAGATAGCCATCGCCGTCGCTACACCGATGCCGTTGTCCGCACCGAGCGTCGTGCCGTCAGCCGTCACCCATTCGCCGTTGTCTTCCACGTACGCCTGGATAGCATCCTTCTCGAAGTCAAACTCCTTGTCGCTGTTCTTCTGCGGCACCATGTCCATGTGTCCTTGCAGAATCACACCCGGATGGTTCTCATAACCCGCACTCGCAGGCTTGCGAATCAGCACATTGCCAATCTCGTCCTGCAGCGTCTCCAATCCGAGACTCTTACCGTAGTTTACCAAAAACTCCGCAATCTCTTTGCGTTTACCGCTCGGCCGCGGAATTTGCGTAAGGCTGTAGAAACTCTCCCACAAACCTTTAGGTTCCAAATTTCTCATATTTTTACACATTACACATTAATCTATAGTAACTTCCCCGCAGAAGTCCTGTGTTATCAGCTCTTTCGCTTCTTCCGGCTGCTCGCCCAATACCAGCATCATCTTCGTCAGCAGCGCTTCCGTCGTGATATCGTATCCGGATAGCACCCCTGCCTTCATCAGGTTCAGCGACACCGCGTACAGTCCCATCTCAACCGAACCCGTGTTGCATTGCGTCTTATTCACGATGATGATCCCGCGGTCCACAGCCGCCTTCAGCTCTTTGTATAGCCATTCGTCGGACGGTGCATTGCCCGCGCCGAACGTCTCCAGCACCACTCCTTTTAATCCGCGTATGCGCAGGAGCGCGCGTACGACGCTCGGCTGAATGCCGGGGAATAACTTCAGCACCGCTACGTGCGTGTCGAATTGCGTATGCAGCGTCAGCGGCAACTCCGGATTCGCGTAATGAATCAGGTGCGGCAGATACGTGATATGCACACCTGCCTTCGCCAACGCCGGGTAGTTATAACTGTTGAAGGCCGAGAAATGCTCCGCGTTGCGCTTGGTCGTCCTATTGGCCCTAAACAACTGCGATTCAAAGTATATCGTCACTTCCGGCACAATCGCATTCCCCTCTTCGTCCTTCGCAGCCGCTATCTCTATCGCCGTCAGCAGGTTCTCCTTCGCGTCAGATCGAAGCACTCCCACAGGAAGCTGCGACCCCGTAAATACCACCGGCTTACTCAGGTTCTCAAGCATGAACGACAGCGCCGATGCCGAATAACTCATCGTGTCCGTGCCGTGCAATATCACGAATCCGTCGTACTCGTCGAATCGGTCATAAACCATCTGCGCCATCTGGCACCAACTCGCCGGACCGATGTCGGACGAGTCAATCAGCGGCGAGAACGCCTGTATATCGACGGCCACATCGCCTTCGAATAGCTCCGGAATAAAGGCTTTGAATGTATCTATATCCGCCGGCACTAACGCCTCGGAAGCCTTATCTCGCACCATCGTAATGGTGCCGCCTGTGGATATCAAAAGAACCTTACTCATACCCTTACGAACTTTTGTGCTGCAAAAGTACTGTTTTTTTTTCACATATGCAAATTTTCTGCAAAAAAATACTTTTTATTTGCATATTTGGATTTTTTGTTATACCTTTGCAGCCGCAAAGGTTATTTATGGCAGCGAAGATATTGGTCATAGACGGGGACATCAGTCTGAGCACGGTGCTGAGCGATTATTTGGTTAGTCGCGGCTATGTGTCCGAGCGCGTGAGTGACGGCAAAGCCGGCTTGGAGCGGCTCAAAAGCAGTCACTGGGATGCAGTGCTGATGGAGCTGCAGAACATCGGGCTCAACGGCTATGAGTTGATCAAAGAGATTCGTCACTTGCTCCCGCAAATACCGCTTATTGTGCTGACGACGCGCAGCGAACGAGAAGACCAGATGCGCGCTTTTCAGTTAGGTTGCGACGACTACCAGACGAAGCCTTTCTCGATGGACATCCTCATCTGCCGCATCGAAGCGGTACTGCGTCGAGTACGCGAACACGAGGAGAACAAGCAACGCGTTTTCGACCTCAACGGGCATATTTTCGATGCCACGCACCAGACCTTCGACGGCGCACATATGTCTTCGCGCGAGAGCGAGTTGATGCTGATGCTCTGCCGTCATGAAGGCGAGGTGGTTGATAAACACCGCATTTTAGCGGCGCTGTGGAAAGAAGACAATGCCTTCACCGCACGTTCTTTAGGCGTGTATATCAATCACTTACGCGCATACCTCACGCCGATACAATACGAGATTATTGCCGTGCGCTATAAAGGATATAAATTGGTAAAAAAGATATGAAACTGATTGCCCCTTCTGTGTTGTCCGCCGATTTCGGACATCTGGCAGACGACTTGGAAATGATTAACCGCAGCGACGCCGATTGGCTGCATGTGGACGTAATGGACGGTACGTTTGTGCCGAATATTTCCTTTGGTTTTCCGCTGATGGAACCGATGCGCAAGTACTGCACAAAGCCCTTAGACGTGCACCTGATGATTGTTCATCCGGAGAAATACGTAGAGCGTTTCTGCGATGCCGGCGCGTGGTCGGTTGGCTTCCATCTCGAGGCAGTAGAAGACCCTCTGCCGATACTTGATCTGATCAAAGCGAAAGGTGTGCGCACATGTCTGACCATCAATCCCGACATTGACGTCAAGCGTCTTGTGCCCTACCTCGACAAAGTGGATATGATCTTGCTGATGTCGGTTTTCGCAGGCTTCGGAGGTCAGAAATTTATCCCCGAGACGATGGACAAAATACGCTTCATCAAGTCGGAAATCGACAAACACGGCCTGAACACACTCATCGAGATTGACGGCGGCGTGAACACCGAGAATGCCGCTGAACTCTTCGCTGCAGGAGCCGATGTGCTCGTTGCAGGAAGTGCCGTTTTTGGCGCCAAAGACCCGGAAGAAGCGATTCGCAAAATGAAAGTGTAAGGTGTAATGTGTAAGGTGTAAAAGGTGTTAGATAAACTTCGCGCATATCCAATGGTAATATTGCTGCTGCCGCTGGTAGTAGCAATATTGCTTTTTGCGCGCTGGCAACCGCAGGAAACTTTGCCGAGCGATGAGCAAGCCTATGCGTTTGTTATCACCGGTGCGCCGAAATCCACACCTAAGTGTGAGCGGTATGAGGTGGATGTAGCGAATGGCGAATGGCAAAAAACGAATAGTTGGACGAGCACGCACGTGTACCTATATTTATTGCGCGATAGCGCGCGCGCGACGCCCACGTACGGCGACACGATACTGGCTTGGACACACATCGATTGGCAGCGCACGACAGGCAGAGCTTTCGCGGCGCGTTATACCATTCGTTCGGCGGCAAAGCACAAAATACCACTGCAGATTCGGTTGTATGAACGCCTTCGTGCGGCAGGTTTGAATGGCGATGAGTTAGCGACGGTAGGTGCGTTGACCTTGGGTTACAAAGATGACATCGACCCCGAAGTGCGACGCCATTTTCAGGCATCAGGAGCCGCACATGTGTTGGCCGTCAGCGGTCTGCACACAGGAATCATCTATGCCTTGCTGTTGGGTTTGTTGACGCTCGGCGGGCGTTTTAGGCCCTTGTACGAACATACTTTTCACCGCTGCGTCATCAGTCTGATTGTTATCGCTGCGATGTGGTTTTACGCGTGGTTAACAGGTCTGACTCCTTCGGTTGTGCGCGCCGTAGTGATGGTGACAATCTTCGAAATCGGACGAATGCTATACCGCCAAACAATCAGCCTTAATACGATTGCTGCGGCGGCGTTTATCATCCTTACCGTGCGCCCATCCGACCTCTGGAGCGTCAGTTTTCAATTGAGTTTTGCCGCGACAGCAGCGATTGTGATCTTTGCTGGCGATCCGATATTTCGACATCTCGTCACCTCGAGATCTCGACCAACTATTCTTAGGCAAGTTCTTACTTATTTCGCCGGTCTTATCGTTGTTTCAATCGCTGCCCAATTAGGCACGTTGCCGATCACGATGCACACGTTCGGACAAGTGAGCAATTATTTTCTGCTGACGAACCTCATCGTGCTGCCCTTGGCGTCCGTTTTAGTGCCGTGCGGGTTGATATCGATGGCTTTAGGCGGTAGCGTCGTGGGCGTTTGGTTCAGTAAGATCACTTGGGCGCTGGCGTGGTTGATGAATCATTCGGTGGGTTGGATTGAGAGTCTGCCGGGCAGTACGATGCGCGTGCAATGCGACACGATGATGGTAGTTTTGCTGTATGCTGCGATGCTGATGGGTTGGCTCAGTCTGCACCCGTTAAATTCTAAAAAACCGGCGCGTGCATTACTCTGGCTGGTAGGTGTTGCTGCCATTTTGGTACTTTTTTTGCAAAAAAATGCATAAATATTTGCATATGTCAGAAAAAAGCAGTACTTTTGCACCCGCTTTTGATAAAACGGCCGGTTGGATGAGCGACTTAGTCAGCGGTCTGCAAAACCGTTTAGAGCGGTTTGACTCCGCTACCGGCCTCTGAAGATAGTCACTCAAAAAGGGTGACTATCTTTTAGTTAACAGGTAATAGGTAAGAATTTTGGATTCTGTCATTAAGGAAATAACGGATCAGGAGTACAAATACGGATTCACAACCGATGTGGAGACCGATATTGTACCGGCAGGACTGAACGAAGACATCGTTCGGTTGATTTCGGCGAAGAAACACGAACCCGAGTGGTTGCTGGAGTTTCGTCTGAAAGCTTTCCGTAAATGGCAGACAATGGTTCCGCCTACCTGGGCACACCTCGAAATTCCCGAGATTGATTTTCAGGCCATTTCGTATTTTGCAGCACCTAAGACCAAGAAGTCAGATATCAGCAATCAGAAGTCAGATGAGATTGATGAGGAGATTATGAAGACCTTCGACAAACTCGGTATTCCGCTGGAAGAACGGGCTGCGTTGGCAGGAAATATGGCGGTTGATGCGGTCATGGATTCCGTGAGTGTGAAGACCACATTCCGCGAGACTTTGGCCGAAAAAGGCATCATCTTCTGTTCAATCAGCGAGGCAGTAAGAGAGCATCCTGAATTAGTAAAGAAATACTTGGGTTCAGTCGTTCCGCCAACCGATAATTTCTATGCGGCGCTGAACTCTGCGGTCTTCTCGGACGGGTCGTTCGTCTATGTGCCGAAAGGTGTTCGCTGTCCGATGGAACTAAGCACGTATTTCCGCATCAATGCCGGTAAAACGGGTCAGTTTGAGCGAACGTTATTGGTTGCTGACGAAGGTGCTTATCTCAGTTATTTGGAGGGTTGTACAGCACCTATGCGAGATGAAAATCAGTTGCACGCGGCGATTGTGGAGATCATTGTGCATAAGGATGCGGAAGTCAAGTATTCGACCGTGCAAAACTGGTATCCGGGTGACAAAAACGGCAAAGGCGGTATCTATAATTTTGTGACCAAACGCGGTATTACGCACGAGAACGCACGGTTGAGTTGGACACAAGTGGAAACGGGTTCGGCCATCACTTGGAAATACCCGTCATGTATCCTTCGCGGCGATAATTCGAGTGCCGAATTCTATTCCGTTGCGGTGACCAACAATTACCAGCAGGCGGACACGGGTACGAAGATGATTCATATCGGACGCAATACGCGCTCGCGGATTATCTCGAAAGGTATTTCCGCAGGGCACAGTCAGAACGCGTATCGGGGTTTGGTGAAGATGGGTGAGAAAGCCGAAAATGCCCGTAATTACAGTCAATGCGACAGTCTGCTGTTGGGCGACAAATGCGGTGCGCACACGTTTCCGGATATGATTATTGCTAACCCTACGGCGACCGTAGAACACGAGGCGACGACGAGTAAGATCAACGAAGATCAACTCTTCTATTGCCGGCAACGCGGTATAGGCGTGGAAGATGCGGTAGGTTTGATCGTGAACGGGTACGCCAAAGAAGTGATGGACAAACTGCCGATGGAGTTCGCCGTAGAGGCACAAAAACTGCTGCAAGTGTCCCTGGAAGGAAGTGTGGGATAAGGATAAAACCCTTAGTAAAGTCTAGGATTACCTCGTATTTCCTCCGATTTAACCTCGATATACCCTCGATTATAAATCGATGTGCTTGGCGGAGATTTCCGCAGCCAGGAAATTAGATGCGGATTGTGAGAAGCGATCCGCATTTTCTGTGGTCAGATAGGTGCAGGAAGCGTTGAGCGAGAGTTGTTCGCGGTACTCGGGATGACGAGACAAGTAGTCGGCAAGCGATTTGGCTACGAGGTCGCCTTGAGCAATAATTCCAATGTTCTTGGCGGTTTGGGCTATCTTCTCTTTGAGAAGCGGATAGTGGGTACATCCTAACACCAAGGTGTCAATCTGTGCATCTTTGCTGAGAATTTCGCGTATATATTTCTCTACAAAATAGTCCGCTCCGGAACTATTATGTTCGCCGGCTTCAATCAACGGAACCCACATCGGACAAGCCTGTTGAGAAATCGTCAGATTCGACGCAATCTTCTCTAACTCAAGCACATAGCTCTCCGAAGAAACGGTAGCCGGAGTAGCCAGAACACCTACGTGTCCGGTTTTTGTCATCGCCGGCACAGCTTCTACCGTAGGACGAATCACACCTAAGACATTGACTTTGTGTCCCGCTGGCCTTTCGGCATTGATACGCGGCAGGTCATTCTGTTGAATCGTGCGAAGGGCTTTCGCCGAAGCCGTGTTACAGGCCAGAATAACGAGTGCACAATCTTGCTCAAACAGGTATTTGACCGCCTGCAACGTATAACGATAGATGACATCAAACGAGTGCGTACCATAAGGAGCACGGGCGTTGTCGCCCAAGTACAAATAGTCGTACTGTGGCAACTCGCGACGGATGGCTTCCAGAATGGTCAAACCACCGTATCCGCTATCAAAAATACCTATCTTTGCCATAAATCGGCTGCAAAATTACAACAAAAATTGCATATATGCAAATTTTATTTGCTTATATTAAAAAAAAGTTGTACCTTTGCCGCCGATTTTAGTTTGCGCAAGTATGCGCACACGTGTAAAACATGGATTATAAGTATATCAATACGATTGATTCGCCGGCTGATTTGAAGAAGCTGAAGGTGGAAGAACTGCCGGCTGTTTGTGCGGAATTGCGGGATTTTATTGTAGAGGCATTGAGTAAGAATCCCGGCCATTTGGCTTCGTCGTTAGGAGCCATCGAACTGACGGTTGCGTTGCACTATGTCTTTGACACGCCGAATGACAAGTTGGTGTGGGACGTGGGCCATCAGGCTTATGCGCATAAGATTCTAACCGGTCGTCGTGACCGTTTTCATACCAACCGTCAATTCAAAGGTCTGTCGCCTTTCACGAATCCTGCGGAGAGCGAGTATGACGCGTTCATTGCCGGTCATGCTTCGAATAGTATTTCTGCCGCTTTAGGTCTTGATATTGCAGACGATCATAACGTGGTTGCCATCATCGGTGACGGCGCTATGACCGGCGGTTTGGCATTCGAGGGACTGAATAACACCTCGATGGACAAGAACAATCTGCTCATCGTGCTCAACGACAATCATATGGCTATCGACCCGCTCAAAGGCGGTTTCACGCAATATCTGGTGGACCTCACAACCAGCGAGACATACAACCGTTGGCGCTGGCGACTCTATCAGTTAGCCGTCAAACTGCACCTGATGAACGATGAGAAGAAACAGCGGATGTTACGTCGCAACAACAATTGGAAAGCGGCGCTTAGTAAACAGTCCAGCAATATCTTCACAGGTCTGAACATCCGTTATTTCGGTCCGACTGACGGGCATGACGTGGAAGGACTTGTGCGTATTTTGAGTGAGATCAAGAAGCACCGCGGACCGAAAGTGCTGCATATCATCACCAAGAAAGGTAAGGGTTACGCCCCGGCGGAGAACGACCAGACCGTTTGGCATGCTCCGGGTGAGTTTGACGTAGAGACCGGTGAACGCGCCAGTAGCAGCGCCGCTACGCCCTTATGGCAAGAGGTCTTCGGCCAGACCTTGTTGGATTTGGCGAAACGCAACGAGAAGATCGTGGGCATCACACCGGCTATGCCTTCGGGTTGCAGCATGAGCATCATGCAGAAAGAGTTACCCGACCGCGTTTATGACGTGGGTATCGCCGAAGGACACGCTGTGACGTTCAGCGCAGGCCTCGCCAAAGCAGGCAAACTACCCTATTGCAACATCTACTCGACCTTCATGCAACGTGCTTACGACAACATCGTCCATGATGTGGCGCTGCAGAACCTGCACGTCGTCCTCTGTATCGACCGCGCAGGTATCGTAGGCAACGACGGCGCTACTCACCACGGATTGCTCGATCTGGCTTACTTGCGTCCGATTCCGAACATGCAAATCTGTGCTCCGCGAACCGGTGAAGACTTGCGCCAGATGCTGACGCTGGCGGAAACGCTTGACGGACCGATTGCGATAAGGTATCCGCGTGGCAGAACGCCTATAGCGAATGATGCAAATGGTGACGCTTCGCTTAATGGTGAAATGGTGAAATACGGAAAAGGCGTGAAATTGCGCGACGGCAAAGAGTTTGCGGTGCTCACTATCGGCGCTATCGGAAACCCGATGAGCGAAGCGATCAAAGCCAGCGGGCGCGACATCGCGCACTACGATATGCGTTGGCTCAAACCATTGGACGAAGATATTCTGCATGAAGTAGGTAAACGCTTCAAGACCATCGTCACAGCGGAAGACGGACTCATCGCCGGAGGACTCGGCAGCGCCGTTATGGAGTGGATGGCGGATCATGGTTACACACCGCGCGTCATTCGCCTCGGCATCAACGACCAATTTGTAGAACACGGCTCTACCAAAGAGCTCTATCATATGTTAAAATTAGACACGGAAGGACTATGCGAATCGTTATTGCAGGTGCAGGTGAAGTAGGTACACACTTGGCGAAACTACTGAGTCGTGAAGATATGGAAATAAGCCTCTTGGATGAACGCCAGGAGCGCTTGGGTGACCTTAGTGCCAACTATGATATGTTGACCAAAGTGGGTAATCCCACTTCGATACGGGACTTACGGGATATAGGCGTTAAAGACTGCGACCTGTTTATCTCCGTTACGCCGCACGAGACAGAGAATATGACGGCTTGTCTGATAGCCAACTCCTTGGGCGCCAAGCGCACGCTTGCGCGAATCGACAACTACGAATATCTGTTGCCGGAAAACCGCAAATTCTTTGAGAACATGGGTCTTAACCACCTCATTTATCCGGAGGTATTGGCAGCCAATGAGATCGAAGAGAGTCTGCGAACCAACTGGATGCGGTACCACTTGCATCTGGGACAAGGTGCGTTGGAGTTGTGCGTAGTCAAAGTTCGCGAAGGCGCTAAGATCGTCGGACACACGTTCGCTTCCGGCATCTACAGTCACGGCAAATACCGTATCGTGGCTATCAAACGCGACCAGGAGACCATTATCCCGCGTGGACAAGACACGGTGCAGGTAGGCGACATCGTCTATTGCATGTGTCCCAAAGAGAACATGGAGTTCCTGCGCGAAGAACTCGGTAAGTCCAAACGCGAGATCAAGAACGTCATCTTCTTGGGCGGTGACCGCATTGCCCGCAAAGCCGCTACCGAACTGACCAATGAGATGAATATCAAGGTCATCGAGAAAGACCGCGAGTTATGCAATATCTTGAGCGAGAAAGTGCCGAACGCACTCATCATCAACGATGATGGCACCGACATGGATGTGCTCAAAGAAGAAGGTATACAAGACGCAGACGCGTTCGTTGCCGTTACCGACAGCAGCGAAGCGAACATCTTCGCTTGCCTGGCTGCCAAACGTTTCGGTGTGCGCAAGACGATTGCCGAAGTGGAGAATCTCGACTATATCCCGATGGCGGAAGGCTTGGATATCGGTACAGTGCTCAATAAGAAAACGATTGCCGCATCGTATATCTACCAGATGCTGCTGGATGCGTCGGTGCGAGGTGTTCACAACCTCACCAGCGCCGATGCCGAGATTGTGGAGTTCTACGCCAAAGAAGGCAGTACCATCACCCGTCATAAAGTGCGCCATATAGACCTGCCGGAAGAAGCCAATATCGGTGGTATTGTGCGGGCAGGCGAAGGTATTCTCGTCAACGGCGACACGCAGATCATCGCCGGCGATCTGGTGATTGTGTTCTGCAAAAGTCATGTGATACGTAACTTAGAGCGATTCTTCAAATGACACGATTGTTCAACTGGCGGTTGGTCTTCAAGACCATGGGTGTTCTCACCACCCTCGAGGCGCTATTCATGTTAGTGCCTACGCTCACGGCGTGGTGGTATCACGAAGCCGACCTCGGCGCGTGGATTGCATCGAGCGCCATCACATGGATCACCAGTTGGTGGATGCTGCTTGCCGGAAGACACGCCGAAAAACGCGTCGGCGAACGCGAAGGATATATTATCGTGGCCTCCGTCTGGGTCGTTTATTCGCTCTTCGGCATGTTGCCTTTCTGGCTCAGCGGTGCGTTGCCGTCCATCACCGACGCATGGTACGAGACGATGGCGGGTTTCACCACCACGGGTTCAACCGTCTTCACGGACGTCGCGGCGCAGAGCCATTCTATCCTACTCTGGCGTGCTTTGATGCAATGGATTGGAGGTATGGGTATCATCGTCCTTTCGGTAGCCATCCTGCCTATGTTCGGACTCGGCGGCATGCAGCTCTATAGCGCCGAAGTGACCGGTGTGAGTTACGAGAAACTCAGTCCCCGCATCGCCGACACCGCCAAGCACATGTGGATTACGTATATCGGTCTGACGCTGACGGAAGGAGTGCTCTTGTGGCTCTTCGGGATGGGCAAATTCGATGCGCTCTGCCACTCGATGAGTACGATCTCTACCGGTGGTTTTGCTACGCACAATGACTCTGTCATTGCTTACAGCCCTGCCATACAATGGATTATCATGGGCTTTATGCTCCTGTCGGGTATTAACTTCACGCAACTCATCTATCTTTTCCGCGGTAAGCCGCAGCGAATGATACAAGATGAAGAAACACGGTGGTACGTAAGCGCCTGTCTGGTAGCCGGTATTATCATTGCCGTAGGACTACTCATTCATACACACATGTGGTCAAGTATCCGCATCGGACTCTTTACCTCTATCGCAACCATCACCAGTACCGGTTTTGTGGCTGCGGACTATATGATCTGGCCGCCTGTGCTGTGGGTAGTTGTCTTTTTCCTTATGTTCACCGGCGGTGCGTCTGGTTCAACGTCCGGAGGTATCAAGTGGGTACGTCTGGCTATTTTTGCGAAAGCGGCACGTGCGGAACTCAAACGCCGTATTCACCCGAACGCCGTCATCCCTGTGCGCTTCAACGGACACACGCTCCGCGAGCAGACGACCAGTAACATCATGGCGTTTATGTTCTTCTATCTGCTCATCATCATCCTTGCTACGCTGTGGTTCTGCGGTTGCGGAATAGGTTTCGATGAGTCGCTAGGTATCGCCGTTTCGATGATCGGTAACGTAGGTGTTTCGATTGGTCAATGGGGCTCGAGCGGTTGTTATGCAGCGCTGCCTGCTGCTGCTAAATGGGTAGCCACATTCGTCATGCTCATCGGACGTTTGGAGATATTCACCGTCCTTCTCATTTTCAGCCGCGCGCTTTGGAAAAAGTAATATGCGACCCTATCAAGTTCTCCTGTTCATCGCAGCCTGTCTGTGCGCATTGGCAACCCTCTGTCTGGTGTTGCCGCATCGCGTGCAAATCGGTACGCGTACCTTGCGTTGGCCTACCTTGGCGCAGGTCTTTGAAACGGAGAAAGTGATACAGGATGATTCCCAATTGGAGGAGTTCCCGGTGGCACCGGATAGTTTGTTTGCCGCAGCGGAAGATACGATTGCTGCAGAGCAACCGGCCAAGCCGCGTTTCCGTGCGCCGCAGCCCTGTGCTGAAGACTCCCTGATTCCCAAGACTTCGTCTTCTAACCCTACACCCGACTCACGCGACTACCTCAGTGCGTTCTATAACGCCCTCAGCGAAAGCGGCGAACGCGTGGTGCGGGTGCTCCATTACGGCGACAGTCAGATTGAAGAAGACCGCATGACGCAACAGATACGTGAAGCGCTGCAAGCCCGTTATAGCGGAGGCGGCGCAGGTCTGATGCCGCTCGCACAAACGATTCCCGGACTGACTGTTCATCAGGAACTATATATGAACGGTCGTAAGATCCAACCTTCGCGTCTGCGGCGGCACATGGTCTATGGCCTCAAACGCGACCAGCGTGCGGACGGGCTCTACGGCGTCATGGGACAGGTGACGGTGATGAACGACAGTCTGGTGGCAGGCAGCGAAGAACTGACTGCGGTCTGCACTCCCAAAGCCGGCAAACACTACTCGCGTTGGCGTGTTTTCGCGGACGATTCTATCCGCTACACTTTCTCCGGCGACACGGTGCATCTCAGCGGTCGCGGAAACGTCTATGGTCTCTCGCAAGAAAGTGCTACCGGCGTCATCGTCGATAATATCCCTATGCGCGGTTGCCTCGGGCTGGTGTTTACGAAGATGAGCAGCGCTCAGTTGCGCTCGTTCTACCGCGACCTAAACGTCAAACTCATCATCCTCCAATATGGCGGTAACGCAATCCCGTTCAACGAAAAGCCCGGTACGATTGCGGCTATCGTCAGCGGTCTGCGCGACCAAGTGCGCTACCTCAAGTCCTGTGCTCCGGAAGCGTCGATTCTCTTTATTGGGCCCAGCGATATGATGCGACAGACAGACGGCGAATGGGAGAGTTACCCGCTTGTAGGATACATGGACCGCTTGCTACGCAAGATGGCAGCGGAAGAAGAAATAGCCTATTTCAGTCTGTACACTTGGATGGGCGGTGCAGGGAGCATGTTCCATTGGCAAGAGATTGGATTGGCCGGAGCCGACGGTGTGCATTTCCACCGCGCCGGTGCTCGCAAAGCCGGTAACGCTGTGGCTGAATGGCTCTTAGAAAAAGCTGACAACTGATGACTTTTTGGCAAAGCATATTAGGTTTTAACGCAGACAGCCCGTTGCTGTTCACCCAGTTCTATTTCTGGGCGTTCTTCGCATTGGTCTTTGCCGTCTTCGCGGCGATTATGTCCAACTGGCCGGACAAGCCCGATAAGCCCGACCGCCGGAAACTGCACCTGCGCAACGTCTATCTGATGTTCGTCAGTTGGTTCTTCTATTATAAAACGAGCGGACTATTCCTGCTTATCTTGGCTTTCGTCACCCTATCCGATTGGCTCATTGCACGGAGAATTAAGAATACAGAATTAAGAATTAAGAATTTCTGGCTTTGTTTGTCGATAGTAATAGACCTCGGTCTATTGGCATACTTCAAATACGCGTATTTCTTCACGAATATGATCAACGACCTGTTCGGCACAGGTTTCCGCGCGTTTGACGTGTTTGCGTATATCGGCAACGGCTTCTCGCAAGCCGGGCGGTTTTCTGTGGACACAATCATCCTGCCTGTCGGTATCTCGTTCTATATCTTCCAGGTTATTTCCTACACGGCGGACGTCTTCCGCGGACGCATACAACCCGTCAAGAACATACTCGATTTCGGCTTCTACGTGTCGTTCTTCCCGCAACTGGTAGCAGGTCCTATCGTGCGCGCTGAAGAGTTCATTCCGCAGTTGTACAAACCCTACCGGCTCAGTCGCCGATGGTTCGGAATTGCGGTCTTCTGGATATTGAATGGTCTGGCGAAGAAAATCATTATGTCCGATTACTTGGCGGTTAACCTCATTGACCGTGTGTTCGACAATCCGCTGCTTTTCTCGGGCTTCGAAAACCTCTTTGCACTCTTCGCCTACTCGCTGCAGGTCTATGCGGATTTCTCGGGTTATACCGACATCGCTATCGGCGTAGCGATGCTCATGGGTTTCTACCTGCCGATGAACTTCAACAGCCCGTATAAATCGCAGAGTCCGCAAGAGTTCTGGCGGCGCTGGCATATGTCGTTGGGACGCTGGCTCAAGACCTATCTGTATATACCGTTAGGCGGTAACCGCAGCATCGGTTTCGGCACATATTTCTGGTGGACCCTCATTGCCCTTGTCTCCGCTGCCCTCACGGGTTGGTGGTGGATACTAATCCCGTTTACGGTTTTCATCATCGGTGTGGCGATAGTGAACTCCGCTCCCTTTAGGGAGAGGCTGGGAGTAGGCCGTCTTAAGCTCCTTTATTCCAACCTCAACTCCTTCATCACACAGGTGCTCGGCGGTCTATGGCACGGCGCGAGTTGGAACTTCATCATCTGGGGCGGCATCAACGGGTTCGGTATGATCATAGAAAAAATCTGGCGACCGATGAACTGGCACGTACGGTTTGTGAGCATAACGCTGCTGTTGATCGGTCTGTGTGTCGCCGACTCGATGACGAGCCTGCCCGTTTGGCGACTGTTTGCCGTGTGGGCAGCCATCGTGTGGGTCGGCACCGCGATACGGTATATCTATTTCCTGCTTGAGGGACCGGAGAACCGATTCACCAAAGCACTGGGCTCAGCGTGGGCTATCCTCCAGACCTTTGTCTTCATCACTTTCACCCGTCTTTTCTTCCGCTCCAGCAGTAACCTCGATCCTGCGACCGCCAATGAGGTAGCGTGGGCGACGGCGAAGAACATGGTTAACCAGATAGGCGGAGCGTGGTCTAACGCCATCATCCCGGACTTCCTGTGGAGCTACCGCTGGGTAGTGCTTATGTTTATCGCCGGCATGGTCATCCACTGGTTACCCACCGACTGGAAACGCCGTTACCGTTTATGGTTCAGCGCCATGCCGTTATGGACGATGGTACT
>JAILMN010000024.1 GCA_024692565.1 Paludibacteraceae bacterium
CGAGGAGTCGTTCGGATGGCTCGGCTTTGATGGTGTGCGCGACAAGTGCTCGCCGTCGGCTATCTGCCTCATCTGCGAGATCGCAGCTGCCGCTAAGGACCAGGGTATGTCGCTCTACGAGTACCTGATCAATATCTACAACGAGTTTGGCTTCCAGCGTGAGACGACCGTCAACGTCGTTCGTCCGGGTAAGACCGGCGCCGAGGAGATTCAGGCTATGATGGTCAACTACCGCGAGAATCCGCCGCAGGAGATTGCAGGTGAGAAGGTGGTTAAGATCAAGGACTTCCAGCTCTCTGAGCAGCAGGAACTCGTGGATGGCGAGTGGCGCAAGTCGGAGATCAAGATGGCGCTCAATGCCAAGAGCAACGTGCTGCAATACTTCACCGAAGGTGGCCTCAAGGTCAGCGTTCGTCCGTCGGGTACCGAGCCGAAGATCAAGTTCTACTTCGAGATCCCGGCCCAGATGCCTACGCCCGATGCTGCCGGCTACAAGGCTGCTACCGCAGCCGCCGAAGCCCGCGTTCCCGCCCTGAAAGCTTCCCTCGGCATCTAATCCGAGTAGGGTATATATACAAAAAATCGCACCTCTCTGAACGGGGTGCGATTTTTGGCAAGAAAGAACCGCAATCTCATTGCTAAGATTGGTGAGTGATTTACTCAACATCTGTCACCAAGCGGATGGATAGCAGGCTTTGCTTAGCGCTGGACGCTAACTGTGTTGTATTAGTCACTCCAATCACATATATATGCCATGCAAGTGTTTGGTCGCGTGAAGTACTTGACCAATAGGCTCCAATCGTTCCTATTGCGCTAATGGCATCAGCATCTGCAAGTTGCAGCCCCGCCAACGGCAGAAAAACTGCTCCGGCTTCTTCCAATGTCTGCCATTGCGCAAGCGTATATGTGCTCGTCAGAGGATTGAGGCTCCAATTATCTGGTAGTAGCACAAGTCCCATAGTCCCGTCAATCCTGGCTGTTTTAACCAAGTTCTGATGATTAGTTCGCTCGTTAATCAGATAATTCCACTCTTGTGACGATAACACGCGCCATGTGTCATCTGTTTTCCACCCATCTGTCGTCCATGTGAACAAATCCTGTACGCCATTTTCGGTCACGTTATTCGCTCCTTGCACTTCATATTGTTGGGATGCAAACTGCCATTTCTTAGCGTATGTATCATATTGCAGATTTCCTTGTGAGAACTGCACTTTGTCGGTATTACTAACCGAGAACACGCCATGCAGTTTACCGGTCAGATTGTTCAATTGTGGTTCGGCTGTCTTATCCTTCTCGCAAGAAACGAAAAGTGTAGCCATTGCTGCCACTAGGATTATGAATAGTTTTTTCATAATTGTATTTGATTTATGTTATTATGTCCTTGCGGTATTTACCGCCATGCTCGGAAGCACCGTCGGCATGCGACGATCCGGTTTCACGTCATGGATGGGGCGAGAGGGTTATAAATCTCCTGACCAACCGTGACCGAGATCCCAATGCTCATCATAGCGGAACTCAAAGTACGGCAAAGCGAAGTACTTTTCAAGCAACGTGGTCAGCTCATCCTCTATATCTTTTGCCCATTGCCCCACGAAGACAACAAAATGATCCACAGCCCAGGCTACGCGGCCTTTTGTTTCCGCCTTAGGATCAGGCTGCTCATAGTTAATGACCTTTATCACATTTGCTTTAGCCTCCTCCACCATCTTGGGCGTCAGTTCTTTTTTATACACGCCGAAAAAATCGTGCTCCTCGGGATCGTACCAGAAAATACCCACCGAAGGCATGGGCTCGTCGAACGACTTCATATCGGCCATTATCGCCTCTTTTTCGCTCTGTGATAAAGTTGTCATGTGTTAAAAATCAATTTTCGCTGCAAAGGTACTACTTTTTTTTCAAATATGCAAATAATTTGCATTTTTCTATATTGCTCTGGCGGCTTAGAAGCGTTCACGGAATTCGGAGGGGGTGCAGCCTTTCGACTCGCGGAAGAGGCGGTTGAAATGGCTCAGGGTGTTGAAGCCGCAGGAGTAGCCGATGTCGGCTACGGAGCGCTGGGTGGTGAGCAGCAGGCGTGCTGCGATACCGAGTCGATAGTCGATGAGATAGCGGTTGGGCGTGCGTCCCGTCTTGTTGCGGAAAAAGCGCGAAAAAGACTCATCGGCCATGCAGACCAGACGGCTCATATCGCTCAGACTGATATCGTGCATATAATGGTCGGCAATGTATGTGCAGACACGGCGTACGCGTTCGTCCTCATTCTCCTCGCGGGCATCGACAAACGACGAGGAGGATAGCTCGCGAGCTTCCTCTACGAGCGATAGACGGTAGAGCAGGTTGAAGAGGCGCACGACGGAGGCAAAGCTATCGTTGGATTGCGCCAGGTTGACGATATCTTCGCGCAGGATGCGGATAGCCGCTTCGGGGAAAGCCAGGCCGCGTTGCGCACGGTCCAGCATGCGTCGAATACTAACGAATGCACGCTTCTCCATGAGCGGTCCGCGGAAGGTGTCGGGGTCCATATGGATGGTGATCTCATGGATGTCCTGACGCGGGCAAGTGCCTTGTTCCCAGACATGTACGAGTCGGCTACCGGTCATGAGGACGAGGTCCAGGGCACCGATCGATTCGTAGCTGTCACCGATGGTGCGGGTGGCACCGGCGGCATTCTCGACGAAGTTGAGTTCGTACGCCGCATGACAATGAGCGGGGTACTCAAAGAAGGTCTTGTGACGTTCGCCGACGTAGAAGATGTCGAGCGGTTCGAGACGGGTGATTTCGGTGAAGGATTCGCGCATGGGGTCGTTAGTCGTTGGTAATTTTTTAATTTCGGGGACAAAATTACACAAAAAATCGCATATGTGCAAACTTAATTTTGCATTTTTTCGGAAAACGCACAATTTCGGTCGGAAAAGTATTAGTGCAGGTCAGAAAAATGCACTAATTTTGCACCCGAAATTGAAATACTATCATGCAACACAAAAACTACGGCTTTTTCGATGACGCGCATCGCGAGTATGTCATCACCGACCCACGCACTCCGTTTCCGTGGATCAACTATCTGGGTAATGAAGACTTTTTCGGCCTGATTTCGAATACCGGTGGCGGCTATAATTTCTACAAAGACGCCAAGTTTCGCCGTATCACCCGCTATCGCTATAACAGCGTGCCGATGGACTC
>JAILMN010000025.1 GCA_024692565.1 Paludibacteraceae bacterium
TCCCGTCATCCGAAAAAGAGCCTTGAAGCATGACGGACGTATCATGGACGCACTTATCGCGTGCCCCGATGCATTCAACCGAATCGCCGGATTTGTGCACGCCGTCGAGCGCTTCAAACGACGCGAAGCAAAGAAACAAGCAAAACAAGCCAAAGACGACTCATCATCGGCTCATTAACCTGGTATTTACCTGTCATTTACGTGTTTAGAATTATGAAAGTCACATTATCAGAACAATGTTTGTCCCTCACCGGTATGCTCGAAAGAGGGCTTGGATACCATCTCGAACGCCGCAAAAACGGCTTCTTCTCCAAACGAAACCAAAAAGGCTTCGTCCCGCCTGACGGACATTGGCGGTTTATCGTCCTCTGTGCCGAGTTGGCGCAAAACAAACTCTACATCACCGATATCAAAGTCGATTGGGCTGAATTGACGATCGCGCTTAGAAAGGCACATCATTTCATCGCCTCGGATGCAGTTTACAGTAACGGTAATAAGCATATCAAAATCCTTTACGATGCACGCGACATCCTCAACCTCAAAACAACTTACAGCTTATGAAAAAAAACGCAATCACACTAACCACACTCGCCGCACGGCTCGAAAGAGCCATCCACGCCGATGTCGGTATGAATGGGCTGAAAATTCTCATCTACGGATGGAGGATGAAGTACCATCTTATCCAAGAACATACTTTTCACATCCGCAGGCAACAGGACGGTGAAGCCTATCTCAGCCACTCGGAAGCCATCCATTTTTCGCACTATTGCGGGTATGATTTGACCCGAGATTGAGAAAAACCGATTATTAATCTATCTCGCGGAGCCGGTTTCTTGCCGGCTTCGTTTTTTTGTACTACTTTTGCACAAAATTTCAGAAAGGAGCCTAAACTATGACCAAGCAACAAATCATCAAAATCGTCATCTCGGTGCTCATCGCGGCACTAACCGCACTCGGAGCAGCGTTCGGACTTACGTCCTGCAATGTGGTCAGAACGATCACCAACCGTTCGGAGTTTTACCAACGCGGCGACACCTCCGTCACCATCCAAACTAAAACCATCGAGAGCTACGACGCTTCGAAGAAACTCTAAGAGCTAAAAGAGCCGGCTCTGAAAAGAATGGCTCGCAACGGATTGTTTAACTCCCTAAACCTTAACGAATTATGGCAATTGTTAAATGGGCAAAAGGTATTGATTTTGTGTCGGGTTTGCTGAGCAAGCGCCCCAAAAAGGGCACTCCGCACAGTGAGCACTCGAACGCGCTTCTGGCTACCCACCGAGTAGCGGCTACGACCAACCCGGATTGCACCCGCATCTACATGGTTGGTGAGTACAACCGCTCAACGCCTGTAACGGCACGTGAGGCTCAGCTCCGTACTCGTTTCGCAGCGGTAACCCGCGCAGTCGCTACCCGCGCTAAGGACCTCATGAACATGACCACCGACCAGGCTAACTTCCTCGCACAGAAGGATCAGCCGAACGGTAAGAAGACCATGAAAGCCTATCTCTGGAGCATCTGCGCAGCCGCGTACGACGCCGAGCATCAGGGCTAATCGCCGGAAGGGGCACCGCAAGGTGCTCCTTCTTTTTTAGCCCCCTTTCCTCTGCTTCGCCCGTTCCCCCGTTTCATCGGGGGACATCATGGGGTGCTTTTTTTTTGTAGTACTTCGGCACGCCCCTTCCCTTCGTCAGCGCTATATGCTCCACACACTCAGGGTGGGTTCCCTCCGAATTTACGTTCGCGTCCCGCTGTACATATGCAAGTTGCGCATTTTTTGCCATCCGCGGCTTTGCCGCTTCTTGATGACGGCTAGCCTCCGCTCCGCGCGATTGCCTGAACCCCCTCGAAACAGTTCTTTTGAGAAGAGGTACGCAAAAGCACGTGGGCAGGGGAGCCCTTGTTTCGAAGGGTTGCATGCGCTATCTGCATAGTTCGAGGCCATCCGCCATCACGGAGTTAAACTCCGTAAATGTCAAAAAAATGCAGAAAAATTTGCATATGTGCGATTTTTGTTGTACCTTTGCAGCCGCAAAGGTTTTTGACACAAATAACAAACAATAAATCAACTAAAACATAACCAATCATGAAGAAATTTTTCTTATTCATCGTTGCGGCCTTGTTCACAATCAGTGTAAAGGCTCAGATTACCCAAATTGTATCTTGGCAAAATCGTAGCTTAATAGAGTACGGCAACGGACAGGCCTATGATTTAACGCTGCGACACTATCCCATTGAATTTACAGTACGCGGTACCGGATTTGTGCATGCGTATATGCAGGTGAGTTATGATTGTGGAAAATCATGGTCTCTTGCAGAAGGGGCGAATTCATTTGAGGTTCAAGATACGAAAACAATAATAGAAGGCGAATCGTCGATTATGCTGCTACTGCAGACGATTGAACTCAATCGCACAGGTGTTGATTCCGTGTGGTATAGGACGGTTGCTGTGGACATGAATACGAATCAAGAAATGGTTTCGGATACGCTCAAGCTGCGTGCTGAATATCCGTTAACGACTAGTTGGTGGACTGAAGGATATTGGAGTATGCCGGTCGGCCAGGAATGGAAAATGGATAAAGCGGAGTATTGCATGGAGTATCAAATCACCAGTGAGTTTCCGTTAGTAGATCTGCATGAGGATTATAACTATGTTTACTTCAAAATGCCTGCTTGCCCGGTTGATATCAAAAAGGTGGAGAAAAAATACACCGTTACGTATTACAACGCGGACTATAAATGGCTTGACCGTATAGAGGTGGAGTGCGGTACGGACGCTACGCACATGGGTCCTACAACCCCTGAGTACGGTACCTATAAATTCATCGGTTGGAACAAAGATCTATCGAATGTGCAAAGCAATATGTCCGTTGTGGCTCGTTACGATATTGGCAACGACTATGACCTGTTTGTGACGCTTGATGAGCACCGCAATGACCGCTTCGCGTTTGATGGCTTTGTGGGCAACGAAACACGCGCGATGGTGGGCGATGAACTGACCTTCTCCGTAGGTATTTTTGCTACTGCCAACGCATCGATTTATTACGAAACCGCGCAGTGGAACAATACCGAGCAAGAATGGGTTTGGCCGAGCCAACAAGACGGCGGTAAGAAAGTAGGCGACTACACCGCAAATACCCAAGGTCTGCTTTCGCAAAAAGTCACCGTTTGCTACGATGTCAACACCCAGTATGTCCATGCGTTCGAGCATCGTCTGGCGGTACGTTTCTATCTTGTTATCGCCGGTCAACGCGTATATAGTGAACCGTACGAGTTCGATGTCTATTATCCGCTCTTTATGCGCAGTAAGGAAACATTGTATGTCACGAATAATGTAGGCAACCATTCGCTGGATGACGAGTATTTGCGTATTCCTGCGCGCTGCTATGATACGATTCATATTCAGGGAATCAACGGCGCGAGTGGTGACTGCTTTACTTATCAGCGTGTACTCAAACCTTCCTCCCCGGTGGACAACGGCGTGGACAACGAAGACAAAGCCTATATCATTGCCCCGGGTGAATTGGATACCATCCTGGTTAACATCCCGACAACGCCGGTGGTATTCGAAGTGACGGGACAAGGCAAAGAGGAATATAAGAAATACGGCAACAATGTTTACTATGCAGAAGAAGTAGCCTGCGGCGGCTCGGTTGCTCATATGCCGGAAGATCCCGAAGAAGCAGGCTCTATCTTCCTCGGTTGGGAATCTTGGAGCTCAAGCGACTATCCTGATGATGCATACACCCATGTGCCTGCCGGTTTCCCCATGGTCGGATTCTCGGCTAAATGGGAAGAACTGCCCGAAGTACCGAAATATACGGTTAAGTTCTTCGGAAAAGACAGCGTAGCGCAGATAGGTGAAGACCAATTGGTTAATGAAGGCGAGGATGCCGTACCACCTACTGCACCCGAAGTAAGCGGCTTCCACTTCGTAGGTTGGGATAAGCCCTATACCACTATCACGGCTAATACCGAAATCGTAGCCCTCTATGGCGAGGATGCCAAGACTTGGACGGTAACGTACCAGAATTGGGACGGCACAGCTCTCGACACCGAAGAGGTAAATGATGGTGAAGCGGCCAAAGGTGTTATCGCTACGCGTGATAACTATACTTTCGCCGGCTGGGTTAATCCTACCACAGACGAAGCTGTTGACCTGTCGCATGTCACAGCAGATATTACCGTAAAGGCTGCCTTCACACTCAATGTATATACCATCACCTATACGCACAGACCGGATGGGGAAGTAGTAGAGGAGATCGCCACGGAAGAAGTAAAACATGGGGAGATGCCTACTTATTGGACTCTTATAGAGACGATGCTTGAGGAGGATATCAAGCAAGGAATGGGCGATCAGTATGTGGCGAATATCAAAGGTTGGAATCCGACTATCGTAGCGGCTACCGAAGATGCCTCTTACGAATTACTTTATACCATCTCGCTGCGTAAATACACCGTTCGTTTCCAGAACTGGGATTTCTCGCTTCTGGACGAGCAACAGGTAGAGTATGGCAAGGCGGCTACAGCGCCTGCTGACCCGACACGCGAAGGCTTTACCTTCAAAGGCTGGGACCGCGCGTTCGACAATATCATCGCTGATAAAGTCGTAACGGCACTCTTCGAGAAGAACAAAGAAGATCAGCAAGGCATCGACGAAACCGTCAATCGTCAATCGTCCAATCGTAAATTCGTCGAAGACGGCAGCCTCTTCATCGCCCTGCCCGATGGTCGTATCTACAACGCCAACGGCCTGCGAGTAAAATAATCGAATAATCGAACATCAAAAAGGAGCCCTCCCGACATTAAGGGAGGGCTTCCAAATGCATGAGGCCGGGCTTAGCCGTTGTGCTCTGTGGCGACGCACACTATACAGGACGAAAGCGGTCAGCGCCGGTACTACAGCGCTGACACTCTCTTTCCGGTTACGTCGTAGATCTCGCCGTTTTGATTAATTAGTATTTTTCCGTTATGCAGTACCTTTATACAAGGTATATTGCTGCTTTGTGTATCACTTATGCTTGTAGGTACGGATTGAACATATACCAGCCGCACCGAGCGTCCGTAGTACAGGCTGTTGGTCGTCATTTCTGCGCCGTCCGCTATCACATAAAAACTATATGCCTCGGATGTACCGTCAGCCGTAGCAGACCAATAACTGCCGATAGGACTTCCCGTGTCCTCCATGTTAACCTCCTTCCCATCACGGAAACCGCCGCAGGGCAGGAATACCGCGCCGGCAGTCTGCATGGCGGACCATTGTTCTAATGTGTAGGTATTGGCCGTCCAGTTCCCCGGGTTGGGAAAGAAACCACATCCGTCGGGCAATACAAAGCCATCTGGCAACAGGAGGTATCCCATCACGCCGTTGACCGAAGCCTGCCCGCGTAAGCCGGATGCATTCGTGCGTTGCGTAAGCAGGTACGTCCATTCGTCGAATGTGAGGGTACGCCATATGCCGTCGGTGCTGCCGCCGTTGCTGATAGCGTTTGTGCCCCAGTCGGTGAAGAGGGCATAATCGCCATCGGAAGTAGATGCTTTATATGGGGCATCGCCTGTTCCCCAACCGAAGAGGTCAATCCATTTTTCCTGCTGGTCACGGTCAGTTGCGGTCTCATTGCCTGCGGTATATCCAAGCACGGTATATTGCTCTGCTGCGAACTGCCATGTGGCTGTGCTTGCTTGATATTGCAGGTTGCCTTTCGAGAAGACAACATAATCGCCCTTTTCATTGATAGTGAAGTGTCCTGTAAGCGCCCCGTCGGCGGCAGCCAAAGCTGAAGAAAGTGGCCAAGTGGTCAGGACCAAAGTACAAAGTGCAGATAATAACTTTTTCATACGCATAGTTTACATTTTGACGGTTAATGACTGTCCATCTACGGATGTGGTGGCGGTTGGGACGAAGGTGAAGATTCGCCCCGTACCGGCGTGGTAATATTTGAGGGTTACTGTTTCCCCTTCCTTTCGTGCGTGGACGTTGAAGCGAACGGGCGAGAACCACAGGTCATCGCCGAAGACGTATGTGCCCCGGCACTCGTCTCCTACAAACGCAGCGAGGATATCCCCCTTGGCGGTCTTGACATCGGAGCCCTCTAAGGGAAGGCATGTGACGCAGAAATTCGTCAGTATGGGGTAAGAAGCCGGTCCCTGGGTAAAAGGAAAGACGGAATGTGTCCCCAAACCATACACCTTCCCTAATTCGAGGTATTCAGCCGATTCATAACTAAAGAGCTGGTGAAGCGTTGCGCTATAATAGCGCAGCGTGAAGGAAAGAAAGGTGTTTTCCGGCTCGTTGTGGTATGATTTGAGAATAAAGATTCCCTTGTCATTACTAGTTTCTTCTCCGACGGTAACCGCCGGCGTTGCCATTCCGCGCAGTTCGTCCTCGACAAAGATCGCCAGAAGGTCGTTCGTGTCGGCAGTAGGCATGAGAATGTCCTCCAACTCAATGTACATAATCATCCAGTTCTCATACTTTGTCGGGTCGGGTTCCTGCCAGTCAGGACGGGCTACATTACCGGAATAATCCACTTGCCACAACGGTGCGGCGGCACTAGCGCCTTCGGGTTCGGTAACAGAGTAATACTCCGCATTCTTGTCGCCATTTTTGCACGCCGCCAGACAGAGGGTGACGAGCGTCAGAAATATAATACTCTTTTTCATAGATTTTCTTTTTTTCGTTATAACGATATATCGAGTTATCGAATTATTTTACTACCACTTTTTTGCAGTTATGGATGTAAACCCCCGGTTCGGTAGGTTCATTGGGCAGCATAACGCCCAGCACAGTGAACCATCCCTTGGTGCCGCAACCGCAGTCTGTCTCTGTACTATTGCCATCCTCTATTCCTTTGTTGCGGAAAGAGATGAGGACAGGTTGGTCAGGCGATCCGATGACGGCATTGGCCCGGTAGGTCATCTGCTCATCGGAAGTGGCGATAATCACACCGTCCCGTTCGATAGCGAAGCGGATCGCGGATTGCACATCATTGCTGACGGTCAGATAGAAGACGCTGTCTTTGGCGACGGTTTCGCCTATGCGTTCGCTGTAAGCGAGAGCTACAAGGCGGTCGCCTTCTTGCAGGCTGACACCCTCCACAATCGCGGAAACACTCATCGTGCTCTGGCGCGCGGGCGCGGCAGAACGCACGGTAGAGTATGACCACTCGTCAATGAAGGTGCTGTTTGGCTCATAGAACGGATAGATGAATTTAGTGTCGTTATCGGCTTTGCGCAGCAGCATGTATCCTTCTCCCGGCTTCATGTACTCCAGGCTGCCTTTCCACCTCCCTACGCCTGCCACCTTGGTGAAGTAGGCGAACTCGTTGTGACTCTTGATGACATCACCGGGCTGCGCCTTATCGAAATAGTCGGAGAGTGCCGTTTCGACAGGCAGGTTGTACATCGGGGTGTAGCCGATGCCGTTCCAACCGCTCTTGACGGAGATAGTACGTAAATCCATCTGCCTGATGATATTACCGGCAATGGGGAACGAGGTTTTCTCGCTTACCTTGACGGCATAGGCGCACTTCGGGCTGATTGCATAATTCTTGCCGGTAGAAGCAAGCCAATGCCCGTCGCGGTAGATGAATGTGGCGGTGCTGTTCATGTCGGTAAGCACATCGCCCTCTTTCCATGGCAGCCCGTCCAGCAGCGTGTTGAGGTTGAGCCGCTCGGCGTTGGTGACGTTGAAGGATATCCAGTTCCATCCCTCTTTGAGGTGGAAGGTTTGTACATACTTGTTATCCGCCTCGAATCTTACAGGTACATCCGTGCCCATAACGGCGCCGCTCTGGAAGGGAATAGCATCACGTACAGGGTTGTCATCCGTAGGCATGGTGAGCATCATCTCGCGTCCCGTGGAATACTGCCAGAGTTTGAAATAGAGGTCGTTGCCGGAAACGCGGTTGTCATAGACCGTAAGGTAGAGATTGCTCTCGCCGGTCTGCGCCGAGTAGTGAATATTGGCAAAGCCGTGGCACTTGCCCAGTCTGTCGAAAGCACCTACGATGTCGCGGTTGTCAATATCTATCTCGCCGCGTACAAACACACGCCCGATGATATTCATTGAGTTCTGCAGCAATTCATGATCAATATTGTTTGTCCATTCCGGCTGTTCTCCCTCTACGGTAAGCGTGAAATATAGGGGTTCGGAAACGCCGTTCTCGTCCGTCAGGTACAGTACCTCGTCGTAGGTTCCTACGTTCAGACCTTTGTTTATTGTACCCATTATCGTGACCTTGTTTTGCGCCGTAATGACATCGGTGTAGGTGTCTAACGTGAGCCATTTCGGGCAGTTCTCTATGGTGAATGTATGGCTTGTAGCGCTGATATTCTCTAATTCGAAATATACCTGCTCCTCATTCCCGTAGAAAGTGGTCCTATCCACCCGTTTCTCAGTCCATCTCAGCGTGCTGTTGTTGACGAAATAGACGGCCGTAGCAGGGGAAGCCATTGCGTTGCCGTTCTTATCCTCTACATCACGCAGGGTAACGTATATATTGCGGCGGTTGATGCGGGACGCCAGTTCGTTGATGTTCACCAGCACCTGATTATCCTTGCCTGCGAAGCTGAACGCGATATTCTTCAGTTCCTCGGCCGGCGCGACAGGCGCAGCCGTTGAATTGACGATAAGCGGCAAGATGGTGGTAATGGAGTCCACAAAGAGGTAATCGCGCTTGGGCGTAGTCGTCGGCTCCTTTGTAGTGGGGTCTAATTGGTACACCACTTGGTTGTTGTTGTCCAAATAGATTCTGCGGCTATAGGGGTATGCCACCAATTCGATATCGTTGTCCTTCTGCCTTTCCTGCCGGTCAAAACTGAGGTAGGTCATCAGTCCAGCTTCGTCGCCTGCGGGGCTCTTGGTAGCATAGCGTTCGATGAGCGAGAAGGGCAGCGCCTGGGCGAAGAAACACAGTTCGTCCAAATTACCGGTAAAGCCGTTTATGTCTGCGCTGATAGCCTGTATTCCTCCGCTGATACCGCCGAGCACGTCGGGCGAGAAGGAGGCTTTCAGTGCGCGGTCGATATAGATATTGGCTATATTGTGCGCGCGGTTGACCGTCATGGTGTAGTGGTGCCATGCGTTGTCGGAGTAACCGGAGCCGAGTTTGTACTCTTGTCCTGCCGAGCGATAGACAAGTTCCGCTCCGTCGAAGCCGATACAGAAGTGGTTCTTGTTTTCATCACCCGTTATACCCGTGTTACCTAACAGTACGCCTCGTCCCTGTTCATCGGTCTTGAACCAGAACATGAGTGTGTAGTCCTGTTCGGCGGTACGGTTGAGCGCGTTCTCGTCCAGTCGGACGGCATGTCCGTCGGTACGGAGCGACCATCCGCGCGGCATAGCCCATCCTGCATTGATAAGGCGTGCGTTGGCTCCCTGGGCATGATCAAGGGCATACGTACCGGTGCCCTCGTTCATCGGGTAGTAATCTACGAGTCCCATCTCATAGCCGGTGAGGCGTCTGCCGCCGTAGGTGGTCCCCACCTCTCCGCCGGTCAGGGCACGGTACCACAACCGTGCCTCCATCATGCGACCGCGATAGTAGGTGCTCCTTGCGCGGTTGGTCTCATTGGTGCGGCCGAAGATAAGCGGCCCGACACCATTATAGGACTCCAAGATGCGGAAGGTATCGAGTATCACGCCGCCGTTATAGAAAGTAAGCAGGCCTTTCCTATCGCCGGCAGGACGTTGCATCGCCAAAGCAATCTGCGTGAATCCGCCGGTCTTGATTGCCTTGCGCGCCGTATAAACAGAGTCGCCTATGACTGCCCGCAGAATGGAATCGGAGGTGAGCCATAGTTGTAGTTTGCTGCCGTTGGTGCCGTGCGAGAAGAGGGGCATATCCGCACCTGTCGCTTCGGGATAGATCATCATATTGATAGTGAAGTCCTTGTTGGAGAGGTTACGTCTTGCCTCGGTCTCTACGGAGGAGTTGCCGCTGAACAGGACACTGACCGCCTCCGCTACATTGGCATTGTTCACCTCGCCCTTCACCTCAAAATTGGTAATATGCGAGAGGTAGTTGTACTCGATGTCCTCAGAGAAGTTGAAGATAATATTGTCGCCTATACCGATGATACCGTTTGCGGGTTCGGGTGTGCCGAAGAGCTGTGGCAGGCGTGTATCCTTCACGCCGCTCAGTACGGGCGAATAGGAGGTGAGGAATGAGTTGCCGTTGCGGCAGAAGAGCACGGCCCGCAGGTCGTATCCTTTCTCCGTAACAGGTCCTTCGCCGTAGAATTCGGCAACGATGTTTCCGTTTTCGGGTATCATTTCTTTCTCACCGCTCGCCTTCGCCATGAGGGTGTCATTGGCATAATAGGAACGGAGGTTGGTCCAAGCGTCCTCTCCGCGTTTCGACTCTTTGTATTGGAACTCGATATGGTCGAAGTTATGCTGGTGCTTGTTGAACCCGTTGATAGTAACAGGGATGAACCATCCGCGGTCGTTGCGCTCGGAAGAGGCGTTCATCAGCCATTTGTCGGCAGGCGAGGCGATGCGTACCGGTCCGGCTTCGCGCAGGTAATGCACATCGAAGGAAACCTCGCACGCTGTTTTCACCCAGTCAGAGGGGGAAGTAACGCCTATCCTTAAATCTTCGTAGTCGAACTCTGCACCGGCATAGACCTCTATAGTTTTCTGTATCACTTGTCCGGGTTTGATCATGATGTTGATACCGGCGCTGTTGAGCGGTGAACCGTCCATATAAATTTTTGCGCCGTAGGGGTTCTTGGTCTCCTCTAAATAGATACAGAAGAGTGCAATCGTACCGGATGCCGCCTCCGGATATTCGCTGTCGTTGGTGAGATAGGCGGTGAAACGAGCCGGTTCGGTGATAGCAATACCGCTTACGCTCTGTTTGTCAAGCGTAATCTTGGGGTTGCATATCTTCTTCGTGCGTTCGTCGAGTATGGTGCCGGGATGATAGACAAGCGTGGTACGCTGGTCTTCCCATGTGTTGCAAGTGGCACCGCCGCGTGTACGATAGACGAACCCTTTCGGATAGCGGATACCATTGATATTCTGTCCTTTGACGATGTGCTCTAACACAAACTTCGAGCTATTCTCGTAGTTGGCGTTGGTGAACACATGTGAGAGCCCGTTTGCAGCCAAAGTGGTATCGCCGGATGCAGCGCGGTAGAGGTCAAAATTGAGGTGGCTCTTGTTGTCCATCGAGATATTGAAACTTTCCTTGCGGCTGTAGGTCTGTGTACTGCCAGCAAAGTCCTTGCAACTATAGTCGAATATAGGCGTAAGGTTGAACTTGTTTAGCGTACCTGCAAAAGTTAACTCCACACTTATAAGCTTACGATCGTTGTCATAGTTTCCATATGCTCCTCCCGTTACTTCTCCACTTTCTCTGTCTAATACTTTGTAGAGCTTTAATAAAGACTTTATTGTCGGAGTGGCAAGGGTAAGAGCCTCTGTAACGTAATTTGATCCGTTGTCATAAAAGTCACCGGTCTTTGCAAATGGGAAATGCATGTATTCGGAGACAGTGTATTCGCTCTCAAAGGTCTCGCTGTAAGTCAGTTTGGAGCCGCCGTCCACATCGTAGTTGGCTACCTTGTCGGTGGCGTTCAGTTTCTCAGCTTCGTTATTGGCTATCATCTTGAGCCACGCAAAGATAATCTGGCAGCGTAGTGCTACTTCATCCGGTGGGGTAGTGTTGCATGCCTTCGGCAAGTGAATGACATAGTTCATGTCGGGATCATCCGGCACATTCTCAGTGTATGTGTAGTAGAAGGCAGAGTCGTTGCGTGTATTGGCTATAGCGAAGTTCTCGTGGTCAATGCCGACTAATGAGCGGTAAACGGGTTTGCCGGTTGCATCGGCTTGCGCCTGTGCCTCACCGGCACTGCCTTTGAACATCAGCGCACGCAGTTGTTTGATCTGGTTGGGGATAAGCTGATCCAGAATATATTTCTGCGAGTGGGTGAACTGGGATGTAACGGTCGCGCCATATCCTACCGACTCATCGCGCACGAGGTGGTATTTGAGGGTGTCTTTGCCTTGGAGTATTGTTCCTTCAGCGATATGTACGAGAGAACCGTATTTGTCAACAGCAGCATCCATGGAACCTCCTTTCAATCGCCCTACCATAATCTTATAGACACTGTCCGGTATGGCTCGGATGGTGGATAGCGGCGTCACATACATGTTCTGCACCATGCCGATGTAGATGTCAGCGTCGGCACCTACCATGGTCGCAGAACTGCTGGTAGTGATGTCCTCGTTTACATTCACGGTGTAGGTGTAGCCCTTCTTGCCAGCCATATCAAACACTATGTCAAGGTTCATTACATTGTGATTTTCGGAATGAGTTATTAAGCCTGCGTGTGTAGTACCCGGAGTCGCCACATGCTGACCTTGATAACCATCCATTTTTGTTCCTTTTGTCCAACTAAACGACATTCCTCCTTTGAGAGCCATGTCGAGTGTGTAGGAGTATTTGAGTTTGGAGCCTTTGGACAGCGTGGCGGAGCTGCTGGTTCCGGGAGGGTCACGCAGGATGTCAATCAACAGCGGTATGCTATCGGCGAGCACATCCTTGGTGTTTGAGGTAGCAAATATGTTGAGCAGGTATCCCTTCAACGGCGCAGCCTCATAGGTGGTGCCGTCTTGTCTCAACGTAAGGCTGACGGTACGCAGGGCATCCTCGCCGGAGAGCAGGCGCGTGGTCTGCTCGCCTTGCAGATAGTAAACGCCCATACCCATGCTGTCCAGTTTCACGACATCGGTGCTAACGCCGTTCTTCAAACCGTTGTGTATCGTTACCTCGCCTCCGCCTATATGCACAATTTCTACATTTTTGCTGTCGGCATCGCCATTCCACGGATAGCGCTCCACAACGGATAACTCTATCGGGTATTGGCGTTCGAGACTGAAGACGGGGTAGCCGAACGTGTAGGCGGTGTTGCCGGCTTGGGCGTATACCAAGGGCACAGTGTCCGTTCTACCGCCGACGGTCTGGGCTAAATAGGACTTATCGCCGAAGTAACTGATGGTGTCGTAACCTATCTGGTTGTAGAGTATCTCAATAGGGGCATGATAAATGCGGTTATAGACGGCGTTATATGTCGCCGTAGGGTTATCTACCACTTCATTATCCACCGACATGTACTTACCGCTGTAAGTGACGGTATTCTCCTTGAGAGCATCGGTCAAGTCTATCACCTCGCTGACCATGCCGTCCTGGAAGAGGGTGGGATAGCCCTTGCAATAAACCTGCGTCACTTTCCATCGTACCGGTGGCAACATCAGCCGGTACTCTCCCGTTGCAGAGTCCGGCTTGACCACCATGCGTTTGCGGAAGACTTCTGCCGTTGTCTGATGCCCGTTGCCTGCGGGATGGGGGAAGGTTACATCGCGCTGTGTGATGAGCGGATCGGTGTTGTCATAGACAAGCCATGAGGTGTTGTCGCCCTCCAGAGTGAGCACCATTGTCAGGTTCTCGCCGAGGTTGTTGTGCGAGAGGTTGTTACCCAGCGGCAGAGACCCTTGGTCGTCGCCGCCTACTACGCGGCCTGTCAGGCACACAAGAGTAGAATCGTAGAAATAGATGTTGGTTGCATTATCGGACATATAGACGCCATCGGCACTCTTGTAATAACCGTTGTTTACAAACACGTGGTCATCCATTACCACTTGGATCTTGTTCTTGTAGTTGGAGAGTACGTTGAACTCAGCGTAGCCCGTAAAGTCGGTCGTAATCAGTTTGTTCTGGGCGTTATACACATCATGCCCGTTCACGCGGAAGTGTGCGCCTTTGACAGGTATAGACGTGCCCTCATACATGACGTTGGCACTGAATCTCAGACCTTTGACGTTGATGAAGTCGTTAGGAGTGCGGTAGTTGGATATGCTGTCGAAGGTAGCGGCGAAGCCTGTAGGACGGAACTCCACTACGCCTTCGCCTACGGGCGTGACATTATAGGTAATCTCGCTCTGTCCGAAGTAGGACAAGTCTTCCGCTTTGTAGTGTCCCTGTGCGTCGGTGAAGACAGATACGCCGGAACCGTATTGCGGGTCCTGGGGCACGATTTTGACCTCTATTCCCGGTATACCGGTGCCGTCGTTGAAACGTACATATCCCTCTATGAGACCGGTGTGTTTGCATTCGCCGGGTTTAACCTTGGTCCATTGGAATCGTTTGCCCTCGCAGTCAATTGTGCCGCTGACCTTGTATTCATATGTCCGGATGGGTGAGACCTCTTTGTCCTCATAACTCAGCACCTCGATATTGGTGGCGATCTCTGTCCACGTGGTGTCGGGGCCGTCCTTTATACGACGATAGACGGTGAAGTAGTCAATCGGTTTACCGTCGGTGTTCCAACTGAGCACCACGCTGCTTTGACGCGTCTCCGGGAGCAGTTCCGGATCCAGTTTGCCGCTACTCTCGTGATAGAAAGTAGGTAGAGAGGGTTGAACGGCGGTTGCCGGGTCATAGGAAGTGTAAGCCGCGGGTACTAATTTCCCATTTTCCATCTTCCATCTGTTACCGAGTTTCTCGAGCAGTTGTGCCTGAGTTAAGTTTCCCGTGTGGGTTGTTTCCATTACCGGCACGGCTTTGCCGTTTTCTAATGTCCAAGAGTCGGCTTGTTCCCTGTTATTCCATATCACGATGCTATCCTGATTGGTTTGGTTGCGGAACCAATCATTATACATCTCGGGAAAGTTATGGGCAGAGCGGCAGTTCGTGCTATAACTGTTATAACCCCACCATTTCCCATCGTAACTATCATAGCAAAACCCATAATAATTATTTACATCAGGCAACCAACAATTCTCATATACGCGGTTGAAAGTCCAACGTCCTTCGCCGCCACATCCTATAAAAGCTGCGAATTTAGCGTTAGGCATCTCCCTGTTAATATTTCCGTCGGAAAGGCAGTCCTCTATATTCACTTTGGCTCCTTTGGCATCTCCTATAAAACATGCGGACAGTATTCTAATTTTGCGAAACTCGCCAGAAACGCGCACATTATCAATGTTAATAGTAGGCGAACCTACCACGCTTCCGATAAGCCCGGCAGTTGATTCTTCAGAATACACACTTCCGGTCACTCGCAGGTTTTTGATTGTACAATCCGATGTATAGCGAAACGGTGCAAGGTATTTAGCATCTTTATATGCTGGGTTACTGAGCATGTTATACGTAATATCAAGTGTATGCCCACGGCCATCGAATGTTCCGCGATAGGGTGCAGATTCATTCCAACCAACTGTAGCCGTTGTGGAGATGTCGGCGGTCAGCATGGCATTCACGTCCTTACTGCCCGCTTCTTCGTCCACTATCTGTGCAAATTTGAGCCAATCATCAGCCGAACTGATGAGAAAAGTTTTGCCATCGTACCCGACTGTGGCATAACTGTTGCTGACGGTAGGTGTTACCCCGCGTGTCCAAGTCTCGCAGAAATCAAACTTCGTACCTATATGAACCGGATCAAACAGACAGTTCTCAATATGCAGGATGCTGTTGCTCCACCCTGCGAAGCCGCCATTGGAGTGACAGTTCTCCCCCTCGAGCCTGCCGTTGAAAACGCAGTTACGGAACGTAATTTGGGCAGTGGATACACCAACCCCTCCGATAAAACCGCCGGAGCTGGCATCGCCGTTAATCGTGTTGGTGATAGTGGCGGACACACGGCAGTTCTCGATCAACACCTTACCGTTATCCTCTATTCCTATCAAGCCGGATGCGTACATTGCACTGCTTTCTATGTTTCCCGCCACATGCAGATTGCGGAACGTTGCGTCTTTGACGTGAGAAAAGAGGCTCGTATATTGCGTGTTGTTGTTGATTGAGGCGGTGATGGTGTGCCCGTTACCGTCGAAAATACCGCGATACGGTTTGTCAAGACTAATTCCTGCCATTCTTGATACGGCAATATCGTTGTAGAGCCGTGCATAGACAGGCTTGTTTCCGCCTGCCGCCTCTACGGAGTCGCAAAACGCGTTCCAGTCTGCCTCTGTACGGATGGGGAAGATCAAGGAATCAATCTCCTCCGCAAGCAGCAAAGGAGAGGAGCCCCTGTTGACAAGCAGTTCCACCTTATAGTTAACGCAGGGTGCCTGTAGACTGACAATCTTATAACGCTGGTTGCGTTCCGCCTGAGTGAGGATGTACTCATCCGTTGCCGTCACTTCTCCGGCGCGGTTGGTCTGTGTGACACGCATCAGCATCTGCGCGCGCTCATCCCATACGGCATGATACTCATCGGCATAGGTCCAGCTCACGCGTGCCGTGTAGGAGGCAGAATCCTCCCATTGCGCCGTATAGTCGGCGATGCGCAGCAGGTGTAGGAAATCCAGACTGCATGAAGTGGCTGCTGCGGCTGTGTTGTCGGAACCCCAACCCCATGGAGAAGTCATTGTGCGGCGCACACGATAGGTCAGGTTCTCCAAGTTACCATCCGCAGAGAGTTGTCCTTTGCTGATAGCGCTGAGCAGGAGCGTGTCGGTGAAACTGTACACAGAGTCTTGGGAGTTATAGTTCACCGTTCCGACATTCACGAAATCCTCCTCTTTGCCGGTTAGCGACCGTTGGATCTCAAAGAAATCGGTGGGCATGAAATCAGGAGCATTGCGATGGTTGATCTCCCATTTCAGATCCACTCGTGCCTTGTCATCCCCTCGGGGAGATGCCAAGAAACCTACCGGACCATGGATCATGCTCAAGTCGGTGGATTCAGAGTGTACATTTTTTATCGCGTTATCGTTGTTATCTCTGTAATCCATGATGATAGAGAACTGATTATGTGGTGTACAGGCATCCAGATAAATAATACCGCTATTGACATTTTTCTCCATAGCCACGGTTTGCTTTTCCCCGTTGCCATCAACATACTCATATCTCGCACTGTCAATCTTGGTAGAGGACATGAACCACGGTAGCTCTAATTTCCCCGGTTGGCTATAGGAGATAATAGCCGGTGTAACCTGCGGATTGACGATTGCTTCTGCTTGAGGAATGGTGTAGGTAGAGCTGTTCACAGTTACTTTCTCTTCGTATCGGGCTGGACCGTCGCGCGTTATATCCCATGAGAACGTCACTGTTTCGCCGAGCCATGTGTAGGGTACTGTCCAGGTGGCGGAGATACTGTAAGTTCTCTTGTCATTATTCGCATACACAGCTTTCTCTACTTCACCGTCGGTTTGGGTCAAAGTGAAGTACTTGGAGGTGTTGCCTTGCGTCACTTCAATGTAACCGTCCACCTCTGTCTTGAACTTGAAGTTGATTTGTGTATCGTCATCATCAACAGTCTCATTCTTACGCCCCCACTTGAAGAGCACGTATTCCGTGCCACCGACCGTAATCTTCAGTTTGCCGTCTGTTATCATGCAATCGGCATCTCTTTGGTCATAAGCTGCACATTGGATGGAGAACTTGTTCATGCCGTTGGGCGTGACCATGTAGTTGTACGATTCGTCCACATGGGTGGCATATGCCTTCTGCGGTAATACCATCATCACCATTGCGGCGAGAAGAAATAGATAAATGTTGTTTTTCATATTTTAGTGATTAAGTGTTGTTTTTGTATATTTCGGCTGCAAAATTACAAATAATTTTCGATATAAGCAAATTTTTTTTCTGAAATAATTACGAAAATAATTTTGTGTGTCATTGTTTTGGGTGAAAAATATTGCCCATTCCGAGCAAGCTCAAATGGCCAAAATGACATGTAAATCATGCAAAATGCATTTTTTTTTTTTGATTTTTCTTACAGAATTATTTGGTCAATTCAAAAAAAAGCAGTACCTTTGCACCCGCAAAGGTTTTTGACACAAATAACAGACAATATATCAACAAAACCGACCGGTTTGAGATGAAAGTTAGTAAAGATTAAGGAGCCTATATTTTGATACGCGAAGGATGGCATAGGCGAATACTGATTGACCTGCTGGTGTGGGTCATCGCGGCATTGCTCTGCATGTTATGGCGCTGGGTAGCGGACAAGAGTGAAATCGTTCATTATTGGTCGCTATTCGGCATCATGGCGGCGCTATGGGTGATTATCGGTTTTGCCGTGCAGCTCTATCGTTCGTACAAAGAGATCTGGCTCTGGCAGTCGATGCTGTCGCTGATAGCCGACGCCGGCATACTGATCGGTTTATGCTGGAGGTTGCTGCCCATCATGCCGTATAACCTCTCGCCGCGTGTAGCGATGTGGACGACGCTCATCGTGCTGGCGTTGGAGACCATCGTGGTGTTCATGGAGCACTATTGGAAGTACGCGACGAACATGAATGTGCCGGTCATGGTCATCGAGCACCGCGACCGCGCGAGAGCAACGCGTGAGGAGGAAAAACGCAGCAAGAGTTCGATTGAGTCCATCCATCAGTCTGTGTTGAGTGTGACCACCGAAGCGGATTACTACATGCTGCGCAAACGCGCCCATCTGGACTCGAACCTCACCAAAGTGGTGTGCGACCGCACGATGTTCAGTATGCTTCAGATCCCGCAGTACCAGTATCGCACGATCGTCGATATGACGCTGCTCAACGATATGCGAGGCATCAACAAACGCCTCTGCATGGTCAATCAGAAACTGCCGGACGACGGTCAGTACGTGTGCTGCTATCGTCCGCAGGAGTATATCAAGCAGAAGATGCTCAAGCGCTATCCGTGGGGCATCCGTTGGATCGTTTATTCGCTGTATTTCTGGCAGAAACGTGTGGTGCCCCGTCTGCTGTTGACGAGCCGTCTGTACTACGATGTTACGCGCGGGCGCAAGCGTATGTTGAGCAAGACCGAAGTGCTGGGTCGCCTCTATTACTGCGGCTTCGAGGTCGATGCCGTGGTGCCGATGGGGCATATCGAATATGTTTTCGCCCATCGACATTCGCAGCCTTATCCGCAGGAGCGTCAGAAGTTATACGGTCCGCTGATCAAGTTGCCGCGTATATGCGAGCACAAAGAGGTGAAGTATTTCTATAAGATGCGCACGATGCACCCCTATGCCGAGTATATCCAGCAGTACGTCTTTGACGCGCGCGGAGGCATGAACATCGCCGACAAGAGTGACGACGATTGGCGCATCACCAACTGGGGTAAGTTCGTGCGCCGTTATTGGTTGGACGAATGGCCGATGCTCATCAATTGGATGAAAGGCGATATGAAACTGGTCGGCGTGCGACCGTTGAGTCAAGGAATGTTCGATAAATACCCGCAATGGTTGCAGGACAAACGCACGCAGTGCAAACCCGGACTGATTCCGCCGTTCTATATCGACCATCCGGAGACTTTCGATGAACTCTTCGCATGCGAGGACGCCTACCTCACGGAGTATATGCTGCGGCCTACGCGAACGGATATCAAGTATTTCTTCAAAACCATGCGGGCTATTTTGACGCACAAGACGCATTCTGCGTAGGTAATAGGTAATAGGTAAGAGGTAATAGGTAAAAGGTAATAGTGAACAGGTGGCTTAAGTACATAGTATTGGCGGCGAACATCGTGTATTTCACGGTGATGGCGTTAGCGTTGCCTCTGGGATTTGAGGAGAACGACGATGTGATGATGGCGCTGATTGCCAACGGCTCCTATTCGGGCACGCCGGACTTTCACTTGGTCTATATCAACGTGCTATACGGCATGATGCTGGCGGGACTCTATTCGCTGACAACGGCTATCGAATGGTACACACTCTCGTTCGCAGTGCTGCACATCCTGTCGATGAGTTGCATCAGTTATTGCCTGCTGACCATCCCTAACCGCTCGCGCTGGGAACGCATCTTATGGCTCGTGGCGCTCTATGTGCTCTGGGCACGTATCATCGTGGCGCTGCAGTTTACCACGACCGCAGGTCTGGTCTGCTTGGCGGGATGTATGCTGCTGCTGCGGGAGAGTAAGAAAGCCCGTTGGAGCGGTGCCGCACTCGTCGTCATCGGTGCGCTGATACGCTTCATGGCTGCCGGACTTGTCGGGCTGCTCATGGCGCCCATTATCCTCTATACCTATCGTTTTGAATGGCGCAAATACATGGCGGTAGCAATGATGCTGACCGCCGTTGTAGGTTGCCGCGTATTCAATCAGAAGATGTACGACCGCGATCCGGAATGGAAACAGTACCGCGAGTATAACCAACTGAGGGCACAGCTGAACGACAACCCCAACGCACACACGCTGCGACCCGAACAGCTGCCGGAGAATGTCGATTGGGTGGACTATCGTCTGCTGCTGCTCTTCCTGCCCGATGCTGAACAGATAGACCTGCCTACCATCCGTCAACTGAGCGCTACGGCAGGCGAAGTGCCGCTGAGCAAACAGATACGTAATGTGCAGCGGCTGGATAAATATGCGGTCGAACTGATCATCCTCGGCGCACTGCTCGTGATGATGATCCTCACTACCGGCAACCGCAATAAGTATATTTTTCTCATTCTCTATACGCTCTTTGTCATCGCGCTGATGGTGCACGTGAGCCTCGACGGTTTCCTCAAGAACCGTGTGTTCCTTTGCATACTGATTCCGCTGCTGCTGACCGATTTTATGTTGCTGCCCAAGACCACCGGACTCAAGCGTCGCTGGGGTATAGGTCTGGCGATGGCGGTACTCAGCGCCTGGTACGTCTATCAGACCGGACGCGAGTGTGTGACGGAGTCGTATAACCGCTACTTATGGCAACGCCTGCAGCAGCCCGTCCTGGCGTATATGCCCGATGGCGCGTATGTCTCGACGATAGGTACATCCATGACGGTGGAGGCTACCAACCCCTGGAATATATGGCCGCTGCCCTACCGCAAATATACGCTCGGTTGGATGACCTGTAACCCGCTCAATAAGCCCCTTGGACACAGCTATCGCACGCTGTTGCGCGACGATGTGTATGTGTTCACCGATGTCGAAGGATACAAGCGCGAGAAAACCGCTGTTCCGCGGATCTGCGAACAGATAGAAAAACACTACGGTGTGCCGACGAAGATCGTCCCGATCTGTCACAACGGACGCTACGCGCTGATTAAATTAGCAATTAAGAATTAAGCATATGTATAAACAAAGTTTATCGGTGGTGATACCGATTTATAATGACGAAGAGGTCATCGCGGAGTTGTTACGTCGCCTGACGGCGGTACTGACGCAGATCGTGAAGGACTACGAGATCATCCTGGTGGACGATGGCAGTCGCGACCGCTCGTGGAGCGTCATGCAGTCCGAGCGTCAGCAACGCGAACATCTGCGCATTGCGCGCCTGAGCCGTAATTTCGGTCAGCAGAACGCGATTGCAGCAGGACTGTCCTTGACAACCAAAGACCTCATCGTACTCATGGACTCCGACCTGCAGGATCGACCCGAAGACATCCCGGTGCTCATCGGTGCACTCTTGGCAGACCCGCAGGCAACGATGTCGATCGCACAATGGCAAGAGCGCAAGGACAGTCGCATGAAGATCGCCGTGTCGCGTTTGTTCCAACGCGTAAGCAACAGCATCACCGATATCCACACGATGCCGCGCTTGGGTATCTTCCGCGTGATGCAAAAGAGTGTCGTCGAAGAGTTGCGCCGTTTCCCGGAGAAAACCGCTACGGCTGTCAGCCTGCTCTATTATATCGGTAGTCATTACGTCGCTGTGCCGCTCAAACGCGACGCACGTTTTGCCGGAACGAGCGGGTATAACTTACGTAAGATGCTGCAGCTCACTTTCGCGCGTATTTTCTCCTTCTCGATGTTCCCCATCCGCATGGTGACCTACATGGGTGCGCTGCTCTGCTTCGGCTCGATGATCGCCGCGCTTGTGCTTATCATCTATAAGATCATGGGCAACGTCCTCGCCGGTTGGACAAGTATGATGGTGCTGATGCTCTTCCTCTTCGGACTCAACTTCGCTTTCCTCGGCATCTTGGGCGAATACATCGGTCGTATCTTCTTGGAAACCAAACAGCGTCCGAACTTCATTATTGATCAAGTGTTATGAGTAGAAAAGTAGCGATATTAGGTGGTTTGGGCAACGGTGCTGTGGTAGCTGCTGCTATCGAGCACGCGCGCCGCATGGGTGCTACCGACCTGGAAGTAGCGGGTTTCCTCAATGACCGTACGCCGGTAGGTGAGAAAATCGATATGTTCCCCGTCATCGGTAAAGTGGAAGACGCCAAACGACTCTTGGACGAGGGCTATTGGTTCATCAATACCATCCTACGTATCGACGGCAACCGCGAACGCATAGCGATGTTCGAAGCACTGAATATACCGGACGACCGCTTGGCAACTTTCGTGCATCCGATGGCGTATGTAGCACCGAGTGTGCAGTTGGGCGCAGGCTGTATCATCATGCCGCAGGTAGCGATGTCACCAGGCTCTAAGTTAGGCAAAGGTTGCATCATGATGGTGGGTGCTACGATGGGGCACGATAATATCGTCGGGGACTTCTGTCATATTGCCGCGCAAGCCTGCGTAGGCAGTTATTTGCGCATCGGCAAAGGGGTACACATCGGTTTCAATGCAACAATTCGTGAGAACCTCACCATTGGCGACAATGCGACCTTGGGCCAAGGAGCCGTACTTCTCAAGAACATGGGAGAGAACGAGATTTGGGTAGGTAATCCCGCTAAATTCTTACGTTATGCCGAATAAACATTACACATTAAACATTACGCATATAGCGGTGCTTATCGGCGTAAACCTGCTCTACGCCTGCGTAGGTATTTGCACCAAACTGGCGTCGCAACAACCTACGTTCTCGCCGCTGTACATCTTCTGGTTCGTCTGCGCAGTCGCCATCATCGGTATCTATGCGATGTTATGGCAACAAGTGCTCAAACGCATCGACCTTGGTACAGCGTATATGTTCAAAGGCACCACACTCATCTTCACCATGCTCTTTGCGGCGCTGCTTTTCGGTGAAGCCATCACTGTCCCGAACATCATCGGTTCGATCATCATAGTAACAGGAATAGTTCTTTTGGCACGCTCATGAAATACGCACTTATCGCATTAGCAGTTGTGTTTGCATCAGCCTGCGCGCAGATGTTACTCAAACAGGGAGCACGGAAGAATTACTCGCCGTGGTGGAAACAGTATGTCAACGCATGGGTCATCAGCGGTTACGCCGTGATGTTCATCGCGATGATAGTCAATATATGGTGTATGAGCAAAGGACTGCTGCTCAAAGAACTGAGTATCATCGAGTCGATGAGTTATTTCTTTGTGCCTACGCTGTCATGGTTCATCTTCCGCGAACCCATCAATCGCCGTAAAGCCCTCGCTATCGGCATCATCATAATCGGAGTAATAGTATTTTTCCTATGATAAATTTCAATCAACCTCATCTGACGGGCAAGGAAGCCCATTACATGTATGAAGCGGTGTTTGCCGGCAAACTGTCCGGTAACGGTCGATTCACCAAAGCGTGCCAGGCTTGGTTCGAGCAACGCTACGGTTTTCGCAAATGTCTGCTGACAACCAGCGGCACAGATGCACTCGAGATGTGCGCGATGCTCTGTGAGCTCAAACCCGGTGACGAGGTCATCGTGCCTTCTTATACCTTTGTTTCTACCGCACTCGCCTTCCTTCGCGAAGGGGCTACGGTCGTGTTCGCGGACTCTATGAAACGCAATCCGAATATAGATGCAGAGACTCTTGAGGCTCTGATTACTCCGCGCACCAAAGTCATCGTGCCCGTCCATTATGCCGGCGTAGCATGCGATATGGATGCCATCATGGCAGTAGCGAAGAAGCACAACCTCCTCGTGGTTGAAGATGCGGCGCAAGCTATCGACAGCTATTACAAGGGCAAACCCTTGGGCGGCATCGGACACCTCGCAGCTTTCTCGTTTCATGAGACCAAGAATATTACCGCCGGAGGAGAAGGTGGTCTGCTCGTAGTCAACGACGAGCGCTTCGTGCGTCGCGCAGAGATCATATGGGAGAAAGGTACCAACCGCGCTGAATTCTTCCGCGGCGAAGTGAATAAATACGGATGGGTCGATATGGGATCGTCCTTCCTGCCGAGCGAAGTGAATGCAGCCTTCCTATGGGCACAACTCGAGAACATCGATGACATACAGGCGAAACGTACCGCCTTATGGAATCGCTATCACGAGCGTCTTAAACCGCTTGCGGATAAACAGTTCTTCACCTTGCCCGACATCCCGGACTATGCGAGCAATAATGCCCACATGTTCTATCTCGTGCTGCCGAACTTGGAAGCCCGCACAGGGCTTATCAAACACCTTAAGGACAACGGTGCGTGCGCCGTATTCCATTATTTGAGCTTGCATTCCAGCCCGTATTATGCTTCGCGTCATGACGGTCGCGCGTTGCCGGAATGTGACCGCTATGCGGACTGCCTGGTGCGCCTGCCGCTGTTCTATGACCTCAAGATGGAAGAGGTAGATGCTATATGCGATTTGATCGAAACATATTATCGTTAACCTTCCTGATTGCAGCCCTCGCATGGACCTTATGGTTTGTGTTCGCAGGCTTCGGCAACCATCAAGACCCGCTCTACTGGCTCTATAAATACGAGCAGTTGGAAGGCGGTTGGATGGCGGCGGGTACACTGCTCGCAGGCGGTGCTATCGTCCGACTCTTCGGTGCTCAACTGCTGCCCTTACGCCTCGCCGGATGGCTCTGCACCGTCGCAGCCATCAGCCTTCCGTATATATGCCTGCTCGACAAAGAGCAACGACGAAACAACCTTCACTGGCTTGCACTTACCTTCCTGCTCATGGGCTACGGCGCGTTTCAGGAATTCAGTCCCGGAACTCTCACTGTCCTCCTCCTCTCCGCCATCTGTGTCTACGTAACTCAATCGTCAATCAATCCTACCTCGTCAATCGTTCAATCGTCAATTCTGACAGCCGTCCTTGCCGGTCTGGCTGTCGCCGTTCGTTTCCCCAACATCCTTGTCCTGCTGATCCTCATCCCTCTATGGCGCAAACGCGCACTATGGCTTGTACCTATCGCTGCGGCTGCAGCAGGACTCGTTTATCTGTTGGGCTTCTGGCTCATCACACCCGCACCGCTCGATGCCGCAATGAGCAGTCATGAAATGATGTCGATGCTCACCAAACTGTGGGAGAAAAGCGGACTGCTGCTCGGTTACATGCTGATGGCGGTCGGTGTCTTGGCCTTCCGCGAAAAGAAATACGCCGGTTGGTTCATCGGCGCCGCCGTAGCACTCTTCATCCTCTATACCATCAAACCTACACAGTGGTATAACTTCGACCTCACCTACCTCATCTCCGCCTTCGTCCTTGTAATCGTGCTCGCTCAATCGTCAATCAATCGTACCTCGTCAATCGTCCAATCGTCAATAATGATTGTTGCTACTCTCGGTACTGACACCGCTTGGCTCAAACTCTTCCCTGCCGTGCTCTGCCTGCTGCCCGTAGCGTTAACCCAATACAAAAACCTTACCGAACGGCGCTTCTTATTCGAAGTGTTAGTCGTGCTCTGCGCCGTTGTTGTGGTGCGTTTCACAACGAATAGTGTAGGGAAGACCAACCTCCTCGAAGCGCGTACCGTTTCTGCCGTTTCGCCATACCGACACATCGCTATCACACCTGCCGAAGAGCACCAACTCCTGCAGTACAAAGCCGACTTCGACAGCCTTTCCACCTTACACCAAACATCACACATCACACATCAAACATCAAACATCCTCTCCATCGGCCAGGAAAATCATCTCATGCGAGCCGTAACGGGTTGTGAGGCAGCGCGATACAATGAGTTTTGGTCGAATATCTTCGACAGCGTCTATACCGCCAAATACCAACCCATCATCGAAGCCGAGCACCCGATTGTGTTCTGCTCCTTCTCCCCGCAATTCAAGACCAAACCCATATACAAAGACCGCGAGAGTAGGTTAGAGCGTATGTTGCTCAACGCCGGCTATACCGCCATCAACCGCTCTGCATACAAATACATGATTTACGTCTATGACCCGGAATAACGAAGTTAATCGTATCTATGATTAAGAAATTCAATGATATAATAGCCGATTTGAAGGCCGACCAATACGCACCGGTGTACATCCTCTGCGGCGAAGAACCGTATTATGCGGACCGCACGGTGGACTTCATCGCCGAGAATGCCTTGGATCCGATGGCGCGCGAGTTTGACCAGCAGATCCTCTACGGTCGCGACCTGCAAGGAGCCGACATAGCACCTGTCATCGGGGCAGCACGCGGTTTTGCCATGATGGGCAGACGCAAAGTCATCATCGTGCGCGAAGCGCAAGCAATCAAAAAATGGGAAGCGCTCAATGCCTACCTCGATAACCTGATGCCGCAGAACGTGCTCGTTATCTGTTATAACGGCAAACCCGATAAGCGCCAAGGGGTGTGGAAAAAGGCGGCAGAGCATCCGCAAGTCGTGTGGTTGCAGTCCGATAAGTTGCGCGACTACGAAGTCGAACGATGGATCAGTTCGTATATCACGGACTTCAAGAAACTGCATCCGGAGATTACCATCGATCCCAAAGTAGCACCTATCTTGGCTGACCACCTCGGAACCGACCTCTCTGCTATCGTAGGGGCGCTGCAGAAACTGATTGACGGTCGTCCCGAAGGCGTCAACACCATTGATGCCGCACTCGTGGAACGCAATATCGGTATCTCCAAGGACTATAACATCATGGAGCTGCAGAGTGCCCTCATCCGCGGAGATATCGTCAAAGCCAACCGTATCACGCGCTATTTCGCGTCATCCAAAGACCATCCGATCATTCGCGAACTCGCGCCGCTCTTCTCCTTCTTCTCCAATCTGCTCATGTATCATTACATGCCCGATAAGTCGCAAACAAACGTAGCGCGCGAATTAGGCATCAATCCCTATTTCGTGAAGGACTACGAAACAGCTGCCAAGCGGTACCCGGCAGGCAAAACATTCTTGATTATCGGATATTTGCGCGAGATAGATGCGCGAAGTAAAGGCGTCAATAATCCCTCAGCGAAGGACGCAGACCTTTGGAAGGAGTTGATCTTCCGTATTATGCATTGATGGTTGCCACATAGACGGCAAGCCGTGCATATTCACCCAAATCATACTGTCCAACATCGCAGGCGTGAACGGATGCTCTACCGGCATCTCCGGTTCGTCTATCGCTTCAGGCAGCAGATGTAGCTCTTCGCTATACGTGTCGTAGTACACCTCCCGCTCGTGCGTCAGCTGCGCCATCACTTTCGGGTATATCTTATCGAAAAGTTGCGGGTGCGCGGTGTACCATACCAGCGATGAATCGAACTCGGCCTGCGTGATACCGTGCTTCTCCAGCACCTGCGCATAATAAATGGCCTTCACCTCCGATTCGGAATTCTGTACACCCGATATCTGCAGCAACGCATCGGTCTTATGCAGATCAATCAGCACTTTTCGCATTTCCCACGAATGCAAGATCCCCTTCGGTCGGCAACCGATAAGCACCAACGCGCAGAACACAATCCATCCTATTTTGCGTATTGTCGTCATTTCGAATTCAACTCCTTCATGTAAAACAGCACAATCACCGCTACGGCACAGGTGATGCAGCTGTCTGCGAAGTTGAATACGGGACGGAAGAATAGTACCTCGCCGGCACTGTTGCGAATGAGCGGGAAGTAAAACATATCGACCACGCGACCGAAGAACCAACCCGTGCCTTGGAATAGTTTGCCGTAGAAAATACAATCGATGATGTTGCCTAGCGCGCCGGCGATGATGAACGCGATGCAAGCGATGTAGCCGTCCTTCACCTCCGGCTTGCGCACTAACGTGCTAACGTACCAACTCAGCAACCCTACCGCTAACAACCGGAAAAGCGTCAGCGCCAACTTGCTGAACCATTCGATGCCAAACGCCATTCCGTTGTTCTCGATATAGCAAAGCCAAAACCATGAGGTCACCTCATGGCTCTCGCCTAACGCAAAATTGCGCACCACGAGCGACTTGATGATCTGGTCAAGTACTACCGCGCAGAACACGATGGACACTACAGCCCAAATGCGCTTTTTACTTCTGTCAATCGATTCAGTTTCTCCCATGTGAATAATTCTACTTCACGTGTATATTCCTTGCCGTCCGAGTCGATGAAAGTTTTGGTGACTACCTCGTTCGTGCGACCCATGTGGCCGTATTTGGCGGTTTCTTCATACATCGGTTGCGTGAGCTTCAACTCGCGGATGATAGCGGCGGGACGAAGGTCGAACAGACGACTTACTATCTGCGCAATCTCCGCATCGCTCTTGTTCACCTGCGCCGTTCCGTAGGTGTTTACGTATAGCGACACCGGTTCAGCGACACCGATGGCGTAACTCACTTGCACCAATGCCTCGTGTGCCACACCGGCTGCAACCAAGTGCTTCGCAATCCATCGAGCCGCATACGCTGCCGAACGGTCCACTTTCGACGGATCCTTACCGCTGAATGCACCGCCTCCGTGCGCACCGCGACCGCCGTACGTATCAACGATGATCTTACGACCCGTCAAACCCGTGTCGCCGTGAGGACCGCCGATCACGAAATTACCCGTCGGATTAACTAATAACTTCGCGTTCTTGTCCTCCAAAAACTGCTCCAATAGATGCCCGTAGCGGCTGTCGCGCTTCGCTACGCGCGGCAGCAGGATAGCGATGATGTCCTTCTTGATCATTTCGGGTGTCACACCCTCGTCATGTTGCGTAGAGAGCACAATCGTGTCGATACGAACCGGACGGTTCTGCTGATCGTATTCAATCGTCACCTGACTCTTGCTGTCCGGACGCAGATAGGTCATCTGCTTGCCTTCTTTGCGTATACGCGCGAGTGTATATACTAAGGTGTGCGCTAAGTCCAGTGTCAGCGGCATATAGTTGTCCGTCTCGTCGGTTGCGTAACCGAACATCATACCTTGGTCTCCGGCGCCTTGCTCTTCCTCTTTCTCGCGACTCACACCCATATTGATGTCTGCCGACTGCGAATGAAGAGCCGTGAAGATTCCGCAACTCTCTGCTTCGAACTTATACTCCGATTTCGTGTATCCGATCTCGGCTATCGTCTTGCGCACGATGATGGGTATATCTACCCATCCGTTGCAACTCACCTCGCCGGCTATCACCACTTGACCCGTGGTACACAGCGTTTCACATGCTACGTGCGCAGAAGGATCCTGCGCTAACATGTTGTCCAAAATAGCGTCCGATATCTGATCGCTCACCTTGTCCGGATGCCCCTCAGATACCGACTCTGATGTAAAAAGATAATTCATTATGCGTTTTTTCTGCGTTCCAGCTGTCCCTCCAATGCGCTCAAGCATGCGTCCAATGCTTCCTCGAAAGAGTCCGCAGTCTTCTCTGCAAACAGACCCGCAATGCGAATCTTCACTTCCTTGTTCGCATTCGTCTGCGGCTTGATCACAGACATTCGAACTTCTACTTTGTCATCCGCATTCAGATGACGCTCAAAACGATTCATTTTCTTCTCAATAAACTGCTCCAGTTTCTCTGCCATTTCGAAATTTACGGCATTAATCGTTACGTTCATAGTAGTGATTTTTTAGATGTTAAACTAATTTTGCTGCAAAAGTACAAAAAAATTTGCATATGTGCAAAAAAAAAAGTAATTTTGCACCGAAAAATTTCATTATTGACTATGCGTAGGTTAATTCTGCTTCTTTTGAGCTTCGTTTCGTTGAGCCTTTCTGCCCAGCGTTTCGACACTCCGTTGTGCTGGTTTGATAACTCGTCCGGCAGGTTCCAGAACGTCGCAGCCCGTTATATGTATCCGGGTCTGCAGCCCTACACGATGTACATCGTGGATAAGGCGCATAAGTTGCCGTATATGGGCGGAAAAACCTCTACCGCTACGGCCCCCTTCGAGGCTTCAGCCATGGCTTTTGTCTTCCCTGGCAACCGCATGGACGACCTTAAGAAAATGGAGCAGATGCTCACGCGCCCTATCCATGACTCACTCATCGTCTGGGCGAAAGAGGTCGAAGAGAGTCGTAACAAAGGCGGCGGTCAGCTCTTCCTCTTCCCCGTCGGCGACCCCGAGCAGATCCTGGTTGACGGCAAGGAAGAAACAGTCTCCTTCATGGGCGTCAAGGATGCCAAGCATAAGGATGTCACCGTGGACTTCGGTAAATCGCCTATGTTCCTCAGCCTCTTCAATGCGCAGGCGCTACAGGTGCGCTTTCATCTCTATCGCTACTACGACCCGGAGGCAGACAAGAGTGCGCTCATCATCTTCCAGCAGTCCGGATTCGACCGCGATTACCAGGGCATCGACAACGAACTGCAAGCGCTCGCAGCCCTTGCCGGCGGACTCAGTTCGATGCTTATCATGGGCAATCCCTATAACTCCCAGACACTCAAAGATTGGATCAATCATAGCACGTGGAAAGATGTGCAACCCGATTTTGAGCGTTATTTCCACTTGAAACCGCGTGCGGCGGCAGCAGAAAACGGAAAGAAACCGGAGGACGAGAACAAACCCGAGCCGCCGGAGGAAACAATCGATGTGGTCGATGGACCCATTATCCGTATTCATCATAACGATGGCTCGATAGAAAAAATCTGTTGCAGCCTCTTGCCTCCGGCGCCCGATCCCATTAAAGTGCCGCAACCGCTTCCCATTCCTCCCGAGCCGAATGACCCTGCCGGCCAGCGCATCGCGTTCGAGGATGCGGTCACCCTTACTAACGGAGGCTGTTACATCGCGGAGAATGATACCGCTACTTATCTCATCGCCTCCAAACAAAGCATGATCTTCGGCCTCAATAAAACCACCGGAAATATCTCCCTCTTCGCGATGCCGGTCACCTGTGCGCCGAAGCAGGCTATCAACGGAGCGGGATGCCTCAAGGACGGTCGTCTGCTTGTCTTCCAATCGAAGGTCGGCGTCTATGACGTGTTCAACCGCAAAGTGCTGCTCGAGGATCAGACCTCGTATGACGGCCAGCGCTTCGTTGTCAATCCCGTCACCAATCGCGCGTATTTCTATCATAAAAATCAAATGAAGGAGTATGATGCTAACCTCAAGCTGATGCATACCTATGATTGTCCGGTGGCGGACAATGAGTTCCGCGTGCTTCGTGTGGGACGCGACGGACGCCTGTGGGTGGACATAGGCCGCGGCTTCTGGACGCAAGCCTATACCACCTTCATGAATGGTAAGTTCTCGGCGGTCATCCAACCTGAGGACCGTGCGCTCTGCACGGGTTTCTGCAACCCCTATATCGGTTCGTCCTTCCTCGCCATCTGCCCGAGCGGACTGTCCGAGGTCAAACCCGACAAACTGCCGGAGCGGCTCTTCGTCGCGGAGTGGAAGAATGTGCAGGGGGCGGCGGTCAACTCCAAGAACGAGATCTTCGCCATCCATGACAACCGCGTCCTCGAGCGCTTCACCACCAAAGGCGAAGTCAAGTCCGCCGAGGTCTATAAACTCGATCTGAGATTCAATAAGAAAGGTTATTTCCTCTTCCAAGGAATATATATCGATGCCCTGGATAATATCTGGTTCAATACCGGCAAGGACATCTATGTTTGGCATCCGTCCGGCAAAATCAACGGCTACGGTTCGTTCAGCGGTCAAATTTTTTGGGGATTGGAATAAATAGTGCAATATCTGAAATCATATAAGTATGGAAATTAGTTTGCGGGCGCAATCGATGCCTGAGAGTCCGATTCGTAAACTGGCTAAGTATGCCGACGAGGCGAAGCTGGCCGGTGTCCATGTGTATCACCTCAATATCGGTCAGCCCGATATCAAAACGCCGCCCCAGGCTTTGGAGGCGGTGAAGAACTTCGACACTGAGATCTTGGAGTACTCGCCTTCGCAGGGTCTTAAGTCGCTGCGAACGAAGATGGTCAGCTATTATGCCAACTATGGCATCGACCTCTCGCCGGATGAGATCATCATCACCGCGGGTGGGTCGGAAGCCATCATGTTCGCCTATATGTCTTGCCTCAACCCGGGCGATGAGATCATCGTCACCGACCCGTCTTATGCCAACTATATGGCGTTCGCTATTTCGGCAGGTGCCATCGTCAAATCCGTCAAGACGGACATCAAGAATGGCTTCAAACTGCCGCCGGTGGAGGAGTTTGAAAAGCAAATCACGCCTAAGACACGCGCCATACTCATCTGTAACCCCAATAACCCGACCGGATACCTCTATACCAAGCAGGAGATGCGCCAGATACGTGATCTGGTGAAGAAATACGACCTCTATCTCATCTCCGATGAGGTATACCGTGAGTTCATCTATACCAAGTCGCCCTATATCTCCGCCTGTCACCTCGAGGGCATCGAGGAGAATGTCGTCCTCGTGGACAGCGTCTCCAAGCGCTATTCGGAGTGCGGTATCCGTATCGGCGCACTCATTACCAAGAATAAAGCTGTGCGCGAGTCTGTCATGAAGTTCTGCCAGGCGCGTCTGAGTCCTCCGCTCTTCGGTCAGGTGGTTGCCGAAGCATCGCTCTCCACGCCGGAAGAGTATATGCAGGAGGTCTATGATGAGTACCTCGGTCGCCGTAATTTCCTTATAGACCAACTCAACCAGATCCCGGGTGTCTTCGCCCCTGCGCCTACAGGTGCCTTCTATGTCATGGTCGAGCTGCCCGTCGATGATGTCGAGAAATTCTGCAAATGGTGCCTCACGGACTTCAATTACGAAGGATCAACCGTCATGATGGCGCCGGGTACCGGTTTCTATACCAACCCCGAGGACGGACGTCATCAGGTCCGCATGGCGTATGTATTGAATAAGGACGACCTCGCCAAAGCAATGATCGTCCTTCGTAAAGCCCTCGAAGCGTATAACGCTTAATCCTCAGAGTCGGTGAGAGAATCACCGACTATTTTTTTGTATAATTCTTTCGCATCGGTCGCCTTGCGGATAATCTCGTGCAACTCTTCGATGCGCACGCGGTCTTGCGCCATCGTGTCGCGGTGACGGATTGTCACGCACCCGTCGTTCAGCGTGTCGTGGTCAACGGTGATGCAGAACGGCGTACCAACTGCGTCCTGGCGGCGGTAGCGCTTACCAATCGAGTCCTTCTCGTCGTACGCTACTTTGAAGTCGAACTTCAGCTCGTTCATGATCTCGCGTGCCTTCTCGGGCAGACCGTCTTTCTTCACCAGCGGCATGATGCAGGCCTTCACCGGTGCTAATACAGCCGGCAGGTGCAAAACGACACGCGTGTCGCCGCCTTCTAACGCCTGCTCCTCGTAGCTCGAGCACATGACGCTCAGGAACATACGATCGACGCCGATCGAGGTCTCGATGACGAACGGCGTGTAGCTCTGGTTCAGCTCCGGATCGAAATACTCGATCTTCTTGCCGCTATATTTGGCGTGCGAACTCAGGTCGAAGTTCGTACGGCTGTGGATACCCTCTACTTCCTTGAATCCGAAAGGCATCAAAAACTCGATATCCGTCGCCGCATTCGCATAGTGCGCCAACTTATCGTGATCGTGGAAGCGGTATTTCTCGTCGCCTAAACCCAACGCCTTGTGCCATTTCAGACGGAATTGTTTCCAGTGCTCGAACCATTTCAACTCCTCGCCCGGACGAACGAAGAACTGCATCTCCATCTGCTCGAACTCGCGCATGCGGAATATAAACTGACGGGCTACAATCTCGTTGCGGAATGCCTTACCGATCTGCGCGATACCGAACGGGATCTTCATACGCCCCGTCTTCTGTACGTTCAGGAAGTTCACGAATATACCCTGTGCCGTTTCCGGACGAAGATAAATCTTCATGCTGCCGTCAGCGGTCGAACCCATCTCGGTCGAGAACATCAGGTTGAACTGACGCACGTCTGTCCAGTTGCGTGTACCCGATATCGGGCAAACGATCTCCTCGTCCAGGATGATCTGCTTCAGCTCGTCGAGGTTGTTGTCGTTCATCGCCTTCGCAAAACGTGTGTGCAGTGCCTCGCGCTTTTCAATATGCTCTTTCACGCGCTCGTTCGTCGCCTTGAACATCTCCTCGTCAAAACTCTCACCGAAACGCTTGCGGGCTTTCTCTACCTCTTTGGCGATCTTGTCGTCGTACTTGGCTATCTGATCTTCGATCAGCACGTCCGCGCGGTAACGCTTCTTCGAATCCCTGTTGTCAATCAGCGGATCATTGAACGCATCCACGTGTCCCGAAGCCTTCCAGGTTGTCGGGTGCATGAAGATAGCGGCATCGATACCGACGATGTTCTCATGCAGCAGCGTCATAGAATCCCACCAGTAACGCTTGATATTGTTCTTCAACTCCACGCCGTTCTGACCGTAGTCATATACTGCGCCAAGACCGTCATAAATCTCACTGCTCGGGAATACGAATCCGTACTCTTTGCAGTGCGCCACGATCTTCTTAAATGTCTCTTCTTGTGTCTGTTGTGCCATATTTTTGTTAGTTATTTCACTTTTGCGGCTGCAAAAGTACTGCTTTTTTTTGACATATGCAAGAGTTTGGCACAATTATTGCACGTATTTTTGTAAAAATCGAAAAATTATGCGAAAAATTATCTCTGTATTAGTAGCAGTGCTGTGCTTTGGTACGGCGAGTGCGTGTGTGAAGAAGAGCGGTCAGCAATCAGTAACCAGTAATCAGCAATCAGTTGTCAGCGGTCAAGCGCTGACGGTTATTGTGATGGACACGACGCAGGCGCTGATAGACGGTGCGCAAGTGAAGATCGGCAAACAGACGTTCACCACGTCGTATGACGGTCGGGTAGTGCTGAAGCCGGAACAGGTGAACGGCGCGAAATTGTTGACGGTGTCGTGCGACGGATTCAAGGAGAAGAAAGTGTCGGTTGACGGCAGCATGCTCATCGTGCGGTTGGAAGGCAAGAAGACCCGCGGCGGCAGGGACGAGATGTATTATTCCTACGGTACCCGCGGCAAAGGCACGATGCTGTACAAGACGATGACGGTAGGCGCTGCTGCACCGATGATGGACGATGGCGTGGTAATGGCAGAAGAAGCGGCGGCGGTAAGACCTTCGATGGCAGGCGGTGCGATGCCCAATAACAACGTGAGCGCCGGTAAGCTGACGGCAGGTGAAGTGAACGATTTTACGAAGTGGTCGCTGTGGCCCAATATATTGAACAAGAGCCATAAGCAGTTCATCGGCACATGGCGCATCGAGCCGCGTGAACGTTATACAGTGCAGGTGACGGACAAACACGGTTACCCGATTGTGAACTATCCGGTGTCGCTGACGGACGCGAAAGGCAACACGTTGTTCCAAACCATGACGGATAACACCGGTAGGGCAGAGTTGTGGAACGGGTTGCTGAGCGAACCGGTGAAAGACGTGAGAGTGGAAGGCGTGCAGGAGTTGAAACGCGACGGCATCAACAGCATAGAGGTCGATGAGCCATGCGATGCACCGGACGGCGCGGACGTGCTATTCGTCTTCGATGTTACCGGCTCGATGGGCGATGAGTTGAGGTATTTGCAAGCAGAGATGAAAGATGTCATCGCGCGCGCCAAACAGGCAACAGGAGGACTTAATATCCGCACCGGGGCTGTGGTGTACCGCGACCACGGAGATGAGTATATTACGCGTATATCACGTTTGACCGAGGATATTAAAACCACTCAGAATTTTATAGATAAACAGGAGGCAAATGGCGGTGGTGACTTTCCGGAAGCAGTGCCGGAAGCACTCATGGCGGCAATTAACAGTGCCGGATGGGATGAGAACACGCGTGCGCGCATTGCGTTCCTTATTTTAGATGCACCATGCCACCAGGATTCGGCTACTTTAGCACTGCTGCACGACCAAATCCTCAATGCTGCCGCACAGGGAATACGGATCGTACCCGTCGTGTGCAGTAGTATGGACAAGGCAGGAGAGTTTCTTATGCGCTCCATGGCGCTCGCTACAAACGGAACTTCTTTCTTCCTTACCGACGACTCGGGCATCGGAAATCCCCACCTCAAACCCACGACAGACTCTCTCAAAGTGGAGCATCTGAACGACATGTTGGTGCGCACGATCGTCGAGTTCAGCTATATGCCGGATTGCGTGAAGGGACAATGGCACGAAGAGGAAATTGAGAATATCCGGGAGGAGTTCATCCCCAATCCGTTCAGTGCACAGGAACTCGAAGCGGACCCAACCATCCCGCACGGACCTACAACGCTCTATCTGCTGGACGTAAGCGGAAAACTGATTCATGTGTATAACGGTGTGCTGGAGGAGGCGGGTGACCGTCAGCTGTCTTCGCTCGGAGTGATGCTGTCCACCGGAGTCTATTTCGTCAAAGCCTTCTATGACGGCGAATGGCATACCAAAAAGATACTTATTCATTAAAAAAAGCATTTTTTCTACGAAAAATTCCATGTACGTTTGCGTATGTGGAATTTTTGTTGTACCTTTGGCGCCGAAATTGTTAAAACCACTTATTATGAGAAAACTATTTACATTTTTTGCCGCGCTGTTATGCGCTGCGAGCGTGAGTGCAGAAATCGTCAAGATTGACGGTCTGTACTATTCGTTAGGTACGACCACTGCTACGGTGGTAGCGGATCAGGAAACGGGTAAGCCGACCTACACGCCTTTATTGTCGGTGACGATTCCGTCGCAAGTGACGTATGCGGACCATAACTACACAGTGACGACTATCGGTACTTCTGCTTTTGAAGGGATGACGAATCTGGAAACTGTTGTTTTGCCGAACACGATTACAACGATTAACACGGACGCTTTCTACGGTTGCGTGCGATTGAATAGCATCAACTTGCCGGAAGGCTTGGTGACCATCAATCTGCGTGCGTTTTATAACTGTAACCTCGCATCAATCACTATTCCGAGTACTGTGACGTCGATAGGCAATGCGGCATTCAAAGGTAACCCGACCACAACCATTACGTGGTTGCCGATTACTTGTAGTATCGGCACGGACGATAGTGCGCCGTTCTATAGCACAAATTCAAAGGTCACCAAGATTACGTTCGGAAATCAGGTGACAACGATTCCTGCATACTTGTGTAAAAACATGAGTTTGTTGGATACCGTGGTGCTACCTCCTTCGGTTAATTCCTTGGGGCAGTACTCGTTCATGGGCTGTTCGTCGCTCAAGTCGATCAACCTTCCGGTGACGCAGAAAACGCTTCCGGTTAGCTTCTTTGAGGGCTGTACATCGTTGGACTCAATCGTTCTTCCGACTACGTTGACGACCATCAGCACAGATGCTTTCTATGGCTGTACGTCGCTAAAGAAAGTGCATTTGCACGAAGGCTTGGTGACTATTGATAGGCGTGCTTTCTATAATTGTAAACTGGACTCGATCGTTGTGCCGAGTACGGTGACTACGGTTGGTGACGCTGCTTTCAAAAGCAACCCGACCACGCAAGTGCAATGGTTGCCGATAGATTGTACAATCGGAGAGGACGAGTCAGCGCCATTCTATAGTACCACTTCGAAGATCACCAAGTTCATGTTCGGCGATCAAGTGGAAGTAGTACCGTCGTACATATGTAAGAACATGAATTTGCTGGATACCATCGTCCTGCCTCCTTCGGTCAATAGGCTTGGTGTGCGTGCGTTTATGAACTGCTCGAAACTACAATCTATCAACCTCCCGGTGACGCAGAAGACCCTTCCGGTTAGTATCTTCGAGGGCTGTACATCGTTGGACTCAATTCATTTGCCGGCTACGTTGACGACCATCAGCTCGGACGCTTTCTACGGTTGTACTTCGCTGAAGAAAGTGAACCTGAACGAAGGCTTGGTAACTATCGGTACACGTGCGTTCTATAATTGTAAACTGGACTCGATTACAATACCGAGTACTGTGACGTCGATAGGCAATGCGGCATTCAAAAGTAACCCGACAACCAAGGTAATATGGTTGCCGGCTAACTGTACGGCGGGTTCGTCCGATAGTGCGCCCTTCTATAGCGCAAGCTCGAAAATAACATCGTTCGTCTTCGGCGACCAGGTACAGACGATTCCGGCGTATTTGTGCTACAATATGAGCCTATTGGATTCGGTGAAGATTCCGGAAACGGTTACCTCTATCGGACGCAATACATTTATGTCATGTACCTCATTGGACTCGCTTATCTTCCCGCATGGTCTCAAGACGATAGCAACCAGCATATTGGAAGGTTGCACATCGCTGAAGAAAGTGGTGATCCCGCCTTCGGTAACTACTATCAACACGGATGCCTTCTATGGTTGCTCGGGGCTGCAGCAGATTTATAACTACGCGTATACGCCCCAGACAATCGTTGAGCGCACGGTGAATAATGTGAATAAGAACACGTGTGTGCTGTACGTACCGATGGACTATATCTCGCTGTATCAAGCCAAAGATGTATGGAAAGGATTCCTGAATATCATCGGCGTAGCTACGGATCTGCAGTACGAGGACAAAAATATCACGGTGACCTACCGCAAGAAAGACGGTGACCCGCTGTATATGGAGCAGCAACTCTGGTCTGTACCTGTAGCACCGCTGGTTGAAGGCTTCATGTTCTTGCGTTGGGAGATTCAGGCAGGCAATCTGGAAAATGGCATCATCCTGCAAGCGATTTACCAATCCAACGATCCTACCGACGCGCCGGCGGTATATACGAATCCGGAAGACCCGACGCAGAAACTCATTCGCGAGGGAAATGTGTATATCCTTCGGGACGACAAGATGTACACGATTCAGGGTCAACGGGTACATTAAAAACGTCCATCAATCGGTAAAAAGAGCTCTTCGGGGCTCTTTTTTTGTAAAAATGCATTTTTTATTTGCATAATTCAAATAATTATTGTACTTTTGCGGCGATTTTTGCAATTTAATCGGATTAAAAACGAAAAACAACGTCAAAAGTATGAGTAATATTCGTTTTGAAGCGTTAAAAAGTGCTTTTGCACATCAAGTTAACGAATTGAAGAGTGAAAACGTTAATGAGTTAACGAATGAGCGAGTGAAGGACTACTTTGCGCGGGACGTGTTCACGCGGGAGAAGATGAAGGAATACATCGCGCAGGAGGTGTTGGATCAGTTGTTCGACGACGTCGATAATGGTCGCACGATCCATCGTGACATCGCGGGTGTGGTAGCTATCGGTATTCGTAAATGGGCTATCGAACGCGGGGCTACGCATTTCACGCATTGGTTCCAACCCCTGACAGGTGGTACGGCGGAGAAGCACGACGCGTTCTTTAAGTTGGATAAGAGCGGTGCGCTGCTGGAGGAGTTCAGCGGTGACAGTCTCTATCAGCAGGAGCCGGACGCTTCGTCATTCCCCTCCGGCGGTATCCGAAATACCTTCGAGGCCCGCGGTTACTCGGCTTGGGACCCTTCGAGCCCGGTGTTCCTGATTGGCGATACGCTCTGTATCCCGACCGTCTTCGTGGCTTATACGGGTGAGGCGTTGGATTACAAGACGCCGCTCATCCGTTCTACGGCGGCGCTCTGTCACGCAGCCCGTGAGGTCTGCGCGTATTTCGATAAACAGGTGAAGCACGTGCACGCGAACTTAGGCTGGGAGCAGGAGTATTTCCTGGTTGACGAATCGCTCTATAATGCCCGTCCGGACTTGATGCTCACGGGGCGTACGCTCATGGGACACAACAGTGCTAAGAGCCAACAACTCGAGGATCATTATTTCGGAGCGATACCCGCACGCGTCCTGGCGTTCATGCGTGAACTGGAATACGAAGCACTCAAAGCCGGCATCCCTGTTCGCACGCGACATAACGAGGTAGCGCCGAACCAGTTTGAGATGGCTCCTATATATGAAGATGTCAACTTGGCGAACGACCATAACCTGCTGATAATGAGTATCATGGAACGTGTGGCGGAGAAGCATCATTTCCGCGTGCTGCTGCATGAGAAGCCGTACGCAGGTGTCAATGGTAGCGGTAAGCACTGTAACTGGTCGCTGGAGACCAATACCGGCATCAACCTGTTAGCGCCGGGTAAGAACCCTTATCAGAACCTGCAGTTCATCACCTTCCTCGTCAACGTACTGATGGCGGTCCATCGTCATAATGGGCTGCTCAAAGCCTCCATCGTGAGCGCAACCAACGAGCACCGTCTGGGTGCCAACGAAGCGCCGCCGGCTATCATCTCCGTCTTCCTTGGCAAGCAGATCAGCGAAGTGCTGGACAAACTCGAGCACGCTAAAGCCGAAGAGGCCATCATCATCAATGCGAAGAAAGAAATGAAACTCGGTGTGGCCAACATCCCGGAGATCTTGCTCGATAACACGGATCGTAACCGAACCTCGCCGTTCGCCTTCACGGGTAACCGTTTCGAGTTCCGTGCTGTCGGCTCGTCTGCCAACTGCGGCGCAGCGATGCTGGCGCTGAACGCAGCCGTAGCTGAGCAGTTGATGCTCTTCAAGGCCGAAGTGGACAAACGTATCGACAAAGGCGAAGCCAAAGAGCGCGTGCTGTTTGGCGTCATCAAGAAATATATCGTCGCCTGCAAAGCCATCCGCTTTGACGGAAATGGTTACAGTGACGAATGGAAAGCCGAAGCGGCTAAACGCGGGCTGGACTGCGAGACGTCCGTGCCGGTTGTGATCGACCGCTATCTGGCGCCGGAAACCATCAAGATGTTCGAGCGCACGAACGTGCTCAGCGAAGCTGAACTGCAGAGCCGCAGTGAGGTCAAATGGGAGACCTACGTCAAGAAGCTGCAGATCGAGAGTCGTGTGATGGGTGACCTCGTGGTCAACCACGTGCTGCCTGCCGCGAAGCGCTACCAGACGATGCTGCTGCAGAATGTGCTGGCGGTCAAGCAGGTCTTCTCTGCCGACGAAACGGCGTCCCTCAACGAGATGGACTACAGCATCATCAAGCAGATCGAGCATCACTCGGGTGCGATCCTCGAAGGCGTAGAGCACATGACCGAAGCGCGGCATAAAGCCAACCGTCAACCCGACGAGCGCAGCAAAGCACTTGCTTATCATGACAACGTCCTGCCGCTCATGGCGCAGATTCGCGAACACGCCGACGCACTCGAACTGATTGTGGATGACGAAATGTGGACATTACCCAAATACCGTGAGTTGCTATTCATTCATTAAGATGCACGGGTTGGGAAACGACTACGTCTTCATCGATGCTTTCCCGCCTGAGACAAATGCCTTGCTGACGCAGACCGACTTGCCTGCGTTGGCGCGTGCTGTCTCGGACCGTCATCGGGGTATCGGTTCGGACGGCCTGGTGCTCATCCTGCCCGATAAAGACACCGACGCACGGATGCGGATCTTCAATGCCGACGGCAGCGAAGCCGAGATGTGCGGAAATGCGATCCGCTGCGTAGGTAAATACCTGTACGAAAGCGGAACGTGTCCTCGCGCGCACCTACGTATCGCTACGCTTGCCGGCATCCGCGAACTCGACCTGCAGTTGCAGGACGAACGTGTGACGCAAGTGACGGTGAAGATGGGCATACCGCACATCGAGAAAGATATCTTCCTCCCGCACACGTGCCCGCAGATATATTATAAGGTGAACATGGGCAACCCGCACGCGGTCTTTTTCTGTGAACCCCTTCCGCGCTGGCCGGAAAACACCAACGTGGAGTTCGTTCATGTGCGCAATAACAAAGAACTCGACGTGCGCGTCATTGAGCGCGGCTCAGGCGAGACGATGGCCTGCGGAACGGGAGCCTGTGCGTCGGCGGCAGCGGCTATCAGTAACGGCCTTACCGATCGAACCGTTACGGTGCATCTGCCTGGCGGCGATCTGCTGATTCGGCAGGATGCCGACGGAGAAATATACATGACCGGAACGGCTACGGAAGCCTTCCGCGGCGAATATAAGTTTTGAACACATGAAAACGAATACCAATTATCGCAATCTGCAGGAGCAATATCTGTTTAAGAACATCAGCGACCGCGCTGAGGCGTATCTGGCGCAGCATCCGGACCAACGTTTGTTGCGCATGGGCGTAGGGGATGTCACGCGACCCCTGCCGTCCGCTATCTGCGAGGCGATGCATAGGGCCGTGGAGGAGCTGTCGCACGCGGAGACCTTCCGCGGTTACGGACCCGAAGAAGGCTATCTGTGGTTGCGGCAAACCATCATCGACAACGACTACGCACCGCGAAACATTGACCTCACAACCGACGAGGTCTTCATCAGCGAAGGAGCAGGTAGCGATTTGGGTAACCTCAGCGAACTGTTCGCGAAGGACAACCATGTAGCGATCATCGAGCCTACCTATCCGGCGTATGCCGACGCCAGCATCATGGCGGGACGCGAGATCACCTTCCTCCCTTGCCATGCGGAGAACGGCTTTGTGCCCGACCTGCCGAAGCGCAGAGCGGACATCATCTATCTCTGTTTCCCGAACAACCCGACGGGCACCGTGCTCACGCGGGACGAGTTGGCGAAATGGGTCAACTACGCCCGCGAAAACCGCAGTATCATCATCTATGATGCAGCGTACGAGAGTTTCATCACCCAACCGAATATACCGCACAGCATCTACGAGATCGAAGGTGCCAAAGAGGTAGCGATTGAGGTCAAGAGTTACAGCAAGTCTGCCGGCTTCACAGGTGTCCGCTGCGGCTATACCGTTGTGCCGAAGCAGACCGGCCTGCAGCCCATGTGGTTGCGCCGTCAGTGTACCAAATACAACGGAACGTCCTATATCGCCCAGCAGGCTGCCTTGGCTACCTATACGCCCGAAGGACACGCAGGCATACGCGCCAACATCGATTTCTATCTGACCACGGCGCACCTCATCAAGGACCGTCTGCAGCACATGGGATACGAAGTGTACGGCGGCGAAAATGCACCGTATATATGGTGTCGTGCGCCGCACGGATGGAACTCTTGGACCTTCTTCGATCATCTGCTCAACGACTGCCAAATCCTCTGCACACCCGGCGTAGGCTTCGGTGCTTCGGGTGAAGGATTTGTGCGTTTTTCCGCTTTCTCGAACCGCCAGGATTGCGAAGAAGCACTAAAAAGAATACAAACTCTTGCATAATTGAAAAAAAAGCAGTAATTTTGCACCCAAAATACACATTACACATTAAACATTAAACATCAATATGTGTGGCATAGTAGGATACATCGGTAAGCGCAAGGCTTATCCTATTCTCATCAAAGGTCTTCATCGTCTCGAGTACCGCGGCTACGATAGTGCCGGCGTAGCGCTCATCAATGACGAAGGACAACTCAACGTCTATAAGGCGAAGGGCAAAGTGGCCGAACTGGAAACGTACTGCGAAAGCAAAGACACACGTGGTACCATCGGTATCGCGCACACACGTTGGGCTACGCACGGCGAACCGAACACCGTCAACGCACACCCGCATTACTCCGAGTCCGAGCGCCTCGCGATCATCCATAATGGCATCATCGAGAACTATGCCGTGCTCAAAGCCGGTCTGATGGAGCAGGGCTTTACCTTCAAATCCGACACCGATACCGAAGTGCTGGTGCAATTGGTTGAGTTCACCCAAGAGAACAAACATGTGGACCTCAAGACTGCTGTGCAACTCGCGCTGCAGCAGGTCGTCGGTGCTTACGCTATTGCTATTCTCGATAAGACCCATCCCGATACGCTCATCGCTGCGCGTAAAGGTTCGCCCCTCGTTGTCGGCATCGGCGAAGACGAGTATTTCATCGCGTCCGACGCTACGCCCATCGTCGAATATACCGACAAAGTCATATACGTGGAGGACGAGGAGATTGTGGTACTGCGTGTGGGCGAAAAGGTCGATATCACAACCATCACCAATGTCACCAAAACCCCGGAGATCAAGCGTCTGGAGCTCTCGCTCTCGCAACTCGAGAAAGGCGGCTACCCGCATTTTATGCTCAAGGAGATCTTCGAGCAACCGCGTACCTTGACCGACTCCATGCGAGGACGTGTCAACGTGCGCCAGGACAACATCGCCCTCTCCGGATTCATCGATAATAAGGACCGATTCCTCAACGCCAAACGCATCATCATCACCGCGTGCGGCACATCGTGGCATGCCGGACTCATCGCCATGTATGCCATCGAGGAGTTCGCGCAGATACCCGTCGAAGTCGAGTACTCATCCGAGTTCCGCTATCGCAAACCCGTCATCAACAAAGATGATGTGGTCATCGCCATCTCGCAGTCCGGTGAGACGGCTGACACCCTGGCGGCTATCCAGCTCGCCAAAGAGAAAGGGGCGTTCATCTTCTCGATCTGTAATGTCGTGGGCGCATCCATCCCGCGCGTGTCGGACAGCGGTTGTTATACCCATGTGGGACCCGAGATCGGTGTCGCTTCAACCAAAGCCTTCACGGCACAAGTGACGGCGCTCACCATGCTCGCCCTCTGTATCGGTCGCGAGAAAGGCACACTGAGTAAAGAGCAGTACTTGCGCATTGTGCGCGAGTTGGGACAGATTCCCGATAAGATCCAGCGCGTGCTGGGACAGAACAAACGTATCTCCGATTTCGCGAAGACCTTCACCTATGCGCAGAACTTCATCTATCTCGGACGCGGATATAATTTCCCCGTAGCCATGGAAGGGGCGCTCAAACTCAAAGAGATCTCCTATATCCATGCCGAAGGCTATCCTGCTGCCGAGATGAAGCACGGGCCGATTGCCCTTATCTCCCAAGAGATGCCGGTAGTCGTGGTTGCGCCGCGTTGCGGAACCTACGAGAAGATCGTCAGCAATATCCAGGAGATCAAGGCCCGTAAGGGTAGGGTCATCGCCGTGGTCAGCGAAGGAGACGAACAGGTGCGTAAGATTGCCGACTATGTCATCGAAGTGCCGGCTACCGAAGAATGTCTCACGCCCCTGCTCACCGTCATTCCGCTCCAACTCCTTGCTTACCACATCGCCGTCATCAAAGGCTGCGACGTCGATCAACCCCGCAACCTCGCCAAATCAGTAACAGTCGAATAAACATTACGCAATAAACATTACACATTACACATTACACAATATGAAAATCGCAATTTTAGGCTACGGCAACATAGGCCGTGCTGCAGAACAAGCCATCAAGGCTGCGCCGGATCTCACGTTCGCCGGCATCTATCATCATAATGATTGTTTGGACAACTTGGACGCAGACGCCGTGCTCATCTGCACGCCCACGCGTGAAGTGCATCAGTTCGCTGCGGTACTCGCTGCACGAGGTATATGCACCGTCGATAGTTTCGATATTCACGGTCAGATCTGGGACTTGCGCGAAGCCCTGGAACCCGTCTGCGTAGCCCACAAAAGCGTCAGCATCATCTCCGCCGGATGGGATCCGGGAACCGACTCCATGGTGCGCGCCTTACTCATGTCCATGGCGCCAAAAGGACTCACCTTCACCAATTTCGGACCCGGTCGTTCGATGGGTCATACGGTGGCGGCAAAAGCTATCAAAGGCGTGAAAAATGCACTCTCCATGACTATCCCCTTGGGTACGGGTATTCATCGCCGCATGGTGTATATCGAGCTCGAACCCGCCGCGGATTTCAAGACCGTGGAAGCCGCTATTCTCGCGGATGACTATTTTGCGCACGATGAGACCCACGTCATCGCCGTCGAGAGCGTCGATGCCCTCAATAACGTCGCGCACGGCGTCAATCTGGTGCGCAGCGGCGTCAGCGGAGACACACACAACCAGCGTTTTGAATTCAATATGTCCATCAATAACCCTGCCCTCACCGGACAGGTGATGGTTAGTGCGGCGCGTGCGGCCGTTCGTATGCGCGAACGCGGAGAGTATGGGGCAAAAACGATGATCGAGCTCCGTCCCATCGACCTCCTCCCCGGAACAAAACAAGCGCTCGTTAAAGCGCTTGTCTAAACATTCTAAACTTTCTATACGTTTTACGTAGTAAAACAATCTACCGTTCCCTTAGGGAACCATTCCGGTACATCTTAAGCAGTTGTTCGAGCGAAGCGATTTGCTCGAGCAACTCTTTTCCTTTATCTGTATCTTTGATACGAATGCGGTTGCCCGTGAAGTCCTCTAACAGCGTGCGGTTGTGAATATCGCTGCCGGACAGCACAGCCTGCTCGCGACTCTCGAACGACTCGTGTTCCACCAACTGTATACCGTGGCTGTTGTATATCAGCGTGTATCCCGCGATGCCCGTCTTCTCCTGGTACGGCTTGCTGAAACCGCCGTCTATCACAAATCGCTTACCGTTTGCGCGAATCGGGGTCTCGCCTTTGATGGTGCGTACCGGCACATGACCGTTGATGATGCGGCCGGCTTTGGGATTCAGACCGAACTCTGTGAGAATCTGCTCGCATACTTGCTCGTCGTCCGATAGACTGAAATACGCACCTTTCTTCTCCTCGTGCGGACCCTTGTCCTCTATGAAATACCGCTCGAACGTCGTCATCTTATCCTTGTTGTAGAGCGGCGAGAACTCGCCTTCCCATAGGTATAGCATGTAGTCGAGCGCATCCTGTTTGGTTTTTCCGTCGCTGTAATACGCTTGTCGGATCACTTCGTCCGTGCGGTCCATAAGAGCCTTTCCGGATACCCGCTTACCGCATACTTCGGCTTCGGTGAAATTGCCGTCCGCGTTCAGCGGTATCGCCGCGTGGTAGAGTAGGAAACCGTTTCTTACCAGATATAGTGAACCGTGCTCATAGAGCATCCGCAGGTGTTGCTGCATTTTCTCCGACTTACGGAACGAACGCCATAATTGATTCATCAAATCCTGCTCATATTGGTTGAGCGCGTACGGATCTTTGGGGTCAATAGTCGGCAGGTTCGTGTCTAATAGCGGATAACTCTTGCCCTCTAATGTGATTGTGCCTTTGCTATAGTCAATCTTGTCGAGCAGCGCACGGTGATCCATGTGCCATTCCGGGTGACGGCGAACGGTCTGACCTTCTAACTTGAATTGGATGATCGACATTGCTTTGTGCATCTTCGCCATCAGTTGTGCCGAACGGGTCAAACGAGGGTTGTTATCGAAGTCTTTGGTCTGCCATATCGTGCACGGGTCGTCGCCATAGACGGTCATCGCGAAGTTAGCTAACGGCAGTAGGTTGATGCCGTAGCCTTCCTCCAAGGTCTCTATGTTCGCGTAGCGGATGCTCACGCGCAGCACGGTTGCTAATAAGGCGAGGTTACCGGCCATCGCCCCCATCCATTCGATGTCGTGGTTTCCCCATTGGATGTCGTAATCACGCACAGTGGCAAGAACGTCCAGAATTTTATTAGCGCGCGGACCGCGGTCGAAGATATCGCCGACAATGTGCAGCGTGTCGATGGTCAGACTATGAATGAGATAACTGATCGCGATCAGCAGCTGTTCAGCACATCCGGTCTCTATGATTGCATCAATGATGGCGTTGTAATAGGTCTGGCGGTCTTTGAGCTCCAGATTCGACTCGTGCAATAGCTCTTCGATGATATACGCATAGTCGGGCGGGAGAATTTTATGTACCTTGCTGCGGCTGTATTTGATAGTAACCGCGCGAGCGATATCCACCACCTGATGTAAGCGTTTTTTATACCATTCTGTGAGATCGCTTTGCACGGTGCGCTCGTATTCGATGCGCTCATCGGGGTAGTAAATCAATGCGCATAGTGCCCGTTTCTCCTCCTCGTCCAGCGCGTAACCATATACCTCATCCACTTTCTTTCGCACCACGCCCGAGGCGTTCTTGATCATGTGGATGAATGCCATTGACTCTCCGTGCAGGTCACTCACGAAATGCTCCGTGCCCTTCGGCAGCGAGAGGATCGCACGCAGGTTCACCAACTCCGTCACCACGGCCTGCGCATTCGGAAATTTCTCACTCAATAAGCGTAAATAACGTTCGTCTGTCATAGTTGTCACAATTTTGCGGGGCAAAATTACTGCTTTTTTCCCATATACGCAAATTTTTCTGCATTTTTCGTGCAATTCGCATTTTTTTCTTGCGTATATGGAATTTTTGTTGTACCTTTGCACCCGTAAATTCGTCAAATCGTAAATCATATGTTATCTCGTCTTTACGGTGTGTTGCTGCCGTTCTTTGTAAGTTTTCTTCTGGCGTGGTTGCTTGACCCGCTGGTGGGCTTCATTCAGCATAAATGCCGGGTGAAGTTCCGCGGTCTCTCGGTGGCCATCACCCTTGTCCTTTTCGTCGCGTTGCTCTCGCTGGCGGTCTATCTCATCATCCCGGCGATGGGGAGAGAAGTGAAGTCGGCTGCAGTCGCGGTGGAACAGTATTTTGCGAACTTCGACGCGGATCGCTATTTCACGGCGGAGCAGCAGGAGCAGATTCGGACCACACTTGACGGACTGAATCTGCAATCGCTGCTGTCTTATCCTGAGGTGCGCGACGGCATCAAGAATGTGCTGCCTAAACTGGGCGGATGGATCACCGGCGGACTCAGTTGGTTGAGCGAACTGCTTGTTATCTTCATCGGGTTGATGTACCTCATTTTCCTTATGCTCGCTTTCCCGCGAATACGCGCTAATTGGCGAAACTACGTGCCGCAGAAATACTACACGCAGGTCACGACACTCGTGCACGAGATGAACGTCAATATGAACGCTTATTTCCGCGGGCAAGGGCTTGTGGCGCTGTGCGTGGGTATCCTCTTCGCCATCGGCTTCACCATCATCGGGATGCCTATGGGTTTTGTCATGGGCATCATCATTGGTATCCTCAATTTAGTGCCGTATATGCAGGCTTTGGGCATTCCACCGTGCATCTTGCTGTGCCTTGTTCAGTCGGCGCAGACCGGTCAACCCGTATGGCTCACGCTGCTGCTGATGGCGATTGTTTTCATCGTCATCCAAACCTTCCAGGATATGTATCTTGTGCCGCGTATTATGGGTAAAGTCACGGGGCTTGGACCGGCAGCTATCTTGCTGAGTCTCAGTTTCTGGGGCGCACTGATGGGGGTTATCGGAATGATCATCGCTCTCCCGCTCACCACTCTGGCTATCTCGTGCTACAAACACTACGTCCTGCACGAACCCTTTGCCTCCGAGCAAGCCGCTTCTGCACCCGTTCCTACACCTGCCCCTCCGCGCCCTAAAACGCGAAAAAAAATGGCCGTGATGGCCCAAACGGAGTGATTTTTGGAAAATAAAAAATCGAACATTTTCGGATGTTTTTGCATCCGATAAAACTCCGATTTGCCTCCGATTTGCCTCCGATGTAAGTCCATGCTGACGCTTTTTTTTTAGCACAAAAAGTAAAAAAATGCCAAAACATTTGCATATATGCAAAAAAAGTAGTACTTTTGTGCCCGATTTTAAAAAAACAAAACTATGAGTACAGGTGGTAAAGTGATTAGTTGGATCTCGGCGATTGTGATTTTGTCGCTGGCGGGATTCATTTATTTCAAGTTCTGCTTCGTGTATGCAGAGGGTGTGAACGAAGGTGATATCAACTATTTCCAGCGTGAGGGCTACATCTTCAAAACCTATGAGGGCAAGATGATTCAGACGGGTTTGAAGTCGTCCAAAGAGAAGGGCTCGATTCAGTCGAACGAGTTCAAGTTCTCTGTGGCCGACAAGCATGTGGCTGATATGATCGAGGCGCGTTCGAACACCGGCGTGAAGTTGCATTGGAAGCGTTATTTGGGTACGTTGCCCTGGCGCGGCAACAGCGAGTTCATCGTGGACAGCATCTACAGTACCGCCAAGCCGGCATCCAAAGTGGTGACGCCTATCCCGACGGAATAATCATCAATCGTCAATTGTCAATCGTTAAATCGTCAATTACTATGATGACGGAAGAGAGATATAATTTTGTCAAGTACTTCGAGCGGAGTTTCCGGGAACACTGGGATTCCGAAGCCGTAACCGATTACGGTACGGACGTAACCTTGACGTACGGCCAGCTGGCTATTAACATCGAGAAGTTGCACATCATGTTCAAAGAGTGCGGCATCAAGAAAGATGACAAGATAGCCGTAATGGGTCGAAACAACAGTAACTGGGTAGCTGTGTACCTGGCGGCAATCACGTACGGCGCCATCATCGTGCCTATTCTGCAGGATTTCCGTGCGAACGATGCCATTCACATCATCAACCACTCGGGTTCGAAATTGCTGTTCATCAGCGATATCAACTGGGAAGGCATCGACCTTGACCAGATCCCGAAAGTGTTGGCTACGGTCAGCCTGAACGATTGGCACCCGATCACATTAGCCTTAGACCCGGAGAAAATTAACTACGAGGCGATTGCCCGTAAGTTCAAAGAGAAGCACCCGGATGGCTACTGGGCGAAAGATGTGCACTATGACGATCGTCCGAACGACCAGATCGCCTCGATCAATTACACAAGCGGCACGACGGGTTTCAGCAAAGGCGTTATTATGCCGCTGAACGGCTTGGCGGGTAACATCCGCTTTGCGGAGGAGATCAACATGGTCTATCCGGGTTGCCGCCACGTGACATTCCTGCCTCTGGCGCACGCTTACGGTTGTGCGTTCGATTTCTTGGCTTGTCTGGCTGCAGGTGGTCACACATGGCTCGTGGGACGTACGCCTTCGCCGAAGATTTTGCTGCAGGCGTTTGCGCAAGTGAAGCCGACGACGATCCTTTCCGTGCCGTTGATTTTAGAGAAGATTTACAAGAAGATGATCGTGCCGCAGATCCAGAGACCGCCTGTTAGCTGGGTGCTCAAAGTGCCGTTCTTAGACGAGGTGGTTTGCTCGAAGATTCGCGAGCAGTTGATACAGGCTTTCGGCGGCGAGTTCCGTCAGATGATCATCGGCGGCGCGCCGTTGAACCCGGAAGTGGAAGCATTCCTCTATCGTATCAAATTCCCGATGTCGGTGGGTTACGGCATGACCGAATGTGCACCGCTGATCTCGTTCACGCCGTATGATCAGGGTTCCAAACCGCTGTCGTGCGGTAAAGTGCTGCCGGGAATCATGGAAGCGAAGATCTTGGATCCGAACGAAGAAGGCATCGGCGAGTTAGTTGTTCGCGGCGAGAACACGATGACGGGTTATTACAAGAATCCGCAGGCTACCAAAGACAGCTTCACCAAAGACGGTTGGCTGCGCACGGGTGACCTTGGTATGATTGACGAAGACGGCTTCATCTTCATCAAAGGTCGCTGCAAGACGATGCTCCTTGGCCCGAGCGGACAGAATATCTATCCGGAGGAAATTGAGGCAAAGATCAACAATATGCCGTTCGTGCTCGAGTCGTTGGTGCTGCAGCAGGAGGACAACCGTCTGGTAGCGCTGGTCTGCCCGGACTACAACGAAGTGGATGCCAGCGGAATGAACGCGGAGCAATTCGACGAATATATGGAGGACGCACGCAAGCAGGTCAATTCTGAATTGGCAGCGTACGAGCAAATAGCACTTGTCAAACTCTATCCGCATGAGTTTGAGAAGACGCCAAAGAAATCCATTAAGCGATTCTTATATACCAATATGGTGTAAAATCGTAAATCGTAAATCGTCAAATCGTAAGTGGATAGATGAATCTGTGTATTGACCAGGGAAATAGCCGCACGAAAGTGGCGCTGATGACGGATGAGGGCAAGATGATCAATCATTTTGTGTACAAGACCTTTTCCTCATCGGACGTAGAGCGCCTGTTTGACCTGTACGAAATCACGGATTCGATCATCAGTTCGGTGGTGAATATCGAGGCGGCGGTGGTGAACACGCTGAGTCGCAGGTCGCAACATTTTGTGCTCTTTGACCACATGACGCCGGTGCCTATCATCAATAAATACGCTACGCCGGAGACCTTGGGTTTGGATCGTTTGGCGGCAGCGGTAGGTGCGAACTGTTTGTGCCCGAAAGAGAACTTGCTGATCATCGATGCGGGTTCGGCAATCACATACGATTTTGTGACCGCGGAAGGCGAGTACATAGGCGGAAACATCGCGCCGGGACTGAAAATGCGCTTCACGATCCTTAACCGTATGACGAAGAAACTGCCGATGGTTGAGGTGGAAGAGAAAGAATTGATTCCGCTCTTCGGAACGAACACACGCGATGCGATAGCGGCAGGTGTGATCCGAGGCGTGGCATACGAAGTGAAAGGGTACATGCGTACGTTGCGCGAGAAAGTGGAGCATTTCCATACGTTCATCACCGGCGGTCATGCGGCATATGTGCTCAATAACGTGCGCTCGTCTCAAAGCGAAGAAAGAGAATTGCATTTTGAGAAGAATCTGGTCTTGATTGGCCTGAATGAGATTTTGATTTTTAATAAGAAATAATCGACGTGACAAAGAAATATCACATATTATTAGCTGTGCTGCTGATGAGCGTAGGGCTGAGCGCGCAGAACATGACGAGTTCGCCGTTCTCGCGTTTTGCGTATGGCGACTTGAATGAGAACGTGCCGACGGGCTACCGCGGAATGGGCGGAGTAGGTATCGGTATGCGCAATAACCGCGCTATCAACCCTTCTCAACCGGCTTCGTACACGGCATGCGACACGTTGACGTTTATGTTCGACGTAGCTGCCAGCGCCAGCTGGAGTCGCTACCGCGATGCCGGAGGATTGAAAAACAAAGCGAACGGTAACCTCGAATATGTGACGATGCAGTTTCCGCTGTATAAGCGTTGGATTGCGATGTCGGTTGGTTTGCTGCCGTATAGTTCGGTGGGATACAATATCTCGTTGAGCGACTCGACGGCAGGCGGCGCGTACCACTATGTGACCAATTATTACGGAGACGGCAACATCAGCGAGGTATATGGCGGTTTGAGTTTCAATATCTGCAACTGGTTCGCGTTGGGCTTCAACGTGTATTATATGTGGGGAGACCTGAGTCGTATTCGTTCGCTGACCTTCGTGGAGTCTGGTCTTAATCCGACGATACAGGATGAGATCTTAAGCGTGAGCAGCGTTCGTCTGCGGTATGGCGCGCAGTTCTTCCATACATGGGGTGCGCACTCAATTAACGTAGGTGCGATCTTCGAGAGTAAGATGAAGCTGAATAGCGAGTTAATGCTGATCGAGACGCAGTCCGAAGACTCAATCCCGATCTACAAAGACGGATGGCAATTACCGATGGTGTGGGGTGTCGGAGCCAGTTATAACTGGGCTAACCGCCTGACGATAGGCTTTGATTTTGAGCGTCAACACATGGCCTCGGCGTTGTATAACGGTGCGGAAGGCCGTTGGAGCGGTCTGCAGGACAAGAATCGCTATGCATTCGGCGTGGAGTATCGTCATAATCCGGCGGGACGTAAGTATGTAGAGCGTATGTTGTGGCGCGCCGGTGTGAGTGTGCAGGACGAGTATCTGGCAGCGGTAGGCGCCAAACGCGTTTCGGCAAGTATCGGTATCGGTTTCCCGCTGTGGACAATCGGCACGGTCATCAATACCACCATCGAATATACGCACCGCGGAACGCCGTCCGGACTTGAGGACAACAGCTTGCGTTTTACCATCGGCGCGTCGATTGCCGAGAACTGGTTCTTTAAGCGCAAATTATAGTTTGGCACGGTATTTGAAGAGTAACTCATGACGGCATGACGTTATGACTCATGACGAAGATATTTATTAACACCAAAATACAAAACATTATGAAATTCAGAACATTAGTTGTAGTAGCCCTGGCAGCAGCCGTTCCGGCGCTGGCATGTGCTAAGAAACCGAAGAAAGTGGGCGAGGACGTGCCTGTTAAGCAAGTTGCCGCTCCTGTAGTTGAAGAAGCTGATCCGGAGATCACCGAAGAGTGTATCATGAACGTGTCGCTTTTCCACGAGGCAGTAAAGAACAAGATGTTCGCGGATGCCTACGAACCGTGGTACGAGGTGTACACCACTTGCCCGAATGCGAATAAGTCCATCTATTCCGATGGTACGAAGATCGTGGAGGCGCTCTATCAGGCTACCAAAGATCAGGCAGAGAAAGACCGTCTGGCGAAGCTGGCGATCGAGATGCAAGACAAACGAATCCGCTTCTTCGGTAATGATTCCAAATACCCGAAGCCTTATATTCTCGGTGAGAAGGGTCTGGCGTATGTCGATTTCTACGGAGAGGCTAAGTATGCTGAGGCTCGCGAGTGCTTGCGTGCATCGGCAGAAGGTCTGGGACGCAACAGCAAGATCATGGTGCTTGTGAAACTGGTTGATGTGTCTTATGCCCTTTACAAGCAAGATCCGGACAAGCGCGCCGAGCAGTTCATCGCCGATTATGAAATCGCAAGCTCTGCCTTAGGTGAGCAGGCAAGTATGCCGGAGAATAAGAACGCTGACATCGCTGCAAAGCAGAAAGATTATGTGGACAATATCTTCGCTATTTCGGGCGCCGCTGATTGCTCGAAGTTGGATGAGATCTATGCCGCTGTAGTGAAAGAGAACGCAAGCAACTTAGACATGTTGCAGAAAATTGCCAAACTGTATCGCCGTGTTCGTTGCACGGAGAGCGAGGTGTATTTCGCAGCCTGCGAGTCCGCACACAAACTGCATCCGACGGCAGAGTCTGCAGCAGGATGTGCTTCGATGTCGGCTAAGAAAGGTGACTACGCGCAAGCTGTTTCGTACTACGACGAGGCAATCAAATTGGCTACCATCGAGGACGAGATGGAAGACGTAGCGGACTATCAGTACAACGCAGCCGTATATTGCTTCGCTAACCTCAAGCGCTATCAGGACGCTCGTAAGTACGCGTTGGCTTCCATCGCAACGCTGAGCAGCCTCGGAATGAGCAAGGGTCAAGGACGTTGCTATATCATCATCGGTATGTGTTATGCATCCAGCCGTCCTTACGGTGATGACGCGAAGGGACGAATCCTCAATAAGTCCGTTTACTGGGCAGCTGTGGATAAGTTCGTGAAAGCTAAACAAGTGGATCCGTCGGTTGAGGCTACGGCCAACGAGTATATCAACTCCTACAGCCGTTATTATCCGACCAAAGAAGAGCGCTTCGACCTGCCGAACGAGTTCTCGGGTTCTACGTTCTACGTAGGAGGATGGATTGGTGAGTCAACGGCTATCCGATAAGTGCTACATAGCGAGTATGGTTTTCGTACTCGCTATGTTTTTCTGCTCTTGCGGCGACGAAGATCTGCAGCAGAGCGGAGAGTCACAGCCGCGCAAAGATGTGGCTGTGCTTATCACGGATAGTGTCAGTACGCTGATCTCCGACTCCGGTGTGACGCGATACCGCATCGAGGCACCGCAATGGTGTGTGTACGACAAAACCGAACCGCCGTACCAGGAGTTTCCGAACGGTATATACTTGGAGCAGTTCGACATCGACCTGAGTGTGCAAGCCTCGCTCAAAGCCGACTATGCCCATTACGACGAAACGGCACAGGTGTGGACGCTGCGAGGTAATGTGCACGCGCTGAATCGCAAAGGAGAGCAGTTCGATACGCCGGAACTCAAATGGTCGCAGAGTGAGCACCGTGTGTATTCGGACACCACGATTCACATCACCCGCGAGACAAGTATCATCGAGGGCTTGGGCTTTGAGTCGAACGAAGAAATGAGTAAATATACAATTTTGCATCCTACGGGTGTGTTCCCTATCAAGGATGAATAATCGTCAATCGTCAAATCGTCAATCTATATGGCTTTATTAGAAGGAAAAACAGCTATTATCACGGGTGCGGCGCGTGGTATAGGCAAACAGATAGCGTTGCTTTTTGCGCGCGAAGGAGCGAACATCGCGTTCACGGATTTGGAAATGAACGAAGCCGCTGAGGCTACGCGCGACGAGATTGCTGCGTTGGGCGTGAAGGTGCAGTTCTATGCTTCCAACGCGGCAGATTTTGAAGCTGCGCACAAAGTGGTAGAGCAAGTCGCAGCAGATTTTGGCAGCGTGGATATTCTGGTTAACAATGCCGGTATCACACGTGACACTTTGCTCATGCGAATGACCGAGCAGCAGTGGGATCAGGTGATTCAAGTGAACCTCAAATCGGCGTTTAACTTCATGCACGCCGTGACACCCGTCATGATGCGTCAGCGCAGCGGTTCGATCATCAGCCTTAGTTCCGTCGTGGGAATAAACGGCAATGCAGGACAAGCCAATTATGCTGCATCGAAAGCCGGCATCATCGCGCTCACGAAATCGGTAGCCAAAGAATTAGGTTCGCGTGGCGTGCGTGCGAATGCGATTGCCCCGGGCTTTATTCTTACCGATATGACCAAGGCGCTGAGCGAAGAGACGCTTAAGCAGTTCGTGACGATGATTCCGATGCGCCGCGGCGGTGAACCCGAAGAAGTAGCTAAGGTCGCCCTGTTCTTAGCGAGCGACCTCAGTTCGTATGTTTCCGGACAAGTGATTCAGGTGAACGGAGCGATGGCGTAAGCCTACGTCCGTTTGCGCAGATAAACGTAGAAGGTGGTACCCTTGTCTGAAGTCTCGAACTCCAGGCGACCGTATGAACCTTCTACGATTCGTTTGGAGATAGCCAGACCCAGACCGTTTCCGTTCGACTTCGTGGTGAAGTTGGGACGGAATATTTTTTCCTGTATGTCAGCCGGTATTCCTGCGCCGTTGTCAGAGAATGAAATCTGCATTTCTTTATCCGAATAAACGGCATTGAGCACAACGATAATATCAGCATCTTTCTGTCCCTCCAGAGCCTGAATGGCATTGCGGAGGATGTTGACGAAGACCTGACTGATCTGCTCTTTGTCTGCCAGACCCATCACACCGGAGTCGGCGCCCACATAACGAATCGGAATCTGCTGGTCGTTGGCGCGCTGCAGCGTAATGACGTGCGACAGTTTTTCGGCTACGTCCACTTCGGTGGTAACCACTTCGGGCTGTTTGGCGAAGGTTGAGAATGATTGCGCGATGTGCGCCAGATTGTCAATCTCGGAAATGAGCATCCGCGTCGTCTTGTCGAAATAGGCATCGAACTGATCCGTGCCGCGTTTGAGTTGAAGCTTCTGAACGCTCAGCTTCATCGGTGTCAGCGGATTGTTGATCTCATGCGCAATCTGCCGCGCCATCGTGCGCCAAGCACCTTCGCGTTCCGCTTTCGCGAGTTGTTCTGCACTCTCTTCCACTTCGTCCACCAGCATATTGTATCGCTCCACTAATTCGCCGAGTTCATCGTGGTACGGGTAGTCGATGTGATTGTTCTTCGCGCCGATCTCGAAGTGCCGCATCTTATCGGTGAGCATCAGGATAGGCGAAGTCATCGAACGCGCAGCGGCGAACGAGAAGAAGAGTGCTAACAGCAGCACGATAATATACGGCGGTAAGAGTCGCGCTAACAAGGCGTCCACTTCGGCATTGCGCGTTTGTTCGCTCAGGAAATACGGCACGGCGATATAACCGATAGGCACGAAGAATCCGTTGTGGAACGGGATATACGACACCAGGTACGGATGATTGGCTATCTGCTCGTAGCACACCACCGCGTGATCGCCGGAGAATAACGCTTCCGGTGCCATACGGCGCGAGAGGATGCCGCTGTTGAAGAGGGCAGGGGAGGATGACGCAATCAGTTCGCCGGAGAGCGAATAGACGTGAATATCCTGATTCATGTCGTAACCCAAGTCGCGCAAGTCACTCGACAGACCCTGCGCTTGCGCCTGTGTGAATGCCGGATAGCTGTAATAAAGCGAACGCAGGTACGATTGAATATATTCGCTTCGCATCTGCAGGTCATGCCGCTGATGTTGCTCGTATGTCGTATGCACATAGCGGATGGACATAAAGAAAATATATATGAATACCGCGAGCACGGGCGTGAGTATGATGTACATGATGCGCGTGCTCAGGCGCATGTTGCGTATGCCGCGATTGCGAATCAGACCGATGATACCGATGAGGATGACCAACCCGAATAAAACATGGCAGAGGATGAAAGGCAGACGCGAGCGCGCATAAGGCTCTTTGTCGTATTCGAGCAACTGCCGGAAAGAGAAGGTCTGCGCCGCGACAGCATAAATCTCCGTGTAGTCCTCTAATTCCGTAAAACTGATCGGCACGACCGTCAGCACGTTAAACTGCCCGGCTTTCGACCACCGCGCCATCGTCTTTGCATTGCGGAACGGCATCTCGCGCCAGGTGTCATACGACGTGAGGAATACTTCGTCTGTGACCAGGCGGTTTGACGACCAATAGACCATCTGACGGGCATTGAAGACATAGAAGAAGATATTCGGATCTTTCTCTGCAATCGTGCGAATCGAATCCAACGCTACGCCGCGCTCCAGCGCTTCGCATAACGCCGCCGCACGTTGCTCCGCGACCGCTTCACGCTCCGCCAAACGCTTCTTCTCCCGGCTCTCCGCATAGGAAGAACCGCAGGCTGTGAACGCACAAACAACCGCTATAAGAAGAATATAGGATACTGCTTTTTTCATCATAAAACCTTTGCGGCTGCAAAGGTACTGCTTTTTCCTGACATATGCAAATAATTGGGCATTTTTCTTGCAATGTGCATTTTTTATTTGCATATGTCATTTAAATGTCGGAATAAATGTCGGAATAAAAGAGAGGAAAGTCTTACAGTTGATATCCGGTAATCCTTCAATCTCTGCGGCTAAAATAGGTGAGGAGTTGAGCGTTACTGCTCGGCAAGCGGAAAGACTTTTGTCCGCGTTAAAACAAAAACAAATTATCCGGAGAATTGGAGCCAATAAAAACGGTCATTGGGAGATAATAAAATAAGTCTCATTCTATCCATGACGTTAAACCGCTGCTGCCGGCAGGATAAAAACGGGTGGATATTTTGAAATTTCGCAAAAAATGGCACAAAAATTTGCATGTGTCATTTTTTTGTTGTACCTTTGCAGCGAAATTATCGTTCGAGCTATATCGAGCGAGATAAGAAAATCTACGCTGGAGGGATGTGTCTCTTCATAAAGGGTAGGTTTGAACATATTGAATAGCGTTTATTGACGCTTTGCGTTTGATGTACTGAAACTTCGCAACTTTCAAAACGACTCAAAACCAAAGTGAGCAATAGATGCCTATGGGTATGACGTTACCCGCTCTCGCTGCATCATAGCGAGGCGTTGTCATATCGGCGTAGGTTTCCTGTTGTTTATTTGAGTCGTTAGGCAATGCGAAGGCCTCAGTGCATGAGTAAACAGCACGAGGTCTACGCTTTTGTTGTGTATCTACATCAATATCTAATATATACCAATCCCCGAAGGTGTAAGAGGGGAATATAAAACCAAATCAGCATGAGTGATGAATTACAAAAAGCCTTAGATTTTTATCTAAGCATGCAACCTTTTAAAAGTGATCCATATCATCCCGGAGATCACAAACGACTTTTTCATGCAGCGTACCTTGCTTGGAAGGAGAACGTGCCTGAGAGTGACTTTAAAGATGCAGTTGAAAAAGGTTTGAAAGAGAAGAATACCTATCGAGATGATTTATTTGAGGGATGCAAAGAAGTAATTAACCATACATATCAGATGCTCAGATTTGCCAAAGAATTAGGCATCATATAATAAAACTATGAGACGCTTTCCTTTATTAACACTATGTGTCATGACATTGTTTTTTAGCGCTCTCCCAATTAGCGCAGAAAAGGTGTCAACAGCGAGTGAGCAAGCAATTCACTCTATTATATTGCGCAATGGATGGCTCTATTTTATGAGTACGGATGGAGATGAAATCTCCAGAGAACGTATATCAGATATTCGTTCTATTGTATTTCCAAGTAATCATTCCGGAGGTTTAGACGTCATAGAACTACCGGAAGAACATATCCGCATTTATCCAAACCCGGTTCAGGAAACACTCTATATTGAGAGCGCAGCTGAGACGGCCTACAAAGTGTACGACTTAGATGGTCGTAGCTTAATGAGCGGAGAAGGGAATACGATAAATGTTTCCTCATTAACGAAAGGAACGTATCTTTTACAAATTAATAATAACACCTTTAAATTTATTAAACAATGAAACGATTTTTCTTTTTGCTGTCGGCGGTAGTAGTATCTCTGACGATGGCGGCTCAAATGCAAGTTTGGAGCAATGGTACCATTATTTTCTCCCACGATCAAACAGATGTGGATAGCATCTCATTTGGTAGCCCAATGCAAGTACAAGCTAATTTCAATGCACTTTCTTCAACTTCTTTAGCGGGAGGTGTCTATACAAGTTCACTGTCAGGTTCCTCGACTAATAACGAGTTATATGCTTTGTTCTTTTTAGACGGCTCTAATGGGTATTATGGGCGCAATAACGCGGGTTGGCCCAATTCTTATATTAATTTCATAAAGGATTTTACCTATTCTATTAATGGTGATGACATCACCATATCTATGGACGGAAGAACAATTCATGGTAAAGTGATAGGTAAAAACGGATTGGTATTTACAGATTTCTATTATTATGTACCTTGCTCAACCTGCTCTGGCTCAGAAGGTTATTATCCTGCCGTGTTTGTAACTCTAAACCGATGATCGATTTAAATCCACTATGAAGGTATTCAAGGAGGGGCGCCCGCGTAGTGGATTAATCAAGTCCCCACAGGAGGATATATTATGGTATCATTCCATTGTATTCTTCTCGCCTTGAAGTTGGCTTTTTAGCTAATCAAGGATCTCGCTGTTGCTATAATGGCAAACTTGATTGCTTCAGCCATCTTCAAGATGGGAAGCTGACGCAAAAAAAGGTTGACTTTTTCCTGCCGGACTTGTCTGGCAGGTTTTCTTTTTCTTCGACAACTCCTATTTTTCAGAAAATCCCACTAAATATCATTTTCTTAACATTTCCCCGCTCAAAAATTTGCATATATCAAAAATTTTTTGTATCTTTGCACGAGATTTTGGAAGTGGTTTATAAAACGAACGAAAACTATGAAAGTGAAGTGGGCGAATTTGATTGATGATGCGAGCGGGCATGTGGATAGCAGACATTATGCGCGACATATTCCGGGAAACGGAATTGAGGCTGCGGTATGTCAGAAGCCTGAATTGAGCAAGAAAACGAAGAAAAAGAAAGCTGCTCATCCGACTTGTAAGAGTTTTGGCAATTATATTGCGGAGAGTAAGGCGATACTTCATGACCCGGAGCGCAGGGCAATATGGCAGGCAAAGTATAGCGAGACATTATACCGTGCGCGAAAATGGGGCAAACCGGCTTACGGACGATTGTGCGACTATGTGCGGCATGAGGTAAGTTTGGCGCTGAAAGAGGGGCGAGAAGTGGAATAGGTAAAAAGTTAATAGTTAACAGGTAATAGTTAATAGTTAAAAGTTAATCGGTACGATAGAGTAATGAAAGGGTGTTCAGGTTGGCATAAGCAACCATTGAGCACCCTTTCAGCATCCATTGAGCATCCATTGGAACCTAATGGAAACCCCGTGGAGAGTGGTAGTAACTTCGGTACGCCCCTCTTGTCTCTCGGTCGGCTTGGTCTCCCCGACCGCCTTCCCTTTTCGATGCCAAAAGTCAATTGGCTTCTCCATCTCCGAATTTACGTTCTTAGCCGCAAGGGCACGATTATCTCGCGTCCCGCGGCACATACGCAAGTTTAGCATTTTTTTGCATGTCGCTCCTCTTGTCGCTACTGATTATAGAGAGCCTTCGTCCCCGACGTATATGTGCTATCCGAATGGCCTAAAGGCTCTCTATAATCGCGGATTTGTAATCCGCCCTGCAAAAAAATGCAATAAAATTTGCGTATGTGCGATTTTTGTAGTAATTTTGCACCCGATTTTGAAAATGATACCATGAATACCTCTTCTGCTTATCCCGCATTAATCGATTTGCACCTCCACATGGACGGTTCGGTGCCTGTGAAAACGGCACGTATGTTGGCTGCGATGCAGGGCATCGCTTTGCCGGCATCCGATGAGGAGTTGCGCAGTAAGATGTCGCTCACTCCGGATTGTCATGACCTGAACGATTATCTTGAGCGTTTCGATATCGCTTGCTCGTTGCTGCATACCCGCGATGGGTTGCGTGTGTGTGCTCGCGAACTGCTGAACGATCTGTACGAGCAGGGACTGATGTATGCAGAGATTCGCTTTGCGCCGCAGTCATCGTGCGAACAAGGCTTGACCCAATTGGAAGCGGCACAAGCGGTCATAGAGGCATTCAGGGACGCACCGATTCCTTGCGGCCTCATCCTCAGTATGATGCGCGGCGACGACCGCCATGAGCGCAATATGGAAACGGTCGAAGTGGCAAAACAACTGCACGGCAAAGGAGTGGTAGCCGTGGATCTGGCGGGCGCAGAAGCTCTGTATCCCACGCGCCTTTTCAATAAGGAGTTTGCCGCGGTGCGCGAAGCAGGAGTGCCGCTCATCATCCATGCCGGTGAAGCCGCCGGAGCAGAGTCTGTGCGCGAAGCTATCGAAGCAGGCGCCGTACGTATCGGTCATGGCGTCAGAGCCCTCGAAGACCCGTCCGTGGTGATGCTCTTGGCGGAGAAACGCATCATGCTCGAGCTTTGCCCCACCAGCAATATCGACACCGGCATCTTCTCATCGTACGAAGAGTATCCGCTGCGCCGACTGATGGAAGCAGGCGTGCGCGTGTGCATCAATACGGACGATATGACCGTCAGCAGCACCACGCTGAAAGACGAGTGGAATCATGTGATTGAGACCTTCCACCTCAATGACCTCGAGGTGCAGCATATACTCCGCGACACCATCGAAGCTTCGTTTGCACCACCTGCCGTTAAACAATCATTGCTATGTCAGCTCTCGAATATATAAACGCGCACCGTGAACGGTTCTTGGACGAATGGGCAAGTCTCATTCGTATTCAGTCGGTCAGTTGTCAGCCGGAGCACAAAGCCGATATGACGCGTTGTGCCGAACGGTGGCGCGAACTATTGCTTGCAGCCGGATGCCAACGTGCCGACATACTGCCTTCAGCCGGCAACCCCTTCGTGTATGGCGAGTACCATTATCCCTCGTCCGCCCCGTCGTCCGTACCTACGGTCTTGGTCTATGCCCATTATGACGTGATGCCGGTGGAACCGCTTGATGCCTGGCATTCTGACCCATGGAAACCGTCCATTCGTAAGGGACGACTCTATGCCCGCGGAGCAGATGATGACAAAGGGCAAGCGATGATACAGGCTAAAGCATTCGAATACCTGGTGCAGGAAGGCCTGATGCAATGTAATGTGAAGTTTATCTTCGAAGGCGAAGAAGAGATCGGTTCGCCTTCACTCGCGGCTTTCCTCGAGGATCATAAAGAACTGCTCAAAGCCGATATAATCCTTGTTTCCGATACGTCGATGATCGGTAAGCAAACGCCCTCTATCACGACCGGACTACGCGGACTTGCGTACTGGGAAATAGAGGTTGATGGCCCTAACCGCGATCTGCACTCCGGCCATTTCGGTGGAGCGGTGAAGAACCCCGTTAATGCACTCTGTGAGATCTTGGCGCAAGTGGTGGATAAAGACGGCCGCATCACGATTCCAGGTTTCTATGACGATGTATTGCCCATCCCGGCAGAAGAGCGCGCGATGATAGCGCAGATTCCCTTCTCGCAAAAGGACTATAATGCCGCTATCGATGTTGATGAAGTCTTTGGCGAAACAGGATACAGCACGCTGGAGCGTAACTCCTGCCGACCATCCTTCGATGTGTGCGGTATATGGGGTGGATATACCGGCGAAGGCTCCAAAACCGTGCTCCCTTCCAAAGCATTCGCAAAAGTATCCTGCAGACTTGTCGCCAATCAAGACCATGAGAAAATATCGGCTGCCTTTGTAGAATATGTTCAGGCGCTTGCGCCCAAAGGTGTGCGCGTCAAAGTCAAACCGATGCATGGCGGCCAAGGCTATGTGTGCCCGATAGACATACCGGCATACAAAGCGGCGGAGAAAGGTTTCGAGATAGCCTTTGGCAAACGACCCTTGGCAGCCCGTCGAGGCGGGTCTATACCTATCATTGCCGACTTCGAACGTATCTTAGGCTGCAAAACCATCCTCATGGGCTTCGGACTCGAGCAAAACGCAATTCATTCGCCGAACGAATCGATGGACCTCGAGGTCTGGGAAAAAGGCATCGTCGCCGTTTCCGAGTTCTACAAAGCCTATTGCCAATTTCCCAATAAATAGGGATTGTATAAATCGCTAAAAAGCAGTAATTTTGTGCTGAATTTGAAAGGGTACAAATAGCTACTTATGAATAAGCGAACAATCCTATTTATTGCGCTGATTATCAGTATTTTAAGTGCGCGTGCAGACGACTCTATCAAAGTGAGCAGCGGGGACTTGAAAGCCCTGTTGCAGCGTATTGAGCGTTTGGAGCAGGCAGAGCAGAATCACCAAAAATTGGGATATACGGATGCGACCACGGGTGCGTCACGTCAGGTGCCCAAAGACACCGTCAAGACCGACACCGCGAAAATCGACAATCCCAAACCTCAAAAGGAGCGTCACGGACGTTTCATCATCGGCGGATACGGTGAGGTAACCGCCAAACATTGTTTCTTCAGCAATAGTTATCTTCGATACGGTAAGAATCCCGAGAAGTATGCAAATGACCACTATGGCGAGTTTGACTTGCCGCACGTGGTCATTTATATGGGCTATGACTTCGGTCATGGTTGGAGTGTAGGTACCGAGATTGAGTTCGAGCACGGCGGTACCGAATCGGCCATCGAGATCGAAGAAGAAGAGGGTGGTGAGTACGAGCAGGAAGTGGAACGAGGTGGCGAAGTGGCGCTTGAGCAGTTCTGGCTGCAGAAGGAGTTCAACCGCTATGCTATCATCCGCGCAGGTATGCAGGTCATCCCTGTTGGTGGACTGAATGCCCATCATGAACCGACCGAGTATTTCAGCGTCTATCGTAACGAAGGCGAGTTCACTATCATCCCTTCTACCTGGCACGAAGTGGCGCTCACGTTCATGGGTTCAACCGCCAACGGCTGGCACTATCAGGCGATGTTCCTGCCGGGACTCGATAGCGACCGTTTCAACCGCAAGAATTGGGTCAAGCCCGGTGCAGGCAGTCCGTATGAATTCAAGTTGGCGAACGTCTTCGCCGGTGCAGCACGTGTTGATTATACCGGTGTGCAAGGCTTGCGTTTGTCCCTCTCCGGCTACTGCGGCAACTCGTTCCGTAATACGCTCAGTAAGACCAATGCCGAACTCGATGCCAGCGCCTACAAGGACGTCAAAGGAACGGTTTCCATCGGTGCGTTTGACTTCGCGTACAAAGACTTCGGCGTTGTGCTGCGCGGTTCGTTCATGTATGGTCACTTGAGTGATGCAGCGGCTATCACGCAATATAATATCTCTATGCGTAAAGGCTCCGTATCCAGCAAGCAGTGGGTTGCTTCGGACGCTCTTGCGGCAGGTTTTGAAGCCGGCTATGACTTCTTCTCGCTCAATAAGCAACTGACGGAGAAAAAGCAGCAGTTCTATGTTTTCGCGCGTTACGACTACTATGACTCGATGTTCCGCTACGATAATCAACCTACCGACATGTATGCTTGGTGCGGACGTCATCGTGCAGCGGTGGGCATCAATTATTTCCCCATCAAGCAGATCGGCGTGAAGGCAGAGTTCTCCTATGGTATCTTAAAACAAGGTACGCGTGCAGACGGTACGCGCGGGAAGATCTATAATGACGAACCGCAACTCGCCGTAGGTATCGTCTATGCCGGATTCTATGAACATATTCACTAATTCATTAAACAATAACGATTATGAGAAAATTTCCTTTTTTAGTCATGGCGTTGGCTGTAGCAGCCCTTACGTCATGTGAGCAAGGAGGCGGTGGTGTCTCCTCGGACAAAGAAGCGGCGTTGCAACGCGTGGTAACGCCGTATGTAAACAACACGGTAGTTGCAACCTACAGCCATATGGCGGATGCCGGACTGCAGTTACTGGACAACACCCAAATGATCCTCGACAAAGTCGAGAAAGGCGAAAACTACACGGATTTGATGGTTTCAGCGGATGCCAACTGGCGACTGATGCGTAAGTATTGGGAGCAGAGCGAAGCCTTCCTCTATGGCCCAGCCAGCGCTCATAACATCGACCCGCACATTGACTCGTGGCCTTTGGATTTCAATGCGATGAATGCCCTGCTGCACGACTCCGTGCGTATGGCGGCCATCGAAGAAGAGGGTGGTGCGTATGTAGGTGACAAACTGGGTTATGCCCTCAAAGGTTTCCACGCGGCAGAGTACCTGCTCTTCGAATCGGTTATCCAAGACGGTCGTGCCATAGGTACCGGTAATCCGCACGCAGCTAACCTGACGCACGCAGAAGCCGTGTATCTGTTGGGTATCGTGGAAGACCTTACGCAACAAGCCATCCTGTTGGAGTATGCTTGGGCAGGCGAAGTGAGCACAGCAAAGCAGGCGCTGCTTGATGAGGCAGAGATCGAGCCGTACGAAGACCATTACGGCGCACAGATGATCAATGCCGGTAAAGCCGGTTCACTCTATGTAACCTTCCAAGACGTAGCCGAAGAGATCGTTGCCGGTGCAATTGACATCGCAGGTGAAGTGTCGGACCTCAAATTGGGCAACCCCTACATCAGTAGTACGGCAGAAGAACGTGACTATATCGAATCGCCGTACAGCTGCACCTCTACCATCGATTTCGCCGATAACATCCGTTCGATTCAGCATGCGTACTGCGGTGCTTTGGCAGGCGACGCTGCCGTTTCTGACTACGTCAAGAGCCAAGATGCAGACCTCGACACACGTGTTCGTACGGCTATCAACGAGTCCATCACGGCTATCGAAGCTGTTCAGAATTTCGAGAACACGGCGCAAGGCAATCCGCAAGTGAAAGCCGCTATCGACAAAGTGTCGGCACTCGAAGAAGTGTTGGATAAAGAAGTATTACCTTTATTAAGCAAATAACAGTATGAAACATTTCACATTCCACATTCCTCAATCCATGTGGATGATCGCTCTGGCTGCTCTGGCTTTCGTCGCTTGTAAGCCCGACGGAGGCGGACAGCCGGAGACCGATATGCCCGATTGGTACTATACCGGTGGTAAACTCGGTACAACGACCAATCTCACGTCCATGACCTTCCGTCAGCCTACGCCTGCCACGGAAGAGGCAGGGTTGGGAACGATGTTCGCCCAAGGCGATAACATCGCAGAGAAAGATTTCGTGACCAACGAGACGGGACGTCAGCATGGTCTGGGACCGATCTATGTCCGCGCCTCCTGCCAACACTGTCACCCGAATTACTCGCACGGAACCTCCATCCCCGAAGGCACCTACAACGCCAAGGATCAGGGTAACGGAACGCTGCTCGTGGTCATCAATCCCCAGACGCAGGCCTACGTACCTTGGCTCGCCGGCATGCCGCAACTGTTCGGTGCAGCACCGTTCAAGGCACCGCTCGATCCCGACCAGATTACGGTAGAGTGGAAGACCGCAACCGATGAGCACGGCAATAAGTTCGCGGACGGCGAGACCTACGAGTTGCGTTACCCGGAGGTGAAGATGCCGAACACGGCCGTTTATGTCTATAACCAAGGCTACCGCGACCCGGATGGGTTGCTCGAGAGTGAAGGCTATGAAGTGAAACTCGAAAACACGATCGGCGTGTACGGTACGGGTCTTCTCGATGCCATCACTGATGAAGATATCATCGCCCAGTATGAGAAAGAAGCGACCGACGGCAAACTCAAGAACGGTCTGAACCCTGCTTTCTGGAACGGTGGTTTCCAGACCTCCGGCTACTACAAGAACGACCCGCAGTGGGGACCGAAACGCTTCACGTACGCCCTCACCCGTGGTCCTATCATGGACGCCGCAGGTGCTAATGCTATCTGGAACATCACCAACGTCACCCGGTCCGACCGTCGTTACCACTATCTCGACCTCGCCGGCACGATCTACGCGGAGTATGCTTCCAAAGATCCGGAGGTACAAGCAGCGTTCGGTACCGAGCAGGAGATCTACGACTACCTGACCTCCAAGTCTCTGCCGGCGGAGATGACCGACGACGAGTTTACGCAGGTCATGATCTGGCACCGCGGTCTGGCGGTTCCTGCCGCGCGTAACGTGAACGACAGTGCGGTTCTGCGTGGAAAAGAGTTGTTTACCCAGATCGGCTGCGACTACTGCCATCGTCCTACTTGGACAACCGGACCGGACGAGGTGCGTGACCCGAACCATTTCCCCGTCACCGCTTCGATGCCGCGCTACCCGAACCAGAAGATCTGGCCTTATACCGATATGGTGCAACATAAGCTCTGCATGGAGAACGATATCCGTACCGGTTGGTGCCGTACGACGCCGCTCTGGGGTAGGGGCTTGCACCGCAAGGCTACCGGTGACGCTTACGAAGCACGTCTGCACGACACCCGTGCCCGCAATGTGATCGAAGCGATCATGTGGCATGGCTATAGCGAGCAATCCGATGCGTACTGGCCGACCCAGCAGTTCTATAAACTCGATAAAGAAGACCGCGATGCAGTCGTTGCTTTCATTAATGCGATCTAGTCGAGTAGTTCGACATCCGCTTAGCTATGCAGCGACAATACTGCTTCACACCGCCCTGGTGGTCATCGTCATTGGGGCGTGTGTGACGCATTTCTTTGGTGTCCAAGGGGAGATACACTTGCGTGCGGACAAGGCGGAGACGCTCTCGGTAGCTAATCGCCCCATCAGCCTCTTCCTCTGGGATTTTCAAATCCTCAACGATGCGGAAGGCAACCCTGTGGATTTTGTCTCGGACTTGCGCCTCTTGGATCGCAGTACCCGGACGCCGGACCACCAGATGAAGATCGACGAAGGCACCGTGCGTATGAACAAACCCCTCAAGTACCGCGGCTATCGGTTCTGCCAGTCGGACTACGACAGCGATCAGATGGGCGTGACCCTCTCGTATAACTACGACCCTTGGGGTATCGGTATCACCTATACCGGCTACGCACTCTTGCTGCTCGGCATGATCACGTTCTTCTTCCAGAAGAACACCTACTTCCGTGCCCTTTGGAACAAGATGATAGCTGCTTTCCCCGTTTATGGCAGGGTAGGAGCCGGTCTCTTTGCGGTCCTCGTCATCGTCTTGGCTTTCGTCATGACCAAAGTCGTTACGCCCAAACCGCCCCTTCAACCTGTCCTCCAGACGCCGCTCTTGGGAATCCACGTCTCGGTGATCATGCTCTCTTACACGCTCTTTGCGGTGGTGATGATCAACGGCATCTTGGGCCTCTGCGTTGCGCGTTGGCGTGAGACGCTGATGAATCTCTCGCAGCTTCTCTTGTACCCGGCGGTCTTCTGCCTCACGACCGGCATCTTCATCGGCGCCGTGTGGGCGAACCTCTCATGGGGACGTTATTGGGGATGGGATCCGAAAGAGACTTGGGCGCTCATCACCATGCTCGTTTACGCGGCGATGATTCATTGGCCGGTGATCCTCAAGGCGCGAGGTCGCAAACCCGCTTCGCAGATTGCCTACCATATCATCTCCATCATCGCGTTCGTCTTTGTCTTATTCACGTATTTCGGAGTCAACCACCTCCTCGGCGGTCTCCATTCGTACGCCTAAGCTGTACGTTTGCCTTTTATACAATAGCGCTCTTGATGGACTCTAAGATATAGTCGATATCTTCGTCGCTTACCATCGGACCGGCAGGTAAGCACATGCCTACTTTGAATAGCGCTTCGCTTATGCCGTTGACATATGCCGGACAATCGGCATAAACGGGTTGCTTATGCATCGGTTTCCATACAGGGCGCGCCTCAATCTTGCGCTCCAGCATATACACGCGCAGTGCCTCTACGTTATCATTCGGCTGGCAATCCGTTGTAGGACAATCCACCTGATGGATTACACCTGCAGCACCGCCGACAGCGGACTTGACGGTCTCTTTATAGGCATTCTCTTGCCCTTTGATGCGCACATCCGGATCAATTGTAATGGTGCAAAGCCAGTAGTTAGAATCATAATCTGTGTTTGGCGCTTCGTGCAGATGAACACCGGGTACATTTTTCAGCAATTCTGCATAACGCGCCTGAACATGCTTATGGTGCGCGATGTGATCGTGTACAATAGACATCTGACCGCGACCGATACCTGCGCAGATATTCGACATGCGGTAGTTATAACCGATCTCTTCGTGCTGGTAGTACGGATAAGCCTCACGTGCTTGCGTAGCGTACCACATGATCTTATTTTTCTGCTCCTCGTTCGGGCAAATCAACGCACCACCACCTGAAGTGGTGATCATCTTATTGCCGTTGAACGAAAGCACACCGTACTTACCGAATGTGCCGAGCACTTGTCCTTTGAAGCGGCTTCCGAAGCCTTCTGCCGCGTCTTCGATGACAGGAATACCATATTTGTTCGCTATCTCCATGATGCGCTTAATATTATACGGCATGCCGTACAAAGCTACCGGAACAATCGCTTTCGGGTACTTGCCCGTTTTAGCTTTGCGGTCTAAGATTGCTTTTTCCAGCAACTCCGGATCCATATTCCAACTGTCCTTCTCCGAATCAACGAACACCGGTGTGGCGCCCAGATACTTGATGGGGTGGGAGCTTGCGCAGAAGGTGAACGATTGCACGCACACTTCATCGCCAGGACCTACACCGCAGCCGATGAGCGCCAGATGCACAGCAGCTGTACCTGCCGAAAGAGCCACAACTTTCTTGTCCTCGCCGACGAATGTTTCGAGGTCTTTCTCAAACGCATTCACGTTCGGTCCCAGAGGCACTACCCAATTAGTATCAAATGCCTCTTTGATGTACTTCTGCTCCAGTCCCTCTTCGGACATATGAGCCAAACATAAATATATAGTCTTCCGTTCCATAATATGGATTAAATTATTTCGTTGTTGTAGACCATGTGTTTGCCTAAAACGGTACAGAAAATCATCTGTATATCTTTGACAAATGAATAGTGCTCTGCGTAGAAGCGATTGATGCGCACTTTGTCTGGATAAATAACTTCATCATTATATTTCTGCGGATCAGCTACCGTCGCAAGCAACTCTTCTTCGTTGCGGTATTTGAGAGTTGCAGGACCGGTAATACCGGGGCGCAGCGCAAGCACTATTCGGTCTTCTCCTTTTAACTTATCTGCATATCCCGGTACGTCCGGACGAGGTCCTACAAAGGACATGTTGCCGATAAATACATCCCATAATTCCGGCAATTCATCAATTTTGTATTTGCGAAGTTTTGCTCCGAGCGGAGTGATGCGCGTTTCGCCTGCCACACTTACGCTGCTGCCTCCATGGTTGACAGTCATAGAACGAAATTTATGGCAATTGAATAACTTGCCATCTTTACCAACTCTCTGCTGCACAAACAAAACAGGACCAGGCATTTTGATTTTAATGAGAATAGCGACAACAAGCAATACCGGCCATAAAAACAATAGCCCGATCAATGCCATGATTCTATCAAATATCCACTTGAGTGCCATTTATGTATTCTATTTGTTAAAAGCTTCCTCTAACCGATCTACTTGATAAATAAAATATCCGCTTCGATCAGCGCTTTGCTCTATATGGCGGAGTTCGTTATCCGTAATCTCTGCACGAACAATTTCCGGATGCTTGTCTGCGTTTTGGATGATTGGAAGTAATTCTTTCGTTTCCTCGCATAAGAAATATACACCGGAGAATTTGTGTTCCGTCAACTTCGGCTCCTCAAACTTACCCAACGCCACATTGATGACTCCCTTTAAGAAATCGTAACCGGTGGAAAGTTTAACTAAGTCAGAACCGATAAAGTCACCTCCCATACGAGCACCGATCTCAATCACACGAATATCTCCATCTTTTGTTATCTTCAACTCGGCATGCGATGCTCCATACAGAATATGTAATGCATCAAGCGCATTGAGCACTATCTCTTTAACTTGATTTTTGATGTTTTCAGGAAGGGAAGACGGCTGATGATGCTCTAACTCTACAAAGAATGGGGCTCCTGTCGTTACTTTGTCTGTGATTTGAAGTACGTAATGCTTTCCTCGGAATGAGATGGATTCGACGCTTATTTCTCGTCCATCTACAAACTCCTCGATAATAGCTTCCTTTCGGAAAGATTCTTTGATTGCACGCGAAACAGCTTGTGGGAGTTCTTCGAGCTTTTCCACTTTTTCTACACCTCGACTTCCCGAACGATCAGTCGGCTTTACGATAACAGGGAAATGAAATGATGTTATGCTTTCATGAATAATACCGTCCGTTAGACAAAACTTTGGGGATGGAACGCCATGCTCCATAAAGCATTGTCTCATCAAATATTTGTTGGTTGCAAGCTGTGAATATTTATCCGGATTACCGATTAGTCCCATCTGTTCTGCCACGTAGTTGACAGTCAATACGGCAACGTCTGAAGCAATGGTAGTGATTGCGTCTATCTTCTCGGCCTGGCATATCTTAAGGATGGCTTCTTTGTCAACTATGGAAATAGGGTAGAACTTATCACAAACATCTTTGCAAACAGCGCCTTCTTCCCACGCAAAGCATATGCTCTCCAATCCCATTTCTTTAGCTTTCTGAACCAAAGGTATTTGAAGATAACTCGCTCCTATGATAGCTAATTTCTTGCTCATTACAAATGCATCATTTCTAAAAATGCGTACAAAATTACTGCTTTTTCGGGAATTAGGCAAATATTTTCCACGAAAATATAATTTTTATGCGATTTTTATTGTAAATACACACGTGTGCTCTCAATTGCATTGATGATATTCTGCGGAATATCGGTATGATCTTTTGCCAACTGTGGCCAGAGACTGACAGCCTCTATGACCTTATCAATGATAGCCGGTGCGTGTTTGATATTCATCTCGTATGCCACGTGCAACAGGTCTTCTCTCGTGATATTATCCCATTTCCCGTTAATGGACATCTGGTGCGTAGCCGTCCAGCCTCCCGTCGGATTATATGCCCAAGACATGTCGTATGCCGGTGAGAGATGCCAAATGCCCTTCTTATCCATCAGAAACGAGATATTCTTTGTGTGGTCGTCTTGATTCCGTGCTACCACATTGAAAGCCATACGCCGATAGAACTCCTCCGCCTCAGGGTAGGTCAATCTCAATTGCCGCATGACGGCGAAAGCTTGCTCATAGGAATATGCATGCAACATGTTGAAATCAAAATGCGCCAAACCGCAGAGTGTCTGCATATGTATTTTCTCTCCGTGCGCACGGTCAAAACGCTTCGTCATGAAATGCGCCCTACCATTCTCGCGGTACAGCCGACATTCGGTCATATTGATGCCTGCCGCTTTGGCAATGAGCGAATGGACATACTCCACCTCTCCCCAATGCTCCGGATCGCCCAATTCTTTATTCGTTATACCATCCAGTTTGAGTAGCCAATAGTCAAACCCTTCCGGTGCTGTTGTCTGTCCGCTTCGTACTTCCCCCGTTGTCTCATTATATGCGATGACTGCTTTAGCACGTTGACCACCTGCTGAGGTACCGACGCGGATGATATCCATCAATGCCTCGTTTGAATTGGACAGGCTGGTCACAAAAGCCTCTTTATTCGTCAATGCCTCTCTTGCTGTTTGCACCAATGATTCCACCTCTATCGCTTGCTCGGTATCCAAAATGCGTTCCTTGGCTGGCACAAACTCCAAAGCTCCCATACTGCGCTTTCCTTGAAAACAAAGCCGCTCCACCGGATTTGCATCCTGACGACCTTGTGCCGCTAACCAATTATTCAGCAATGCACGTCCGAAGGCATCAGGAAGAGCCTCTGCTAACATGCCGGGAAGACCTAAGAATGTTTTGTAATTATCTCTATTGGGAAACGAATAAATTTGCGGAGAAAGAGGCATCGTGAGAGGTGCTATTTCCAATCCGCTCCGAATAAACTCTGGCGTGTATTCAAAATTAGCGCACACGCGGTTCTCATTCCATAGGACGGTACCTACTTTTTGTCCCCACAAATAAACATCTGCTGTTGTTACCATTGTGATTCAGGTTTTATAGTTTTGGTTGCAGCATTACGAACGCGCTGTACGACACGTTTTTTGCTCATTGCTTCTGCATATGCAATAGGACTCACTTCTTCCTCTCGAAAAAAGGCTTCTAACAGATCAAGACTTCGCAAAGTGCGCAACACTTGAATTATCGTCAATAACGAACTGTTCTCTCCCTTCTCTATGTTCGCCACAGACGAAATGGCAACAGATGCCTGCTCCGCCAATTGTTTTTGTGTCATTTGAGCTCCAATACGGCGCTTCCGAATCATTTTTCCGATAAGCTCCATTAATGCTCTGTCTGAAGAAAAATAAGCATCCATAATTATTGTTTTATCAGTTGATAAGTGTTGAAACCATCGATAATATTTGTTATATCAGTAGTTATACGTATCAAATTTCGCCGCAAAAGTACGGCTTTTTTTTGACATATGCAAATTTTTTTTGCATTTTTTTGCCAAAAAATTTGGAAAAACCTAAAAGTTTGGTATATATTTGCAGAAAAATTCAAAAAAATGCCAAAATTGGTTACAAAATGAAAAAATAATTTGGACAAAAGTGGTTTGCCGTTTATATTGTAACGTGCGCGAGAGATTTTTCAATAAACATTAACATATTTTAACTTTACTATTATGCTTACAAACCTTAATTTGATGGAGGAACAGGAAGACCTCCGCATCGTTGAGCATCTCGACATGCAAAAACTTCCTGAGAGTTTACAATCCATGATTTCGTTGGCTTCAACGCCGGAAGAGCGAGACATCATCCTGATGGCAACGCTTGCGGCTGCGAGTGCGTGCACGCCTAATCTGTATTTCACGTACGGTCCCACGGGCAAGAAGTACTACGCCAACCTGCAATGTTTCGTCTTGGCTGCCGCGGCTTCCGGCAAAGGAATCGCGAATCAAGCATTAGAGATGGTGCGCGTGATTGACGAGCAGTACCCTATGCTTATCGCCGGCGACAGCACGCTTGCGGCGTTCTACAAAGCGCTCGAAGAGCAGAACGGTTGCGGTTACATGCACGAGAGTGAAGGAAGTGTGATCACAGACATCTGGAAGACTTCGGCGGCTAATTACAACACGGCGCTCCGTAAAGCGGCAGAACATGAACCGATCAGCCGAAATCGCGTCAAAGGAGCGTCGGAGATCAAGAATCCGCGACTATCCATGCTCCTAACCGGCACGTTCGGGCAATACAAAGCCTTGGTTCCCAGCGTGGAAAACGGTTATTTCTCGCGTCTGCTGACGGTAGTCATCCGCGGCACGAACGGTTTTGATAAACGCTATGTGTCGTCCAAAGGTGGGCAGAACGCTACTCCGAAGATCGTAGGACATCAGCTCTTGCGTACGTACGAAACATTGATGAATGCAGGCGAGCGCGAATGGAGTCTGACGGACGCACAGAAAGAGCGACTCGGCGAACATTTGGAATCCGAGTACTCCACGCTCATCTCGCTCCTCGGCGAGAATTTCCACTCAGCCGTCATCCGCATGGCAGTCCAGATAGAGCGCATCGCGATGATTCTAACGGCGATGAGAGGTCCTTCGTCTATTACGTCCGAATTGAATTCGGACACTCCTCTCCTGTGCTCTGATATAGATTATGAAACCGCAGAGATAATAGGTAACAAATTGTTGCTACACATGGCGGCTGCGTATCGTCTCATTGACGGCGATGCACAAGACATTGTGCCGGAGATTAAGCCTTTGGATCAGCGCCGTGTCCTCTTTAACCAACTCAAACCCGAGTATGCCCATAAAGATTTGGTCGCAGAAGCCCATTCGCAAGGCGTTTCTCCGCGGACGGCTTTTCGCTGGAACGAGAAATGGCTGCACGAAGGTCTCATAACCAAAGCTGAATATGGCGTTTACCGAAAAGTTGGATGACAAAGTGACAAAGTGGCAAAGTTCGAATCATTATAAGTTGCTTATTTTCAGCCACTTTGCCAACTTTGCCACTTTGCCACTACAAAATATTTTGTCCATTACGTCGGATGTTATCCGACATAGGCCTCCGACGGTTCAACTACGGTCCATTATCGGTCCAATTACGGACTAACTACGAGGTAATCCTAGACTTTAGTCCTACCGTCAAGCCAAGAAGAAGCCAACATTCTACTAACAATTAAAATTTGAACATTTATGGCAAGAGCAACATTTATTGATGGAATTGACACAATTCGCGGAGCGCTGGATAGCGTGAAAGACGGGCAAGCAAGACGTGCTCGTTTGGTTTGCAAATGGCATTACTGGGGAGAGAAATGGATTGATGAGGATGGGAGTAAGGTCCATTTGGTCTATACGTATCATTTCCACGAAGGACCTTGGTCGGAAGGTGCGACGCGCAATCGCGAGATGATCAAAGCGGCGCAACGCATGGCGCACGACATTGAGCGTGTGTGCTATCATCCGGAGGAGTTTGGCGAGGAAGATATCGAGCAGGCGCGCATCTGGCAGCAGAAGTACGCCGAATACCTGGCGACTATCCCGAAAGGCAGCAATCAGCACTATAAGTTCTACGGCTGGATGTACACGCAGATCTATCGGGGGATGAGGCAGACAATTACATAATTTATTTCACATCCAACTTCACATGCAGCCCAAGTACATCGGCCACCTTTGTGAGCGTCTCAATAGAAGGAGATTTCGATCCGCGCTCAATCGACACAATCGTATTGATGCCCACTTGCGATAGCAGCGCCAGTGTATTCTGCGTCAGGCCCAACTCCTTGCGACGCGCCTTGATTATTTGTCCTATTGTTTCCATATTATTCAAATGATAACGTCTGTCTCCGATAGGTATACCCATTGAAGTAGGAACGCGTAAGATTCTCCGGCATAAATACCTTTGATATAGACACCTAATCTACTCATCGTTTTCACACTATTTTGTGATTTTCGCCGCAAAAGTACTACAAATTTTTGATATATGCAAATAAATTCACACTTTTTTGTGATTTTTGTTGATTTTGCTCAAAAACAGACGCGACCTCACACGGCCGCGTCTATAGTAGGAAGTTAGATATTAAAATATCTTCTAATGCTCCTTGAACGGTAATTGGGTATTTGAAGTTTTTGAGCATTTTGTCAATTAGTTCTTAACATATTTTTTAAATCTTTTGTAAATTGTTTAGAAATAATGTCGTATGTTAAATTTTTTGCAATATAAACCCGTGCGTTTCTTCCAATTTCGTTTCTGCGTGCTTTATCATCTATCAGCGCAGCAATTTGTCCCGCCAATTGCTCATATTGATCACAGATAATGATATCCTTATTATTGACAATATTGTCTAATCCTTCTGAACCTATAGTGGTTGTCACTACACAGCAACTCATAGACATAGCTTCTAATATTTTATTTTGCACACCAGCCCCAGAAATCATAGGAACTACAACAACTGTTGCTTTTTTTAAGTATAATTGAGGATCCTCAACAAAACCAGTTACGATGACATTATCAGATGCCAGATTCCGGACTGATAGAGCAGGGCGTGTACCTACAATGTAAAATTTGGTATTTGGATGAGTTTTTAGTATTTTTGGAAATACTTTATGAACAAACGAGGTAACGGCTACTATATTGGGCTCATAAAACATAGAGCCGACAAAAACAAGGTTTTGTTCATCATTTTGCGTAACGGATGAGCGAAGTTCAGTACTATTATTAATAACAAATATGTCTTTATTCGATACATGAGACTTCTTTAAAATATATTGTCTATCAACATCGGATATAATGAAGTGTCCTTGAAACTCTTTTAGTATCCGGCTTTCATACCGTGCTAATCTTTTAGCATCAATATAGAATGCAATTTTAGCAAATAGATTAGCTTTATGCATTTCTTTTTCGTAGCGCATTGAAAGGGCATCAACATAATCAATTATTTTAGTGCATTTTCTGCCCACAACATATTGTGCTGCACGTACATTATTGCAAAAGACAAAATCATATTCAGGGATGTGTTCGTTGATATATTTTTGGGCTTCCGATGAATATAGGTATGCACATTGCAACGGTTTACTACTGAAAAAACCTAATAACCCTCGGATAATCATGCCAAAAGTAGAAGTAGTGAACTCTTTCACATGTTTACAGTATGCGTATAAAGGGGAAATGTCTTTAGGTTGAGTTTTCTTGCTACAAGTGTACACCAAATCCACATCACATGTTTCTGCGAGCATGCGTACCATTTGTGTGCTACGAATCGTTGCTCCATCAATATTCGGGAGCAGTGATTTGGAATTAATAACTAAAACTCGTGGTCTTTTCATAATTAAATATGATTATAGTTGTTATTTTACAATTTTTTTATGCACCAATCTAATCCTAAATGAATAGGATAGCACAAAGCCAAAGCAATTGATATTCCTATTATCATGCTGGTGGCACTATTTAAACCAATAATATCTCTAAACCAATAGAAAATAACAACATGTATCAAATACAATTCATACGAGCATTTCCCGAAAAAAGCGAGTGGCTGATGAATCAGTTTGTCCATGAAAGTGGAATGTCCAAGTAATTTCAGGAACATAAGCAGTAGCGGCATACCGATTAGTGTACGTAATATGGCATATACTTCATCATCAATCCATAATTTAGCGATTAAGAGTAATATACCGATTAAGGCAAAGTAGAATAGAATTTGCCATCCATTTGCAGATTTATGATGAAGAGCAAGATAGCCCGTATACATACCCAAAACAAACATTATTACCCGAACCAAACCTATTTTCGTAATCGTCCAATAATGTGGAAACATACAAGCCAAACCAACAAGGAACAATGAGTATATACCAATAAAAATGATGGTATTAGCAAAAGGCTTTTTCCCGTTAAATAATATGAATAATATAGGACTGATAAGGTATAAGACCAACGTAACAGAAACGTACCACATCGCCCAAGTACCTTTTACTCCGTATATCCAAAAACTCATCGCGATCATGTTGGTAAGGAACTTGCAAAGCGAATCTTGCCCCGCAACAAAAGCGACAATAAAGAACCAAAAGGTGAGTATTACATATGGAATGAATATTCGCGTTAATCTTTTTTTATAGAATGTAGAAATTGAAGGTCCTTTGGAAAGCGCATAATACAAACCAAATCCAGAGAGAAAGATGAAGCCGGCAGTATGCACCAGTCTCGCTATTTGTGATAGAACGACCGGTTGCCACGTTTCATTCATTAAATGGCCCCACAAAATACCTAAAATGGCTAATCCCATCAATTCGCCTCTGTACTTGCTAAACAAGTCGAAGGGGATATGAATATTTTGAATCCTATTGCTCATTTTTGATTTGGTCTAAAAGTTTAGATTGGAATACTCCGGACTCCAAAGAACTTTTATGGGAAATGATTTTAGCTGGTATCCCTCCTACTGTCACATTGCTCGGGATAGATTTATTTACTACGGCATTTGCCCCGATGGCAACATTATCACCTATGTTAATATTGCCAAAAATTTTAGCTCCAGGGCCAATATATACATTATCTCCTATAACCGGAGCTCCGATATGATTTCCTATACATGTAGAGGTATGGATGCGACAATTCTTGCCTACCTTAGCGAAAGCAGTAACAGTTACAGTACCCCAATGAGCGATGTATAATCCCGGGCCAAAAACATTCATTGGAATAGTAAAACCTAAACGAACAGCTAAGCGATGATTAATACTTTGCAAAATGAAATATGCACATCGCCGTAGTGGTTTCCCTTTAGATGTATTGTATAAGAATTCAATCTTTCTCAACCTCATTTGGAAACGTAAACGCTCATCGCTAAGATATCTATATAGCGATAATTTCTCCAATTCATATGCCAATAAATCCTGTTTGACATATGCTTGATATGTTTTTCTATCTAATATCATATTATTTCTTCGGGATGGTTAAACTGCAAATAAAATGCCGCTCTCTCTTATCTTCAGGAGGTAATTGAGTATAGTCTCCGTATAAATTATGAAGGTAATTATCAAAGCGATGAGGAAGATATATTTCTATTCCTTCAAACTCTCCTTTTACAACAGGCACGAAAACATCTCTCATTCTAACCTCTCCGTGATAATATTTTCTTCCGGTCGGTATGGTCCATATAAGACTATTTGTATTTCCCTTTGCCCATAAGTCAAACCACCATAACCATTTTTTTCGCGGAATAAGATTAACTATCTTTCCTACAGCATATTTTAACTTGTATCTATGCCACATTCTCTTATCCAAAGCCATGTATTCTTGCAATTCTTTACTTGGATATTTTGCATATAGTGTCAGAATAGTACAAAATTCCAACGCATTAGAAATAATTCCTTTCAAATATCGTGCTATCTTGTTTTCCGGGGCGGCATCAATAGGAAAGATATCCAGATATATTCCCTTAGGAAATGGAGTGTTGACGGAGAATAAATCGATATATTGCGAATCCTTGACAAATATTTTTAAAAAAGTAGTTACGCTTTCATACTCAGCGGAAGGCGCAGAGAACTCGTATTTCTCTCCTAATTGCTTATCACGCAGTAGTTGAAGAAGCATTTCATAGTCCTCACGCGGCATCATGGCATCTAAGTCATCATCCCAGGGGATAAATCCCTTATGTCGAACAGCACCAAGGCATGAGCCTCCTCCAAGCATTAGTTGAAGATGATGCTTAATACATAAGTTCTGTACATCTTGATACATATCCACTAATATTTTCTTTACAAGAGCGGATTCCTCAGATGTCATCTCATGCAAATAATGCGTGCGATGAGCCAATTCATTCATCAATTCTCCATCAGATTTCATATGCCATTACTCTTTTACGATATATTTTTCTGACTTTTGGTATTCTTTACGCGAGATAAAGAAATTCCGAATCCATCGGCTGGCTCCGATGGTCAAATCGGCATCATATTTTTTCCCTAACTTAATAAATTCCCATATTGTTTTAATTCCCCCATAGTGAGCAGCCCAACGTAGTGAGTACATAATGGACTCTTGAAATTGAGCTTTGCCAATTTCGCGTAGATACTGATTGTTTCTTAATTGAACTTCATATCTGCAGCGACGACTCTCCAGCGAATGTTGGTGTACCAGACTTCCATGAGTAATAGTTACACAATATATCTCCGCTTTATCAGCTGAGATGGAATTAGCATGCGCACCTATGAGAGTAGAAAAATGCATATCATTTCCCCATCGTGTTTGCTCAAAGCGGATGTTATTGCTAAGAATGAGTTCGGAGCGTATCATCTTACCCCAAGGCTCATTGTAATTATATCTCAATATGCCTTCCGTTTTTTGAGAAGGATTATTTATAAAATCATCAATCTTTTGAACTAATTGTATATGTCGCTCACCGGGTTCTCCTGTATCTGAAAAACGGCAGATGGAGTGGAAATAAATAATATCCTCAGTGTCGTTGAGATGTTTGTCCAAATATTTCCATGCATTAGGCATAAAATAGTCATCTGCATCCGCAAACAAGACCCATGTACTATTATTAATGTTCTTTAGACCGACATTTCTCGCGTAACCGGCTCCTAATCCTTCATTGGTAAGTATACACGATACATTCAAATGCTTTGCACAGATTGCTTCAATCTTAGGAATATACTGGGCATCGCTATTATCGTCTACAACACAAATATCAATGTCATCCCTTTCAGGAATGCTATGGATACATCTTGCCAATAAATCCGGACTATTGTGATGAGGAATTATTATGGTATAATTCTTTGTCATATTGCTTATTCTGATTCTCTAAAATAGTTTATTAAATTGCATAATATTTCATCAAGTCCATATTGCGGTTTCCATCCTAATGTCTCTAATTTGTCAGTAGCTAATCGTAATTTTGATACTGGAGCATACCCCATATTTTCTTTGAGAAGTATCTTGACCTGAATGTTTGTTGCAAAATGATCACGAATATATTCTGCTAACTCAATTGCAGATATGTATGTGGCTTTATTGGCAACGTTGTATGCTTCTCCATCTACTCCGTTGAAAAGAATATACATTAGTGCCATTATACAATCTATGGTGTAGCAATATGGACGAGCGGATTCTCCGGTAGAGTGGAGAACAATGTCTTGTTGTTGTGCGGCTAAACGGGCAAATTGATTGATAACGCGGTTATCAAGTATGTCCACTCCCGCTCCTGTCGTCTGCGTGAGACGGGCAATTTTTACGGGAATAGTATATTGTTTAGCGTACGCGTGGCATAGATTTTCTGCGGCACGCTTGGCGATAGGGTAAGAACTTCTAACATCGGTTACATTCCAATATCCTTGTTGTTCTTCAGAAATCATTTCTTCATTTAATCCGCTTCCATATACCTCAAGGGACGACAAATAGACCATCCCTTTGATTTGGTGCGAGTGAGCGTATTGTAAGAGATGATCTGTAATTTGCCATATCGATCTAGCTGTTTCCACGGGATGGTTTACGAAAAAACTACTTGACGTAGGTGCTGCACAATGAAATATATAGTCAATAGAAGGTATGACACTATAATTAAATGTTTCCAAATCACATTCAATACTGATAATTGCGTCCAACGTGTCACCTAAGATTCTTTGCAATTTTTCTTTATCTCTGATAGGAGCAATAATATGAATGTCTTCATTAATAGCTAATAAGCACCTAATTAAAGTAGAACCGATTAGTCCGGTCGCTCCCGTAACTAACACATAACTACCATGTATCTTTTGTCGGAAGGGAAAAGATGTGGTAAATTGTTTAATATCTTTTGTGAGTACACTTTCCATCTTAGAAACCGAAAATTTGTTGATTCTCACGTAACTCTACCATGGCGCGGAAAACGTAAAAATCGGTAGGTGTTGTGATCTTTATATTTTCCATCGGACCAATAACAGTATGCATTTTATATCCATAATGACTCATCATTGTGCAAGAATCTATGAAATCAGCATGGCCTTCATTCCTGGCTTTTTCATGAGCAGACAAAATGTCTCTTAGAATAAAACTTTGCGGAGCACGAGCAATCAAAGAGTCTTTTCGTGCTGGAATTTGTAACGAATCATCGGATTGACGAACGATAAATGTCTCTGTCGCCGGAATACAAGTAATGCAATTTCCGTATTGAGTTACTGTATTGATATTATCTGTGATAGTCTGCTCGGAAATTAATGGACGAACTCCATCGTGAATCAAGACAGCAGTATTCTCTCCATATATTTTCTTTGCGCTGACAAGTCCATTATAAATACTCTCTTGTCCGCTCGCTCCTCCCGGCACAACTGCTGCTACCTTTGATAAATGAAATTTCTCTAATTGAGTTTTGAGAAAATCTATCCACGACTCAAGACAAACAACAACAATACCGTCGATATTCGGATGGTGTTCAAATATCTCAAGAGTATAAATTATTACGGGCTTTCCGTTTAATTCTATGAATTGTTTCGGACGTGATACCGTATTCATCCTTTTCCCGGTACCTCCTGCAAAAATAATAGCAACGTTTTTCATATTATTTGGGCATTATAATGTCTGGAATTTCAAAATCTACAATACATGCGCAGTGGTCTGTAATCGCCTCATCGCATTCAATGATTGCGTTCGCAATTTTTAGCGGTAGTACACTCTTGTATAAAACATAATCTATTTTCATTTTCCGATAAAAACCGGCTTTTGCGGAGAATGTATTTTCGCCATCAGGTAATGCATCACGCCACCCTTCCATGACGGAAAATACTTCGGAAGTGTTTTTCGTGTTAAAATCTCCGCAAAGGATTATAATATCTGCTTCTTGTTTCTCCATTATTTGATATAAATACTTGATTTGGGCTTCGCGAATTTCAGGATTCTCATAATTCAAATGAGTTGAAGCGAGACAAATATTATATCCATTATAATCAAAGTAAGAAATGATGACCGCACGCGTTTCTTTACCTTGCTGAGGAAGTAAGAAATTTTCTGTTTTATTGAATGAATTTTGGGATAATATCACATTCCCACAATCCCATCCGAAATAATGCTTCCATGTAAGACCGAAAATGCCATACATACGTGTATAATTTTCCATTTCGGCAATAAAGTTTTTCCCAATTCCATTAGGAGCATATGGTCTATTCGGATACATATCCATTTCTTGCAAAGCAACTGCATTCGGCGAAAATTTCATAATAAAACTACTTATGTTCTCCAGCGAAGTTTCTTGTCCTCTGTCAATGTTGAGAGACATTATACGAATTGTATCATTCGCATAAATTGCCAAACTAGATAAGATAATCAGTCCTAAAATGATTACTACTTTGCGCATAAATTATTACTAATTTTTGAGTTATTTATTATTTTATTATTTTATTATTTCGTATCATATTGATAGCAAAACCAAGCATAAAGAAGAAATATGGTTCTTTAATATAAGTGTTTGAAACAAATAATTTTACGACACCGCATGTAAATAATAGAAGGAAAAATGTCTTTGTCTCAGTGGAATTCACATGAAAATATCCTATACAGATGGTAATAAAGAAGATAATAAGCAGCAGACTACCTCCGACAATTCCATATGTAACAAGAAAATCCAAGACGAGATTATGCGCATAACCACCACTAATGGCCCAAGAACCACCAATCCCATACCCACCGAAAGGACTAACCTTTATGGCATCAATAATAGCCGTTGCAATAGTATCCCTACCGGAGGAATTTACTTCACCACTCAACTCTGCTTCAATCAATTTGCTAACAATACGGCTACTTACTCCAACTGCGTCTAGCAAATCCAAAAGGAAGTTCAGTATCGCTTCTCTAAAAATATAACTTAGAATAAATACGATAGCCAAAATAAATCCAATAATAATTCTCTTTCTCTTCGATAATACAAATATGGTTTGCACTACAACGAAAAATAGAACGCATGCTAACGGTCCTCTTGTGCCATAGGAAAGAATCAAGAAACACCCTGCGAGTGCAATAAGAATTCCTGTGAAACTTACTTTCTTGTATAAATATCCTATCGTGTATAAAATTTGAGGAAGAATAGAGTAGGCTAATCCCATCTCATATTCGTTATTTTCAGCCATTGTACCTCGCATCCTAAATGAATATAAGAATGTATATGCAAATTGACAGAGAATACATAGGATAGATAGGTAATAAAATGCCTTCTTTTGTTGATCTATATCAATAATCAATCCTATGAAGAAGTACGGAAGAGTGCAACCGATAAATTCATACAAGTATTGATCTAAAACTTCGCTATTAGACGGGAAAAGGAAATATTGCGACAAATATATGAAGATACAGATATTCGCAAAAAGTAAGTCTGTTAGTCGGATTTTCTTCAACCAATGCGAATAGGATGAAATACATGCAAATACATATATCGTCGGGACAAAAATTACAGTGATAACTTCAGATGGAATAATGTGCAAAAATGTCGCACGCATAAACACCAGTATGTTATAGCACCATACCAGACAAAGAAATATCTGCAATGAGCAATCAGAAGACTGGAACATCTCTTTGAGGGGTTGCACCACTTCTTTCATATGTGTTGCGATGGATTTCATGCCATTTCTTTTGTTGTATTCCCGCAGTGACGTTCAATGACGCGAGCCCATTTTTGTTTCCATTTATCTAAAGAGAAGGCCGATTTGACTGTGTTATATCCACATAATGCTATCTTTGATCTTAATTCTGTATCTTGAATGAGTTGATTTAATGCCTCATAAATATCTTCGCTATTCGGATTTACCATTAGTCCATTGTATCCATCAATGATAATATTAGTCATACCACCAACATTAGTGCATACTACGGCACAGCCTGCAGCCATGGCCTCCAACAGAGAAAGAGAAGTTCCTTCTGAACCGGTAGTTGGAACGATCGCTATATCAAATTGACGATGGAAAGAAATACTGTCGCGAGAATCATATTGTGTAAAATGAATATTTGGCTCATCTTTGAGCATATCTAGTAGGTATTTTTCGTCCGGACCTTCTCCGGCAAAAGTAACAGTAAGATTAGGATACTTTTGCACAAGACGTTTTGCAGTCGGAGCAAAAATGCGAGTACCGCGATAATCGAAGAAACGTCTTGCAAAAACAATTGAAATCGTATCAGATACCTTTCTTTTTTGAAGTGGCTGTATTTCTGTGAAATTCATAATGGATGTTAACTGAACATCTCTATGACTGTCCAAAGCTCTGTACCAATTAATGAAATTATTGTCCACACAAACGACTTCATCTACATTCTTCATGGCTTTGATTAATCGGTAGGCAAAACGCGTCCGCACTAAAAGACGTAAACCAAGCGGAACTTTATTATATGCAATACGATCCCACCCAATACCATGTTGGATACAAATGGAATTAGGCACATATGTCTTTGGAAGCATATTGTCTACGTTTGCAAAGATAGTGACGTATTGGTTTTCCTGCTTATTTTGAGTTGTCAGTATTTGAGCAATAAACTTGTCTTTTTCTTCAATCCCAGATACAGGTATACCATAAACCGTTATATTTTCTCCGGTAGTTATTTGAAATTCCTTAGCTGCAAACTGAAATATCCGCACGCAATACCCCATGTGTACTGCTAAATCAGCTAATTGAGAAATATAAGTTTGTATTCCTCCGACCGTCATTTTTTGCCCGAGAACATCTAAATATCGAATATAGATGATATCTAATACTTTCATATTGACAATGGCAATATTATAATTCTTTCATGGTTTTTACAATACGTTGACATGCCAATCCGTCTCCGTAGGGGTTAACTGCCTGACTCATTTGATTGTAGTATGCACCATCTTCTAAAAGACGACTTACGTCAGACATAATTAAGTCATAATCAGTACCTACCAGTTTGACAGTTCCGGCGTCCAATGCTTCCGGGCGTTCTGTAGTATTGCGCATAACAAGAACGGGTTTACCGAGACCCGGAGCCTCCTCTTGAATACCGCCGGAGTCGGTTAAAACCAAATAACAACTATTCATCATCTGAACAAATTCCAAGTACTCTAATGGCTCAATAAAGAACATATTACCGAGATTTTGCAGATTTTCTCCAAATACGGAATGAATCGCATTACGAACATTCGGATTCAAATGCATTGGATAGACAAAATCCACATCAGGATATTTGTTCTTCAGCTCTTTGATTGCATTACAAATATTGATGAACCCGTCCCCGAAGTTTTCACGTCTATGACCGGTTATAAGAACCATTCTCTTTCCATTTGAAAGTCGGGAAATATCATATCCGGCATTTAATAAATTTTGGGATATCTGTGATTGTAAAGTATCATCCGAATTAATTCTTTCGATAACACTATATAGCGCATCAATAACTGTATTGCCTGTTACCCAGATATTCTTTTCGCTCACATTTTCTTGCAAAAGATTATTCTTGCTCAGAGGAGTGGGGGAAAAGTTATAAGTGGCAATTCGCCCCGTAATTTGTCTATTCATCTCTTCCGGCCATGGGCTATAAATATTATAAGTGCGAAGTCCGGCTTCAATATGCGCCACAGGGATTTGTTGATAAAAAGCGGCTAATGCAGCAGCGGTAGAGGTAGAGGTGTCTCCGTGAACGAAGACGACATCCGGGTGCTCCTTGATTAAAATATCTCTCATCCCGAGCAAAACACGACAGGTGATATCATATAGGTCCTGTCCGGATTTCATGATGTTTAAATCATAATCTGGTTTGATATCAAAAATGGCAAGAACCTGATCTAACATCTCGCGATGTTGACCGGTTACACATACTTTGGTGTCAAAATCTTTAGGATGTTTTTGGAACTCTTTCACAAGAGGACACATTTTGATGGCTTCAGGACGAGTGCCAAAAACAATTAATAGTTTTTTCATTTTATTGATTTTTATTTGTTGCTTTTCTTTATCAAACAGGCAAGGTTGTATAATCTTTTTTGCAACCATGCAGGAAGAAAATAATATATTCTTGTTCTCAATCTTCTTTTAAGAGGAAGATATGGAGTGGTAAACATCTCTATGGCCTTTGCCGGATGTTTTGTGAATTCAGCAAAAAATGAGTCGCGATGTTCTGAGGCTTTAGTTTGTTGACCGAATAGAGGATTAAAGCGTATAATATCATCGATAGAGCATGGCAACATGTGCATATTTTGTTGTAGTTTCGGTAAAAGGGATGCGCCTTTAGGTGTGTTAAATACAATCGTGGAGTAATTATGTTTATTTCCCACTAACTCAGGAAAAATTTGGTGTAATCCTTTAAAATCAGCGATTGTAATATCGCTCGGACGTTTCTTGACCCGATACATACAATTTGCACCACATGATGGACGTAAACAGTCTTGTTTGAGGAATAACTGAATGTATGGATCGTTGGTGATATATAATTTGGAATTCCCAGACTGAATCTTACTAATATAATTTTCTTCATGAATCTGAGAGGGCTTAGCGCGGAATTCATAGTGCGTCACTTCTTTTCCAAATTGTTTACTGATTTGCTTGACGCATTCAGCAAAAACATCAGGACTTCCTGTGCCGTGACAGATGAAATCCACGGTCAGTAGATTCGGCCATTTGTTCTGTAGAAAAGCGTGAAGGCCTGCTACCTGACATGGTGTACCCGAGAAAACGACCTTTTTGCCTAGTTCAAGGTACTCTCGAATCTGAATAAATGTATCTTCGATGTCGCTGGCTATGTATTTTGACTTGTGTAAAGGCAGAATATTAGAGGCACCTATTACGGTAATATGATGTACTCTAAGACCATCCCATGCTGCACCGACGATCATAGTGTCCTGATCTGACCATGCTTCACAAATAGACGCAAACGCTCCTCCAGATGTACTCCGTTGCCATATATTCGAATCTTTATGAGTGGCGGCAAAACATTGTTGATCAAATGATTCTTCTTGATGAGTATGGTGAACTGCAGGACAAATCTCCTCACATAGACCACAATGAATACAAGTATCAGATGCGTAAGGATACATGAATCCCTCTGCATCCTTTTCCATGGATATACAATGGATGGGACAGATGCTGTAACATGCTGCGCAACTTGTGCAATTCGTTTTATGTGGATTGAAGTCTAACATGTGTGTAGGGCTTGTTGTAAATAGTGAAGGGATTGTTCCTTTAATCGTGCTAATGTTTTATCAAATTGTTCATAATCATATTTTGGGTCCAATGGTAATATCGAAGCGGAATTATACACCGGAATATAGAAATATTTTTGTAATTGCTGAATCCGAGAGTTTTGGTTAATGGGATCATCGTTCGCAAAGCGTTGAAGCAAATATACCGGTTTGTGGAAAAGCATGGAAAAAATAGTTCCGTGATACGAATCGGTGATAATACTTTCTGCATTGTCCACTAACCATATAAACTCATCCGGAGAAATATTTTCAAGCATATTCGCCCAACTTTTGTCTTTGGCATTAGTACTGATAGCATACATAGTGTGCTGATCATGTGCAGAAATATATTGTTCTATAAACGGAGCGTATGTATGATTAGCATTGAGAAGATAACAAAGGCAATAAGGCTTATTGATGCCTTTTACCTCTGTCGCTATTTGCCGATATTGTGATGCGTCAACGAGTAAAGTCGGGTCTAAAACAGTAGTGGAAGAAAGGCGGAATTCTTTCTTAATCAACTCGGCGGCGGCTTCTTCTCGTACCGCAATATGAGACATCGCACTTAGTAAAGTTTGATATTGCTTTTTAAGTTCGTTCGGAATAATAGGCAAACCCACACTGGCTGCATAGGATAATTGAACAGCGGATGGTGAAGTGTATTGCCCCATGTAAACAGGATTGAATACATTCGGTGCCCAAATCTGGTCGCTACCGTAGATGACATTGTCAAAATGCTTCGTCAAAGAAAGCAATTTTTGTTCATCCCGAATAAGGCATGTTTGGCGCAAATAGCGCTGCATGAAAAGTGAATAGCCGTATTTGTGAGACGATAAACCGAATAAACGATATACTCTCTCAACTATTGCTGCGACGCGTTCATATAGCATTGGACGGGGATTGAATTTCTTGTTGCGATAATTGATAATACGAACATCCAATCCCAAACACTGCAACGCATATTGAAGGGCATATGCTTGCAAGGCACTTCCGAAGTTAGCGTAATAGTGCCATGTTAATATTCCTATTTTGGATTGTCGTCTCATTTCTTAATTAATGCTACAGCGCGTGTCTTCAATTCCTCATATTCTTTGTTTTGTGTCAGGATGGAGAAAAGGATATAAACAACAACTCCTAAAACTACTTGTATGCATAAAATCCAAATGGTATGAATAGATAATAGACTAATCGGATAAACCAACCCTGCCATAACAGCTGCAAGTAGTATAGGCGGTAAGATGTCTTTCACTTGTTCTAAATAACTATAATTGAGGAACTTCTTATTCGGATAAGCATTGACAAATGTGAATAAGGTCGTCAAAATAGCCATATTCCATACAATTGCTTTCACACTAATCCACATCACACAAACCAAACTGACTAACTCAAGCGTTTTCTTTATCACTTCCAATGTCAAAAATACGTCACTTCTTCCTATCGCTTTAATGGCCTGCATATTCGCGGTATGAATTGGTTGGAACATGTAAACTATACAAAATATGCGGATAAACGGGATACAAAATACCCACTTATCAGTTAATAGCAGCCTAACAAGCGGATCGGCACATGCAATTAAACCGAACATCATGGGGGCCATAATATAGGCGCTAAAACGAATACTCATTCGTGTCGTTTGACGTAATACAGAGGTGTCATCTTGACTTTGTGATAACTTCGGGAAGAGGACTGCGCCAATAGATGTGTTAACATTGTTAACAATCACGAACGGGAATTGTTTGCCTCTGTCAAAATAGGCTAAATCATTCGGTGTGTATAGTTTGCCGATGATGAAGGTACGTAATTCTTGATAGATGTTAATCAACAATGTGGCTCCTAAAATTCGGCTCCCGTATTTGAATAGTTGTTTGAATTGAGAATAAGAGAAAATCCATTTTGGGAGTTTGTGAACGAAGGCAAATAGTGCGATTGTGGTTACAATGGTAGAACTCATGATTTGAGCCACTAACGCCCATACACCAAATCCTTGATAGGCCATAATTAAGCCCACAGCTGCAGATATGATCGTACCTATTGCCGTTGCATAAAATAGTTTGTTAAATAGCATATGACGAGCCACATAGGCTTGCTGAATCGAATTGATGCCGTATAACGGAATAATCAAGCCTATAACCCGCAATATCGAAGTGAGTTGGCTAAATTGAGACCCAAAGAAAGAGTGAATGTATGGGGCAGTAAAATATAATATCCCATATAAGACAATGGAGAACCAGATAGTGAAATGGAAGATAGTACTAAAGTCTACGATATCTGCATCTTTCTTTTGAATAAGTGCACTATTGAATCCTCCATCTACGATGGCATAGGCCAAATTGGTCACACTGAGCACAAGAACAATAGGTCCGAAATCTGATGGAGACAAGATCCGAGCGATAATGATGGATACAACCAAAGTGATTAGTTGTACCAGGAAGCGCTCGGCAAATTTCCAAGACAGATTTGAAACTAAGTTATTGCTCATAACAAAAACGCTTTACGCCACAATAGGTTGAAAGTCAAGATACAAACAACATATATTGTCTCCCGTACTCACAAATGTGGTGTGTCGGTTAGGCCTATGCAAAGATGCTTTGTTCTTAAGACTTAAAAGAAGAAAAATCTAATAATTGCTCTTTGCATAATATAAAGCAAGTGACGCAAGTGGCCAATATTAACATAGTCAGCACAAACAACACACGGCGCGGACCTGCTGCTTTTGGAGGAATAGATGCAGATTGAAGCACGGTATATACAGGAGTGTTCTCTTGAATGCGGGCTTGTGTGGCGAGATATTGTTTTTGGAAAGAAGTGTAGGCAGACTCTTTTATTCGCATCTCTGTCTCTAGGTTTTTTGCGGCAACGCGGTATTGCTCCATGTTCATGCTGCTGTGACTATCTACGTAACGAGTATATTTGTTGCTGGCTTGTTGGTACTCATTATATGCTTTTTCCATAACTTCTTCATAGTATTGGATATCGGTTCTTGCTTTTTGCGTACGATAGTCCGTAATGAAAGTTTTCAATGTGGCACAAACAGAATCAGCTATAAGAGCGCATACTAACCTATCTTGTGCGGTTACGCTAATGGTAATAACATCCGTTTTTTTATCAATCTTACAGGTGATGTTTTTTTGCATGTACTGAATAGCGTTCCATTGCATTTTGTTAAAGCAGAAGACATTAATTCCATTATTTGATTTATCTCCTATTGTTAATTCAGGAGTCTTTGGTGTTATCCATTTTATGATATTTCTTTTCCATCGAGTCCAAAAAGCTGCTTTTAGGTAATCTTGTAAGTATTGGTAGTAAGTGCATTCAATTTTACCATCAGATGTTTTTACAGGCACATCAAATAATTTAACCAAAAAATTCGGTGAAGATACAATCTCGGGATAAATCATAGGGTAGAGCGCATCAGAACTATTCATACTGCGCATATCAAATCCGAAAGACGATGCCAATGCGGATAATGAACCTCCCGCATTGGCTGATTGAGCTTCCGGAGCCAAGACAACCTTACATGTGTAGTATCGCGGCACGCAGAGAATTAATGCAGCGGAAACTACAAATGTAATTGGCCAAACCCAATAGAACACTTTGCGCTTTTGCCAAAGGGTTTTGAATATCGCAGCAATATCTATATATTCTTGTTGCTGAGTGTTATTTTGATTTTCCATAATCTTACTTCTTTGTTGCGTTAATTATCAGAGTAGTCAGAGTAGCTGCGACGCTCGCCAAGGATGCGCTGGCAGAGGCGATACTTACCCATTGCGCAGCACTGGCGCGTTGACGTTCCGGTCTGCTCGGAACCACAATCTCGCAACCCGGCTGAATCTTACCGCCGCATTTAGGATGCACTTTGCCGTTCGCATAGATGATATAGGTTTTGTATTTGCGGGCATGATTGCTATATCCACCGGCTTGATTGATGTAATAGCGTGCGCTCTTGCCTTTGATATAACTTACGGTATTGGGGTAGAGTACTTCGCCGTTGATTTTCACCGTATTGTTGATGGTCGGCACAATCAGCACGTCTCCCTCACGCAAGGTGATATTTTCGTCGCTGCCCGGATTAGCCAATGCAGCAGCCAAGTCAATACCTACGAAATAGATGTCACCTAAATCCAGTTTGTCCATATCGACGCTATCTTTTTCAGAAGCAGCCCTATTGATTTTTAATAGTTGCTCACGGCGCAGTTTTTCTTCCGGCGTCATGCGGCGTTGCAGGCGAGCGCCTGCCGCATAGGCATGGCTATTCAAGCCGCCTGCTTGCTTAATAAGGTCGGAGAGACGATCGTCTTGCGTCTTCATCGTATATGTGCCTCCGAAAACAACTTCACCCTGAACACGGACATTCATCTGACGACCAAATGCCGGACTTTGACGAACGAATACTTCATCGTATGGCTCTAATAGGAAACCATGTTCTTCCAATCCAAGACTATCGCTCAGTTCAACCGTAAAGAGTTGGGTCTTGATTTGCGATTCCTCTTTGGCTTTCGGGTCAATGACACGACGCGCAATATCCACTTTACTCGTAGATGCTTTTTCCGTCAATCCTCCGGCGCGCAGAATGAGGTCTTCCACGCTCTCATTATAGGCATAGGGGAATGTATCCGGGCGATATACTTCTCCATGGATAACCACCTTCATATTCTCCAATTCGTTCTTCTTGGACGGGATGAACAGTTGGTCTTCATTGCGCAACTCAATATCTTCTGCCGTACCATCCAGGATGCCTTGCAGATTCACCGCTAAAGCGAGATAGGTTCGGTTGAGTTGCATACGGTAGAGAACAGCGCGTGCAGCAGATGCATCTTCGCTCAAGCCGTCTGCTGCAGCCACCAAACTGCCGATCGTTGTAACATTCTCATCCAATCCATAGAATCCCGGACGGAAGACTGCTCCTTGAATCTCTACCGTGTTCTTAAGACGCGGTAGGATAGCCGATACTTCGATCGAATCACCGTCCATGAGACGGAAAGAAGCGAAATCGGTATTGCGAATCGTATGTACGGACTCAGCGCCGTTATTCTTGCGGTTCACTCGTACGGCGTCCGTATATGCTTCTCCACTGAAACCGCCTGCGAAATAGAGTAGGCGATCGAGCGTCTCGTCTTGCTTCATCTCATAGTGCATCGGGCGTTTTACTTTGCCGTCTATGGACGTGAGCGCATTATAGGTGTTGACTACAATCACATCGCCGTCTTCCAAGCGCACATCGCCATCCAGGTTACCATCCATGAGGTAACTATAGAGGTCTATCTCGCTCAGTTTCTGGTTATTGCGGAATACACGAATGGCACGCAGCGTACCTTTATCCGTGATACCACCTGCCATATAAAGCGCATTCATCACATTGGCAAAAGCTGACAACTGATACGAACCCGGCATCGTCACTTCACCCATGACATTCACCGTGATGGTACGTGTCTGACCGAGGCTCAGCATGATTTGACTGCCTTGGTAGCGCTTGCCCACGGTGTTCTTGAGTCGACGCGTGGCATCTACTACCGTCATACCGCCTAAGTTCACCGGTCCATAACCATCCACAATCACCGTACCATCCGGACTGATGGTCTTATGCATATTCAGTTGCGCCGCACCAAAGATATCAATGATGATCTCATCACCCGGGCCTAAGGTGTAGTTCTTCGGCGTAGCCTGATTCATATTCGGTTGGAACTTCGCATCCGGCGAACGGAAAATGTCCTGACCAAATACTTTGCTTGCCTCTTTCGAAGGAGCAGGCATTGCAGGTTCGGTCTCACCGTTGTCCTTGCGGATAGCGGATGAGGTAGCATTACCGGTCGCGTTCGCAGAGTTAGCGGATGCTTGCTGCATCTGCTTCAACTGATTGCTGACGCGCTGTAACTGCTCCGGCGTAGCGCCGTCTAACAGCAACTGCTTGGCAATCTCCTGTTCGCCAATACCTTGCGATTGCAAGGATACGGCTTTCTGAATGATTTGTTGGTCTGACATAGCTGCCACTTGCATGATAGGCAAGAGGAGCATCAACACTAATGTGGTTCGAATCTTATTCATAATGTTATCGTTAATCTCTTCTGAAAATATCTCGTGTATATACTTTGTCCTGCACATCATCCAGCACCGCATCATAGCGGTTCGCGATGATGGCCTGGCTGCGAAGTTTGAATTGTGCCAGGTTGTTTACCACTTCGCTTCCAAAGAACGTGCTTCCGTCTTCCAGCGTAGGCTCGTAGATGATAACCGTAGCGCCTTTGGCTTTGACGCGCTTCATGATACCTTGGATGGACGACTGACGGAAATTATCGCTATTCGATTTCATCGTCAAACGATAGACACCGATGACACATTTTTTCTCCTGTGCGGCATCATAATCACCGCGGTGGTAATAGTCGTAGTATCCAGCTTTGGCGAGCACACGGTCAGCAATAAAATCTTTGCGTGTACGGTTGGATTCCACAATAGCCTCGATCAGATTTTCGGGCACATCCTGATAGTTTGCCAACAGTTGCTTGGTGTCTTTCGGTAGGCAATAACCGCCGTAACCGAAGGACGGGTTGTTATAATGCGTGCCGATACGCGGATCGAGACACACACCGTCAATGATATCTTGGGTATTGAGCCCTTTCATCTCGGCATAGGTGTCGAGTTCGTTGAAATAGCTGACACGCAGCGCCAGATAGGTGTTCGCAAACAATTTGACCGCTTCTGCTTCGGTTAGCCCCATGAGGCGGGTTTCGATGTCTTGTTTGATTGCGCCTTCTTTGAGGAGTGCCGCAAATTGTTCTGCTGCTTTCACAAGACGTTTGTCTGAAAGCACCGTACCGACAATGATGCGGCTGGGGTACAGATTATCGTAAAGCGCTTTGCTCTCGCGCAGGAATTCCGGCGAGAAAAGGATATTATCGCAATGATATTTCTCGCGTATGGAGGCCGTGTAACCGACAGGAATCGTCGATTTGATAACCATGATAGCATCCGGATTGACCCGCAGCACGGTTTCAATCACATTCTCCACCGCCGAAGTATCGAAATAATTGCGCTGACTGTCATAATTGGTCGGCGCAGCAATAACGACAAACTCTGCATCTTTATATGCCGATTCTGCATCCAGCGTGGCAGTCAAATGCAATGGTTTTTCTGCGAGATATTTCTCAATATACTCATCTTGAATGGGCGATTGGCGGCTATTGATCATCTCCACCTTCTCCGGCACGATGTCAACGGCCGTTACCTCATTATGCTGGGCGAGTAGGGTAGCGATGCTTAATCCTACATAACCCGTTCCTGCTACTGCTGTACGCATGGATTTCAAATTTATGATTTCAAATTTTAAATATGTTCTTCTACTCCGCGGAAGTGAACATTCAATTCATGCAGATGCTCCAGCAATGTGCCGAGCGAGGTGCCTTTGGTCATCTCAGCGAACGCATTGACATCCTTTGGGAAGCATTTACCTCCGTATCCGAACTTACCGTCCGGCCCCGGGACATAGGTATGCGTATCGTTAATATAACCCGATAGGAGCACACCCGTATGCACTTTGCGCCAGTCGGCTCCCATCTGCTCGCAATACTCGCGGCACGCATTGAAATACGTTACCTTATATGCCCCGAACACATTATGCATGTATTTGGTCAATTCTGCCTCAAGCGGCGACATGACCGTGAATTTCTTACCCACAAAGATCTTCGTCAGCAGTTCCTGCGCACCGGTGAAGACCATCGTTTGCTTATTGAAATCCTCGATGAATGTGCGTTCGCTCAAGAATTCCGGCATATAGCATACCTGATGACCGGTTTCTTTCGACAAGCGTTCGCTGGTCCCGGGCAGAATAGTAGTACGTACAAAGACCGGCACGTCCGGCAGCGCCTTTATCAGCTGCGTCATGAGCGTCAAATCCTGCGTGCCATCTTCCTCTGTAGGCACATGGATCTGGAGAAAAGCGATGTCGATTTGACTCAAGTCGTCATTGTATCCCTTGGGAGGATCGCTAATAAACAACTTGCAGTCCGGATTGTTATTCTCCAACCAATTTTTCAGAGCCCCTCCTACGAAGCCGCATCCTATAATTCCAACGTTAATCATCTATATAATTGCGTACGTTTTATACATTTTATGCCACAAAAAGCGCGCAAAGGTACTGCTTTTTTTTCATATATGCAAGTGCGCGCGCAAATAATTTTCAAAAAAGTGTGTTTTTGTGCGAAAAACGCCGTATTTAAGGTTTAGGATTTTAGATTTTAAGATATTCTTTGTACCTTTGCACCATAATTTGGCTTATTATGGGCATATACTAAAAAATCAAGGATAAAAAATGAAACATTTCAAACTTTGGAATACGCTTTGCGGTTGGCTTGTTTTCGGCATCGCAGTTGCTACGTATCTCCTTACAATGGAACCCACAGCATCGTTCTGGGACTGCGGTGAGTTCATCTCCAGCGCCTGGAAATTGGACGTTGGACACCCGCCCGGAGCACCGTTCTTTATGCTGATGGGGCATTTCTTCAGTCTGTTTGCATCTGACACAGCCCATGTGGCGATGTGCGTGAATGCGTTGTCTGCATTAGCGAGTGCGTTTACGATCTTGTTTCTTTTCTGGACGATTACCGCGTTGGCGAAGAAATTGGTGACGCCGGATGCTACATGGAAAGGTATCGGTATTCTCGGAGCCGGTGCAGTAGGAGCGTTGGCTTACACATTCAGCGACACGTTCTGGTTCTCTGCCGTAGAAGGTGAGGTATATGCTTCCTCTTCGTTATTCACTGCTGTCGTATTCTGGTTGATTCTCAAATGGGATGAAGTAGCCGACGAAGAAGGTTCCGACCGCTGGTTGATAGCAATCGCCTATCTGATGGGTTTGAGTATCGGTGTTCACTTGCTGAACCTATTGACGATACCGGCTATCGGATTGGTTTATTACTTCCGTAAATATGAGTTCAGTTGGAAAGGTTTGATCTATGCATTCTTGGCTTCCTGCGCTATCTTGCTGGTCATCCTATACGGCATTATACCGGGCTTCCCGACCGTTATCGGTTGGTTCGAGTTACTATTCGTCAATGTCTTCGGATGTCCGTTCAATACGGGTATGTGGATCTGTTTGGTATTGACTGTAGGACTGCTCGTTTGGGCGATTATCTACACGAAGAAGCGTTCGGATGCCGAATATGAGGAGAACAAAGGTAAGCAACTCTGGCGTTGGCTGTATACCAGCGTACTGATGGTGACGGTGATTTTGATCGGATATAGCAGTTATGCTGCGCTGGTCATCCGTTCCAATGCCGATACGCCGATGGATCAGAACAGTCCCGATAATGTATTCAGCCTCAAATACTATCTCAATCGTGAGCAATACGGCGATCGTCCGTTGTTCTACGGTCAGGCCTATAATGCGCCGGTAGAATTGCGAATAGAAGGCAATATGTGTATCCCGGTTGAGAAAGAAGGGTATGCGCAGTATGCTCCGGCACCGAAAGTGGAAGGCGAGAAAGATCACTATGTGATTACCGGATACAAGAGTTCATACAAGTATATGCCGCAGTTTTGCATGCTTTTCCCGCGTATGTATTCGTCGCAAGGAAGTCATGTGCAGGCCTATAAGGAATGGGCAAATGTCAAAGGTAAACGTGTCCGCTACGACTATTGCGGTCAGCAGAAAACGGACTATTGCCCGACATTCGGAGAGAACCTGCGTTTCTTCTTCCGTTATCAGGTGAACTTCATGTACTGGCGCTATTTCATGTGGAATTTCGCCGGTCGTCAGAATGATTTGCAGTCGTATGGTGAGATTACCAAAGGTAATTGGATCAGCGGTATTCCGTTCATCGACAATGCGATGTTGGGCGACCAGAGTTTGCTGCCGACGGAGTTGAAGGAGAACAAAGGCCATAATGTCTATTATATGTTGCCGCTGTTGCTCGGTATTATCGGTATCGTTTGGCAATGCGGAAAGAAAGATAAAGACGGCAAGGCGGAAGGATGGAAGAACTTCACGCTGACTTTCCTGCTGTTCTTCCTAACCGGTCTGGCCATCGTGCTTTACCTCAACCAGACACCTTATCAACCGCGTGAACGTGACTATGCGTATGCGGGTTCGTTCTATGCGTTCTGCATCTGGATCGGTCTGGGCGTTTTGGCACTTATCGATTGGATCAATACGAAGGCAAAGGGTGATGGGGTGAAGGCTATTGTGGCTGTTGCCGCTACATTGGTATGCCTTGCTGTGCCGGCCCAGATGGCTTCTCAGAACTGGGATGACCATGATCGTTCCGACCGCTACAGTTGTCGTGATTTCGGAGCGAATTATCTTAAGTCTTGCGAGACGCAGGCGATTTTGTTCTCCAACGGCGATAACGATACCTTCCCACTTTGGTACAACCAAGAGGTGGAAGAAGTAGGTACCGATTTGCGCGTATGTAACCTATCGTATCTGCAGACCGATTGGTATATATCGCAGATGAAGCGTCCGTACTACGAGTCGAAGGCGCTGCCGATTTCATGGGAATATAAGGACTTCATGCCGGGTGCCAATGAGATTGCGCGTGTGGATAATCGTTTGGGTCAACCGATATCGGTAGAGAAAGCCTTCAATTTCCTGCGTTCCGAAGATCCGCGTACGAAAACTCGCGAAGGGGATAATTACTTGCCTTCGGATCAATTGTATGTAGAAACGCCGGATGGCGAGCAGATTCAATTCCGCAAGAAACGCGTGTACACGCGCTCGGAGATGATGATCATGGAGATGCTGTCCACCAATAAATGGCAGCGTCCGATGTATTTCTGCGCAACGGTAGGTAATGATTATTATCTGGGTCTTGAGCCTTGGATGGAGTTGACCGGCTTGGCTTATCAGATTACGCCGGTACGCAGTCGTGACGGTCAACCGCGTGTGAACAGCGAGAAGATGTATGAGAACATGATGCATAAATTCGCTTACGGCAATATGAATAAGCCGGGTATCTATATTGACGAGAACCTGATGCGTATGTGTCGCACACACCGTATGATGTTCGCTCAATTGGCAGAACAACTGATTCGCGAGAATCAGCGTGACAAAGCGCTGGAAGTATTGGATTATGCGGAAGAGCAACTGCCGGGTTACAACATCCCGTACGACTATACGTCGGCTTCGATGGCAGCAATGTATTTCCTGCTTAATCAGGAAGAGAAGGCGCTGGCGATTATGGATAACGTAGCGCAGAATTGCGTAGAATATTTGCGTTTCGCGAAGTCGCTCAATCGTCGTCAACGCGACGTGATGAAATCGACGACAGACCGTGAGGCGGCAATTCTCTCATACGTGCTGCAGACCTGTGATCGCTATCACCAAACGGAGTTAGTTGAAAAATACTACGGCGATTATGCCGCATTTGTAGAATAAATGAATACCATTCATAAAATTCCGGTGTTGTTAATCACCGGTTATCTCGGAAGCGGTAAGACGACGCTGCTTAACCGCATTCTTACTAACAATCAAGGTATTCGCTTCGCCGTTATCGTCAATGATATCGGTGAAGTGAATATCGATGCGTCGCTCATCCAGCAGGGCGGAGTAGTCAGTCAGAACGATGACTCGTTGGTAGCGCTGCAGAACGGCTGTATCTGCTGTTCGCTCAAGATGGATCTGGTGCAGCAATTGCATGATCTGGCGGCACAGAAAGCATTCGACTATATCGTTATTGAGGCTTCGGGTATCTGCGAACCTGCGCCAATTGCGCAAACGCTTTGCTCGTATGCGCAGATGGTTCCGCAGTTTGCACAAGACGGTCTGCCGGTATTGGATTGTATCTGCTCGGTAGTAGATGCTTTGCGTCTGCGCGATGAGTTTCAAGGCGGTGAGAGTTTGGCGCACTATGTGCCGAAAGAGGAAGATCTGGCGGCATTGGTGATCGAGCAGATTGAGTTCAGCAATATCATTTTGCTTAACAAGGCATCCGAAGTAAGTAAGGACGAATTGGCGCGTATCAAGTCCATCATCCGTGCGATTCAACCTACGGCGGAGATTATCGAGACCGATTACTGCGATGTGGATTTTGAGAAGATTCTCAATACGCAACTCTTTGATTTCGACCGCACGGCTACTTCGGCTGCATGGATTCAGGAGGTAGAAGACGCAAGTCATCACCACGAGCATCATCACGATGACGATGATGACGATGACGACGATGATGAGCACGAGCACCATCATGATCACGAAGGTCATGACCATTTGGCGGAATTTGGTATTGACACCTATATATATTACGCGCGTAAGCCTTTTGACCTCGGACTCTTTGATGAGTTTGTAGCGGCTCATTGGCCGAAGAATGTGTTGCGCTGCAAAGGAATGTGCTATTTCGCAGAGGAATACGACATGTGTTACCTATTCGAGCAAGCCGGCAAACAATTCAATCTCCGCAAGGCAGGAGAATGGTTTGCGACGATGCCGAAAGAAGAGTTGATGCAACTGATGGCGGATGATGCGCAACTGCGTAAAGACTGGGACGACCAGTACGGCGATCGTATGCAAAAACTGGTCTTCATCGGTCAACATTTGGATAAGAAAGCACTTCAGAAAGCCTTAGATAACTGTCTGCAATGAAACGCATCATCAATCCTTGGACACATACGCCGGGGTATAACTGCTTCGGTTGCAGTCCCGACAATCCGATAGGTACGCGTATGCGTTTCTTTGAGGATGGCGATGAGATTATCTCGATCTGGCGTCCTACGCAGAATCATCAATCTTGGATCAACACGCTGCATGGCGGTATTCAGGCTGTGCTGTTAGATGAAGTATGCGGATGGGTGGTCTTTCATCTGCTGAAGACAGCCGGTGTGACGGCGAAGATGGAGATGCGGTATCTAAAGCCCGTTTCGACGCTGCAGGACTATATCAAACTGCGGGCATACCTCAAAGAGATGCGACGCAACGTAGCTATCGTGCAAGGAGAATTATATTCTGCGGAGGGTGAGTTGTTATGCGCATGCACGTGTACCTATTTCACGTTCCCGCAAGACAAAGCCAAAGAGACGATGGGCTATGTGCCGTCCACCGTGGAAGAACGTGATTATACATGGGAAGAAGCGCTTGAACTGAATCAGTAGATCTCTACTATCTGGCGCTTGAGCCGTTTGGTGATCTGCGCATTGGTGAGCGGTTTCACCCCTTGTGTTTGCAACCCCGTTACACGCTGGGTTGCTTTTATTTTAAGCGGTATTTCTGCCTTCTTGCTGCCTAAGATATTGGCATTCAGAATCATATTCTTCTCTAAAGTATAGACTTGTCCGTCGCGGCGCTGGTAAATGGTATTCAGATCTACTGCGCCGTTTAATTTTTTCAGACGGAACTTATCTATACTGCTTTGACTCATATTGACCAGATTGAGCATTTGCAACTGGTCTTTATTGAGTTTCATGCCGAATGGAATCGTTACTTTCACTTCCGCATGCTCGGAGAAACGGCGCACGGCGTACGTTTTTGAATCAACGATATAATGGCGCTTGAAAGTCATTTTGAAGCAACCCAAGTATTTGCTTACACTCTGGGTGTGTGTCAGGACGGTTTCGCCTTCCGATTCATTGGAAACAGTCCAATGCTTGGTGTCGTTCATGGCTTGCTCAAAGTCATAACGCATGTTTCCTATAGCAAAGAGTGCCTGATGCACCACGACGCCGCTGTCCACAGCCGTAGCTGCACGACGGAACATGTTGTTTGGTGTTCCTTTGGGCACTTTTGCATCTTTCTGCATGCGCTCCAGTGTCTCGCCGGCTAAGATCGAATCGGCTTGTGCGCGTTTCTCGGCTGAGAAGAAACGTTTGCAGAAACGCCCTTGGAACTGCATGCTGTCTCGTCCTTCTTTAGCCGCTTCCGGCAGGACAACGATATTGGCAATCATCTGCTCCATGCCCCATGTGCTGCCTTCCGATTGCATGCGCACGTCGCTCACGATCTGATATTGGGAGTTGTTATCCGGAAATTCTTCTTCCAGTTTGACATACACCGCGTGGAGTAGGGCGGCCATTTGTTTGCGTTTGTTTTTCTGTTTGCTCGCTTTGGCTGCTACGACCGTTTCTTCCAAGGCGATAGGCTGCTCTTTGAGCATGATGGTTTTGGCAGGAAGACCTTCTTCTGCTATCAACTCTTCGGCATGCAGCACTTGTTTCTCATAGCCTATGAATGACACCAAAACGCGGCTGCCGCGTGGCAAACCGGGTGCTTCGAACGCAAAGAGTCCGTCGTTATTGGTGGCTGTTCCCAATTCAGGTACTTGCTCCGGATAGACCGTAGCATAGGCGATCGGTTTACCATCCTGATCCACCACACGTCCTTGGTAGGTTACAGCTTGTGCAGCGAAGACGTAAATCGCTAATAAACAGCCTGTTATGATGCGAGTCAATCTCATTTTTTCACTTGCTTATGTACGTACAATCCCGGCAACATCGTTTCTTTGGCACCATCAATGCACGGACCGAAAAGGAAGAGCGGGAAGGGTTGCCATTCGTTGCGCTTCCATGTAACGGCATAGGCGCGCGGATGGATGTCTACTTTGGTAGGATTGGATTTCGGGATTAGGGTATTGGCTATCGTTGTCAACGCCGCGGCATTCTTGGTGACGATCTTGTATGGGATATCGTCTTCTTTATGAACTTGAACGTTTAAGCCGTGGTACAGCATGCGGAATGTACCGTTTGCGGCGATGCTATTTCCTTTATACTCCGTATCCAAGGTATCGATGTGACAATCGCAAGTGATACCTACCAGCGGACGAAGGAAAGTATTCAGATAATTGGTGTTGATGTTTTGCACATGAATCTTGCCGTTCCAATCGCAGGCTTTATTGAGCGACATATGCATCTCGGCTTTCGCGCGTCCGCCTTTGTCAATCGGACAGTTGCCGTAAATATGCATGATGCTGCCGCGTTTGTTGGTCAGGTGCTCTACTGCTGCGCGGATATTATTGATGTGCATCTCTCCGCAGTTGATATCGGTGCTTGAGAACTCGATATCGATGCGTTGAACCGAGGCATCTACATGGTTAACCGCAAACGTAACGGGCATTTTAACCAAAATCTCCTGCGGCATCGGGAACGGTTTCTTGGGTTTGTATCGTTCGTCACGGAATACGTCCATGCGCTTTACGTTTACCGCCAAGCTGTCTAATGTCAAATCCTGCGCAAGCGCTTTGCGGAAGAGGTTAATGTTTGAGGTCTTCACATCCGCTATTTCCAGGTCTATCCATGTAACGGGTTCTTTCCGTCTATTGCCTAATGCTTTCTTGTGTACAGCATGTTTGATGTGTGCGCTACCGGTAGTTAGTTCTTTACCGTTGCGTGTATGAATATCGTTTATGTCAATCTGCATGGGTTCTTCTGGCACATAGCAACTGAAACCGGCTACGTCTATGCGATAGATAGAATCATTGTATCGAAAGACCGAATCGACCCAACTGTAGGACAAATCATGCAGACGCAGCGAGGCGCTGTCGATGGAGATTGCCAGTCCTGTGGCGGTGTCGCGCAGTACCAAGGAGGCTTCGTTGATCTTCAGGCGCGAGAGAGACGCACTTTCGAAGAATTCGCCGGCATGTGCCAAACTGCTGTCTTGCATATGGGGCATCAGACTATCCGGAAATTGGCTATTATAAACAATTGTAGCGGTAGGACGCTGAATGCGCACATCGGAGATGCGAATCTGATGTGCCCAAAGCGCAGAATAGAAAACGCGACCAACTTCCAGCTTGTCTATGCTGATATCTATAGCAGGCGGATAGGCATAATGCAGGTCTGAAACCTCTGCTGTGCCGCTAAAAAGGCGAATCTGAATTTTGCCGCACGATGCTTCACCGGCCGGAAGCGCCGCCAAGGTTTTATCTACTTCAAGCTTGACGAAACGTGAAACAAGGACATCAGCGCTCACGAAGATAGCGAGACCGAGTACGAACAAAATAGCGAGTGTAATCAACGCAATTTTACCACCTTTTTTCATAGAATGAGCTATTTTTTGTTTTATCGGCTGCAAAAGTACAAAAAAATTTTGGAATGTGCAAAAAAATGTGTACCTTTGCGCAAATTTTTGAAACTATGACAGAATTTTTTCTTCAAACAGACTGGTTGATGCTGCTCACCAAGGTTCTTTTAGCTACGGCTTTGGGTTACTTGATCGGCATGGAGCGTGAGTTGCACGGAAAGGTAGTCGGTACGCGTACGATTTCGTTGATCGCTATCGGTAGTGCGTTGTATGTGCTGATGTCTCCGTCTATCATCGGTGGCGATAACTCGCGTGTGATTGCGCAGGTGGTTTCCGGTATCGGTTTTCTCGGCGCCGGTATTATTTTCAAGGACGGCGATACGGTCAAAGGTTTGACGACAGCCGCTACCGTTTGGTGCGCCGCGGCGATCGGTTGTCTGTGCGGATGCGGAATGTTTATTGAAGCAATAGTAGGTACTATCGCTATCATGACCGTGAATATCTTCTTCAAACATCTGCGCTCGGAGAAAGACCGCGAGCACGAGAAGCACGAGAGTTAACGGATTTTGCGTATTATCGTCAATCCGTCGCGAAGGGGCAATATAACTTGCTCGAAGCGACTATCTTTCGCAATTTTATCATTGAAGGCACGCAGACCTATGGTCTGCTTGTCTTTGTCATAGGTGGGATCGATGATGTGTCCGTCCCAGAGCGTGTTGTCTGCTAAGATAAATCCTCCTACGGGAACGATCGGATAGACCAAGTCGATGTAGTCGCAGTATTCCCGTTTGTCGGCATCGATGAAGACTAAGTCGTAAAGCGCATCGCTGTTTATGGCTTCGCGTTTATCGGCTTCGCCTTGTAGGATCTCTTTGGCATCGCCGATGATGAGTCGGATGCGGTCGGATAGGGGAGAAAGCGCCAGATTGCGGCGAATGGTATCTTCCAGTTCATCGTTGTGCTCGATGGTGGTCAATAGTCCGTCTTCCGACAATCCTTCCGCCAAGCATAAAGCGCTGTAGCCCGTGAATGTACCGAGTTCCAGAATACGTTTGGGACGAATCATATGACTCAGCATCGCGAGCGCGCGCCCTTGCACGTGCCCGCTCAACATGTGCGGGTTTAGAATATGTACGTGCGTGTCGCGCGCGATCGTTTTCAGCACCTCGCTTTCGGGAGTTGTATGCGCTGAGATATACTCGTCCAGTGTCATTTCTTAAGTGCTTTGATCGTTTCTTCCAACGCAGCAATACGGGCTTCGGCATCAGCTTTTTTCTTCTGCTCGAGTGCTACGATCTCCGGTTTGGCATTCTGCACGAAGCGTTCGTTGCTCAGTTTGGCCATTACGCCGCGGAGAAAACCTTGCTGGTGTTGGAGGTCCGCTTCGAGTTTGCGAAGTTCTTCTTCGACGTTGATGAACTGATCCATCGGAATAGCGAATTCGGTCGTGCCAACGATGAACTTGGAGGTCTGACCTGTCGGAGTGGTCTGACTTGTCGGACAGATTTGTACATTCGCCAGTTTGGACACGAGTGCGTTCAGTTCCACAGGCGAGATGAGTGTGAGTTGCTCTTTTTGCGGGATGTTTTTCGCCGCACGGACTGCACGAATCTCCGTGATGACCTGCTTAAGGTATGCGGTATCTTTCAAGATAGCCCCGTTTCGATTCTCTCTCGATTCATTCTCGGTCGGTTCGGACTCCCCGTCCACCTTCCCTTTTCGAAGCCAAAAGTCAATTGGCTTCTCCATATTAGTCTGATTTGCCGTCATAATGGACTCGCCGGGTTGACGATCGTAGAGGTTCTGCCAGAGTTCCTCCGTGATGAACGGCATGAACGGATGAAGCACGCGGAGCAGGCGATCGAAGAAGGCGAGCGTTGCTTCATAGGTGGCTTTGTCAATCGGTTGCTGATAGCCGGGTTTGATCATCTCGAGGTACCATCCGCTGAACTCGTCGCAATAGAGTTTGTAAATCTCCATGAGTGCTTCGGAGAGACGGTATTTGGAGAAGAGGTCTGCTATTTCCGCTTCGGTATGCGCCAGTTGGGCATTGAACCAATCAATGGCATACTTGCTGGTTGCGGGTTGCGCGATATCTGCTGCCACATCCAGACCTTTGACCATACGGAAGCAGTTCCAGATCTTATTGCAGAAGTTGCGTCCTTGTTCGCAAAGCGAATCATCGTATAGGATGTCGTTTCCAGCAGGCGCGGAGAGCAGAATACCCATGCGGACACCGTCGGCTCCGTAACGCGCGATGAGATCCAGCGGATCGGGACTGTTACCGAGCGATTTGGACATCTTACGTCCGAGTTTATCGCGCACGATACCTGTGAAATAGACGTGTTTGAACGGCATTTTGCCTTGGTATTCATAACCCGCCATGATCATACGTGCTACCCAAAAGAAAATGATATCCGGACCGGTTACAAGGTCTGCGGTGGGGTAGTAATATCGGATCTCTTTGTTGTCAGGATGCTCGATTCCATCGAATAAACTGATGGGCCAGAGCCAGGACGAGAACCAGGTGTCGAGTGCTCCTTCGTCTTGAACGTAGTTGCCTTCGGGTTTGGTCTCGGAAACGATGATCTTGTCATCCGGATAGTTCTTAAGACCTGTTTGTGCGAGTAGGTCGGCATCGTAGTACGCCGGAATACGGTGTCCCCACCATAATTGACGCGAAATACACCAGTCTTTGATGTTTTCCAGCCAGTTGCGATAGGTATTTTTGTATTTGGCGGGATAGAAAACGATGTCGTCGTTCATTACCGGCGGCAGGGCGATGTCTGCGAAATGCTGCATTTTGACGAACCACTGGAGCGACAAACGCGGCTCGATAGGAACGTTGGTTCGTTCGGAGTAGCCGACCTTATTGTCATAGTCCTCAATTTTTTCGATGAGACCGAGGGCTTTGAGGTCTTCGACGATCTGTTTGCGGCACTCAAAACGGTCCATTCCGTGGTACTTGCGCACGTTCGGTTGGAGTTCCTGTTCCACGGTGTCCATGTTCAGATGTGCATCCGGCGTGAAGATATCGATGGTCTTGAGGTTGTATTTCTGCCCCAAAGCGTAGTCGTTCACGTCATGCGCCGGCGTCACTTTGAGGCAACCCGTACCGAAACCAATCTCTACGTAACGGTCTTCGATGATCGGGATGACACGTCCTACGCCCGGAACGATGACGTGTTTGCCTTTGAGCCATTGGTTCTTCTCCTCTTTGGGGTTGATGCAGACCGCGATATCGCCGAAGATAGTCTCCGGTCGGGTGGTAGCCACAATGGCGTATTTGCCCGGTTCTTCCGCTACTGCGTAGCGCAGGTAATAGAATTTGTTATGCTCGTCGTGGTAGATAACTTCTTCATCGGAGAGGGCAGTCTGGCGCTCCGGATCCCAGTTGACCATACGCAGACCGCGATAGATGAGGCCTTTTTTGTATAAGTCACAGAACACTTTGATGACGGCTTTGGAGCGCTTCTCGTCCATGGTGAACGAGGTGCGGTCCCAATCGCACGAACAACCCAGTTTGCGGAGCTGTTTGAGGATGATTCCTCCGTGTTCATCGGTCCAATCCCACGCGTGCTTGAGGAACTGCTCACGCGTCAAATCGCTCTTGTTGATACCTTGCTCTTTGAGTCGTTTGATGACTTTTGCTTCGGTAGCGATAGACGCGTGGTCGGTACCCGGAACCCAGCAAGCGTTTTTACCTTCCAAACGCGCACGACGAACGAGAATATCCTGAATCGTCTCGTTCAGCACGTGGCCCATATGCAGCACTCCCGTCACGTTGGGAGGTGGGATCACAATGGTAAAAGGTTCGCGGCCATCCGGCTCACTATGAAAGAGTTTGTTGTCCAGCCAGTACTGGTACCAGCGGGCTTCAATGTCGGTAGGATTGTACTTAGAGTCCATAATTTAAAATAAAAAAGCGTGCAAAGGTACACTTTTTTTTGCATATATCAAAATTTTTAAGTAATTTTGCAGCGAAATTTGTAGAAATGCAAACTGTATGTGCAATATCAACGGCCTACGGCACGGGTGGAATAGCTGTCATCCGTGTGTCGGGAGAGGATGCTATTACGATTGTAGATAGCCTTTTTGCAGGTCGTAAATCGCTGATGGAACAACCGGCAGGAACGGTTGTTTTTGGCCGTATTCAACGGGGAAAAGAGGTGCTGGACGAGGTGCTGTGTTCCGTGTTTCGTGCGCCGTATTCGTTCACGGGCGATGATACGGTAGAGATTGCGTGTCACGGCAGTTTGTATATTCAGCAGGAGATTTTGCGCTGGCTCATCGATGCAGGTTGCCGTGCGGCAGAACCCGGAGAGTTCACGCGTCGTGCTTTTTTGAACGGCAAAATGGACTTGACGCAAGCCGAAGCGGTAGCCGATCTGATTGCTTCGCAATCGAAAGCAGAGAAAGACCTGGCATTGAGCCAATTACGCGGTTCTGTTTCCAATGAGTTAAGTGCGTTGCGCGAACGATTGCTGCATTTTACGTCTTTGGTGGAACTGGAATTGGACTTTGCGGACCATGAAGAGTTGGAGTTCGCGGACCGCTCGGAATTGACACAATTATCCGATGAAATCGAGCAAAAACTGCAATCGCTATTGTCTTCTTTCCGCACGGGAAATGCGATTAGGCACGGTATACCGGTAGCGATAGTAGGTGCGCCGAACGTAGGTAAATCGACGCTTTTGAATGCCCTTTTAGGAGAACAACGCGCGATTGTGAGTGATATACAAGGGACTACGCGTGACACGATTGAGGATACATTGGTGATTGACGGTATTCTTTTCCGGTTGATTGATACCGCGGGTTTGCGTGATACCAACGATACGCTGGAGAATATGGGTATCGAGCGAAGCCGTAAGGCGGCAGAGAATGCGCAGATTATTATTGCGGTCGGGGAAGCAGGACGGGAACTGCCGAGTTGGAATTTTACTACTTCTGCAACAGTACTTAACGTGTTGAATAAGAGTGATTTATGTCCCGGTTTTAAGGACAAGAAGAATATCGTTATTTCTGCTAAAAAGGGGGAGATAGAACCTCTGCGGCAGGAGTTGGTACGTGTGGCAAAACAAACCATACAGACGAGTGCTGTGATGCTGAGTAATGCGCGTCATTATGAAGCGATATCGCGTGCTCATGAGGCTATTCTGCGTGTGCAACAGGGCTTGCAAGAAGGTCTTTCCGGCGAATTGCTGTCGCTGGATTTGCAGGATTGTTTGGCTGCGTTAGGTGAAGTAACGGGACAGATCACGAATCAAGAAGTATTAAGTAATATATTCAGTAAATTCTGTATAGGGAAATGATTTTATCGATGACCGGTTATGGCAAATCCGAAAGCCAGTTACGTGGACGCAAGTTGATTTGCGAAGTTCGTTCGCTCAATTCCAAATCGATGGATATCTCTGCGCGTTTGGCGCCGCAATTACGGGCACGCGAGTTAGATCTTCGTACGGTACTCACGCAGCGTCTGGAGCGTGGTAAAGTGGATTTGGCGATTTATTTTCAGGAAGAACAGACGATAACTGCTCCTGCTGCAATCAATTGGCCGGCAGCCAAGGAGTATGCGCGTCAGTATAGCGAGTGTTTCGGACAAGACGCGCCGGCTGAAGTGATGGCGTCTATCTTGCGTATGCCGGATGTGATCAAAGTGCAGGATGACAATAGCGATCTGAGCGACGACGAGTGGAAAGCGGTACTGAAGGCAGTCAACCAGGCTCTGGATGCGTTCGTGGCATTCCGTACGCAAGAAGGTGCGGCATTGCAGGCGATGTTTACGGAAAAGCTCGATTCCATCGAACAATTATTGACGCAAGTAGAACCGTTTGAGAAGGGTCGTGTAGCGAAAATCAAGGAGCGTTTAGAGCAGAATTTAGCGCAATTATCGGCGGAAACACAAGCGCAAATAGACCGAAACCGTCTGGAGCAGGAGATGATTTATTACTTGGAGAAATTGGATATCACGGAGGAGAAAGTGCGGTTGACGAATCACATCAAGTATTTCCGCGAGACGATGGCAGGTGACGGTAGCGGAGTAGGCAAAAAGCTCGGTTTCATCGCACAAGAAATGGGACGCGAGATCAATACCCTCGGCTCTAAATCGAATCAATCGGAGATGCAAATCATCGTGGTGAAGATGAAAGATATTCTCGAGCAAATCAAAGAGCAAGTACTGAACGTATTATGATATATATCTTTTGTGCGCCTTCGGGCAGCGGTAAATCAACTATGGTGCATCATCTATTGACGAAGCACCCGAACTTGTTTGAGTTGTCTATCTCGTGTACTACGCGTGCGCCTCGCGGACAAGAAGTACATGGGAAAGAGTACTATTTCATTTCCGTAGATGAGTTCCAGCAACGTATCAAAAACGACGAATTCATCGAGTATGAACAGGTTTATGAAGGCTTGTATTACGGTACGTTGAAAGAGGAAATTGCGCGCATTGAGTCGGCAGGAAGACAAGTGCTGTTTGACGTCGATGTGAAAGGCGGCGTTAACCTGAAGCGTATTTTAGGTGACCGCGCAACGTCGATTTTCATTTGTCCACCTTCAGTGGAGGAACTGCGTTGTCGTCTGGAAGGGCGCGGAGATACCAGCCCGGAGATGATTGAGAAACGTTTGGCAAAGGCAGAGGAGGAATTATCCTATCAGAAATATTTTGACCGCGTGGTAGTGAACGATGACTTGCATCATGCGTTTGAACAATTGGATGGCATCATTGAGGAAAATAGGGATATACGGCGGTAGTTTCAATCCGGTGCACTATGGGCATGTGGGTTTGGCCAAGTGGGTGATTGAGCACACGGATCTGGATGAATTGTGGTTGCTCGTGAGCCCGAATAATCCGTTGAAAGCGGCACAATCCTTAGCTCCGGAGCAAGAACGTCTGGCGGCAGTAGTGGAGGCGATAAGGGGAATAAAGGGCGTTAAAGCTTCTGATTTTGAGTTCTCGTTACCACGACCGTCCTATACCGCTAATACCTTGCGTGCGTTGCAGAAGGCTTATCCGGAGTGTGCGTTTACGCTGGTGATAGGTGAGGATAATCTGGCGATATTTGACCAATGGCGGGAATATGAGTATATATTGGATAACTTTCGTATCTTCGTCTATCCGCGACACGGATGTACGCAGCGCCCTGAGAGGATGAAGGGTAAGAATATCGTATTTTTACAAGACGCTCCGTATTTTGATATTTCCTCTACGGCGATTCGTGCCAAAAAGCATATTAATTTAGAACAATGAAAAAGATAGTAGTTCGTTTTTGTGGAGACTCCGGTGACGGCATGCAATTGACGGGAAACTTGTTCTCGTCGTTGAGTGCCATCTTAGGTCATGAGATTTCCACCTTACCGGATTTTCCGGCAGAGATTCGTGCACCGCAGGGCACTTTAGGCGGTGTAAGTGGTTTTCAATTGCAGTTGGGCTCCGATGTCTATACGCCCGGAGACAAGGCGGATGTGATTGTGGCGATGAATGCTGCGGCACTCAAAGTGTGCACGCTCGGCAAGCACTATCATGATCACGCGATTGTCATTGTGGATACCGATGCGTTCACAGACAAAGACCTGGAGAAAGCGCAGTATAAGACCGATAACCCGTTCATGGAATTAGGTATTCCTGAGACGGTGCAGATTGTGCCGGTAGCGTTGACGACGCTGACTAAAGAGGCGCTCAAAGACTCCGGTCTGGATAATAAATCGATGCTCAAGAGTCGTAATATGTTCGCTTTCGGACTGATTTGTTGGCTATTTGACCAACCGATGGACGAAGCGATTCATCTGCTGGAAGACAAATTCAAGAAGAAACCGGCACTTATTGCTCCGAATACGAAAGTGATGGTTGACGGTTACAACTACGGTCAAAACTTGGCGTTGAGCATCAATCAAATTCGTCTGGAGTCATCGGTTGAGAAGAATCAGAAGGCGGGTTACTACACGTCTATCGCCGGTAATAAAGCAACGGCGTGGGGTTTGATAGCAGCGGCAGAGAAGAGCGGCAAACGGTTGTTCTTGGGTTCGTATCCCATCACGCCGGCTACCGATATCATGCACGAGTTGGCAGCACGCAAGGATGTAAACGTGATGGTGGTGCAGGCGGAAGATGAGATAGCGGGTGTTTGTACGGCGATAGGAGCTGCTTTTGCCGGTGACCTCGCATGCACCAGCACCAGCGGACCGGGTTTAAGCCTAAAGAGTGAAGCGATAGGTCTGGCGGTGATGGCAGAGTTGCCGTTGGTGGTTATCGATGTGCAGCGCGGCGGTCCTTCGACGGGTCTGCCTACCAAAACCGAACAAACGGACCTCATGCAGGCTATCTACGGTCGTAACGGCGAGTGTCCGGCTGTGGTGATTGCCGCATCCACGTCTGCTAACTGTTTCGATTTTGCGTACGAAGCCTGCAAACTGGCGTTGGAGAACATGACGCCGGTAATCCTGATGACGGATACTTATCTGGCGAACGGAACATCACTCTGGCGTGTTCCCAAACTGGCGGAACTGCCGGTGATCACACCGCAGAGTGTACCGGAAGAACTGAAAGGACATTATAATCCGGCTTTGCGTGACGAACGCGGTGTGCGTTATTGGGCGTTCCCCGGAATGGAAGGTTTCGAACACCGCAACATCGGTCTGGAGCGTGATGCGGAGAAAGGTACGATATCAACGAATCCTGAAAACCACGAACGTATGGTGCAGGCGCGTAAGGCGAAGATTGCACAGGTGGTAAATCAGATACCGGATCTGCGCGTGCAAGGAAATGCGTCCAGTGACACGATCTTGGTCGGTTGGGGTAGTACGGAAGGACATCTTCATGCTGCGGCAGATGAACTGAATTGTGCGCTGGCGCAGTTCAATTATATCCATCCGCTGCCGCGTAACACACGCGAAGTGCTCAGTCAATACAAGCGCCTCATCGTGTGCGAATTGAATACGGGGCAGTTTGCAGCGTACCTTCGTTCGCAATTCCCCGAACTCCCCATAGAGCAATATAACGAAACACAAGGACAGCCGTTTGCTGTAGAAAGGATAGTTAAGTATGCAAGCAAGTGATTTCAAATCAGATCAATACGTGCGTTTCTGCCCGGGCTGCGGAGACCATGCCATTTGTATGGCATTGCAGAAAGCGATGGCGCAGATAGGTATTCCTACGCACCAAGTGGCAGTTATCTCCGGTATCGGTTGTTCAAGTCGTATGCCGCATTACCTGAATACGTACGGCTTTAATACGATTCATGGTCGCGGTGGTGCAATAGCAACCGGCGTGAAGACGAGCCATCCGGAACTGACGGTCTGGCAGATGAGCGGTGACGGTGACTGTCTGGCGATCGGTGGTAACCATTTTATCCATGAGATTCGTCGTAATGTGGACCTCAATGTATGTATGTTCAACAACCGCATCTATGGTTTGACCAAAGGGCAGTATAGCCCGACAAGTCCAAAGGGCTTTGTGTCGAAGTCATCGCCGTTTGGAACAGTTGAGCGTCCGTTTATCCCGGCGGAACTGGTGTTGGGTGCACGCGGTACGTTCTTTGCACGTACGCTGGATGTTGATGTGCCGACAACGGTGGACTGTCTGGTGGCAGCCCAGCAGCATAAAGGTGCGTCAATCGTGGAGTGTCTGGTGAACTGCGTTATTTTCAATAACGGCACGCACGCTTGGATTGCGGACCGCGAGCAACGTGCAGAGCATAGTATCATCCTCAAGCATGGCGAGAAGATGCTCTTTGGTGCGAATAACGACAAAGGTCTGGCGGTGGAGATCGATCCGAAGACTTTTGTGCCGCGTATTATCGTGGTGGCAGCAGATGACCCGCGTGTACTGGTACACGACGCGCATCAGCAGGATCCGACCTTGCATCGATTGCTGGCGCTGATGGGTCAAGAAGATCATGACCTGCCGGTAGCGCTGGGTGTGATCCGCAATGTGGAAGCCGAGACCTATGATGAGGCTGTGAATAAACAGATAGCGGACGTGCGAGCTAATGCCAAAGCCAAGACTTTCGATGAGTTGACAGCTACCTTGGAAACGGTTTATAAAGAATAGATTATGGTTTCAAACAAATATTCAACGCGTCGTCCGAAAGAGAAAGAGATGATCTTCGGTATTCGGGCTGTGATGGAAGCTATCGATGCAGGCAAAGTGCTGGACAAAGTGCTGTTGCGTCGCGATATGAGTTCGGCGATAGGACGCGAGTTAGTAAGAAAGTTAGAAGGTACTGCTACACCTATCCAGCGGGTGCCGGTGGAGAAACTGAATCAGTTTACAGATAAGAATCACCAAGGCGTGATCGCTTTCCTAAGCCCCATCGAGTTCACGCCTTTAGACAGCCTCGTGCCGGCACTTTACGACGAAGGAAAAGTGCCTCTGTTGATGCTCTTGGACGGTGTGACGGACGTTCGTAATTTCGGCGCTATTGCCCGTACCTGTGTGTGCGCAGGTGTTCATGCGCTTATTATCGGAACGCGCGGAAGTGCGGCTATCAACGGCGATGCCATCAAAGCGTCTGCCGGTGCACTGCACACTTTGCCGATCTGCAAAGTGGAGAACCTGCAGAATGCCATTCAGTACCTGCGTGAGAGCGGGCTGCGTATCGTGGCGGCGACCGAACATACGGAGCGTAACTATACCGAAGTCGACATGACCCTGCCGACCTGTATCGTCATGGGATCGGAGGAGAAAGGTATCTATGAAGAGAACCTCAAACTCTGTACTGACCGGGTGCGCTTGCCGATGACAGGTGTGATTGAGTCGCTCAATGTGGGTGTAGCGGCAGGTGTGTTTATCTACGAAGCCGTTCGCCAGAGAAATCGTCAATCGAAATGACCGTACTGTACGAAGACAACCATATTATCGCGGTTAACAAGACCTGCAATGAGATTGTGCAGGGCGACAAGACCGGAGATACACCGCTGAGCGAGACCCTCAAGGCATATATCAAAGCCAAATACAATAAGCCCGGTGAAGTCTTTTTGGGTGTAACGCATCGTCTGGATCGTCCGACGAGTGGAGTAGTGCTCTTTGCCCGAACCAGCAAAGCCCTCTCGCGCCTAAACGAGATGTTCAAGAGCCATGAGCAGATCCGTAAAACCTATTGGGCGATTGTCCAAGGAGCACCGAAACAACCCGAAGCCCGGCTGGAGAATAGGTTGATTCGTAATGAAAAGCAGAATAAGTCGTACATCGCCAAACCCGGTGCGAAAGATGCCAAACAGGCTGTTTTGCGTTATAATACGCTTGTCAAAGGTGAACATTACTCGCTTTTGGAGATTAATCTTGAGACGGGACGGCATCATCAGATTCGTTGCCAATTAGCGGCAATCGGATGTCCGGTCAAAGGCGACCTGAAGTACGGTGCGAAGCGCTCTAATCCGGATGGCGGTATCTGTCTGCATGCGCGGCAAATAGCGTTCGTGCATCCGGTGAGCAAGCAGGATATATGCATCGTCGCTCCTGTGCCGGAAGATGATATTTGGCATAAGTTAGGCGCAGACACATAAAAAAGGAATCCAGAGGTTCCTTGTGAGCCACGTCTTAGCCCCTGAAGGGGCACGATTATTGCGCAGCGGCGCAATTCTCCCGGACTCGAAAATTGTTTTACAATAATCGTTCGAACGAAGAGAGAAAAAGAACCCCCGGTTTGAGTCCGTATGGAAGTACCAAAAACGGACGACAACCTAAAGGTCAATCGTCCGTTCTTGAGCCACTTCCCGGACTCGAACCGGGGACCTACGCATTACGAATGCGTTGCTCTACCAACTGAGCCAAAGTGGCATTGCCGAGTGGCATGATTTTTGTTGCTTAACTCAAAAGCGGGTGCAAAGGTACTACATTTTTTTGATATACGCAAATATTTTATGAAAAAAATAGCATTCATAGTCATTTTTGTCTCTTTTATGGCAACTCTATGCGCGCAGACGCAGAAGCGCGTCTTCAATGAGCAGATACGTACGTTGCGCGTGGAGCGTGAGGTGTTGCTGTTGGGAAACGACAATGTGCTGCATATATCGTTCGATGAGATGAGCCATGATGTGCATTTCTATACCTATGCCGTGCAGATGCTGCATTCCGACCTCACTTCCGGCGAGTATCTGCAGGGTTTTCCGACAAAAGATATCGTGGACTATGAGCATTCGATCAACACCAGCCGCGAATATACGCATTATTGGTTTCAGTTCCCGAACGAGGAGATGAGCCTGACCAAAAGCGGCGATTACCGGTTAACGATTTACGAAGACGGCAACCCGGATAACAAAGTGGCAGAGGTTGATTTCCGCATAGCGGAACCACTCGTGCGCATCAATGCCAACGTGCGTGCCCATACGGATATCGAGTTCAACGGGCGCTACCAGCAGGTCGATGTAGAAGTCAACACTCTGGCGCTGGATATACGTGATCCCAAGGAACTAAGGGTCGTCGTGCAGCAGAATAACCGCACGGATAATGCCGTAGAGCTGAATATGCCTACGTTCATGGACAATCATAATTTCCGGTACGTCAATAACAAAGCCCTTATTTTCGAAGGCGGCAACGAGTATCATCATTTCGATGCTTTCTCTTGTTTCTATGCCGGTACGGGTATTGACCGCGTGTACCATGAGTTAGGCGACTATCACGCGCTTCTTTTCCAAGACGAGATCTCGAAAGGGCAATACATTCATGAGTTTGACAGTGACGGTCGTTTTGTCGTTAATGCTGAGCGAACCGCCGATCCGGATATCGAAGCGGAATATATGTGGGTCTATTGGACGCTACCGGTAGATAAACCTTGGTTCGATGGCGCATTGTATGTAGGCGGCGACCTCTTTAGTAATGGACTGAGTTTGCGCAACCGGATGCAGTATGACGCCAAGAATAAATGCTATTGGCTCACGGCGCTCGTCAAACAGGGTGGGTGGGATTACCAGTATTGGTTCTCCGGCAAAGGTACACAAAACAAAACTACCACCCAACGTGTGGATGGCAGTTATTGGCAGACCGAGAATGAATACGCCGTCTATGTCTATTGGCGTCCTTTCGGTGCTCGTTACGACCGCCTCGTCGGCGTACAAATTATCCGTTCAAACGCTCTTTGATAGCCTTGCTCTCGGCTTCGTAGCCTGGCTTGTCGAGTAGGGCAAACATATTCTTCTTGTATGCTTCCACACCCGGTTGGTTAAACGGATTGACATCCAGCACATAACCGGAAATGCCGCATCCGCGCTCGAAGAAATAGATGAACTGACCGATATTAAACTCGTCGATGCGCTCAAACTCAATGCGGATATTCGGAACACCGCCGTCCACATGAGCGAGTTGCGTACCGAGTTCAGCCATCTTATTGACCTCATCTACACGCTTGCCGGCAAGGAAATTGAGGCCGTCGAGGTTCTCTTCGTCCATCGGCACAAGCACTTTCTTATTCGCTTTCTCAATAGAGATAACGGTCTCGAAAATCGTGCGCTCGCCGTCCTGAATCCACTGACCCATCGAGTGCAGGTCGGTCGTGAAGTCCACGGAAGCCGGGAAAATTGCCTTGTGGTCCTTACCTTCGGACTCGCCGTACAGTTGTTTCCACCACTCGCTGAAATAATGCAGTTTCGGGTTGAAGTTCACAAGTATCTCGATCTTCTTACCGCTCTGATAGAGGGCATTACGGATCGCTGCATACTGGCAAGCCGGGTTCTGTGCAAACGGCACTTTGATGTCCGTAGCTTTCTCCATTTCCTGCGCACCGCGTACGAGTTCGCGGATGTCACCACCTGCTACAGCAATCGGTAGCAAGCCTACCGGCGTGAGCACGGAGAAGCGACCTCCTACGTTATCTGGGATGACGAAGGTCTTGTATCCTTCTTTGGTGGACAGGCTTCGCAGCGCACCTTTTGCGCGGTCTGTAACCGCAACGATACGATGACGTGCTTCCTCTTTGCCCACTTGCTTCTCCAGCATCGTCTTGAGCAGACGGAACGCAAGCGCAGTCTCGGTTGTCGTACCCGACTTAGAGATATTGATGATACCGAACTGCTTGTCCGCAAGGAACTCCATCAGTTCTGCCAGATAGTCCTCACCGATGTTATTACCGGCATAAACCACATACGGGTTCTTACGATCCTTGGCTACAAACGCATCAAAAGCCGACGCGAGAGCTTCGTTCACCGCACGTGCACCGAGGTACGAACCTCCGATACCAGCTACGATAACTACCTCGCAGCGTTTGCGCAACTCGTCTGCAGAAGCCTGTACTTCCGCCAGAAACTCATCCGTGATAGAGGAGGGGAGATGTACCCAACCGATGTAGTCGTTACCGGCACCTTTACCGTTCTCCAACAGCAAGTTAGCTGCTTCTGTTTGTGCCTCCAGTTTCTTCAGGGCTGCAGCGTCTACGAACGATGCAGCGTTTTTTAAGCATAGTTTCATGTTATTGTAATTTAGAAGTTAAAGACTTGATGATAGGTTTGGCTTTCTGACGATTGTATAAGATCTCATACATCGCATCCACAATCGGCAGCGCCACTTTCATGCGTTGGTTAGCGCCGTAGATAGCTTTGGTTCCATAATAACCTTCGGCAACCATCTCCATCTCCATTTGTGCGGCTTTGACGGAGTATCCCAGACCGAGCATCTGACCGAACTGACGATTACGGCTGAACTGCGAATAACCTGTTACCAGCACGTCGCCCAGATAACCGGACATTGTGATGTCGCGAGGCACATTGCTCATTGCCGTAGCAAAACGCTGAATCTCCTGAATGGCGTTACTGAGCAGCACGGCCTGGAAATTATCGCCGTAATGCAGCGCCTGACACATACCTGCCGCGATCGCGTAGATATTCTTCATCACCGAACTGTACTCAAGTCCGATTACGTCGCTGGACACCGTTGTGTGTACATAATCCGTCTGGAAGAGTTTCGACCAGATCTCTGCGTTAGAGCGGTTCTCGCAACCGATGGTGAGGTAACTCAGTCGCTCCAGCGCAATTTCCTCCGCGTGACAAGGACCCGCGATAACTCCCAATTGGTCGTAAGCGATACCAAAACGGTTGTGCAGATAGTCTGTCACAATCACGTTCTCATCCGGGATCATACCTTTGACGGCAGAAATAACCACCTTATGCGTCATATCGCGACGAATCTTATTTAGCGACTGCTTCACGTACGGCGAAGGAATTGCCAGAATTAGCACGTCCGACTGCGCCACGGTTTGGTTGATGTCCGACGAGAAATGAATACGGCTTACGTCGAACTCTGCAGCACCTAAATACGAAGGGTTCTTACCGGTTGAGATAAACTCATCAATGACCTCTTGACGACGGATGAACCAGTTGATCTCGCCCTGGTTCTGCATCACAATCTTCGCCAAGGCCGTTGCCCATGAGCCCGAACCTAAAATAGCTACTTTACGATACATTTCCATATTAGTTAACCTCCGGCTTCATCGTTGGGAATAATAAAACTTCTTGAATCGTTTGCTGACCGGTCATGAACATCGTCAGACGGTCGATACCAATACCGATACCCGATGTGGGCGGGAAACCGTACTCAAGCGCACGCATGAAGTCATGATCGATGATCATCGCCTCGTCGTCACCCTTGTCCGCCAGTTTCATTTGCTCCACGAATCGGTTGTATTGGTCAATCGGGTCGTTCAACTCGCTATAAGCGTTCGCCAACTCCTTGCCGTTTACCATCAATTCGAATCGCTCGGTCAAACCGGGTTTCGAGCGGTGCATCTTCGTCAGCGGACTCATCTCGACGGGGTAGTCTGTTATGAAAGTCGGTTGAATGAACGTGCCCTCACAGGTCTCGCCGAAGATCTCGTCAATCAGTTTACCTTTACCCATGTGCTCCGTATCTTCTACGCCCAATTTCTTAGCCTCTGCGCGAATTTCATCCTCGCTCATCGAAGCCAAGTTTAGACCCGTCTTCTCTTTGATAGCATCCAAAATCGGCAGACGGCGGTAGGGCGCTTTGAAATCCACCTCGTGGTCACCGATCTGCACTTTCGTCGTGCCATTCACAGCAATTGCGATGCGCTCTAACAACTGCTCGGTGAAGCTCATCATCCAGTTATAGTCTTTGTACTGTACATAGAGCTCCATGCATGTGAACTCGGGGTTGTGCGAGCGGTCCATGCCTTCGTTACGGAAATTACGTCCGATCTCGTACACACCCTCAAAACCGCCTACGATCAGTCGTTTCAGATACAACTCGGTTGCGATGCGCAGGTACATGTCCACGTCAAGCGTGTTATGATGCGTGATGAACGGACGCGCCGAAGCACCACCGGCTATCTGCTGCAGGATTGGCGTTTCTACCTCTGTATAACCCGCCTCATCGAACACCTGACGCATGGTGCGAATGATGGTTGCACGCTTCAGGAACGTGTCCTTCACGCCTTCGTTTACCACCAAATCCACATAACGCTGACGATAACGCTGCTCCGGATCATTGAAGCCGTCATAAGCTACGCCGTCTTTGTATTTGACGATCGGCAGCGGACGCAAACTCTTCGCGAGCACGGTCAATTTCTGTGCGTGCACGCTGATCTCACCCATTTGGGTACGGAAAACAAATCCTTCTATACCGATAAAATCACCGATGTCTAACAGTTTCTTGAAAACGACATTATACATCTGCTGCTCCACGGTTGTCGGTTGCTCACCTTCGGCTACCGGCGCTTGAATATCATCGCGGCTGACATAGACCTGAATACGACCTTTGCTGTCCTGCAGCTCGATGAACGAAGCCTTACCCATGATACGCTTGCTCATCAGTCGCCCTGCGATGCGCACGGGCGAACCCGTATGCCATGTGGCGCTCTGATCATCATCAACGAAAGCCGCCTTGATATCGGTCGAATGACCGGTTACTTCATACTCCGCCGCAGGGTAGGGATCGATTCCTAAATCGCGCATCGTCTGCAAACTCTGACGGCGTACTAACTCTTGTTCACTTAGTTCCATTATCTTGTCTTTTTGTTGTCTCAAAAACCTTTGTGGCTGCAAAGGTACAACTTTTTTTTGAATTACACAAAATTTTTTTTGATATTATTTGCGTATTTGCAAAAATTGTTGTATCTTTGCAGCGTTTTTGACAACTGGACTTTACAAATACACCTTAAATACAATTATTATGTCTAAAGTTTATCAAGCAAATGAGATCAAGAATGTCGCTATGTTGGGCGGCTCTGGATCCGGTAAAACGACTCTGACGGAGTCGATGTTGTTCGAGTGCGGGGTCATCAAACGCCGCGGTTCGATTGAGGCTCAATCTACCGTGTGCGACTATTTCCCTGTTGAGAAAGAGTATGGTTATTCGGTGTTCTCGACCGTCTGCAACGTAGAGTTCGAGGGCAAGAAATTAAACATCATCGACTGCGCAGGTAGTGATGATTTCTGCGGTGGTACGGTAGCCGCGCTTCAGATGTGCGGTTCTGCTCTGATCGTGCTCAGCGCCAACGGTGGCGTGGAGGTAGGTACGCAGAATAACTTCCGTCTGGTAGAGAAAGCAAAGAAGCCGCTGGCTTTCGTGATTAACAAATGTGACCATGAGAACGCAGACTTTGAGCGTACGTTCAACCAGCTCAAAGAGAACTTTGGCAATAAATGTACGTTGATCCAATTCCCTGTCAACGCAGGCGCAGGCTTTAATGCCGTTATCGACGTGCTCAAAGGCAAGATGCTCGTTTGGAAAGCAGAAGGCGGTGCTCCTGAACTCAAGGACATTCCGGCTGAGTATGCTGACCGCGTAGAAGAGATGCGTTCGCAACTGTCCGAAGCCGCTGCTGAAGCAGACGAGACGCTGCTCGATAAGTTTTTGGGCGAAGGTCTCACGGACGAAGAGATCATGCAGGGGCTGAAGGGCGTGTACGCCGATGGTTCAATGTACCCCGTTCTCTGCTGCTCGGGTGCGAAAGATATGGGTATCCGTCGTCTGATGGACTTCCTCAATAATATGGCTCCGAGTCCTGCTCAGTTCAGCTATCCGACCGTGGACGGTAAGAAAATCAGTCCGGATGCAAAGGCTCCGACCAGCATCTATGTCTTCAAGACTTCCGTTGAACCGCACATCGGTGAGGTCAACTACTTCCGCGTAATGCAAGGTACTGTCCACAACGGCGATGACTTGGAGAACATCGAGCGTGGCTCCAAAGAGCGTATATCGCAGCTCTATCAGGTTGCCGGTTCAATCCGTGTACCGGTAGATGAATTGGCTGCAGGCGATATCGGTGCTACCGTGAAGCTGAAAGATACCCGTACGGGTAACACCTTGAATGCGAAGGGCTGCGACCTGCAGTATGCTCCGATCCAATACCCGCAACCGCGTTATCGTCGTGCTATCAAGCCGGTTACCGAGTCTGATGCAGAGAAATTGGCTGCACTCCTCACCCGTATGCACGAGGAAGACCCGACGTGGGTAGTAGAGCAATCCAAAGAGCTTCGTCAGATGATCGTTAGCGGTCAAGGCGAGTTCCACCTGCGTACGCTCAAATGGCGTCTGGAGAACAACGATAAGATGCCGATCGAGTTCCTTGAGCCGAAGATCCCGTATCGTGAGACCATCACCAAGGCTGCGCGTGCCGACTATCGTCATAAGAAACAGTCCGGTGGTGCAGGTCAGTTTGGTGAGGTTCACCTCATCGTAGAGCCCTACGAGGAGGGGCAACCGGTTAAGGAAACCTATAAGTTCGGTAATCAGGAGTACAAGATCTCCGTCAAAGACCAGCAAGAGATCAACCTCGAGTGGGGTGGTAAACTGATCATCATCAACTCCATCGTCGGTGGTGCTATTGATGCACGCTTCATCCCGGCTATCGTCAAGGGTATCATGGATCGTATGGAGCAAGGACCGCTCACCGGTTCGTATGCTCGCGACGTACGCGTGATCATTTATGATGGTAAGATGCACCCGGTTGACTCCAACGAAATATCCTTCCGTCTCGCCGGACGTAATGCCTTCGCGCAAGCTTTCAAAGAGGCGAACCCGAAAGTGCTTGAGCCGGTTTATGACCTCGAGGTATTCGTTCCGTCGGAGATCATGGGTGATGTGATGTCTGACATCAACGGTCGCCGCGGTATGGTGATGGGTATGGAGACTGAAAAGTCCTTCACCCGCCTCAAAGCGCAAGTGCCTTTGAAAGAACTCTCCACCTATTCGACAACTCTCTCATCGCTTACCGGTGGTCGCGCTACCTTCACGATGGCATTCAACAGCTACCAACTCGTACCGGCTGATGTACAGGAGAAACTCCTTGCTGCATACGCTGCTACCCAGGCTGAAGAAGAGTAAAAATGCAAAATACCTAATTTTAGGTATTGTGTAATTCATAAAAAAGCAGTACCTTTGCACCCGAATTCAAGAAGATCGATGCAGAGGTACTGTTTTATATTGCTATTCCTTATTATAAACACGTGCATGTATGTGCGCGCGCAAGTGAGTGGCGTCGTGTTGGACGAGCATGGCGAACCCCTTATCGGCGCGAATGTCTATTGGGCGAATACGGGAATAGGTGTGGCGACAGACGAAGAAGGCGCCTTCACGCTTATGCCGGTGAAGACTACCAACCGCCTCGTCGCATCGTTCGTAGGCTGCCATAACGACACGCTCACCGTCCTCAATCGTCAACCGCTGACCATCGTCCTCATCGACGAAGCGGTCATAGATGAAGTGACCATCACCGAACGGCGAATGGGTGTTTTGAAAAGCCGCACCTCTGCCTTCGACACACAAACAATCGGCACGGAAGAGTTATGCCGCGCGGCCTGCTGTAACCTCAGCGAGGCGTTCGAGACCAATGCTTCAGTTGATGTGGCATACTCTGATGCCGCTACCGGAGCGAAGCAGATTCGCCTCTTGGGACTCAGCGGAACCTATGTCCAACTCATTCAAGAGAATACACCTGCCGTGCGAGGCTTGGCGCAGAACTTCGGACTCGAGTATATCCCGGGACCTTGGATGAGCGGTATTCAAGTGAGCAAAGGTACGTCGTCCGTCATCAATGGTTATGAAGCTACGTCCGGACAGATCAACGTCGAACTGCTCAAACCGCAGACCCAGAACCCGCTCTCGCTCAACCTCATGTTCAATACCGAACTGATGGCGGAAGCCAATGTCATGGGCGGTTGGCAAATACCGCTCAAGGAGCACGAACACGAGCATGAGCACCATCATGAGGAAGGTGAACACTGTGACCACGAATCGCTCTACACCGGTATCATGGCGCATTATGGTCAGAATTTCATGGCGATGGACGATAACCACGATTCGTTCGTCGATATGCCCAAGACCATCAATGCCAACCTCGCCAACCGCTGGTTCTACCGTCATGGCGACTATACGTTCCAAGCGTTCGTACGCGGTTTGTACGACCGCAGGCGTGGTGGACAGATAGGCCATCATGCCGATACGATAGCCAACCCGTACCTCATCAACCTCAATACCTGGCGCGTGGAAGGATTCCTGAAGAACGGCTACATCTATGATGACGAAAGTGGGTCGTCCGTGGCGGTCATCACGGCGGTCAGCTATCATGATCTGAATAATACGTACGGAGTACGTAACTGGAAAGCGAACCAACTCAATGCATACCTCAATGCAATCTGGCAAGGTAATTTCGAAGGCTCCGGATTGATTGATAACGACCATCGTGTAAGCGCAGGCGTCAGCCTCAATGTGGATAATTACCACGAGTCGCTCAGCATCCTTACGCAACCCCTTGATCGCCTGGAGATTACGCCCGGTATCTTTGCTGAGTATAGTTATAAATACGCAGAGATGCTGTCGCTTGTAGCCGGTCTGCGCATCGATTATTCCACGCGATACGGTTTCTTCGTCACCCCGCGTATGAATATCCGCTATTCGCCGTTCGAGTGGTGGACGCTGCGTGCAAGTGCAGGTTTGGGTTACCGTTCGCCGAACGTGATAGCGGACAATGCATTCGTGCTGCCGTCCAGCCGTACGCTGCACTTGGCTTCTGACATCCGTCAGGAGCGGGCGGTCAACACCGGCATCAGCACCACGTTCTATATTCCGCTGGGCAGCAGGCAATTACAACTGTCCGCCGAGTACTACTACACCCATTTTCTTAACTCGCTCATCGTCGATATGGACCGCGACAAGCATGCGGTGTATATCTACAACCAATCGGACATAGCAGGTGCGCAGTCGTTTGCGCATAGTGCACAGATTGAAGCTACGATTGAGGTGTTGCGTGGTTGGACGTGGACCGCTGCTTTCCGTTATACCGACGTGGAGCAGACGACGTATAACTCGTCTAAGAACCAATACGAGTTGCGTCCCAAGGCGCTGACCAACCGCTTCAAAGGCATTATCTCCACCAGTTACCAGACGCCGCTTAAGAAATGGCAGTTTGATGTCACGGCGCAGTTCAACGGCATCAGTCGTATGCCGGACGGTTTCGTGGCGTTAGGCGATTACCTCGGCGGTTATGGTACGCCGCACCCCATCACCTGGTATCCGCAACTCATGGCGCAGATCACCAAGTACTGGCGCACATGTAGCCTATACGTCGGGGCAGAGAACATGACGAACTTCAAGCAATTTGCGCCCGTCGTCGATAGTTTCAACCCTTGGGGAGCGGACTTCGACGCATCGATGGTCTGCGGACCTACTACGGGGTGGAAAGTGTATGTGGGATTCCGGTATGACTTGGAGAAGCCGGATAAAGACTGATTACCAGTTTAGGTCATATGCCACGCCAAAGGCGTGTTGAAACAAGGTCTCTTCTTCCAATTCGATGAGGCCTTTTTTCTTGGTGATATTGATATTACGCTCGTAACTGTATGTAAAACGATAGTAGAAATTCAAACTGCTTAAACGTGTGATACGCCATTTGACGCCGGCTTGCGTGCGTACTTGACTGATGAACTGTCGGCTGTTACGTTGCTGATACTCAGGCGCATTGAGTGTATTGATTAATTCACACCAAATATAGGGTTTAACTGACTTGCCGGGAACATAGAATTCAGAAGAAATGCGGGAACGAAGCTGCCAGTTGTAGCGGTTTTTCTCTAGAGGGTTGATGCTGTCTGTACGTGCCTCCATGAGAAAACGCTCACGTAGCGAGAGTTTAGCATATGTCGTGCGGTATATGCCACTTACGGACATAAATACCCGGTGACGCAAAAGTTTGTCCGGTAGTGCATTCTTCTTGTTTGTTATCTTCAGAGTATACCCCGCATCGAACTTCACGTATTCAATAGGTGAATAAGCGAAGGTGAGTGTGGTATGCGATGTACGGAATGAAGGACCGTCAGTCGTATTATAGACATCGGAACGCAAATCTTCATCCAAACTCAAATGGATGCCGTTATTCCACTTCTTGTGAAATGCCGCTCCCACGCGAATTTGCATACTATGCGTATATGTTGAACTCTGCGAAGAATATTCCCATGCGTTTGCGGGGATAGAAAACATAAGGCATAGTACAGCGCATTGAGCAATAATGAATTTTTCAAAGAAGCGGTCAAAAAGCATAGCGGTCTATTTGAATTTCGTTATTTGGTCTATACTGTTATGGTTTTTCCCGGACTCCAACGAGTAGGTTACATTGATGTAGGCCACGTCGCGCAGAAAATCGATGTGGCCGATCTCTACATCGATGATTTCCAAGCCCGTACGCTCTTTCAAATCTGCTATCAACTCGGCTCTGCGCTCGGGTTTAATCAACTCAATCTTCTCATACAGCACGATTTTCGTGGACTGTCTTTTGCGACCCCGCCATGCTTCGAAGGCCGCTGCCAACACAATAATAGCAATATTCGCAAATAGCAACAAGTACCATGCAAGGCCATCCGCTTTCAGGCTCAGCGAGTTGATTACCGACACTGCGATGATAAGGAACATATAGTTCATCTCGCGGATAGGAACGGTTTCCGTGCGGTAACGAATCATACCGAAGATGGCGAATAGACCCAACACAAATCCGGTCTGGATGTCCAATATCTGCATCAACCACAGCAGCACGAACATACCGCTGGAGAACAGCATGTACGTCACGTAGTAGTCGCGACGGCGGCTGAAACGATAGTATATACAATATACTATCAACCACGTCACGAGCAGGTTGAAAAGGAACATCAGCGGCATTGCAACCAAGTTCACACTGATACCTAACCATTCAGCGATGCTGTTCATCAGGTACGAAATACTGTCCGTAGCACCGAAACGCTCGGCTATCGACGGCTCATTGTCCAAAAACTCCAAAGTGGGGTTGTTCAAATCTACTTGTATCATAACTTTTACCTATTACCTATCGTCCGCTCTATGCGTCTTATCTTATCTTTGAATCGATTCTGCTTCAGTCCGGGTGTCGTCAGCGCTGTTCCGATGCAGTATTTGCTGATCTTCAGCGGTTTGACGCGTTGCTCAAGCAGTATCTTCGCCATCGGTGAGGGCATATTGCCGTCCCGTTTGAGTTCGATGATAACCAACTCCGGAAAGCTCTTGCTTTCTCCCGTAATCACGTTCGTCCAAACCAGATGCGTGTCGATGGTCAGCCGTTCAGTCTTGGCTTTGTTCACCAGCGTGATGCGGTCAAAAATGGTGCTCAGGTGCGGCCTTATCTCGCTCCACGCGTAGCGTGATTTCTCGGCGATGAAATCTTCCACGCTGATATCGCCTCGTTTGCGGTGACCGATTGTCTGAGCGTCCAACTCACCGTCCGGCACTAAAATACGTTTCTTTTTCGTGCGGCCTTTGTTATCCTTGCGTTTGATTTCTAAATACGTCTCATCCGTGTCTATATAGTGCCTCACGCGTATTTTCTGTCGCACCAACTGCCGGTCGTGATGCCGCATATACATGTCTAACGTCTCGGTGTCATAGTACAGCGTGTCGTAGGTCGCCATGCGTTTGCCGTCTATCTGCTGCGCGTAGTAGTCGTCTTGCGCGATCTGCAGCAGTGTAGGCAGCACCGACAAAGGCACCACATACTTGGTGTCGATGCGATTCATCAGCTTCACGCTGTCCATCTCCGCCAGACTAATCGGCGAAAATGTACTCAAACACTTTGATAGAGTAGAGTTTGCCATTAGGCAGGTAGTTATATTGTTTGGCTTTGGTGCCGTTGGTGTTCCACTCGTATTTACGGATGCGAACCGGTTTATTGCGGTCGTTGTATTCCACTTCTTCCAGCACCTTGCCGGTCTTGTCGTCGTAGGTGTACGTCACGCGTTTGCGTTGACCGTAACTCGCGTACTCGATCTCCTCGACGCAGCGTCCCTGGTTGTCGTAGGTCTTCACGTGGTCGAGCCAACGCGCTTTCGTGTGCGCGTCCGTATTCCATTCTTTTACCGTCAGGTTCTTTTTCTTCTCGCGTTTGGCGAGTTGCTCCGGCGTTAATAAACTCTGGGCTGTTCCGCTAATTGCGAGCAGGCATACTAAACTCGCAACCGCAATACGTTTGATTGTAAAATGCATATGTCTTTAATAATTCGTTTCTTCGTTCTTGCAACCCTTCTTTCCGCCAGTTCTGTGTCCAAAATCTGACATCTGACATCTGATATCTGACATCTGACTTCTGATCACTGACCACCTTGGCTGCCCGCTCTCCTGCGGCGTTAATCTGCTCTAAATTCTTCCATCGGGACGAGGCGAGGGTAGTGGCAAAATAGGGTATTCCTAACTCCTGCGCCTTGCGTGCCGTGGCTAATAAGCGGTGGTAGAAGCAGGCTTCGCATCGCTTACCTCGCTCCGGCTCGTGCTCTAATCCCCGCACCGCGCAAAGCCATTCGTCATGATTCCAGTCGCCGTCAATCCATTGGATGCCTAATGACTCGGCGTGCCGTTTGCTCTCGTTCTTGCGGATTTCGTATTCCTCCTGCGGGTATATATTCGGGTTGTAATAGTATATCGTGGGCGTTATCCCGTGCGCCAACAACCATTCTACGATAGCGCTTGAGCACGGCGCACAGCAGGCGTGAAGCAGCACGCGCGTACATCCTTCCGGCACTATGATCGATGACGTCTTACCCATTATATCAGCGGCGAGTAGAAATAGTCCGTAACCCACTTCGGCAACCTCGATTTGCGCGGCACAACCGGTTCTATCGGCGCCAACACGCCGTTCTGGCGATCGTAGTCCAACGAACGCTGTACGCGGTCGCGACCCGCACCGAAACGAACGCCTATCGTGATGCGTGCCTGCCAGTTCCAGTTATCCATGTGCAGCTTACTCAACTCATCTTCACGCGCCGTGAACCGGATGTTATTGGCTTGACCGTACGCCGACAGATGTACCCATTTATTGATTTCCCAACTCACTGCCGCACGGATGTTACCCGTCACGTGAACCGGATACTTCGGCTTAATCGTGTATTGCGGCATACCGGGTAACTCCATTGTATCCGCCAACGCGAACGATATCTGGTCTATCGAGTAGCATACCAATTCGGCGTTTGCCGATAGGTGCAGAATCACTTTACCTTTGTTCGGCGTGTAGTTGATGCCGTATCCTATACCTACCGCCACCTGGTGCGTCACCATACGCGATACATCGTCCATCAGCATCACGAATACCGGCTTACCCTGATACGTCACCGAGTCGTGCAGCGATAGGTCCGTCGATAAATACGTCAATGATAGCAGCAGCGAACCGGCTGTCTTACGTTGGATATACGATTGCTTGATAGCCGCCTGATGCGAGTAATGAGCGGCGTTCAGCGCGTACCAAACCGACAGACGCGTGTTCGTGATCCACATATAGCCGGGCTTCATATCCGTGGTAGGGATATCCGGATAATTATGCAAGGTCAGATAGCCGCGGATGTCCGTACTCGTTGCGCGGTCGAACTCCAAGCCGAAACGCTTACTGCCTAACGACAGACTCAATTTCTGCGAGTACGCATGCAGCACGTCCCAACTGTAACTCACGCCGAACGAACGGTAACCCGCATTGAATCCTAAATCCACACTCGGCGTCGTCCGACTCGCAAACGTGATCGTGCCTATGTCATCCACATCGCGCAGATCCAGCATCGAGTTGATACCTACCATACTCGTCGTGTACGCCAAGCGCCAACTGTGCTCGGGTAGGGTGATATAATTGGTGTCCACGCCCTGCAGCAGGAAATTATCAAGACGATAAGCCATCCGGTAGAACCACCGCAAACCCTTGCTCGGCACTTTCTCTTCCGCGCACACTGTCCCTGCATGCATCATCAGCACGCCGAACACCAATCCTATGAATAACCTTCTTGTTCTCACTTTTGCGGCTGCAAAAGTACTGCTTTTTTTCCACATATGCAAATTTTTTCGCGTTTTTGCCTCGATTCTTACAAAAGAGCAACTTTTTCTTGCATATATCATTTTTTTTTCGTACCTTTGCAGCCGCAAACCTTTTTTTGACACGATGAAACTAAAACGAATATTTATTGCTGTGATAGGAGCGGCGATGATGATGGGTGCGGGTGCGACTAACTCTGTGCCGGAAGGTGGACTCAGCGGGATCTTCTCCGTCAGTTCGACGAAGAAAGTGTATTTCGCCATGGGTAACGTCCAGTATAACGAAGACGGCTACTACGGCAAGGCGAAGTTCGCCGACCATCAATGGGAGATCGTAGGTGACGCTACGCAAGGCGATGTTTATTACGACGGCGTCAAATGCGACAACAACAAGCTCAAACGCGGCTTCGCGGGGTGGGCTGACCTCTTCGAATGGGGTGGGAACATGTCGCAGAACTCTGCCGTGTATGTCTATTCCACGTTCTATGGTTACAACGACTGGGGTCAATGGGCATACCATAACGGCGGTTACCCCAAAGGCGACCTATGGCGCACGTTGAGTTCCGACGAGTGGATTTACCTCTTCGATAAACGTCCAAACGCCACGAAACTGCGCGGACAGGCTACCGTTAACAATCATCATGGCTATATATTGCTGCCTGACAGTTGGCAGTTGCCGCAAGGCTTGACTTTCCGTCCGATGCCGAATAACTGGAGCACGAATACCTACACGCTTGACCAATGGAACCGTATGGAAGCGAACGGAGCCGTGTTCCTGCCTGCTGCCGGTGTGCGTAACGGCAAGGAGATACAGGGCATCAACATCGTAGGTGCCTATTGGACGTCCACCAAATACCGTCAGGAAGGGGAGGGAACGGTTGATGCCAAATGCGTCTGTTTCTTCGCTGACCAAGCCAAACCCAATATGTTCGACACCTGGCATCGCGGTCTGTCCGTGCGTCTGGTGCAAGATATTGACTATGTCGCACCCAAGAAAAAGAGCGTATGGGACGACGTGACGGACGCGCAACTCGCCAAACTGCCGCCGCTTGAACCCGAAGGCGAATGGAAACTATATGCCGACATGCACGTCATTGGCGACATCAACCCGCGTGAGGGCTTCCGACGTATCACTGTGCCCAAGGGTTCGTTCGCCGAGTTCCTGCGTAATTACCCGCTCAAAGACGACTGGATAGTCTATGACTATACCGGTAAACAGATGTCCACGCAGGCGCAGTTCGCCTGCTATGCCGTGTTGGATATCGATATCGGTAACCGCGACCTGCTGCAGTGCGCCGACGCGGTGATGCTGCTGCGTGCCGAGTACCTCTACAGCCAAAAACGATACAAAGAGATCCATTTCAATGCCCTCAGCGGCAAGCGGCTCAACTATACCGACTATGTGCAAGGCGACTACTCGCGCGCGAAATTCCGTAAGTATATGGATTATGTCTTCGCGTGCGCCAACACCGCTTCGCTCATCAAGGAACTCAAGCCGCGAAACATCAACGACGTCCAGATAGGCGATGTCTTCATCACTACCGGTAACCCCGGACATGCGATGATAGTGGTCGATATGGCGCTCGATAAGGACGGCAACCGCTCGCTGCTCCTTGCGCAAGGTATGATGCCGGCGCGAAGCGTACATGTGGTTACCAACCTCGAGCATGGCGAAGACACACCTTGGTACCTGATTGACAAATACTTGGAGTGGAGTACACTCTTCGTCTTCCCCAATTATGTGTTCAGCGCCAGGACGGACCTCAAATGTTTTGAATAGAATTCTCCGATGAATACGGCACTAATCGACATCAAGCACCCCGTGACGATTTGTCGCGCATCAGCGGGCACCGGCAAGACCTACACGCTGGCGGCGTATTATGTGGGTTTGTTGCTGTCCGGAGAGGACTATCGTTCCATTCTCGCCATCACTTTCACCAACAAGGCTACAGCCGAGATGAGCGAACGTATCTTGGGCTATCTGCACAGCATCTCGCAGGGCGAACAGCAGGCTTTCTTAACCTATGCGCGGTCGTTCATGCTGCGCGACGCCAACGCTCAGGACAGCATGCTCCAACAGCGGGCAGGGGAGTGCTTCAAGCAGATGTTGCTCGATTATGACAACGTCCAGATTCAGACCATCGATTCGTTCCTGCAAACGCTGCTGAGCGGTCTGGCAGGTGTGCTCCGCATGAGCGCAGGGCTGAATACCGAACTCGATATCGACCATGTGATTCGTCAAGCCGTCGATCAGCTGCTTACCACCGACCTCACGGCAGCAGACAAGACCATTCTCGAAGACTATATGCGGCTCAAACTCGACCAAGAGTCGCAGTGGGACGTGCGCCAGAGCCTCTGCATGATGGCGAAAGAATTGTATAACGAATCGGTACAAATGCTCGATGCCAACGGACAAATTCTCTTTGATGCACCGGCCATCGAAGCGCGTCGCAAACACATCGAAGCGATGTGGCAGCAAGACGAACAACGCCAAGCCTTAGTGGAGCTGCTGCAGTCCTGCAACCCCGAACCCTATAATCACAACACGCGTTATGCCTACGACCGGTTGATGCGTAGCATCCAAGCGCCGGAGAAAATGTCGGCATCCGACCGCTTCCGCGGAGTCAGCGAGAAGAGTAGTAATGCCGAAGAGATGACGCGTGCCAGCGAACTGGCTGCTGCCGTCAAGCGGCGTTATAACACGCTGCAACTGACGATTCGTTTCAGTCGGGACACCGAACTGATGGCTTCGCTGCAGGCGCTTATCCAACGAAACCTCGCCGAGACCAACAGTGCCCTGCTGGCGCGTACGGCTGCTACGCTTACCAAAGCCCTCAAAGCCGGTGATGCGGACTTCATCCTTGAGAAAGCCGGTATCCGATACCGCCATATACTCATTGACGAGTTCCAGGACACCAGTCAGTTGCAGTGGAGCGTCATCCGGCAGCTGCTCATGGACGTACTTGCCGGAGCCGGACATACGCTGCTCATCGTGGGCGATATCAAGCAGTCTATTTATCGCTGGCGAAACGGCGATTGGCATATTATGGACGGCTTGACGAAAGAAGGAGGGAACGAATTAACGAATCAACGCATCAACGAGCGCTTCACCTCGCTTACCCGTAATTTCCGCAGTAGTGAAGAAGTGGTGCGATTCAATCTGTCCCTCTTTGATTCCATCATCCGCAGCGCCAACGATGCCCTTGTGGAAAGAATCTATGACGAAGGCTTTTCGCCCGAATCCATCGAGACTTTCTATCAGTCCGATAAGAAAAAAGGCGGTTACGTCCGTTTCCTCGCGATGCCTAAAGGTACGAAGGAAGATCTGACCGTCGATATGTTCGATCAAATCGAAGCTTTGCTGCAAAAAGGTGCGGTTCCTTCGAACATTATGATCCTCGTCCGAGAGAAGAAAGAGGCGGCGTTCATCACCGAACTGCATGCGCAGACAACTGCAGACCAATACCCGCTGTTGTCCCTAGCCGCTATCGTTTCGTCGGATAGTTTCCTTCTCGAGGCTTCCGAAGATGTGCGTTTGCTGATTGCAGCCCTCCGATACCTTGCTACAGGAGATGACGTAGCGGCGCAATATATCGAGATGCGAAGCCAAAAACCCGCAGTCATCGAGCAAATTCAGTCCCTCTTCCCGCAGCATACGCCCTTGTACGAAGCCGTCAGTGAACTGGTTAAACTGCTGCTATGCGATGCCGAAGGACGCTATGCAGGTACAGAAACAGCCTACGTCAACGCGTTCCTTGACCGTACACGCGACTACGTAAGCGCTTACGGCAGTCATCTGCGCGATTTTCTGCTGTACTGGGACGATACGATGCACGCCAAACCAATCCCCGCTTCGGCTACCGATGCTATCCGAATCCTTACCGTCCACGCCAGCAAAGGACTGCAAGCGCAGACGCTCTTTGTGCCTTTCTGCATGTGGACCAAAGAAGCCGGTAAACATCCGCAGAAAATATGGTGCCAAGTGGCGCCAGACATTGACGGAGAGGACTTTGTGCCCATCCAAGATGGCGCAGAGATGCAAGAATCGGACTATGATGCGCAGTACGCAGAAGAGCACCTCAATATGCGCATAGATAACCTCAACATGCTCTATGTGGCGCTCACCCGCGCAGAAGATAACCTCTTTGTGTCCACCGCGTACCCGGTCAATAAAGACGGTAAGATGGGTGCGTGCAACCATGTAGGGCGCTATATCCTCGATTTCATCGGAGAAGATTCGTATGAGGCAGGCACTCCTGTTATTCGAAAACTTGACACCTCGAAAGCTCGAGATCTTGAACCCCTTACTGCCGAACTATGGGCAAACAGCGACCAAGTGAAGTTCGTGCAGTCCCAGGAAGGTGCGATGTACACCGATTACGGCGAAGAATCATACCGCCGTTTGGCGCGTATTGACGAGGGAACACTCTGTCATGAGATATTCGCGAACTTACGCAAAGCCGATGAACTGGATCAGGTATTAGATGCCTTTGAGAGTCGCGGCGAAATACGCGATAAAGCCTTGCGAGAAGACCTGAAATCCCTTATTTCCTCGGCTTGGGAAGGAAATGCAGAGATGCGGGATTGGTTCACAGCTCCGTATCAACTGATGCTGGAGCAACCTATCTATATCGACCAGCGCGAACTGCGACCTGACCGCGTGATGATCAATCCGCAGACCAATGAAGCTATCGTTCTCGATTATAAGTTCGGACACTGGGAAGACAAATATATCACGCAAGTACGGGAATATATGGAAGCCCTGCGACGTATAGGACACGCGCCTGTACGCGGATATCTATGGTTCGCACGGCAGAATAAACTCGTAGAGGTTAGAGATTAGAGGATTAGAGGTATATGGTAAATAGTTTTTTACAACAGGTAGCACGCCAAATCATCGAACGCATCGATTGGAAGCAGTTACGTAATACGATTTTGGTATTACCTTCTCATCGTGCCGGATTGGTGCTCAAAAACGAACTGCTGCGTCTGCAAAAAGAGCAACACGCGCAAGCCGTGTGGGCACCTACCGTACTGACTCTCACGCAGTTACAAGACGACCTCAGTCCGCTCTTTCCGGAAGATGAACTGTTCACCATCGTGCGCCTCTACAAACTCTACAGAGGGTTAGAAATAGAAGATCCGATGCCGCTCGATATGTTCTACGGTTGGGGTAGGCAGATGTTAGCCGATTTTACCAACATAGATGCTTCAATGCCGGCGGAACAAGTACCTAATTTCTTCGAGAACACGATTGCGGCGCATGAACTCGAGCAGTGGAAACTGGATCCGGAAACCGAAGAACGTCTGCGTTCGCTCATCAACGGAGAGCGTCCGGAAATCAGTCATGACAGCGATTCTATCCGTGCACAGTATGAACGTCTCTGGCAGCAGTTATATGCGCTTTATCAGGCGTTGCATGAGCAGATGATTGCCGAGCAGAAAGGTTACAGCGGTTTGCGCCAACGAAGCGTCATCGAGCATTGGGATGAAGACTATGTGCAATCTAAGATTGCAGGGAAGACCTATGTGTTTGTTGGTTTCAATTACTTGCTGCCGGTTGAACGCGAACTGATGTTGCGTCTGCGCGATAACAATCAGGCACTCTTCTACTGGGACTATGTGCCGAATTTCGAAACCAATGAGAAAGCATTTTCGTTTACGCAACTCAACGCCAGCATCTTAGGTAACAGCGGTGAGCGCATCGCACGGAACGATGAACCGAAAGAGGTAACCATCGTTGAATGTGTATCCCGTGAGGCGCAAGCGCAGTATGTGCATCGTTGGTTGCAAGAGAACTATACCGCCAAAGGTCAGAAGACCGGTGTCGTCATCTGTGACGAGAATATGTTGGAGTCGGTTATCTACACGCTGCCTACCATCACGTTGCCCGGTGAGGACCAACCTGAACCCATCAATATAACCAAAGGTTTTCCGCTGCGTAACACCGAAATATATGCGCGCGTGCTTCATTGGCTCAATGACCCGCAGCGCGGCAAAGCAGATAGCCTCGTTTCGCCCGCTTTCATCGAACAATTTGCGGAAGAAACCATCGATCGTCATGACGACATAACGTCATCGCAGCAGGACGACGTGGACGACGCCCCTCTCACTTGGAAAGAACTGCTCATTCTTGAATCCGAATACCAAGTGCGGAAAATCATCAATCAGTTGCGTTCTCTCGTCACGAACGGTTTAGGCGACGTGCCGTTTACACTCAAACTGCTGCGCCTGCTCATGCGACGCATGATGGAGAGCGTCACGATGCCTTTCCACGGCGAACCTATCACAGATATTCAAATCATGGGTGTACTGGAAACGCGTATGTTGGATTTTGACCGCTTGCTGCTGCTGAATGTCGAAGAAGGGGTAGTGCCGCAGAAACAACACGATATATCGTTCATTCCGTTCTACTTGCGTAAGGCTTACCATATGCAGACTTCGGACGAACGCGCAACGGTATATGCCTATAATTTCTTCCGTCTGCTTTCCCGCGCCCAACACGCAACGCTCTTATACGCTTCGGCAGAAACCGCCGAAGGCGGTAAAGGACCTTCGCGTTTCATCATGCAGATCCTCGCTTCGCCCGCTTTCAACGTACTAAAAGCGGCGCTCCAGGAGCCCGGTATCTTGGTTCCTACGCCGCAAGAGATCGCGTACCAACCGCGTTCTGCACGCTTGACGCGCTTGTCGCCCAGTGCCCTGAATACCTTCATCAATTGTCCGCGCAGTTACTATTACCAGTATATATTGGGTATTCAACCCCAAGAAGAAGAGGAAGTAGTCTTCTCTCCGGCGACGATGGGTTCGTTTGTGCATCATGCCTTGGAGTTCATCTACACGCACTATATGCATTGTGACAACACGCATCCGGTGCGTATAAACCCCGATGAAATCGAAGCAATTCGTACGGATGAGGCTAAGATGCAGGCGGCTTTGGATGCAGCATACAAGGCCATGAGCGACTATGATCCGGCTAACCATGTATCGGAGAATGTGGTCATCAAAGGTTACGTCAGCAATGTGTTGGAGCGTGACCGGGAGGATACCAAAGTAGGTCTGCAAGTATGGTTGTTGGAGCAGAAACGAATGTTCTCAATGCCCATAGACGGAGTAGGGGACGTGCAGTTAGGCGGTATCATTGACAGGCTTGATATATACGGTGCGGAAGGTAATGAAAGACTGCGTGTAGTAGATTATAAATCAGGTAGTTACGGCGACAAAACGCACGCCGATAAAATGTCTGCTACATGGGCAGATATCATGGAGAATGAGGATAAAGGATACGTTCGTCAGACCCTTATCTATAGTCATGCCGTGCTGCAGCACGATCATGCGGGACTGCCGGTAGAACCCAACCTCTATTTCTGTCGCCGGAAAGTTACGGACATAGAGACAACCATTGATATAGAAGGCGAACGCGTAAGCGATTATGCAGCGATTCAGGAACCGTTCTACGAAGCGTTGCGCGCGAAAGTGACGCAGATAGCGCATGCAACCGAGTTTCCGCAATGCGAACCCGATAAATGTCCTTCTTTCTGTCCGTTTTTTGAATTATGCGGACGGAAGGCTAAAGAGTATTGATAATAATCGATTCGAACGTGTTGATCTTGTCTTTTTTGTACTCACAAGACACACGTACGTAGTTTTCGGTAAAGCCGAACATACGCCCTTCTTCGCGTTTGGCTTCCCATAGAACGATACCTCTATGTCCCTCTTGCGACCGATAGAATGCTTCTGTCTTACGCGCCGAAATAGCGTGTAATTCTTTACTTCGGTGTTCCCGTTCTTTCTGCGGTACTACCAACAGATCCATTTCGAGCATCCGCGTGTTGGCACGTTCGGAATAGGTGAATACATGCAGCTGCGAAACCGGTAAAGACTCGATGAATGCGACATAATCGCGCCAGTACTCTTCCGTTTCGCCGCGTACACCTACCATACAATCGACGCCGATGAACGCATCGGGCATCACGGCCTTGATGTGCGCTACGCGTTCCGCAAACAATTCGCGTGTGTAACGCCTACCCATAATCTTCAGTACTTCATTACTACCGGACTGCAGCGGAATATGGAAATGCGGTGCAAAATGACGGCTATGTGCCACAAAATCAATGATTTCATCGGATAAAAGGTTCGGTTCGCAACTGCTGATACGAATGCGAAAATCGCCTTCTATAGCTTCCAATGCACGCAACAGGTCGATGAATCGCTCATTGGTGCTTCGTCCGAAATCACCAATGTTCACGCCGGAGAGTATCAGTTCTTTCGCCCCGCCGTTTAACGCCTCCTGTGCTTGCTTTACTACCGTTGAAATCGAAGGATTTCGACTCTTCCCGCGTGCTAAAGGTATCGTGCAGTAGGAGCAGAAATAATTACATCCGTCCTGCACTTTGAGAAAACAGCGCGTGCGGTCATCCTTGCTGTACGCCCCGTAGAAATCGTCCACTTCACGGATGGCGGAAGTATATACTTTCGAGGTCTCGGCAGCTCGAGATTTCGACATTTCAAGACGCTGAACGAACTCGTTCAAGTTGAATTTCTCATTCTGTCCCAATACATAATCAACGCCTTCTATATGCGCGATTTCATCGGGCTTCAATTGGGCGTAGCAACCCGTAACAATCAGGATTGCATTCGGATTCTGGCGACGGATTCGATGAATCATCTGCCTATCCTTATGATCCGCAGCATCAGTAACGGAACAGGTGTTAATGATACATATATCCGCCTGTTCGCCTTGCTTAGCACGCTTGTGTCCGCGTTCCAAAAGTGCCTTGGCTAACGCACTGGATTCGGCAAAATTGAGCTTGCAGCCTAATGTGGTAAATGCAATTTTCATTTCAAAAACGGGCGCAAAGGTACTACAAAAATCGCGTTTACGCAAATTTTTACGCAAAATAATTTGCATATATCAAAAAAAAGCAGTAATTTTGCACGCTTTTTGTGAAAGTGTATTATTGTAAATAATAAAAAATCAAATATTATGGCAAAGAAAAAAGAAGAATTTGTTAAGCAGGATGAGCAGCTGCAAGAGGTTAACGAAGCGCTCTCCGGTGCCGGTAAATGGATCGAGGACAACTCGAATCTGATCAGTTGGATTGTTACGGGAATCGCAGTAGTGGTGATGGCTATCATTGCTATCAACCAGTATGTGATTAAGCCCAAAGCTTTAGAGGCCAGCAATGAAAATGCCAAGGCTGTGGTTTATTTCATGGCGGGTGATTTCGACAAAGCGCTGAACGGTGATGATGCAGAGTGCCTCGGTTTCGAGCAGATTGCAGAGGACTACAGCTTGTATCAGCAAGGTAAATTGGCGGCTTTGTACGCAGGTATCTGCTATTTCGAGAAAGGCGAATACGAGGATGCTGCCCGTTGGTTGAAGAAATTCAACGCAGAAGACCTTAATATCGCTCCTGCAGCGCGCATGCTTCTGGGTGACGCGTATGTAGAATTGGAGGAGTACGGCAAGGCAGCTAAGGCTTTTGAAACCGCAGCTAAGTCCGGAAACGAGATGATGGCTCCGATGAGCCTGAAGAAAGCAGGTCTTGTTTACCTCAAAGAGGGTAAGAACGCCAAGGCAAAGAAAGCGTTTGAAACCATCAAAAACGACTATCCTGCTTCCAACGAAGCTCAAGACATCGACAAATATATTGCTATTGCGCAATAATGACTACCGACTTGTCCAAATATGATGCCAATCTACTACCCAGCGCTGATGTTCTCGGACGTCAGCGCTATGCGATAGTAGTAGCGGATTGGAATAGTGATATCACGTTCTTGTTGGCACAGGGCGCTGTAGATACCTTGACCAAACACGGTGTGACGGCAGATAATATCGACGTGTTGCACGTGCCGGGTACGGTAGAGTTGACGTATGGCGCTGCGCGTATTATGAAAGAGGAACGCGTGAATGCCGTCATCGTCATCGGATGCGTGATACAAGGCGACACACCGCATTTCGACTATGTATGTCAGAGCGTGACGCAAGGTGTGTCGATGCTGAATGCCCAAGGTAAAGTGCCCGTGATCTTCTCGGTGTTGACAGTGCTCAATAAGCAGCAGGCGCTTGACCGCTGTGGCGGTAAATTGGGCAATAAGGGAGTTGAAGGAGCAGTGACGGCTATACGGATGGCTAATCTTTGATGTGTAAGCTGTAATGTGTAAGGTCTACAAGTTCGGAGGGGCTTCCGTTAAGGACGCTGCGGGCGTTCGGAACGTAGAGAAGATAGTGCGTCTGGCGGACGCGCAGGACGGTCTGATGGTTGTTATATCGGCCATGGGTAAGACCACCAATGCCCTCGAACGTGTAGTAGAATTCCTTGATGCCGGCAAAGAAGAGCAGGCATTGTCCCAGTGGGTTGATATCATCGATTTCCATGTAGCGATCATGAAGGAATTGGGCCTCAAGCCCGGCATGGACGTACGTTTGCAGGGAGAAATCCCCTTTGATCCTGCATTGCCGTTTGACGAGAACTACGATCAGATCGTGTCCTTGGGCGAGATTATGTCCACGCAGATCATTGCGGTCTATCTGCTCAAACAAGGTTTGTCCGTTGAATGGTGGCGAATGCCGAAACTGCTGCGTACGGACGACACCTGGCGTGAGGCTAAGGTAGATAACGAAACGAGTGCAGCTGCTATCCGTGCCGGTTGGGAAAGACCGAGCCGTCCGCAGATAGTGGTGACGCAAGGCTTTATCGGTGGTACGGCGGAAGGCAAGCATACTACGCTCGGACGCGAAGGTTCGGACTATACAGCTGCGCTGTTGGGTAATTACTTGGATGCGGAGAGTGTGACAATCTGGAAAGATGTGCCGGGTATATTAAATGCCGATCCGCGTATCGAACCCGACACGGTGCTTATACCTTCACTTCGTTACCAAGACGCTGTGGAGTTGAGTTACTCCGGTGCGCAAATCATTCACCCCAAGACCATCCGTCCGCTGGAGAATAAGCATATTCCGCTGTATGTCAAGCCATTCGGCAATCCTACCGCAGCAGGTTCATGTATTTCGGCTGAAGGTATCGGACCGATTGATGTGCCGGTATATATATGGCGCAAGAATCAGATTCTGATCACCATGCGGGCAAAAGATTTCTCGTTTGTGCTGGAGGAGAGTTTGAGTGAAATATTTGATATTATTCACAGCAACCGTTTGAAAGTGTCGTTAATACAATCGTCTGCTGTCACGATCTCTGTTTGCGTGGATAACACCCGTTTTGTGCCGGCGGCTATAGAGGCGCTGAAAGAACATTTTGATGTGTCATATAACGACAACTTGTCGCTACTGACGATCCGCGGCACCACACCTGATATACTGGAGCGCGCCAAAGCAGGTCGCACAGTGATGTTGAGTCAGACCACGCGCAGAACTGCACGATTCGTGGTCAAAGAGAGTTAGAATAGGTAGTTTTAATACTATGGAGCATTTGAAAATATATTTCACATCCGCTTATTGGTGTGAGTTGTTCAAAAGTTTTTGGCACGCTTTAGGAACGCTCAAGTTCTGGCGCGAACTCATTATGATGACTATCGGTATGAGCGCCGGAGCAGCAGCAGTTTATTATTTCTTGCTGCCGAGCCACCTGATTGTCGGTTCTATCTCCGGTTTGGCCATCGTTTTCAATACGATTATAGGTGGAACAGCTGATACGTTCTCTTATCTCGTGATGGGTTTAAACGCCTTCCTGCTGTTGTTAGCGTTTATCTTGATCGGCAATGAGTTTGGCGCCAAAACCGTCTATACGGCGATGATCTTAGGTCCGTTGACCCAAGCATGGGATCGTATCTATCCGTATACCAACCTGACGCACAAAGTGATTGATGCACCGGAGATATTGAGTCAGTTGCAGGCCGGTCAACAGGTGCTGGACGCTAACGGCAATCCGTATTTGCTTAGTCGTTCCGGCGAAGTGCTGGAGCGCGTGCTGGATAGCGTGATGAGTGGTGGTTTGGGATTCGGCGATGTATGGTTCGACCTGATTTGTTTTGTGCTGTTGCTCAGTATATGTCAGGCCTTCCTCTTCCGCATCAATGCTTCTACGGGTGGTTTGGATATCTTAGGTAAGATCGTGAATAAGTATCTTCACTTCGATATCGGTTCTTCGGTAGCTATCGGTGGGGCGATTATTTGTTGTACAGCATTCTTAATCAATGACTTCCGTATGGTGGTAATCGGTATCATCGGAACATGGATTAACGGCTTGGCGATTGACTATTTCACGGCGTCCCTCAATAAACGCAAACGCGTATGTATCGTTTCCGGTGAGTCAGAGCGGGTAAGATTGTTTATTGTAGATAGCTTGAAACGCGGATGCTCGCTGTATAAGATTCAAGGCGGGTATAATCGCGAAGAACATACGGAGATACAGGCATTGCTGACGCAAGATGAGTTCTCCAGCTTGATGGCGTTCATTCGGAATAATAGCATTCAGGCCTTTATTACTGCCGGTAACTGCTCGGAGGTATATGGATTATGGTTGCGTCACCGCAAACATAACGGTAAATTGGAAATTGTAAATGAATAAGCATATGAAACCAACGTTATTTATTTTAGCTGCAGGCATGGGTAGCCGATACGGCGGCCTGAAGCAAATGGATGGTTTAGGTCCCAATGGCGAGGCCATTTTGGACTACAGTGTGTATGATGCGCTTCGCGCAGGTTTCGGAAAGATCGTCTTTGTGATTCGTAAGGATTTTGAGGAAGATTTCCGTCGTGTAGTGTTAAGCAAGTATGCCGGAAAGGTGGACTGCGAGTTGTGTTTCCAGTCGGTAGATAAAGTGCCGGCAGGTTGTTCGTATAATCCTGAGCGTAGCAAACCATGGGGTACTAACCATGCTGTGCTGATGGGTAAAGAACTTATTCATGAGCCGTTTGCGGTCATTAATGCAGATGATTTCTACGGCAAAGAGTCCTATCAGGTGCTAGCTGATTTCTTGCGTTCTGTAGAAGGTAAGAAAGGTCAGTATTGTATGGTCGGTTACCGCGTAGCAAACACGCTGAGCGAGAATGGTTCGGTAAGCCGTGGAGTATGCCAGACAGACGAGAACGGTTTGCTAACAGATGTGGTAGAACGCACGAAGATTGAGAAGAAAAACGGTGTTATTGTCTTTACAGAAGGCGATGTGGATACCGAATTGGCACCTAACACACCGGTTTCGATGAATATGTGGGGCTTTACGCCGGAATATTTTGACTACAGCGAAGAGGCTTTCCGTGCTTTCCTGGCGGAAAAAGGGCAGGAGTTGAAGTCGGAATTCTATATCCCGACATTAGTTAACCAACTCATTATCAAGGGCGAAGCTACTTGCAAAGTGCTGGATACACCGTCTAAATGGTTTGGTGTGACCTACGCAGAAGATCGTCCGCAAGTAGTCATGAAAATCAATCAGTTAATCCAAGAGGGTGTTTATCCCGAGAAACTATTCTAATATGGCACGTATATTAGTTACAGGCGGCACAGGATACATCGGTTCGCACACAACGGTGGAGTTGATGCAACAAGGTTACGATGTTACAATCGTGGATAACTTGAGCAATTCGTCCATCGATGTAATAGACGGCATCGCTGCTATTGTAGGAAAGAAGCCGGAGTTCGCCAATATCGACTGTACGAACTTTGTGGATATGGACGGTGTATTCCGTTTATATCCGGATATCGTGGGTGTCATTCATTTTGCAGCCAGCAAGGCAGTAGGCGAGTCGGTAGAGAAACCGCTGCTGTATTACCGCAATAACTTAGGCAGTCTTTGCACGCTTTTAGAGGTAATGAAACTGCATCAGGTGCAGAATATCGTATTCTCTTCCAGTTGCACGGTATATGGTCAACCGGATGCAGCGCATCTGCCGGTAGATGAGACGGCACCTATTCAGAAAGCATTGTCTCCATACGGCAACACCAAACAAATCAACGAGGAAATTATATGCGATGAGGCACATGCAGATAAGGATTTGCACGCGACCATCTTGCGTTACTTCAATCCCATCGGAGCCCATCCGTCTGCGTTAATCGGTGAGTTGCCGAACGGTGTGCCGCAGAACTTGCTGCCGTTCATTACGCAAACCGCTGCAGGACTCCGTCCTGAGTTAAAGGTTTTCGGTAATGATTATAACACCCCAGACGGCTCATGCATCCGCGATTATATCTATGTGGTGGATTTGGCAAAGGCACATGTGAAAGCAATTGATCGTATGTTAAATGTGCCGGATCGTGAACAGGTTGAGGTTTTCAACTTAGGTACAGGTACCGGTTTAAGTGTACTGACGCTCATCAATGAGTTCAAAGCTGCTACCGGAATAACTATTCCTTATACCATTGTCGGTCGTCGTGAAGGCGATATTGAGCAAGTATGGGCTGCGCCTAAAAAGGCAAACGAAGTGCTTGGTTGGAAAGCAGACACACCTATTCGCGAAGTATTGGCGTCCGCTTGGAACTGGGAGAAGCGAATCCGTAAAATCAAATAATGGCATTATATCCGTTTAAGTTTCGTGCGCAACTCTTCCATAAAATCTGGGGAGGACATACAATCGCGCAGTGGTACGACCATGTGCCTGTCGACTACGAGAACGTAGGCGAGGCTTGGGTGATGTCGGATGTGGAGAAATATCCGACGGAGGTCATCAATGGTTCGCATGCCGGGGATTCGTTGCTGGATCTCTTAGAGGTTTATATGGACGAATTAGTGGGTGAGAAGGTATATGATATCTTCGGAAACCATTTCCCGCTGTTGCTTAAATTCATTGATGCCACGGATGATTTGTCTATTCAGGTGCATCCGGATGATGACTACGCGCTGGAGAATGAGCAGAGCTTAGGCAAGACGGAGATGTGGTACGTGTTACCTTCCGCCCTGGAAGCTGCGGTATATCTGGGTTGGAACCAAGAGATGAATGCTTCGTTGATTCATGCGGCTATTTCCGATGGTTCTCTCGCGCGCTACTTGCGCGAGTATAATGTTCGCGCGGGCGATGTAGCGTATATCCCTTCGGGAACGGTGCATGCGATGAAACGGAATACCATTGTGGCCGAAATACAGGAAAACAGCGATATTACCTATCGGTTGTACGATTATAATCGAGTTGGTAACGACGGTAGGATGCGTCCGCTTAAATTAGATAAGGCGCTGGAGGTCGTTGAGATGAGCCCTTCGAAGGAGGCGGGAGTTACACATGCGCAAGTTGTTGAGGATGGTGCAGTAAATCTCAAGAAGACACCTTATTTCACAGCTAATCTGTTAACGCCAACACGAACTATTCAGCGTGACTATGCTCCGTTGGATTCGTTTGTGGCTTATATGTGCGTGGAAGGACAGTGTTCTATCAAAGCGCTGGACGCAGAACAGGATGGTGCGGTAACAATGAAGACGGGCGAGGCAGTACTTATTCCTGCTACACTCAACGATATCGTCATTGAACCGGACGGACGCTGTCAATTGTTAGAGATTTATATGGAAGTATAAAAAAAGAGGCTTGAGGCCTCTTTTTTTTATTGGAAGAAACTGAAATGTACACTTCCGTACGTGCGTGTTTCTACGTGCCGCATATGCGTTGTGAAGTTTGTGTCTTTACCATGTTCAATCACCAGCCAACCGTTTTCTTTGAGGATGTCTTGATTGAGGATGACATCGGGGAGAGTTGGTAATTGCTCCAAAGCGTATGGAGGATCGGCAAAGATCAGGTCATACTTTGTATGACAGGCGCTAAGGAATTTGAATACATCGCCTCTGATGACGCTTAGGTTTCGAATGCCGAGTTGTTTACAACAACTGATAATCCAATTTTGCTGCACATGTGCTATTTCTACTGCAGTAACGGAGCGTGCTCCTCTGCTGACACACTCAATACCTATACCACCTGTGCCGGCAAAGAGATCCAACATGTCGATGCCTTCAAAATCCAATCGGTTATTGAGCAGATTAAACAAACTCTCTTTCGCGAAGTCTGTAGTCGGCCTCGCGGTGATATTTTTAGGGGGCGACAATCGCCGCCCCCCATATGTTCCGGAAATGATTCGCATTGTTTCTTGCTCCGGTGATTAGAACCGATTATTCCCAGTTACCTGCGTTGTTGTTCGGCGCGTAGATATCACCAACCTTTAAACCGGGGTAGTGTTCCAATTTTTGCTCGCGGTCCCTGAGGTTAACCAATTCCTGCTTGTTGAGGTCGCCCAGATAACTCTCAAACGGCGCACGTGCTTCAAACAACGGCACGCGGATACCTTGGCTGGTCTTGTAGTCATTGTTGACCTCGATCTCAAATTTCATACCGTCGCTGAACGGGATTTCTACGATCGAATTGATGCTGTTTTCATCAAACTGACCTTTGTAGAGCGCCTGCAGCATGTTCAACTCAATGGTATCACGACGGAAACCCTGCAGTTCATTCTTCTTAACCTCTGCATCGTTCTCCCAGATAAAGGCATACAATGCGTCGTTGTCCTCGAAAGAATTCTTTTTGAGAGCTCTTTTCTTAGCATCATTGAGGATTTTGATAGCTTTAGGCTCGGTCAAACCTGCCTCCAACTGTTTGTCCGTCAGACTTCCCTCTTTGAGCACCTCTTTTTTCGGCGCAGTCTTCAAAAACATCAAGAGCGTGTCATGACTGGCGGTAAAGCGACCGTGCTGATGGTGAAACTCTACCTCTGCTGTACGCAAATCAACCAGATTTTTGATAACTGCAACCTCACGCTCAGCGCGTGTGTTCTCAAATTTGATAGGGGTTGTAACACTTTTTACGCAGAAGACAGCCATCACTACTGCAGCTGCACAAAGGGCGCAAATGACAATAATTCTACTTGCTTTCATTATCGGTAAAATTTAATAGTTTTCACAAAATCGCCGCAAAGGTACAAAAAAATTTGCATATGTGCAAGAAAAATCGTAAATTTGCAGCGTTTTTTGAAATCTCACGTATGGAAGACAGCAATAAAGTACTATTTTCGATACTAAATGAGCGTCTGGAACTGCTTCGTCAATTAGATGCCGAAGGTGACTCGGAACGTCGTCGGCACATCGCGAAAGAGACGCAAACATTACATGCACCAATGGCGCATAGGCTCGGTTTGTATCAGATCAAAACCGAGATGGAAGATTTGGCGCTGAAGTTTCTTGACTACGACACCTATAAATATATTGCGCACGCGTTAAATGCCAAAAAAGCGGAACGCGAGGAATATATCGCACGATTTATTGCGCCGTTAGAGGAGAAACTGAAAGCAGAGGGCTTTGTGTTTACTATTAAAGGTCGTCCGAAGTCCATTCATTCGATTTATCATAAGATGCAGGCACAGCATTGTGATGTGGATCGCATCTATGATTTGTTCGCCATCCGTATTATTTTAGATTCTCCTCTGGAGAAAGAGAAATCGGATTGCTGGCAAGTGTATTCGTTGATCACGGATGTATTCCCGCCGAATCCGAAACGTTTGCGTGACTGGTTGTCTGTACCGAAGGAGAATGGCTATGAATCTTTGCATACAACCGTTCTTGGGCCGGATAAACGATGGGTAGAAGTGCAGATTCGTACCAAGCGAATGGACGAGGTAGCTGAGAAGGGCGTTGCGGCACACTGGTCGTATAAGGGTGTTAAAGGCTCCATCGTGCAGAAGTCCGGCGATATCTATGTATTCACTCCTACGGGTGATTTGCGTCGTTTGCCGGAAGGCGCGACCGTATTGGATTTTGCGTATTCGATACATAGCGAAGTCGGCTCGCATTGCGTAGGTGGAACTATTCGCAATCAGAATGTGCCGATTCGTCAGAAACTTGAGAACGGAGATCAAGTGTCCATTTTGACGTCTCCCAACCAGCATCCGACCCCGGATTGGTTAACGTTTGTGGCATCTTCGAAGGCGAAGAATAAGATACGTCAGGCGTTGAATGAGATGGCCTATAAGTCGGCGGCGGAAGGAAAAGAGATGATCGAGCGCCGATTTAAGAACTGGAAGATTGATTATACAGAGGCTGACATCACACGTATGGCCATTAAGTTGGGCTATAAGGCTGTGAATGATTTATATCAGTCTTTGGCAACCGGTAAGGAGGATATCCAACGTTTGCGTGAGGTCATGCAAGAGCCGGAAGAGCAACCGACGTTGCCGCGTGAGCACACGGAATATGTAGATAAGTCGGAGTTGAAGGGATTGGCTATCGAGGTGGACATGAACGTTAAGAATGTGGATTATAACTTGTCCAAATGCTGCAATCCGCAGCCGGGAGATCCGATCTTTGCGTTTGTGTCCGTGACAAAAGGCATTCGTATCCACCGTTGTGATTGTCCGAATGCTGACAATATCCGTGAGCGCTATTCGTATAGAATGATTCCTGCCCGTTGGGCGAAGAAAAATTAAACATTTTTAGATGTAAGTTAAGTCCGATTTGCCTCCGATGTAACTCCGATAAAAGTCCGATGTAAGTCCGATGAGAAATATAGAACATTTTTAATGAGTGATTATCCAAGCATAGTATTAGAACAAGCGGTCAATCAGATGGCATCGTTGCCGGGTGTAGGTCGTAGAACGGCTTTACGTCTTGTGCTGCATTTATTGCGCCAGTCGGACGCAGAGGTAGAAGCGTTTGCGGGTGCGTTCACGCGTCTGAAGAAAGATGTCATCTACTGTCGCGAATGTCATAATATATCCGATACGGAGGTATGTCCGATCTGTGCGTCCACGCGTCGTGATCACACCACGATTTGTGTGGTGGAGAATGTGCAGGATGTGATGTCGATTGAGAATACGGGGCAATATAACGGCGTTTATCATGTACTCGGCGGAATAATATCTCCGATGGAAGGAATTGGACCCAAGGATATAGAGATAGATTCGCTCATAGAGCGAGTGAGCAAAGGTGGGGTGGATGAAATCATTTTGGCGTTGCCTACGACGATGGAAGGAGATACGACCAATTTTTATATCTACCGCCGTTTGCAGAACGCTGGTTTTGCAGAGATGCCGAAGTTGTCGCAGATAGCGCGTGGTGTGGCTGTAGGCAACCAATTGGAATATACGGACGAGATTACGCTCGGACGTTCTATTGTGAACAGAACAGAATTCAAAGCATAATGGAAACAATCGTAAAACGACTTAATTGGATATATTATATCCAAATGGTCATCTCTCTTATTGCGTTGACGGCGATGTATTTCGCTTTTTCGAAAGGTTTGTACGAACCGCTTGATACAATGTCCTCGCTCGGTCAGACCGTTCAGTACATCATCATCATCGATGCGCTGATCACTATTCCGCTGGGTTTGTATCTGATAAAATGGCTTAAGCCGCAGACGCCGGAGAAGTACTTCAAGTTGGCCGGAGCACGCATCTTGTTGGTGAGCAACACTATGCCGTTGGGTATCGTTGCGTTCTACTGGATGGGTGGATATAAATCGATGCTTTGGGTGGCTGCCATTGCAGCAATCGGTTGGTATTTCTCGAAGCCTACGCTTGGAAAAGCCGAGGAAGAGATGAAGCCGGAGGATCCTAACGAAGAAAAATATTAAACTATGATTATAGCTTGTGATTTTGACGGTACTATCGTTACCCATGAATATCCGCGGATAGGAAAGCCTATTCCATTTGCCATTCAGACCCTGAAGAAACTGCAGGAAGAGGATCATCATCAGATTATCCTTTGGACGGTTCGTGAGGGCGAATTGCTTCAGGAAGCGGTGGATTATTGCAAAAGCAGAGGTTTGGAATTCTATGCGATCAACAGTAATTATCCGGAGGAAGAGCCGGCACATGGAACTGCGCGTAAACTGGTAGCGGACTTATGGATTGATGACCGTAATTTAGGCGGACTTCCCGATTGGGGAGTGATTTATAATATGATTCACTCCGGCAAATGCTGGGAGCCGGCGCCGCAAGGTAATATGGAGGACTTGCGTCCTAAGAAAAAAGGACTGTTCAGTAAGTTATTCGGATGATTAAGTTGCGTAAAATAGAGCCAACAGATCTGCCGTTCTTGTATCTATGGGAGAACGATGCTTCGGCTTGGGCGGACGGGACGAATCATAATCCGTTGTCCCAGCAGGACTTGCGTGCATATATCAAGTCCACAACGGGAGATATCTACCGTGACGGGCAGTTGCGATTGGTGATTACGGAGGATGATGCGACGTTAGGTTGTATAGACCTTTTTGATTTCGATCCGCGTAACAGGCGAGCGGCGATCGGTCAGTATGTTGCGCCGGAATTTCGCGGTAAAGGAGTAGGGAGGAAGGCTTTGGAACAATTGGAGGCATATGCTTTCGAGCATTTGAATCTGCGTGTACTGTATGCCGTTATTGCAAGTTCGAATACGGCTTGCTCGGCATTGTATGAAAAGGCCGGATATATACCTTCTTCGCCTTTGCAGGCTTGGACGTTGGAGTCGGATGCCGTGGTGTGGCTTAAGAAAAATGAAAATGCATGAGTAGATTCAAACCATATGTAGATCAGCAGGGACGCGCATTGCCGTATCCATGGATCATTAACACTATGTTGATGTTGGTGGGCGGGGTACAGACGATTCATCTGCGTATATGGAGCCGTAAACCGCGTCACGCGGCGGAGAAAACGCTGCGTGATATATTGTCAATCTCACGAGATACGGTGTTTGGCAAGGAGCATCATTTCGATCGTATTTTATCGGCTACGACAGCAGAGGATTTATTCCGTCTGTATCGTTTGTATGTGCCGGTTAATAACTCATTCGAGACCTTGCGTCCGTACGTAGAGCGGCATAAGAACGGCGAAGAGAATGTTCTTTTCCCCGGCAAGCCGGAGATGTACGCGACGACTTCCGGTACAACCAGCGAGCCTAAATGGATCCCGATGACGCATAAGTATCTGAAGGACGTGTACGGCAAGATGAGTCATATCTGGACGTGGAATTTCGTGAAACATCGCAACCGTATATTCGGTGGACATATTTTCACAACGGTAGGTAAAGAATGTGAGGGTTATGCCCCTGACGGCACGTTGTTTGGTGCTGTAAGTGGTGTGTTAGTGCGTGATATACCGCCGATTATCAAAAAGCATTACACGGCTCCGGCGGCTGTCATGTCTATACCCGACTACGCTGCACGCAACTACACCCTGATGCGTCTGGCGATGCAGCATCGTGACGTCACTCTGTGGGCTACAGCCAATCCGTCCACCATTTTGGAATTGCTGCGGGTACTCAACGAGAACACGGAGGAGATGCTGAACGACATTGAGAAAGGTACCATATGCGAGGATTTCGATATACCGTTCGCTATCCGCGACGAATTGGATCAGTATATATCTCCGAAACCGGAGCGTGCCGCCGAACTGCGTGCTATATTGGCGGAGAAGGGGCATCTGTATCCGAAGGATTTCTGGCCGTGGTTGCAATATCTCAGTACGTGGAAATGCGGTAATACGAAGATCTATATGGACAAATATATGGATCAATTTGATTGGAACAAGACGTACTACCAGGAGTTGGGATATATAGCCACCGAATGCCGCTTTGGCTTCTCGTTGGACGACACGAACGAATCGGTGCTCTTCCCACAATTCCACTATTACGAGTTTGTGGAGGAAAGCGAATTGGACAGTCCGCGGAAGCATTTTCTGCAAATTGACGAATTGGAGCAAGGTAAGCGCTACTGCGCGTACGTAACGACCTATTCGGGACTCTTCCGCTACAATATGAACGACCTTGTGGAGGTAGGCGGCAAATACTATGAGACGCCGACGGTGCATATGGTATCGAAAGTGAACGGCATCGTGTCCATGACAGGTGAAAAACTCTATGAACCGCAGTTTATGAACGCGGTACATCAGGCAGAGGAAGAAACGGGTATTAAGACGAAGTTCTTTGTGGGTTTTGCGGATGTAGAGGAATCCAAATACCACTTCTACTATGAGTTTGAGGATGAGAAGACGACGCAAGAGACAGCAGATGCGTTCACGAAAGTGGTAGATGAGAAACTGCAACATATTAACTTGGAATACGAGTCCAAGCGACAGTCCTTCCGCTTGCATGATCCGGAGGCGCATATATTGCTGTCCAATGCTTACGCGCGTTTCAAAGCCTCCTGCCTGAAGGATGGTTTCCGTGACGGACAATTTAAGTTTAACCTTTTGATGCAAGATGAGAAACGCCGCACCAAATTTAATCTTCTCCAACGTTTGGAGACGCGTTTCGAGCAATTAAGTGATACAATTATTGAACGAGCAGATAGAATTGATGAAAGACAAAAAGAACGTGCTAAACGGCGTACGAACCGTCGTATTCGATCTGGACGGAACGCTGTACGATAAAACGGGTTTGGCGAGACGTATGGTGCGCCGCTTATGGTGGTGCCTGCCGTTATTGGCTGCTGAGCGAATTGCCAGACGCAATATGCACTATGTGCAGTATGCATCCGAAGAAGAGTTTTTCGGAGCATTCTTTGCGTATATGTCGCGTGGACACTGGTGGGGAATCGATATTGCCGCGGTGTGGTACCACACGGTGTACCTGCCGACCATGGTGCGTATAATCCATGCTCATTACAAGCCGCGCCCGGAAGCATTGGAACTGATAGAGGAAGCCAAGGCCAAAGGCTTGAAGATGGCCATCTATTCGGATTACGGTTGCGTGATGGAGAAAATGGAGGCTTTGGGTATTGATCCTTCGCCGTTTGAGTTGCTGATCTCGGCTCCGGAATTAGGCGCGCTCAAGCCTTCCGAGCCTTGCGCAAGACGTGTATTAGAGATGTTAGAAGCCGATCCGGCTACTACGCTCATCGTGGGTGACAAAGAAGAGAAAGACGGAGCCGCGGCAAAGGCTGTAGGCGCAAGATTCTATAAGATATGAACAAACGCTACCAAGATCTAAAAGTGACGGAAGGGACGTATGTGCCGCCGGAGAGGATGGACTATCCCGAAGATGACCCGTATGTAGGCTTATACAAACCAGTCTATGACCGCGATTATCCGGAGGTAGATGCCAATTATCCTTACGTGAACGATCGGTTCTCGAATCGTTTCTGTATCTTCATGGGCACCTGTGTTATCTTGCCGTTGATGGGACTTATCTTGCGTCTGACTTACGGTCTGCGTTGGCAGATAGAAGGAGAGAAACGTTGGCACCGGTGTACATGGTCTTCCAAACGGATGTTACGCCAGCATGACCTGTCTAACGGCGCTATCACGATTGCCAATCATTGTTTCCGCCATGATTGTGCGTCGGTGTTGACTGCGTTAGGACGCGCTTGCTGTATGGATATCCGAGTTCCCATGTTCGCACCTAATTTCCGCACGAAAGACCAGTATTTCTTGCGTAGCGTAGGAGGAATACCAATCCCTGCTGCCGAAGCCGGGCTAAGTGCGATGAAGGCTTTTAATGCAGCTTTTGATGAGTTTAACCACCGCAAATACTGGTTTCATATCTTTCCGGAAACCAAACGTTGGGACTTCTACAAGCCGCTTCGTCCTTTCCAGAAAGGTGCGTTCACGATGGCGTACAAATACAACAAACCGATTATTCCTTGTGCGGTGACTTATCGTGAACGAACCGGTATATGGCGTTGGTTAGGGGCGAAAGACGAACCGCTCATACAAGTGATCATCGGTACGCCTATCTATCCGGATACGAAGCAACCTCGTGCTGCAGAAACAGAGCGTTTATTGAATATCACACACCAAACCATATGTCGTTTAGCGGGAATAAAGCACAATACCTGGCCGTCACAGCTCTGATTGTCTCGATGATCATCTGGTCGGTAAGCGGCATCGCGATCAAACAAGCGTTGCTGGTTTTTCCGCCTTTCACGATGATTGTGCTACGCTTTGTGCCGTCGGTGCTGCTGATGTTCCTTATTGGTCTTATCTGCCGCAAGAGTCCGTTGTTTGGTTTGCAGCGTTTGCATTGGCGTGACTTGCCATTTTTTCTTATCGCCGGATTCTGTCAACCGTTCCTGTATTACCTGCTTGAGACCTTTGCTTACGACGCGCTCAATAGTCCTACGATAGCGGAAACACTGCTTTCTACAAGCCCGCTGCTGAGTCCTATTTTTGCGGCAGCACTGCTGCGCGAACGCGTTACAAAATACAATATCATAGGCATTCTCATCTCTACGCTCGGCGTTTTTGCGCTTACGCTGATAGGTGCAAAAGACTATTCTATCGGTAGTTATTGGGGCATATTATTGGCTTTTGCAGCGGTGTCTGCAGCGGTGATTGACTCGATTATGATGCGAAAAGTACCGATGCGTTACAGCTCCTTGTCGTTTATCTTTTATGCCCAATTGGTCAGCTTGCTTTTCTTCTTACCGATTTGGGGTTGGAAAGAAGGGACGACCGCACTGATGGCGATAGAGTGGTCAACTATCGAAACACAAACGGCACTCGGATGCATTGCTTATCTGACTATCTTTGCCAGCGTCATTGCGTTTATCTTATTTTGTTACGGTTTGCGGAAAACAAGCGTCACGCAGGCCAATGCTTTCAATAATATCCGTCCGGCGTTTACCGCTTTGTGGATGTTTTTGTTCTTCGGCGAACACCTGCCGTTAGGCAAGTGGGTAGGTATGATTTTAATCATATTTGGTATATTTGTATGCCAAAAGAAAGAAAAAATTGCCGATTATTAAGATTTTTTTGCATATACGAAATATATTTCTTACCTTTGCACGCTTTTTTCGTTCCGGTACTACCGGATAAGAAATTAGTAAAAGTAGATTACGCTTTTTTGTGGCAGTAATGCTACGATACATAGAAATTAAATAACAAACAATATGCCGATAGAAAACATTTACTCTATTGATTTCTTTTACGACCTGCTGTATATCATGTTTTTGGTGGGTTTGGTAGTGTTCGTAATGCTTTATTTCGTGGATGCCGGTTATGGCAAGATGCGCTCTGAGAAGTGGGGGCCATCTATCAACAACAAAGTGGGGTGGTTCCTCATGGAGTGTCCGGTCTTCTTCGTGGTGCTGTATTTGTATTTCAAGTCTTTCCCGTTGTATGGCGGCGTGACGAAACAAGCACCGTATTGGGCATTCTTCCTCATTTTTGAGTTCCATTATTTCCAGCGCTCGTTTATTTTCCCTGCTTTGCTGAAAGGTAAGGGTAAGATGCCGGTGCTGATTATGTTGCTTTCCGTGATGTGGAACCTCATCAATGGTTATATTCAAGGCTATTGGCTCTTCCATCTCGCGCCGCAGTACTATCCGGAGCTCTATACGCCGGCTTGGGTGCTGACGCCGCAGTTCATCATCGGTACGATCATCTTTATTACGGGCTGGTGCATCAATATGCATTCGGACTATGTGATTCGTCATCTGCGCAAACCGGGTGATACGAACCACTATCTGCCGAAGAAAGGTATGTATAAATATGTGACGAGCGCCAATTATCTGGGTGAGATTACCGAGTGGCTCGGCTTTGCTATCTTGACGTGGTCGCTTGCAGGATTGCTGTTCTTCTGGTTCAGCTGCTGCAACCTCGTGCCGCGTAGTCACGCTATTTATAAGAAATATGAGGAAGAGTTCCCTGACGAATTCGACCGCAAGAAACTGAAACGTATTATTCCGTTTATTTACTAATAATGGCAACAAAAAAGACCAAAGAGCCGGCTAATGAGTCGAAGCTCTTTACTCCCTTCAAACTGGGAAACATAACGCTGCGGAATCGCATTATCCGCAGCGCTGCTTTTGAGAATATGGCTCGCGCCAACCGTCCTACGCAGGAGTTACAGGACTATCACGTGTCTGTAGCACGCGGCGGAGTAGGTATGACCACAGTCGCTTACTGCGCAGTGGATCTGAGCGGTGTATCGTTCGACGGACAGCTCTATGTGCAGGATGAGATTATTCCGGACATGAAGAAGATGACTGACGCAATCCATGCGGAGGGCGCCAAGGCTTCTATCCAGTTGGGACATTGCGGAAATATGACGCATTTCTATACCTGTCATTGCTTGCCGGTGAGCGCTGACACGTGGTTTAACCTCTATAGCCCGACGATCCATCGTCGCCTGAAAGTATCTGAAATCAAGAATCTCGTGAAGAAATTCGGAGAGGCGGTTGACTGGGCACGCAAGTGCGGTTTTGACTGCGTGGAGATTCATGCAGGTCACGCGTATCTGATCTCGCAGTTTATTGCTCCGCGCACCAACCATCGCCATGATGAGTACGGCGGCAGTTTTGAGAACCGCGTACGCTTTATGAACGAGATCCTCGACGAGGTGATGGCGCATGCAGGTAAAGACATCGCGGTAGTGGTTAAGACCAATATGTGGGACGATTGCTGGAAAGGAGTCAGCATCGAAGAGGGTATAAAGGTAGCTAAAGAGATTGCGAAACATAAGGTACACGGTATTGTCCTCTCCGGCGGTACAGTGAGCCGTTCTCCGATGACCATCCTCGGCGGCGCAATGCCGTACAAGACGCTTGCTCATTATATGAATATGAAATCGTTCTGGTGGCTCAAAGCAGCGCTTAATATCCCCGGTGTACACCAGATTATGCTGCCTACGCAACCGTTCAAGGAGCTCTATTTCATGGAGAAAGCGAAGATTTTCCAAGAGGCTTTGAAGGACACCAATATCCCGCTTATCTATGTCGGCGGTGTGCAGAGCGGAGATAACTGTCAGCAAATCATGGACGAGGGCTTTGAACTCTTCCAGATCGCTCACGTGCTAATCAAGGATCCGGACTTCGTCAAACATGTACAGGAAAATCCGCACTATCATGCAGGTTGCGGACGCTCGAACTACTGCGTAGGACGTATGTACACGCTCAATATGAAGTGCCACGAGTGCGTAGAGCGTGACGGAGAGAAGATTGCGCCGCGTATCCAACGCGAGATCGCAGAACTCGAGGCCAACGCCAAGAAATCCGTTGAACAACAAAAAGCTGCCAAATAATATGCTCGCTCTCGTTACAGGTGCTTCTTCCGGTATCGGACTTCAGTACGCTACGCAGCTTGCGCGTGATTATCATTGCGATTTGCTGCTTGTCAGCAATCAAGAGAAGGAATTGGAGCAGGTGGCTCAAGACCTTGCGGTGCAATATGGCGTGAAGACTGTAGCGCGTTTTGCGGATCTGAGCCTCAATGATGCTGCGGAGAATCTGCACGCATGGTGCAAGGAGAACGGCTATCTCGTTGACGTGCTCATTAACAACGCCGGTGTATTCTTCTTCAATCCGTACTGCGATACATCGATGAAACGCATCGAACTGATGCTGCAATTGCACATGATCACCGTGGCTAAGATGACGCGTCTTTTTGCGGCAGACATGATCCAGCGCGAGCTGACCGAAGAGGAGGCGCGCACGCGTATATGCGGGCACAAGCGCATGCGCGGATATATATTGAATATGAGTAGTATGTCGGCTTGGATGGCGATGCCGGGTATTCAGACCTACAATGCCACCAAAGCCTTCATCTATAACTTCTCCAAATCGCTCTGGTACGAGTTGAAGCCGAAGAACGTAGGTATCACGGTTATGGCGCCGGGTGCGGTAGATACGGGACTGTTCGGTTTAGCGCCTAATCTGCGCAAACTGGCGGTGGCACTGACGGTATCAATACCGCCGGAGAAACTGGTGAAACGTGCGCTGAAGAAGCTATTCCGCAATAAGAAAGCCGACACTCCGGGTGTTATCAACTGGCTCTCGACGCCGTTCCTGAAGCATACGCCCGATTGGGTACTATTCTTTGCGCAGAAACATCTGGCGCAGTTTATGCACTAAAAAAATGAGGCTCATGTGAGCCTCTTTTTTATTTTAGTTCCTGCAATGCGCGTTTGACTTCTTTGTCGTAACGCAGTTGATAGGCGGCTTGGCCTTTCTGGAAGTAATAACGCAGCACAATCTCGGAGCCCAGCAATTCCTTCACTTCGTCCTTGTTGCGCTCGATAGCGGTGCGGAAATCAGGTGTGAGCATTGGTTCCAAGGCCTCTAACTGCACGATTGTAGAGGCATCAATATCTTCGTGCTTAGCCATTTTGATCATGTCTGCGAAGAACTTACCGGTCTCTGTCTCGTATTCGAATCTCCGCTCGTAGAGGTAATCGCAGAAGGCCTCGATATCTTCGTCCGTCAGTTCAAAACTCTTCGGTTCGGCGATGTGCCCGTGCAAGCGATGGTAACGCGTGGCATAGTCGAAGAAATAATGATCGACATAGAGCGTGTAGCAGATGTCCACTTTGGCGCTGTCGTTCAGCACAATGTCCGGTAAGATACCGCCGGCGGTGTCTTTTTTCAGTTCATGACCTTTCTGTCGCTCGCTGTAGTCGATAGCTTGAATACAACGGCCGGAGGGTAGGTAGTACTTACTGGTTGTGACCTTCACATGCCCGCCATAGACGATAGGACGGATGTTTTGCACCAAGCCTTTGCCGTAGGTGCGCTGACCGATGAGTTTAGCGCGTTTGAGGTCTTGCAGCGCACCGGCCACAATCTCACTTGCCGAAGCGGAGTTCTTATCGACGAGTACTACCAGCGGCAGGTCTTTGTAGCGCGGATTGTTCCTGGTCTCGTACGTATATTGGCTGCGGGAGGTCTTGCCGCGCGTCTCCACGATCTTCTGGTTGCGGTCAACGAACAGGTTGACGATCTGTATCGCTTCGTCCACGATACCGCCGCCGTTACCGCGTAAGTCGATGATCAGACGACGTGCTCCTTGGTTGTAATAGAGGTCATCTAACGCGTCTGTAAACGCACGTGCAGAGCCTTCCGTGAACTCGCTCAGGCATATGTATCCAACCGGCTCAGAAAGCGTATCTGCCTTAAACACAGCGTAATACGTCACGGGGTCAAGGTGAATATCTTCGCGTACGATGGAGATTTTGAAGGGTTTATCGACACCTTCGCGTTCCAACTCCAATACTACGGTTGTACCCGGAACGCCGCGCAGCATATTACTTACTTCGCTGACTGTCAGGCCTTTGGTGGTCTTGCCGTCAACGGACAGAATGCGGTCGCCGGCTTCGACACCTGCGCGTTGGGCAGGTTTGCCTTCATACGGATTGACGGCATAGGTCGCCAGCGAGTCTTTGTTCACTTTCGCTTTACGTCCTGCGCCTTTCGGTTTGACCAGCGGTCGCTGCTGAATAATACTGCCTATACCGCCGTATTTGCCGGTGGTAAGCATACGCAGGTCGCGGTCGTTTTTCTTGGGATAATAGATGGTGTAGGGGTCAATCTTACGCAACATGGCATTGATCGCTTCTTCGGTCAATGCTTCGTAATTGAGTGTGTCCACATAGTTGACATCCACTTGCCGGATCACATCCGTGAAGATGTCGATACACTCATCTGCCCGCGTTGTTTTCTCCCGCTCTTGCGCGTGGATATTAACGCAGAGTATTAGGAACAAAATCGCTAACGTTCTTTCCATATGCATATAAGTCACGAACTAAAGTGGACGATATATGTGCGTACTCGGGACGGGTGTACAGAATGATCGTTTCCACGCCACCGAGTTGCTTGTTTGCCTCCGCCATGTTACGTTCATATTCGAAGTCCTCTACGCAGCGAATGCCACGCAGAATGAACTTTGCTCCTTGTTCGTTGGCGAAGTCAACCGTCAAGCAATCATAGATGGCTACTTTCACACGAGGCTCGTCAGCAAAGATTTTGCGGATAGCTTCCTCGCGTTCACGAATAGGGAAGGTCTCTTTCTTGGTACTGTTACGACCGATACCGATGATGATCTCATCGAAAATCTCAAGGCCACGTTTCACGATGTCAAAATGGCCTACGGTAAAGGGATCAAATGATCCGGGAAATATTGCTCTTTTCATTTCTCTAAACTTTAAACATTAAACTCTAAACTTTTCCGGTGATTTATCTCCGGAAATTTGTACATTTCGTATAGTTTTTCGCGTAGGAACGCTTCGTCTTTATTCGGGATGTCGATTAACGCCAAGCGGCTCTCGATATACGTATCAAATTCCGTGCCACGCGGGAAAATCTCGTAACCTTTGAATATATGTTGGTCGATGATGAAGCAGAGGTGGTCAATCTGGTCTTTGATCGGCAGTCCTTTGTAATAGGGGAATTTCGCCAACATCTCGTCGATGTCATGGTTGATGCTCGGCGTCAGACGATAGACCACATGCCCTTTCCATCCGCGGATGCCGGTTCGCATGGAGATGACATCGTCGCGTTTGGACTTGCGCCAACGCGGGTTATCGCGTTTGAGTTGCATCTCTGTTGCTTTGAGGTAGTCGCACGGGTCGTATTCGTACGACAGGCTCACGGGGCATATATTCAGCGCTTTGACAAAGTCAAAGAATTCCTCTACAGGTCGGTTCTGCTGCTCAAAATCGATGGTCAGCATATGCAGTACACCGGGTTGCGTCAGGTCATTGCTGTCTTTGGCACGTCCCTCGCGTTGTGCCAACCAAATCGACTTGCCGTTCTCGCGCAGATGACGGATATACGCGCTCAGATGCCTGGCGTTCTCCAGCTGCGCATGTGCTCCGGCGTTACGCTTGACCACGAAGCAGCGGTTGAACCGCACGAACCACTCAATCAACTTCACGGCAAACAGATTATTGCCGATGCCGATGAAGGGACGAATGAAATAGCGGCAGCGGAGTAGGTAAGACAACCATGCCGAATCCATCACTATATCGCGGTGGTTGGTCAAGAAAAACGCGCCGTGCTTGATGTCCGCTTCTATCTGCTTGCGGTCGCCCAAGTAACCCAGACGAATGCCGTCTGTCGTGCGCCAAGCCAACAGTTTCAGGATCGGAAACTGAATCAAAAAGTCGCAGAAGGGCAGAATCCAACCTGTCCTGTACGCCCGTATGTCACGAAATTTATCCATTATACATCAAACATTATACATCAAACATAAGTGTCAAGCGCAGCTTTAGACGCTTCCCGATAGGCAACCATCAGTCCGCCTGTGCCGAGCAAGGTGCCTCCGAAATAACGCACGACGACCACCAGTATGTTATCCAATCCGCGGGCATCGATAGAGCGGAGTATAGGCGCTCCGGCTGTACCGTGCGGTTCGCCGTCATCCTTGGTGCGCCAAAGGTTGGCGCCCAGACGGTAGGCGTAGCATACATGCCGTGCATCGTGGTATTTCTTCTTGTACCACGCGATGCGCGCTTTCGCTTCGTCCTCGTCTTTGATCGCCTCTGCGAAACCCAAGAACTTGCTGCCTCTGTCCTTATAGATGCCCTCTGCTGCCATCAATCCGGAAACTCCATGAGGTATGCTTTGATGAATGCATCTATATCGCCGTCCATGACCGCGTTGACATTGCTCGTCTGGTAGTTCGTGCGGTGATCCTTCACGCGGCGGTCATCGAAGACGTACGAACGGATTTGCGAACCCCATTCGATTTTCTTCTTGCCTGCCTCTACTTTGGCTGCCGCCTGACGACGTTTCTCCAGCTCCAACTCATAGAGTTGGCTGCGCAAGTGACGCAAGGCGTTCTCGCGGTTCTTAGGCTGGTCACGCGTCTCCGTGTTCTCAATCACGATCTCGTCGGGCTGCTCGGTCAGCGGGTTGATGAACTTATAGTGCAAGCGCACGCCGGACTCCACTTTGTTCACGTTCTGACCGCCTGCTCCGGAGCTGCGGAAGGTATCCCAACTCAGTCCGGCAGGGTTGACCTCCACCTCGATGGTGTCATCAATCAGCGGCACTACGAATACGCTTGCGAAAGACGTCATACGCTTGCCTTGCGCGTTGTAAGGGCTCACGCGAACGAGACGATGCACGCCGTTCTCGGACTTGAGATAACCGTACGCCATGTCGCCTTCGATATTGAATGTCACGGTCTTGATACCCGCTTCGTCGCCTTCCTGCAGGTTGGCGATGGTCACCGTGTAGTTATGCTTCTCGCAGTACCGCTGGTACATACGCATCAGTTGTTCCGCCCAGTCCTGCGCCTCCGTGCCACCTGCTCCGGACACAATCTTCAGCACCGCCGGCATCTGGTCTTCCTCGTGACTCAGCATGTTCTTCATCTCCAGGTCTTCCACCTCTGCCAGCGCGTGAGAGTAGGCGGCATCCACCTCTTCTTCGGTCACCAATTCCTCTTTGTAATAATCGAACGCCAGCGCCAGCTCTTCCACGGCAGCACGCACGCCTTCGTAACCTTCAATCCAGCGTTTGATGCCTTTCACCTTCCGCATCTGCGCCTCGGCTGCTTTTGCATCGTCCCAGAATCCCGGAGCCTGCGTATGCAACTCTTCTTCCTCGAGTTGAATACGCTTCTCGTCAATCTGCAGGTATGCTTTGAGCTTATCCGCCCGCTGCTGAACGTCCTTTAATTGTTCTATCGTTATCATAAGTCTATAATTTGCCAAATTAAAATCGGCTGCAAAAGTAGTAAAAAAAAATGACATATGCAAATTTATTTGCAAATTTTACACCTTACACATTCCACATTCCACAAAAAAGGAGCACCTTGCGGTGCCCCTTCCGGCGATTAGCCGTTGTGCTCTGCGTCGTACGCGTCGCCACAGATCTTCCACAAGTAAGCCTTGTAGGTCTTCTTACCGCCGGCCTGATCCTTCTGAGCGAGGAAGTTAGCCTGGTCGGTAGTCATCTGCATAAGATCGTTCTTACGCGTGTTGACTGCAGCAGCTACGGCGGCGAAGCGGGTGCGAGCCTTTGTCTCATTAGCTCCAACCGGCGTTGAGCGGTTGTACTCACCAACCATGTAGATGCGGGTGCAATCCGGGTTGGTGGTCGCCGCTACGCGGTGCGTCGCCAGAAGCGCGTTGCTGTGCTCACTGTGCGGAGTGCCCTTTTTGGGGCGCTTGCTCAGCAAACCCGACACAAAATCAATACCTTTTGCCCATTTAACAATTGCCATAGTAGTTAAGGTTTAGGTGGTTAAACAATCCGTTGCGAGCCATTCTTTTCAGAGCCGGCTCTTTTAGCTCTGTCTCCGATGATTAAAAGTCCCTGAGCCATGCGGATAGCAAGATGTGGTGAATGCTACTCCTCAAAAAACGCAGTGCCCCCTGCTCGTGCTTTTGCGTTCCCCATCCGCAAAAGAACGTTTTTGCCGGAGTACATTTCACCAAGGCGGATGTAAACGGGGGGCTTTAATCATAACTTTTTGGAAGCGTCGTAGGTTTCGACGGTTTTGGTTTGGATGACGATTGAGGTGTCGCCTTTCTGCAGATATTGGCTCTCGTTCGTCACCACCCGCGTCACGTTGCAACTCGTCAAAACGGCGCTCATCACAATGGTTGTCATAATCAAAATCTTTCTCATTTTTGTGTTCCTTTCTAAAATCTGGTGCAAAGGTACTGCTTTTTGCGGTAGGTTGTTGGTCAAAATGACCAATTGTTGTTAAAACCGCACAAAATTTTAAAATACCATCCTTGGCGGAGGCCGCTCCTTCCGAAAGCGGAAGGATGCTCCGGGGTGGTTTTTGGCTAAGATTTTGCGGATTCGTTCATCGGAAAGTCCGAATTGTAGTCCGAGGCGGATGTAGGCTTTCATGGCCGGCATGGGCGGGAGTTGTTTGAAGGCCTCACGGATGAGGCGGTGTCGTTGGATGGTGGTTGGTCTCATGAGTTTTGGGGTTTGAAAAATTGAACATTTTGGGTTGGTGTTACGTCCGTGTTAAGTCCGATTTGCCTCCGATGCGAGTCCGATGTGCGTCCGTTCTGAAATTTGGAACATTTTTGAATCCGTGCTGCCGGATCTTTCCGAA
>JAILMN010000035.1 GCA_024692565.1 Paludibacteraceae bacterium
GATTGATTACGACAACTATACGAACAATAGGTTTCATATCGATAAACAAGGGCGTGTGGAGGGGGATGAGGTGATACGCTGCGATATGGTGGGGTTTTTTAACGGGCTGCCGTGAGTGGTGATTGAACTGAAATCACCGAGCGAGGAAGATGTGACGGTACATGACGCCTATCTGCAGATGCGTAACTATCAGCTCAAAGCGCCTGATTTGTTTACCTATAATGCTTTCAATGTGATATCCGATATGCTGCTGACATTAGCAGGTACCATCACTTCTGATGAGGAGCGGTACATGCAATGGAAGAGCGTAGATGGCGTCTATGAAGATAAAGAGAAAGTAGATTATCTCACTTTCTTCAATGGTATATTCCCGAAAAAGCGGTTCTTGGATATATTACGAAACTATATCTGCTTCGATCATAAAGAAGGAAAGCCGGTTAAGATTCTCGCAGGTTATCACCAGTATTTCGCTGTTAACCGTGCTCTCAAGTGCACGTATGATGCAGTAAACGGAGATGGTAAGATTGGCGTGTTCTGGCATACCCAAGGTTCGGGCAAGTCGCTGTCTATGGTATTCTTAGCCCGATTGATTGGCAGGCATTTCCCGGAATCTACGATAGTAGTAGTGACCGACCGTAATGATTTGGACGACCAGTTATACGGTCAGTTCAGTCGATGTGCGGATTTTCTGCGTCAGATGCCGCAACAGGCAGGTTCTAAAGCAGAGTTAGGCGATTTGCTGCGTGACCGCGAAGCGGGAGGTATTTTCTTTACTACTATTCAGAAATTTGAGGAAGACACACGCTTCCTATCTGATAGACGGAATATCATCGTTATGACGGATGAGGCCCATCGCTCGCAGTACGGTGATACAACCTATGATATCCATACATGGAGCACCAAGAAAGGTTATGCTCGCCTGATGCGCGACGCTTTACCTAATGCTTCGTTCATTGGCTTTACCGGCACACCTATCTCCGACCGAGACAGAGATACACAAGAGGTGTTCGGTAATTATATTGATATCTACGATATGACGCAATCGGTTCGTGACCATGCTACAGTACGCGTGTATTACGAAAGTCGCGCGATGAAGCTGAAACTGGATCAGACGGTATTGGAAGAACTGGATGCAGAGTTTATCAATCTGGATGACGCAGGCATTACTGATATGCAGGTAGAGAAAACGAAGCGTAACCTCAGTCGTCTGGAAGCGGTCTTAGGCGCAGAACAAACGATTGATTCGCTCGTCAAAGATATACTCTATCATTATACCGCTTTCCGTCAAGACCAAGTATCCGGCAAAGCGATGATTGTAGCCTTCAACCGCGAGATAGCGATGAAGATTTACTACCGCATGATGGAACTGAGACCGGATTGGACGAATAAAGTCAAAGTGGTCATGACCGGAAGCAACAAAGATCCGGAGGAATGGCATCCGATAGTAGGCAATGAAAGCTATCGCAAAGAGTTAGCGAAAGAGTTCAAATCCGAAAACGGAGAGATGAAGATAGCTATCGTCGTAGATATGTGGCTGACAGGATTTGATGTACCTTCGTTAAGCACAATGTATGTCTATAAACCGATGTCGGGCCATAACCTGATGCAAGCGATAGCACGCGTTAACCGCGTATTCCCGGAGAAAGAAGGTGGATTGGTTGTTGATTATATCGGAATTGCTCAAGCGCTCAAACAAGCGATGAAGCAATATACAGACCGCGACAAGAAGCAATTCGGCGACCCGGATATAGCCAAGACTGCACTCCTCACCTTCAAAGAGAAATACGAGATATGCGAGGACTGCTTGCATGGCTTCGATTATGCTGCTTTCCCCAATAGCACAGATGCCAAGAAAGCCGAACTCATCAGAGGTGCGGTTAACTTCCTTTGTGCGCTTAACAAACAGGAGCAACGCGCTGATTTCATGAAGAACTGCGCGCTGATGCATAATGCGGTGACCCTTTGCCGTTCCTTGTTGTCAAACGAGCAGTTACAGTTTGTGGCATTCTTTGATGCCGTACGAGTGCTTTTGCTGAAATTCGAAGCTCACGGACAAGGCGGAGCCAAAGCGAAAGAGATCAATGAACGTATCAAGAACCTGTTGGCACAATCCGTTCAGTCAGATGGTGTAGTAGAGCTGTTCAATGATAAAGAGCGCGAGTTCTCCCTGTTTGATGAGTCGTTCTTAGAGGATATCAAGCAGATGAAGGAGAAGAACTTAGCAGTTGAGATACTGAAGAAACTGATTAAAGGTGTTATCGGCGGATACAAGCATACCAACGTGGTACAAAGCCAGAAGTTCTCGGATCTGCTCTCCGAATCGCTTTCTGCATACCTCAAAGGTATGTTGAGCAACGAGGAAGTGATTGAAGAACTGATTCGTTTGGCGAAACAAATCAAAGAATCTGAGCAAGCAGGTAATGATTTGGGCTTGACCAAAGAGGAGAAAGCGTTCTACGATGCCCTCACTCAACCGGAGATGGTGCGCAAAGCCTATTCGGATGAGGAGTTTGTGGCGTTAACCAAAGAGTTGACAGAGGAACTGCGTAAGAACAGAACGATTGACTGGAATAAACGAGAGTCTGCCCGTGCACAGATGCGCGTGATGATTAAACGGCTTTTGAAGAAATACAACTATCCACCAGAAGGACAGGAACAAGCACTGGAGATTGTGATGGAGCAATGCAACCAATGGGCAGACCAAGAGTACTATGATTCCATTGCCGAATCCGGAGGCAGACCAATATTTTAAACAATGCTTCGACATTACTAAAAAACTCAATACTCATATGACCAATCTCATTAATCGCGCCCTTGCGGCAGAGAAACGATTATTCCTTATATTGGCAGCCCTTCTCTGCCTCGTGGGGTGCAAGCAGGAGCCGCAAGTGGGACGGGGCGGGTATGACGTCATACTCAACGTCAGCGAGACGGAACTCCATTTCTACGGAACGGAGCGCAGCACCCAATCATTCACCATAGAATCGAACTACGCGTGGAAACTGAGTTATACGTTTGATGGAGATATCGAATCCGTATCGCCGATGGGAGGCGGGTCATATGAGCCGTTCACTACTATACCCGAGATTATATATGTAACCGTGCCGGCTATCGTGGATTCGGTTGAGGCCGGAACCAAGTATTATTGCGGAATTATCCACATCAGAGCCTTTGATTCAACCATTCCAGACCGCACCTACCAAAGAGCCGAAGTAACTGTCTATCGACATTACTAACCCACCGACACACCAACACATACCAACACATCCCCCTTATAGCTTGGTACTTTTTTGAGCAAAATCCACCAAAAACATACCAAGCTTTTTTTTCTGTCTGATAGTCAAACACTTACAAAAAAAGTGTCAAAAAAGTACGTAAGTGTTTGTGTAATTCAAAAATTCTTTGTACCTTTGCAGCCCATTTCGAAATCCCCTACTCCATGATTAATCGCACAGTACATATGATCTTCGAACCGTCCGGACAGCCGATTCCTTCCGAGGAAGAGGTGCAGTTCGAGGCGCAGGAGATCGTGAGCCGTAGCGGTTGGGGACTGCCGCTCATCGAGGCATTGCGCAAAGTGCGTGACCCATACTGGCGTGAGGCGGTAGCACGATGCCTGATGGAGTGCTGGATGAACCTCGTGCGGGACAAGGATGAGCAGACCTATTACTACGACTCGGACGGCGATATCCGCTATTGCTGGATGGATGCCGAGTACGATTTTGGCCGTATCATCCGAAGAAGTACCCATGAGCAAGTCGATCAGGAGCAGGCCTTGCCGACACCGCAACACGTACAGCCGGTAGCCGTGCCTACGCGCTCATGGCCCAAAGAGGCGAAAATCATTATTATGCAGAACAACGGACCTATCATCACCGATTCCCATGTCACTATTCATTAACAACAACAGCGGCCCTATCTATAGCGAGTGCAACGTGACCATCAACCATGGTCAGACCACCGTGCAGCAGCCGGAAGACATCACGCCGGAACCGGCTACGGTGACATCATGCGTGTTCACCAAAAAAGCCCGGCAAGAGCAAAAAGAAGCGGACATCACAGCGGCTCTGCAGCGATCCTTATCCGGCAGAAACGATAAGGCGCGCGCATTGGTCGAAGAAGTGCGGAAATGGCAGAAAGACGGCTATCTGGACCCCAACTACAACGCCCGCGTGATGTACGATGAACTGAACAGGATCATCACACTTCCGTTCCAATATGACGGTTTCCGAAAATACTATAACGAGTAGCACCGCAGTAGCATAGCGGTAGCAATCGAGTAGCAACAGTAGCAAACGAGTAGCAAATTTTCGCTGCTCGTTTTTTTTGCTATATCTTTGCACCGGATTTCCAAAAACAACGACAAGCGCTTGTCATAATTTTTTAACCAATTTAACATTTTACAATTATGGCAAAAATTGATTTTTCGGTTTTAGACCAATTCTTCAGTGCACAACTGGCAGCTAACGAGAGTGAAGAAACGATGAAAGCCCTCCGTCCGCAGGTGGAGATAGCCGTGCAGGAGCTCATGCGTCAGCAGGGTAAGCCCAAGAACTGGACCGGCACCATCGAGTACCACGGATTCAAGATTGTTGTCAGCCGACCCACGTCCTACACATGGGAGCAGAACAACAACGAGGAGGTCACGTGCGACCCGAACCACGGTATCTACCTGCAGCAACTTGAGCTCCAGAAGCGCATCAACGAGCAGCTCAAGGACATGCGTGCGGACGTGAAACGCACCGCGGAGAAACTCGCCAAGGCGCATCCTGATTCCGAGTCCATCAAACGCGGCTTCCGCATCGCTGTCATCGGGTAAACGGAGGTGGTGATTTAACAGCCGGAAAGCCATTCGGATAGCGCATATACTCCTCAAAAAACGTACTGCCCCGTACTCGTGTTCCGCGTTCCCCAACCGCTCCACAACGTTTTTGCCGGAGTACATGCTAAATCTTCCCTGACGGGACGGCTGTTAAATCCCGTAAAAAGAAAAAGAACCAAAAAGAAAAATATCAAAGATAATTATATATAACTATCTGCATAGTATACCATTATATATAATTTATGACAACTTTTGATTTTCTCTGGAAGATGCTCGACGAGCACGGGGTGATAGAGCGATATAAAGGCGACGCGTTCGACCTGTGGAACACCCTCACGCTGGACCAACAGCGTGCGACATACCGTTCCATACGGGATAATATACGAGCCGGCAAATTCGTCAACTATCACCCCGTCAAAGCCATCCGAGACAACATGCCCAAGCCGCCTAAATATCTGATATTGAGCTATAATGCCTATGTGGACAAGTTCCATACCACGGAAGAAAAAGATGGCTGGCATCGCGTCTATCAACCCGAGAAACAACGAACAATTTTTGTTAAACAAATCTAAAAAAACTGATTATCATGGCTAAAATCACTTTACCGGACTTTATCAAAACTGCATCCGGCAGTATCTCAAAAAAACGCGTATCTGGAATGGTGAATGTGCATTCAAAAACAAGACCATCACGGGATCATCTTCCGATAACGAAACAATAACATTATGAGCAACTACCCTTTATACGACGTGCCATACTTGGTGCGAGAGCCAAACGACTCTTATATGTCCATGACGCGACACAAGATCGAAGTAGAAAACCAAGCCATTGTGGACGAATATTTTATCGAACGAGACAAAGGAACTTCCGCAGGATGGGCGCAAAAACTGGTAGCCAGAAAGCACGGGATACCTATCATGCGTGTGCAATATTGCCTTAGATGGTACTATCAGGAGGCTGTAAGACGAGGAAAATACGGATTTTTGCAAAAATTTCCGCCCGAAAAGGAACACATTGTTCAGTTTCGCCTTATCTTTGCACTCGATTTCAAAACGCAACGATTATGAGAAAATTATTGCTTATGACAGTCATTATGACGTCCATGGTGATGGCGAGTTGCAATGTCACCCGCGTCATTACCAACGAGTCCCAGTACCTGCAAAGGGGTGACACCAGCATCGTGATTCAGA
>JAILMN010000036.1 GCA_024692565.1 Paludibacteraceae bacterium
AGCTCATCTCGGAAACGTGAACAAGACCTTCTACGCCTTCTGCGATCTCAACGAATGCGCCGTAATCAGCCATCACAACTACCTTACCGTGTACCTTGTCGCCTACCTTCAGGTTCGGGTCGAGTGCATCCCATGGATGCGGAGCCAACTGCTTCAGACCCAGAGCGATACGCTTCTTCTCCTCATCGAAGTCGAGGATAACAACGTTGATTTTCTGGTCGAGTTGCAGCAGCTCGTGCGGGTCGTTAACGCGTCCCCAGCTGATGTCGGTAATGTGGATAAGACCATCCACGCCTCCGAGGTCGATGAAGACACCGTAGTTGGTGATGTTCTTAACCGTACCTTCGAGTACCTGACCCTTCTCGAGTTTGCCGACGATCTCAGCCTTTTGAGCCTCGAGTTCAGCCTCGATGAGTGCTTTGTGGGAAACAACGACGTTGCGGAATTCCGGATTGAGTTTAACAATCTTGAACTCCATCGTCTTGCCGACGAGGATGTCGTAATCGCGAACCGGCTTCACGTCGATCTGGCTGCCCGGTAAGAATGCTTCCATACCGAGAACGTCCACAATCATGCCGCCTTTCGAACGCCATTTGATGTAACCGGTAACGATCTCACCTGCGTTGTAAGCCTCGTTAACGCGATCCCACGCGCGAGCGGTGCGTGCCTCATTGTGGGAGAGCACGAGTTGTCCCTTCTTGTCCTCCTGGCTCTTGATGTAGACTTCTACTTTGTCGCCTACCTTGAGCTCAGGGTTGTAACGGAACTCAGCAGCCGGAACGATACCGTCCGACTTGTAGCCTACGTTAACAACGACTTCGCGTTTGTTGATACTGATGACGGTACCCTCAACGACTTCGTTGTCCTTGATGGCGCTCAGGGTGTCATTATACTTTTGGATTTCTTCTTCGTTTTTGCTGCCTTGCTGTTGAGCTTCATAGGCATCCCAGTCGAAGTTCTGGAGAGAAAGATTTTCTGCCATAAACGGTAGATAAATGGGAGGGCAATCGTTATGTCGTCATTTCGAGATGTCGACACTTCGAAGACCCGTTAAAAAGTTAAACATGTTAGCCTTTTCTCGCCTTTCAGCGAAAAAAGCGTGCAAAATTACTATTTTTTTTGCATATGTGCAAATTTTTTTGTACTTTTGTGCCGTTTTTCGTGAATATTATTAAAATTGAGATAGTATGGCTAAGTACAAATGGAGTTTTGCGAACGTAGGCGGAGTGACCCGCGTGCGCATTCACAATGCTGAGGACATTCGTCATCTCGGCGAGTTGGACAAGAAGATGTGGACGGTTCTTTCTTGCCCTGTAAACGGTCTTGAGATCAGCGCTGATTCGCTGAGTCTGATGGACTTGGACGGCGACGGCAAGTTGCGTATGAAGGAAGTGATCGCTACGGCTGAATGGTTGTGCGCGGCGCTGAAAGAGCCAAAGAGTTTGTTTGAGCAGAAAGACGAGATTGCGCTCGATAATATCGCGGATGCTGCTATTCTCGCTGTTGCGAAGAAGATAGCCGGCAAGAAGAAAAGCATCGCGTTGGCTGATGTACAGGCCGTTATCGATGCTGTGACGATAGAGGAGCAACCGATTCCCGCTGCGCCGTTAGAGGCAGATGTGATTGCGGCTTATAAAGCGAAGAGTGCGGAGTATGCGGCTTATTTCGAGCAGGAGAAATTGCAGAAGATAGGTCTGGCGTTGATTCCGGAAGATGCGGTTAAGCCGGGCATGAAAGAGAAAGATTTCGTAGCGATGGGTGCGAAGATAGCAGAGTGGGAGGCAGCGAAGGCTGCGGCTGAGACTGCTAATGCGGATGCGCTGGCTGCTGCGAAGGCGGAGTTTATGCCGCTGCGTAAGTTGCTGCTGCTGCACCGTGATTTCTACCGGTTGTTGCGTAACTTTGTGACCTTGGAGGATTTCTATGACAATAACGATAAGACAATCGCTTCGTTCCAAGCCGGAACACTCATTATTGATCAACGCGCGTGCCACCTGTGTATCCGCGTAAACGACCTGCCGAAGCATGACACGCAGGCGCCGTTGAGCGGAATCTACCTGCTGTACTGCAACTGCGAGAGCAAGAAGTTGGGCAAGAGTATGCAGATCGTAGCGGCGATGACGCAAGGCGAAATCAAGAACCTGAGCGTGGGCAAGAATGCGGTATTCTATGACAACGAGGGCAACGATTATGATGCTACGGTGATCAAGATCATCGACAACCCGATTTCGATTCGTCAGGCATTCTGGACTCCGTACCGTAAGTTCGCTAACTGGGTAGAGGAGAAGATCAATAAGTCCGCTGCCGAGAAAGACGCGAAGGCGTTTGACGATATGACGGCGAAGGCTGATGCCGCTGTGAACAAAGAGGGCGGTGAGGCTTCGAAGCCTGCATTCGATATTGCCAAGTTCGCCGGTATCTTCGCTGCCATCGGTATGGCGTTAGGTATGATCGGTACGGCTCTGGCTGCTGTGGCGAAGGGTCTGAGCGGTTTCAGCTGGTGGCAGCTGCTGATCGTATTCGTATGTATCTTGCTGGTTATTTCAGGCCCAAGTATGGTGATGGCTTGGCTCAAGTTGCGTCGTCGTAACTTGGCTCCGGTGCTGAACGCGAACGGTTGGGCGGTTAACTCCGACGCTATCATCTCCGTCATCTTCGGTCGCACGCTGACCGAGCAGGTGGCATTCCCGTTGGTGAAAGCGCCGCAGTTGAAGCCGGGTCTGGCTGCCTGGAAAAAATGGCTGATAGGTATTAGTGTTGCAATAGTAGTAATTGGAATTTTATGCGTTATATTGCATCTCTGTGGATTTTGCTTCTGCTGCTTCTGCTTCCATTAAACACGCAGGCGCAAGATGTTACATTGCCTGCTGACACGACGTCCTTGGCAGGCGAAGGTGATGAATTGGAGCCGATGGACGACATCGACGTCCAAGCGATCGGTATCCCCGAATGGCTGACCTCGCATTTCGTGAACGACACGCTGTATATCAACTGCGAGTCGGAGGCGCTGCCGCGCAAACTGGTGGTGAAGACGAACGACACGGATATCGTGTATCGCTTGGTGCCGCAGTTCATGATGGGCGACACGACGCTGCTGCACCATCACCCCGCGGACAGTGTCTATAACTGTATCTGGACGGACAATCACATCAATCCTTACGGCGCGTTGTTCGACAGCCTGAAGGAAGATGTGCGCATCCCGATGGACGGATTCTGCGTTCCTTTCCAAAGTTATATCACGAGTCACTACGGCTGGCGCCGCTATCGTATGCATAAGGGCGTGGATATCAAGGTGCAGATCGGTGATTCGGTTCGTTGCGCATGGCCGGGTCAGGTACGTATCGTAGGTTGGGATCCGCGTGGCTACGGCTATTTCGTGGTCATCCGTCATGACAACGGTCTGGAGACGATCTACGGCCACTTGAGTCGTCCGCTGGTAGAGGAATATGAGAAGATCTTCGCCGGCGATGTAGTGGGTTTGGGTGGCAACACAGGTCGCTCGACGGGTAGTCACTTGCATTGGGAAGTGCGCTATCTAGGCATGAACCTGAACCCCGAGGAAGTGATCAATTTCAACACCTGGAAGCCGATGAACGCGGAGTACGTGATTGGTATCAAAGCGGCTAAGCAGGCGAAGGCCGAGCAGGCTGCGATGCGTTATCACAAGGTCAAACAAGGCGACACGCTGTCCGCTATCGCTCGCCGTTATCATACGACGGTGAAGAAACTTTGCCAGATGAATAAGATCAAAGAGACGAGTATTCTTCGTCTGGGACAGAAGATTCGAGTTCAATAACACCTACTCGTGGTGGTAGGGTTCGCCTCGGAGAATGGTCATTGCGCGGTATAGCTGCTCAATGGCCATTAATCGTATCATTTGGTGGGAGAAGGTCATTTGGGAGAAAGAGATCTTGCCGTTGGCGCGGGCATAGACCTCTTTGCTGAAACCATAGGCGCCACCAATCAGGAGCACCAGATCTTGACCGGCAGACATCTTCTTTTGCAGCCACGCGGCGTACTCGATGGAGCGAAACTCCTGTCCGTGTTCATCCAATAAGATCAGGTGATTACTAGGTAACAACCACGTTAAGACCAGGTTACCTTCAGCGGTTTTGATTTGTTCTTCAGAGAGCGATTTGGCATTCTTGATATCGGTCAAAACGACGAACTCAAACGGCACATAATGGGTGAGCCGCCGGCGGTAGTCTTCGATAAGCGATTGTAAGCGCGGGTCGGTGGTCTTACCGATCGCAAGAAGGGTAATTTTCATGCCTTACCAAATAGTATCGTTGGCGATATTGGCGGGATGGGTGTCCACGAAGTAATACTCGGTCTTCGCGCCATTCCAACGGAACTTATAGATGGTGTTCTGGCTCAGATCACCATCGTACCCGGCAATAGAGGTGTAATACGTGTGTCCCTCTTCGAACTCAATATGCCCGTCTGTACCGTCATTATTGGAAACGGTGACACCATAGAAAATCCTCGCGCTGTCCGAAAGCAGATATTGCTCCAGCATCCACCATTTGAAGTAGAACGACGGACACAATCCCATGCTTTCCTCTCTCAGCTGCGCGCTGTCGCGTGTGCAGGCGATGTAGGGGAAGTAGGCTTGAATGTTACCGAGGCTATCCGTAGGATAGACATAATCCCAAGAGCCTTTGACGCGATAGGCGAAATGAATATCGATGATGCTGGTGTCGGTGGTCTGCACCTCGACGAGGTTGAGTTTACCGACCGGTTCTTTTTTGTCCGGGTTGACCACAAACGCGTAGAGCCAGTATTTGGTGTCGGGTAGGAGTCCGGTGAAGAAATGATCGACGTCGCCGTACTGGAGCACATGGCTGGAGAAGGGCGCAACGTGGAACTCGCCGGCTTTGAGCAGCGCGTTCTGCCAATCGATATAATCGGTGTAGGCGTTATTGAGCGCCATGGTCATGAATTGCTTCTGCTGCGTCATGGGGTCAAAATCCTCGCGCACTTTCTCCACAGCGATGTAGTAATACGCCTCTTTGTTGGTAGAAAACTCACACTCGATGAAGCCCGCCGAGACGGTCTTCACTTTCATCTCGACCGTCACGTCCTTCGTCGTCCATGGAGCCTCAGGATTGCAGGACGACAACATCACCAGTAAGGCAACCGGCAACGCGCAAAGTATCAAACGCCATCTATTCATACTGACTCCTTTCTTTTTCCTCTTGTTGCAAGAGTGTTTGTACGGAATAGATAAAGCGCAGGCAGGTCATCACATGGCCTCCGTAGTGGCCGAAATTATAGGTGATATTGGCCTGCGACCACTTGGCTTTGGCATTCGTGGCATTGGTGTAAGGCACAGTTTCGTCGTCCATCGAATGGAGGATATAAACGGGTGCTTTGGGTGTCCAGTTGTATGAAGTGATGGAGTTGATGGTCATGGCTTTGTACAGCTCTGCCACTTTCTCCGATTGCTGGTTCATGGCCTCTTCAGTCAGGATCTTATGGGTGACCTTGGTGCCGATCAGTTTGTTGACTTGACCGGTCGTGAAACGCTTGCTGTTGACCCATTCGTCCATGTGTTCGCAGAGCCACGGCTGCATCATATCGGAGATCTGCATATTGAGGTTATTGCCCAGGATCATGCCTTGTAACACTAATGGTACGGCTACAGGGTAACTCGCTACATCGGTGGTGACGAATTTCTCGTACGTAGCCTTCACGTCATACGGGCCACCTCCCGCGAACACGCGGTGCAGCGGGATATAGTAGAGCGAATCGGTGGGGTCGCTGTACTCGGATTCGATCAGGTACTGCACGGCCATCGTCGTGGCGCCGCCTTGGCTGTAACCCATGAGGTTGATGTCCTCTGTCTCTGCGTCCAAGTTGGTGGCTTTAAGCCATTCTTTGACCGCGAAAAACATGTCGGTCACTTGGATGGCGGTAAGGTTCATGACGAGGTAGGGGTGCACATCTTTGACCGTCACGCCGTAGCCCTGGTAGTCCGGCAGAATCAGTCCGTAACCCAATTTCACGAGCACTCCTTCGAGCGAGAAGCAGTTGCTGGGTGCTTCGGCGTTCGAGCCGACGGTGTAATGGCTGACGAGAATCAGTCGTTTGGGTTTGCGTCCCTTGGGCAGCATCACTTTGCCGGACAGCTGAATCACATCGCCTTCGCTGTTGATGCTGGGGTAGGTACCTACGATCTCCAGCACCCTATTCTGATTGCCCCATTTGAGCAGCTCCTGGAGGATACCTGCGCCGGTGACACTGTTGGTCTGCGGCATACGCGACGGCGCGCCGGCAGCTTGATCACCTTCGGACTTCTCACCCGTCCATTCGTTGACAGGCGTACCGTCCGGCAGATAACAATCCATCGGGAAACCGTTACTCAGATCCCGCTCATTGATGCTGATGACTTGGAACTTCAAATGCTTCGCCGAATCCAGATCCGTGAAATCGACGTATGTGTCGTCACGGAACTGACAAGCCGTCAGCAGCGTGACCGCCAACAGAAATACTATGTGTCTAAAACCTTGCACCGATACCTACATTTAGAATTCGTGAAGAAGCCATGAAGATGGTGTTCGCATTCTTAAGCGAGTACATGCCGCCTATATCGAAGGTAGCGAACCATCGCTGGTAGTTAGCGCTGACGCCGAAGAGGGTGAAGTTGATCGCCACGCCGGCGTCCGTGTATTTGCCTCGGGAGTCCGTCTCCGTACCGCCGTTGATGCCTACGCCGAATCCCAGACCCGAGTACAGATTGACGTACGGATGATGGAAATAGGTGAAGCGCACGGTGGGCATAATGACGAGGTTGTAGAAATAATGTCCGGGTTCGCGGGCAATCTCCGCTCCTGCGCCGTTACGCGTCACGTCGTCCCAATGCACCTCGCTCATATCGAGCATGCCGCCGAAGGATACCCATTCTTTGAATCGCCATTGGTACTCTAACCATATATGCTGGTCGTGATGGTAATTCTCGTGGTACACCTGCTGCCAGGTCGTGGGCATCGTGTTGACGATATACGTCGGGTTATGCCACATCAGGCTCTCGAAAAGCTGATCGCCCCATCCGACGCGAATCTCATTGCGCCACGTGACGTGATCCCATTTATTCTCCGCGAACACGCTCGTGAACGCGATAGAGGAGATAAGCAATATGACGAACGAGCGTTTAGTCATCTACGCCCATCATCTGGAATTTGCTGTTGAACTTAAGCTCCAGTTTGTTGTTCAGCTCTGCTTTCCAACCCCAATCGTCTTTGCCCCATTCGATGATGAAAGCTTGCGGGAAAGAAGCCTGTACTTGCTGACGAACGATCTCCGGAACCAATGCATCAGGCACAGCGCGGAACTTGCAATCTACTTTGTGCAAGCTGCCGTCGCCCTCGAATGTAATCTCTGCGCCGTCATTGAAACGCACGTTGTATTCCTTGCCAAACCACTCGCGATCCATCGTGCAATAAGCTACGTTAGCAGCATCAAAATATTGCTGAATCGTGGCTTGTGCAGGCGCAGGAAGTTGCGCAAATGTAATCACCTGATCATGGTCAGCACACGCGGTAATACTACAGAAAACAGCCATCAAGGCTACCAAAAAAGTCTTTTTCATATGCGTAAATTTTACAATTTTCGCTGCAAAAGTACACTTTTTTTTGCATATATGCAAATATTTTTGTAATTTTGCACCGTAAATCGGTAATTTTATGAAAAAAGAAGAACTTCGTAAGCTTATTGCTATTTGGTTTGAGGAAGATATTCGCGACGGTGACCACACCTCGCTGAGTTGTATTCCGCCCACGCAGATGGGTTGCCAGCAGTTGATTATCAAGGACACCGGTGTGCTCGCGGGTGTTGAGGTGGCGAAAGAGATCATCGATTATTTTGACCCTGAGTGCCGCTTTGAGCAATTTCTGCATGACGGCGATCATGTGAAGCCGGGTGACATCGCGTTCAAGGTCTATGGCAAGGAACTGAGTCTGCTGCAGATTGAGCGCACGATGCTCAATATCATGCAGCGTATGTCGGGCGTGGCGACGACCGCGCATACGTACCAGCGATTGATTGAGGACACGGGTTGCCATGTGCTCGACACGCGTAAGACGACGCCGGGTTTGCGGTACCTGGAGAAAGAGGCGGTGGCGTTAGGCGGCGGCATGAACCATCGCATCGGATTATTCGATATGATTCTGCTCAAGGACAATCATGTGGACTTTGCCGGCGGTATCACCAACGCGCTCACGCGTGCACGCGATTATTGTAAGGAGAAGGGCAAGGCGTTGAAGATCGAGATTGAAGTGCGCAATTTCGATGAGATCAACGAGGCGCTTGCGACCAATATCCCCGACCGCATCATGCTGGATAACTTCACGCCCGCCAAGACCAAAGAGGCGGTGGATCTCATCCGCGCGTGGGAGAAGACGGCCGGTCGTCACATGGAGATCGAGTCCTCCGGCGGCATCACGATCGATACCATCCGCGACTACGCAATTCAAGGTGTGGACTTCGTTTCCGTCGGTGCGCTGACCCACAGTTACAAGAGCCTCGATATGAGTTTCAAGGCAGTGAAATAAAAAAAGAGCCACGCGGCTCTTTTTTTATTTCTCCCTTACTATTCCTCCGGTTTCTTCCACGTGCTCACGGCAGGGGAAACCAAAGGCTTCATTGAACGAGCTCGTCACTTGCGGCAGATAGGCGAAGATAGACGACATCCGTTTCTTATTCATCAGGTATTGGAAGTTCTCCTGACTGCCCTGTTTGCCTAAGGCCTCGTTCTCCGTCTCAAGCTCGGCAGCACGTTTCATAAGCGAGCGCAGTTGGGCATCACCGGCCTGCGAGTCCTTGATCCATTTGGCTGCCCAGCGGCGGTTCCATTGATCCACCAGCCCGTTCATCTTCTTGCGCTCCGCCGTCCACCAAGCGGGGAAGGGTACGTCGCCCACCACTTTGATGGTCGGGTACCATGCATCCAGGCGTTTTTCGAGTGCCTCTGCGATGGCATCAATCTGCTTCGCTTCGGAGCAGGTCTTCCAATCGGCATCCATCTGCGCACGCAGGTCGTTGAGTTTCTGGACGTTCTCTCTCACCGCGCCGGAATAAACGCCCAGCACTTCATTCAACTGGCTCTCCACCTCGGTGATCTGGTCGCTGATGCGGGCAAACTGCGCATCACGCGGGTCGTCCGGATGCACGTTCGTGTTGCCATAAGCGGCATTCGTGGTGTAGAGGCGTTTGTACAGATCCGGGTGGTTGGATTTCAGATAATTCTCACAACCCTTCGGATTGCTCTGCGCCATGTTGATGATCTTGAGGTACTCCTGCTTGGACACACCCCATTTGGAGGCGAACTTGCTTGCCATCACGTCCATCATCTGCGCATCGGACATATTCTGCTTGATCTCGCCGGACATATAGAGCTGCATGATCTCGTCTTGCGACGGCATGAGGCCTGCGTTGACGTTGGCGTTGTACTGCTCCATCGCTTTCTCATTCACTTTCTGCTGCTTGTCGCCGAACGATTTCATCTGTCTGTCCGTCTCTTGCGAACGTTTACCATTCTGCAACAGGGCTGCGTTCAGCGCTTTCTCGAAAGGTATATAGGTCGCACGAAGGGCTTTGTCTTTCGCCTCCTCGCAATAGATGTTCTCCACGCTCGGGAAAGCCGGCAGCGCCGCAATCACTTCCGCTATACTCTGCGGCGTACGAATGGCTTTCACGTCGGGGTACGCATCCGGCGAATAGTAACCGCTCGTACTCTGCTGAATCGATTGCGACCAGCGCCATTCTTCATCTTGTGCCATCAGCGGCAAGGTCAGCACTAAGGCTGCGAATAAGAGTAATTTTTTCATAATCCTCTAAACTCTAATCCTTTTATTTCTTGACAAATTCAACACGTCTGTTCTTTGCGCGACCTTCGTCGGTAGAGTTGTCGGCGATCGGCGAACTCTGACCCTTGCCTACGGCAGTCAGTCGGCTCGGAGCGATGCCCATTTCGGTCAACTTAGCCACGATGGCTTGCGCACGTTGCTCACTCAGTTTCTGGTTCAGCGCCGCATTGCCGGTGTTGTCCGTGTGACCCTGTACCTCGAATTTGAGGTCTGCGTTGTCTTTCATCAACTGCGCAATGCGGTTGATCTCCGTCATGGACTCCGGTTTGATAACGGCTTTGCCTACATCGAAGGTGATGGCATAGGTGATGATCTTGCCGTCCGTCATGAGGCGGTTGTAGAGAGGCACAGCGCCTTTGCACAGACGCACGTTGGTCATCAGGTTACGGTGGTCAGACCAGTGCGAACGCTGGATGGTGAAGTTCTGCGGACGCGCGCAGTTGGGGATATTAACCAGACGGTTGCCGTTCAGGTACACCTTGAGGGCACGTTTGTTGAACGACAGCGCTACATGGTTCCATGTTTCCTCTTTGACGGGCGCTGCAGCCCTCTGCTCGCGCTGGTCTTCACTCGGCGTCATCCACCATGTATAGACCTGTCCGTTTGCCGTTCCGTTGAGGGTGATCTGCGCTATATCGTTGCCGTTCGTGTTCCGAAGGTGAATGATATAATCGCAATAGATCTGCTTGTCATCGCTACCGCCGAGGAAGTCGAACTCGAGCGTGAACGCCTCGGTGAGGTAGTTCTTCTGATCTTTCATCAGCGGCTCAATCTCTGTGGATACATCGGTCAGGTTGATGACGGTTTTGCCGTCCACCGAAGCGATCTCGGCATTACCGCTTATGAGATCCCATTTGGAGGGGAACTCACCCATTTGTTCGCCGACTACATCGTCCTCGAATATGATCTCATCACCGGGCACGAAGTCCGATTTGGCGTACGTACTCTCCAATGCTTTCGGAGCCGCTGCGGCTGCAGATGCTGTGGCATTAGCGTTACCAGCCTCGGGTTTCTTTGCGCCGCATTCGGTGCAGAACTTACCGGTGTTACCTGTGTGACCGCATGCAGGGCACGTCCAACCGCTCTGCGATTGCTGTTGCTTTTGCTGCGGCTGCGCTTGCTGCTCCTGTTCCTTACTCTTGTAGGTGTTCTCGTCAAACGCTTTGTCCACACCTTCTTCCACTTTCTTCTCTACGTTGCGCTCCACAGCGTTTTCTGCCGCACGACCGGCGCTGCGAACCAAACGGTCAAAGAATTGTGCATTTGCGGCTGAGGCTATCCATAAACCACAAGCCAATAAAAGAACTTTTTTCATATAAATAGGGTTTTTTGTTAGTACGAAACCTTTGCGGCTGCAAAGGTACACATAATTTTTCATATATGCAAGAAAAAAATGCGAATTGCAAGAAAACGGTCACGAAAAACTCAATTGACGGTCATTTCGCAGCGGCGGCAATCGAAATGGAGTTCCAGCACCTTGCCGGTGCGCATGCGCAGGTAGCGCGGCTCCTTGTCTTTCGGATAAGGATTCGTCTTGCGGCAATGCCCTAACTCAAAGAGCAAACAGTACTTGCAAGTCATCAACGGATTGCTTGTCTTCTCCATTCGTTCAAAATGCTAATAGGTATAAAATACGGTTGGCTCTCGATGCGCACTTCGCGGGCAACATAGGGCGTGTCACCCAGTTTGCTCAACTGCGTGCGAATCGTTTCCAATGCCTTCGCTTCATTCTTCGCCGGCTCGTGAGGATAGGCGAAGGAATGATGAAATGATGAAATGATGGATTGATAAGTCAGCTCAAAGCCTTCTTCGGTTTCGCGCAACACGATATCCACCGGAATACGTCGTTCGCAATGCAGCGATTTGGTGAACTCGACGTCGAGATTCCTGTATAGCGGGATACCTGTATATCGGGATTCCGAAAGGGCTTTATTGATGCGAACGAGATTGCCTTCGACGCCGTTGACCGAGAAGCCTTCTACGCCTATCGTCAGGCCGTCGCCGTTATGCAAGACGATGCCGGGTTTCAGCTGCACGCGAAGCGTGGTGCCTTGCGCGTCGAGCACTTGACCGATGAGTTCGCCGGTTGATTTAGGCGTGTTCCAATTGGCCATGGGGCGCGTTCTGCCATGCAGGAAATAATCGGTTGCGCCGCGATGGAAAGTCTTTTCGGGATTGGGGGTGAAGGAATTGACGATTTGACGATTGACGATTGAGCGATTGATGGACGATTGAGTGATGATTTTGTCGATTTTCTCCCTATAGTAGGCCGTGATATTCGTCACGTAATCTGCGTCTTTGAGTCGTCCTTCGATCTTAAACGTGGTCACGCCGGCATCGATGAGCTCGGCGAGGTAGGCGCTGCGGTCAAGGTCTTGCAGGGACAGCAGATGCCGCTGATGGATCGGTTCGCCTTGGTCGTCCAACACTTCGTTCATGCTGCTATCCAGCAGGTCGTACGCCATGCGGCAGAACTGCGCACACGCCCCTCGGTTGGCGCTGCGGTTGGCGAGCACTTCGCTGATATAGCAGCGTCCCGAATAGCTGACGCAGAGCGCACCGTGCACAAAAGCTTCGAGTTCGATATCCGGCACGGCTGCATGGATCGCCCTTATCTCTTCGATACCTAATTCACGCGCCAGCACGACACGCTTGAAGCCCAGGTCGCGAAGCCGCGCCACCTGCTCCGCCGTGCGGTTGTCACATTGCGTGGAAGCATGCAAACGAATAGGCGGCAAATCGAAATCGAGCAGATGCAGATCCTGAATAATGAGCGCATCCACACCTATGTTATATAACGCGTGCGCAAGCGCGACTGCATCCGCGTATTCGTCGTCATGGAGTAGGGTATTGAGCGTGACGAGCACTTGCACGCCGTACTGATGCGCATACTGCACCACTTCCGTCAGATCCTCCAGACTATTGCCTGCTGCCTGCCGCGCACCGTAAGCCGGCGCACCGATATAAATCGCATCCGCACCGGCTTGGATAGCTGCTTTCGCTACGCTTTTGTCGCGAGCCGGAGAGAGGAGGCTAAGCGGTACATCACGATGCCTGCCGTCACCGACACGTTCATCGAGTGCTTTGTCCCATATTGCGGAATCTCTATGCATCCGTCACAATTATCGATTACTTCTTGTTGCACGCCGAAGACCTCGTGTCCCAAAATTACAGCAATTTTGGGACAATTTATGATTTTAGATTTTAGATTTTTGATTTGTTCTGCCACCTGCTCCAGCGTCACGGAGTCATGCGCCTGCTCCACGGCATAGACCGTGTAACCCGCTTCTTTCAAGGCCTGAACGGCTTCCGTCGTCTCTTTGTAATAGCGCCACTCGACACTTTCTTCCGCACCCAACGCCGTCTTATGAATCTCCTGGTTAGGCGGGCAGCAGCAGATGCCGCACAGCACGACCCGCTCGATGCGCATCGCGTCTGCAGTACGAAAAACAGCGCCTACGTTATGCTGGCTGCGCACATTGTCCAATACCACGACCAGCGGCAACTTATCCGCTTCGCGGTACTGCTCCACGTTCATGCGCCCCATCTCGGCTGTGGTCAACTTCTTCATAACGCAAAGGGCAAACGCACGTGCACCACACGCGCCGGTTCGTCAATATCTAAAATGAAATCTTCGTGCAGCGGAATCATCCTGCCGTCTTCCATCGTTGCCAAGGTGTTGATGGTGCTCTCGTCGATAGACGCGATGATGCCTATCTTCGTGCCTTCGTCCACAATCGCAAAGCCCACCAGATCCTGCCACGTGAGCAGTCCTTCGTCCTCATCCTGCACGTCGCTGCGCAGCACAAATCCTTCTTCGCCCATCAGATCCGCGATGCACTCCGAGCGAAACGGCACAAACAGCCCGTCGCGTTTGACGAAGACGAACTCCGGCAAATCCTTGTAATGCGTGCGTTTGAGCACACCGATGGAAATCAAATCTTTGTCTGTGATCATTGCTTAACGGTGATGCGGCCTCCGGAATTAACGACCGGAAGACGTAATAAGAATTCTTTGGCGATACCTTTCTGCGGCGCCGAAGTGCCGGAGCCCAAATCGTATTGCTCGCCGCAATGCGTACAAAGGGCAAAAGGCGCATCGATGTCGCAGGGTTGCCTGCGCCCTTTGCTCGCGCAATTCGGACAGGCGATGTCCCACGCATTATAATTGCCCAACATATCGACATAGAGCACCACGCCGCCGTAACCGTATGCGTCCATGACCGTCAGGGGCTCGGTATGACCGTTGTAATGGTAGCCGTCGCGATCCAGGAGCACGAACGTATTCAGCGCTTCCGGTGTGAAATGCACGTAGATGCCCGTATGCGTGTCCACCGTCATGCTCACCGGATAACGCGGTACGCTGCTGAACGGATTATCGCAACTCGTCAACCCAACGGCGCACAACAATACTATCAATTGCCGACAATACTGCATATATGCACTTCGTAAATAAGCGTGGAGTAGGGCGGAATATAGCTCTGGGTACCTTCCGTACCGTAGCCTTCCGCATGGTAATAATCGCCGGAGTTGTACTTCTCGGCATCGTAGCCCAAATACGCCGGGATGTAGATCTCGATATCGCCGTTGCTGTGGATCTTCGTGCAGCCCTCCGAGAATCCGGCAATCACACCGCTCAAGGTTATCGGTTGCGAATTAGCGGCGTCGACCTTATAGCCGTTGATCAGGCGCACGGTATAGTCGCACACGATGGTGCTCGTCCTGTTCGGCGTCGCTTCGCCGTAACCAGCCAGCGGGTCGGCTACAATCTTATACTGCAAGCCCGAAGAAGACGTCACCACGCCGGGCTGATTCTTGTTGTTCTCCAACCATAACTCATTCTGCGCTTTCCAATCCATCCAGTTGTTCTCTTGACAACCGGTGAGGCAGAACAGGATGCCTAAAAATAAGATGCTTATCTTGCTATCCATAACTCAGGATTTAATATGTCACGATCTTTGTATATCTGGAAATATAGTTCCGTTTTCTGGTCTTGTTCGGGGTCGGTGAATATGGTTCCGATGGCTTGCTTCGGTTCCACTTTGTCGCCCTGCTTCACGCTCAGTTTGCTCAGGTTCGAATACACCGTGCGGTAGTTACCGTGCTGGATGATGACGGCATAGGTGTTGGCAATCATGAAGCAGCTCGTCACGTCGCCTTTGTACACAGCGCGCGCTTTCGCACCCGCCGTCGTCTGCAGGTAAATACCCTTGTTGTCAATCGTCACCAGGCTGTAAACGGGGTGCTGCTGCTTGCCGAAATGACCGCTGATCATGCCTTTTTCCACCGGCCACGGCAAACGACCTTTGTTCGCTTCAAACCCGCCGGCAATCAACTTCTGCTCCTTGGTCATCGAGGTCTTGGAACTCTGCGCCGCCTGCTTGCGAACGATGTCGTCAATCTTCTTATTCAACTCCGCTACTTTCTTCTGCTGCTGTTTCAGTTTCTGACTCAGGTCTTTCTCCTTGCTCTTCAACTGATTGAGCATATTCTGCTGCTTGCGCTCGTCGCGCTGCAGGTGCTCCTGCTCGCGTTTGCGACTGCTCAACGCCGTCTGTTTGTCGTCCTTATTGGCCTGCAACAAGTCATTCTGAATATCAATCTCCGCCTGTGTGTTCTCGATGCGTCTCACCTGCTCCTGACGGAAATGAGCGAACTCCTGCAAGTACCGCGCACGGCGCGCCAACTGCTGAAAACTGTCGCTGCTCAGCAGGAATAGCAATGGCGACTGTTGCATGCGCGCATAGTGACTCTGCCGCACCATCTCCGCGTAGTCTTTTTTATAGCCCTCCAATACCACCTGCAGCGAGTCGCGGGTATTGCTCAGCTGCTTCATCTCATGATTCAGCGCCGTGATCTCGTTGTCCAAGGTGGTGATCAACTGCTTCTGATTCTTGATGTTCTCGCCGATCAGCTGCAGCTTGTTCAGCGTCGCTGTTTCGTCTTTCTTCGTCTGCTTGAGCATCTTGTTTGTCTGCTCAATCTCCGCCTGCAGCTTGCGCTGCTTCTTCTGCAGATTCTTCACGCTCTCCGCACCCCACGCAGGCACGCAGAGCACCGCGAAAAGCATCCATATTACTATCTGTCGAAATGTTGTCATCTTACAACCACTTGCTAATATCCATTTGTGTGTATTTGTCTATCCGAATATGTTGCATCCGTACCGGCACATCGGTCTTGCGCTCCGGATAATTGACGATCAGCTCCACGTGCTCATCGCCCAGGCTGTACTGCAGCCGCGCTTTCTCAGCGCCCGTCGGCAACTCTGCCGAACATAACTGCTGCAAAATCTCCCAACTGATCTGCGGCGTCAACTGACGGTTCAGCTCCGCGAACGTCGCTTTCGCAAACTGGCCGTGGATCTTGTCGATGCCGATCACCTCTGCCGGCGTCGCTTCCAAGCGAATCATCTCCAGACCCAACATAGGCATGATGCTGATGACCAACATCGAATCGCGCACGGTCTGCATTGTTACGTTCGCCGAGACCATCTCGCCGTCCTTCACAATCGTCGCCTTCGCGTTCTGGATCAGGCACGTGTGCCATTTGGGTACTTCCGGCTCCACGGAAACCGGATGATTGTTTACAATTCTTCGTCCGGTACCGCAACCTGCCAACACTAACGCGGCTATTAGGTAAAAGACGGTATGTATTCTGTATAATCTATGTTGTGTCCTCATTTTAAAGCCCTCAAATGTTCCTTAATAACTTTCTCTACATTCGCATCATTCCCGGCATTCCATAGGGCACGCTCCAAATAGATCTTTGCCAAATCGTCCTTGCCCCGTAGATGCAAAATCCATCCGTAAGTATCCAGATAAACCGGATTAGAAGGTTCTGCCTTAATGGTCATAGCACTCATCTGTTCCGCTTTCTGTAAATCTCCGCCGTTTGTTGCCATGTGATACGCGTAATTATTGAGCACATACGCATTCCCAGGTTCCAATTCTAGCACTTTGTCATATGCTGCATAAAGAACTTTCGGCTTTGCATTCATCCGCTCCAATAGTTGAAGTTTGTATGCCAAAAAACGAAGATCTGTCGGCTCCGATTCCAAATATTTGTCAATGGCTTGCAGTGCTTTTTTCGGCTTCCCCAATTGTAAATTCAACTGAAAACGCGTAGCTGCTGAAAAACCATCGTATTCCTTGTACGAATCTATCTCATCCTGTACTTTCAGTGCCTTTGCCCATTTCTGTTCTTTGATATAATCCTGTTTCAGCGGCTCCAGATAATTGAGCCATTGATCTTTCGGATCTAATTCATATGCCCGTTTAAACGTAGCCTTCGCACGATCAGTCTGACCGATACCGCGGTATATGACGCCTAAGTATCCTAACGTCTGAGCGTCGTCAGGCTTAATCATATTACAGAACTCCAGCAATACCAGCGCTTTGTCATATTCCTCACGGTTAATAGCCTGTTTGGCCGCGTACCAATAATATGTGAACTGCTGTTCCTGCTCAACGCTCAAACCCGCCGAAGGCTTCGCCTTCTTCGCGTTCATCGGCAGCGTCATCATCAGCGCTAACAGTAATATGGAACCTTGCAATTTTGTCATCAGGCTTTACTTTCGACCGCTATGACCGAATCCACCGGCACCGCGTTCTGTCTCGCTCAGTTCCTGTACTTCCACGATCTCCGGACTCTCGTGACGCGCGATCACCATCTGGCAGATGCGCTCGCCCGGCTCAATCGTCTGCGGCTCCCCGCTCAGGTTGATGAGTATCACGCCAACCTCACCTCGATAATCCGCATCAATCGTACCCGGCGTATTCAACACCGTCAGACCGCGTTTCAGCGCCAGACCGCTGCGCGGACGAATCTGTGCCTCGTAACCCGCAGGCAACTCAATGAACAAACCCGTCGGAATCAACTTCCGCTCCATCGGAGCCAACGTCACCGGCTCGGCTATATTACAGCGAATATCCATCCCTGCCGCCTGCGCACTCTCGTACTTCGGCAGCGCATTCGCACTCTTGTTGATAATCTTCAGTATCATAATTTAGAATCGTTTTTCTACCAGCACTCGCAGCCCGTCTGCTACAATCTTAATATGTATGTCCTTCTCCATTTCGACCGGGTCGCCGTCAATATGGAACGGCGCAGCACTCTCGCGCTCCAACGTCACGTCCTTCGCACGAATGGTGTCCATGAAATGACTGTCGTCGATGCTGCCTGCGAACAAACGCAACGCCAGGCTGGCGCTACCCAACAGTGCGTGACTCGACATCAGCATTATATCCATCTTACCGTCCTGCACACTCGCTTTCGGCGCAATAAGTGCCTCGTAGCCCCACTGGTTGGCGTTCGCGAACGTGATCAGAAATGCCTTATGAGTCACGTCCAAACCGTCCCCCACAATATGGTACGTCTGCGGTTGGTAGCTGAACGCCTCTTTCAGCACACTTTGCAGATAGGTCATGAACCCGCGTTTGTTGCTGCCGGCGAAGTTATCCGCTACCAGCGCATCAAAACCTGTGCCACAGGTGCTGACGAACAAACGACCATTAGCCAAGCCGTAATCCACACTGATCGGTTCGCTGTGGTTGATCATCTCAATCGCCTTCTGCGCACGCATCGGGATATTCAGATGCCGCGCAAAACCGTTGCCGCTACCCATCGGAATGATTCCCAACGCAGTAGCCCGTTCGCCGTTCGCCATGCGTCCGTTGCCCTTCACCAGGCCGCGCGCTACTTCGTTCACCGTGCCGTCACCGCCTACCGCTACCACGGCATCAAAACCCATGCGGGCAAACTGATAAGCCAACTCGGTCGCATGCCCGGCACGCTCCGTGAACACGATGTTCGGCAGCCACTGCTCCGCGTCCAGCGTCTGCATGATCAACTTCGGCAACTTGCGTTTCGCACTCTGCAACTCCGCCGTCCCCGAAATCGGATTGATGATAAATGCAATGTTTTTCATATGTTATTGAATTCTGTGTCTTATTGAATTCTGTTTCCCGTGACCGTATAAACCGCCTCTCCGCGAATAATCACAATCTGTCCATGACGCAGCGCCTTAATAGGTACCGGCTCCTCACTATTCGTGCTCTCAACAGCCGTAGTAGAACAATCAACATCTGACGAATAATAGGTGGTCGTTGCTTCGCCGGTGCCTACAAGCTCCACATCATAGTATTCTGTGCCGCTGGCAGTTACGTTGTCAGTGGAATAACCTCCAAACTTATTCGTCGAGCCTGCGCGGAAGACTATTGCACGTTTGTTTGTTCCAGACTTAATTCTCCAAGTCCCTTTTACTCCGGAAGCGATAGTCCAAGTATATGCGTTGGCACGGGTATCTAAATCAGTTCCACTGCCACTATAGTATAAGTAAACCCCTCCGTACTTAATAGCAAAACCATCGGAATTTTTTTCAAAAGTATACGATGTGGCTTCCTCTTTGTCCGTAGTACTGACTATTTTAGGATCAGTCCCTTTTGCATAGTATTTCGTTTCACCTACTTGCGCATAAATCTTATATACACCTGACTTCGTTTCGTCAAAAGAGGTTTCGCCTACACCGGCATCAGTTCTGCTATAGATAGCATAATAGTCCACAGGAGCAACAATAGTGAAATCTGTTACCCAAGTACGTGTGCTTTGATTGTTTGCAGATAGTTCTGTTGACCACCATCCAACAAAGGTGTATGCCTCGCAAACAGAAGCGTGAGTGGGAGGAGTTGCAGCCTCACCTTTCGTTACTTGTTGCGTTTTGACTAATGTGCCTTGATCGTAGAAGTTAACCGTATATTTCGGCTTTACTTCAAATTCTACATTGATAGTAGAAGTACCGTTGGTATTCTTTGCGTAAGTAACGGTCTTAGCATTTTGGTTAATAGTTACACCTTCGCTCACACCCGTCTGCGTAATTTGTTTGAATTGATACCCCTCTGCAGGTGCAATATCGCTTACTGTTACAACAACTGTCGCACCGCAAGTTGCGTGCTCACCCGTTTTGTTGATAGTAAACGAGCCATTACTTGCTGTGCCTTTGTTAATCGTTACAGCCTTTGCACACGGCTCACAACTTGTTGAATAATTACTATACGTTTTACCGCTTCCATAAGTAATAGAAATGTCATCCAATGCAAGATTTCCTGCGGTTCTGTTATATACAATCTTAATGGCTTTAATGCTGTTGCTTGCGTCAATAGAAACCTCTTTGGTTCCCGAAGTGGTACTTAGAGTAACACAGCCAGCAGCTAATTTGCTAAAATTAGTTCCGTTTGTAGATACATAAAAATCAATAGAAGACCCGGAAGCTCCTTGAGATTTGTACCAATAACTAACATTGGTGATAACGTCCGGCATTACTGCTGATTGTACATACTCATCTGTAGCAGTTAGTTTGATAGATGGAGAACTTGCTCCATAGTTCCCACCGGATGTGTATACACTTCCGGCATTTGTAGACCAATCGGTTAAAGTTACATAAGGGGATGAGGATTTGAACGGCTCAGTAACTGTAGCCGGTTCTCCGCCCTCTCCTTCTGTCGCAAAGACTGCATAGAATTTATCTCCTTCATGAGCCACATCGCCATTCTTTACAAACGTCGGAGCTGTAGTGTCATCCGCGTAGTCTGCAGTCTTACACCAGCCAACGAACTTGCGACCATCGTCACAACTGGTTGGTTCGGAAGCCGGTAATGTGATCTTACCGGTACAGGTGGCAGTAGTTTTAACACCCTTTGCCCACCATTCAATTTCAAACGGATCGGTAGGCTCCTCAATATATGTTAGCGTTACTTCTCCGCCAGCCTCTACAATGTCCAATAATGGCTTTCCGCTTACGCCGCTCCATGAAGTAACATTTTTTGTTCCTGGGAAAGGATTCCACGGACAATTATCTTTGCCGGTGCCACTTTTCCTGTTTCCTTCCGAGTCATATTCATACGAATAACCGATTTGTGTGCCATATGCCGATACTACAGTATGCAAAGGGGATCCCGTTGTCTCGGTGTTGTTGGGAGCATTGTCTTTCCAAGCTGTTTCATTGAAATTTACTTTCCAAATTAACAAACCATGACCCGTAAGCGGCTCGTCCCAGCCTTGCGGTTGACGATTTTCGATGTAATAGCAAACACCGCTCTCAGTAGGGCCTTGTTGCGTACCGCTTTCGTTAATTTGATAAGCGGCATAGCCTTCTGTGCTATTAGCCTTCAACTGCAATAATTGACCAGTACTTCCTAAGTTAGTTGGAGTTAACCATCCGAAGAAATATTTCTGCCATGGGTCGTAGTTGGGCGGGCAGTGACCGTCACCATTATAACTACCTCCGTCCATAATATTCCAATCGTTAGGTGTTACGCTACCTTTATAATTATCTCCATAGTCGGTGTCATATAAGTCCGGTAAACCTATTACGTGGCCGAACTCATGGCATAATGTGCCGATACCATCCAATTCAGTGCCATCCAATTCTGCCGACATAGCGTAGTTGTCCAAGGTCTTGCCATCAATCACAACATCTGTTTCCGTGTAACAACAAGACATTCTTTCTCCATTATCAGGATCTTTCCAACAGCCATATTCGTCGCAACTCCAAGGAGTGACAACATTCGAAATCTCCCAGTTGTGCGGCCAGATAGTGTTAGGATGACCACCGGATGCTTCGCCTTGACCGGCATAGATCACATAGACGAAATCCACCTTACCGTCATTGTCGGAGTCATAATTAGCGAAATTCAACTCTGGATATTGTTCATTAGCTAAGATGCATGCTTCAATAACGGCGTCTGTCGCATATTTGTCATCGCCGTCACCGTAACCGTCACCATCTTCGTCCTCGCCTTCATTTTCTCCGTAGTATGCATAGCCCTTGCTTAACGTCACCGGACCAAAGACATCAAATACCGGACGATAAGCGCCATTCGATTGATCTGCAAAATACTGCGCAGCAGACGGATATTCCTTGGTTCCCGATTTGTTCACCGTGCAATGCTCGGAGTTGCATAATTCATCAAATACTGCCCGTGCTTGACTACTTTGCATAGCTTGATCCGCAAAGTTCACCAAAATAACAACACCTCTCGGCGCTAAGTTTGGTGTCACCCCAACAGCCTTGCGTTGACGACGCATTTGACCTTCTATGCGTTTAGCGCGCATTTTGGCAGGAGAAGGTGCCTCTCCGACAACTTCATACATGCCGGATTTGTTTAGACGAACCCGTTGACCTTCACGGTTAACCCAATAATGGTAAAACTCATCGCCGACCAATTGCAACTCAACCATCGTGCCGTCAGCCTGAGTCTTTGTTTGCCAACCGCGCTTGGCCGGAACTGCCAACATTGCGCTCGCGGTCAGAAGTCCGCAAACCATACACAGCAACCTGTGCGAGAATGTGATTCTTTTACTACTCATGATAGATTTTGTATATGTTAAATGATCTTTTTGTGCACAATAAGGCATACTAATTCAAAATCGGGCGCAAAGGTAATAAAAAAAAATGAATTGTGCAAGCGCATGCGCGCGAAACTGACATTTTGGCAGAAAAAAATGCGCGGCATGCATTTTGTTCTTGCATATATGAATTTTTTTTTGTACTTTTGCGCCGCATTTCATGCGGAACTGAAAAAAACTGAATACGGATAACAGAAAACTGACAACTCAATATATGAATTTCTTAGACATTATTACCAAGCTATTCGGCAACAAGGCTCAGAAAGACATGAAGGCCATTCAGCCGATAGTGGACCAAATCAAGGCGCAATATGAGATTATTGACGCCCTTTCCAACGATGAACTGCGTGCGCACTCGTGGGCGCTCATGGACAAACTCCAAGCTGCCGTAGCGGACAAAAAAGCACGCATCGCCGAACTCAAAGCTTCCATCGAGGCAACGCCAATCGAAAAGCGCGAGAAGATCTACAATGAGGTAGATAAACTCGAGAAGGAAATCAAAGATCGCTACGAAGAAGTGCTCAACGAGATTCTGCCCGAAGCCTACGCCATCGTCAAATCGACGGCACGTCGTTTTGCGCAGAACGAAGTGGTGGAAGTAACCGCTACCGAAATGGATAAGAACCTCGCTGCGGACTCCCGTTTCGACTTTGTCGAAATACACGGTAACAAAGCGCGCTATGCCAACCATTGGATGGCGGGAGGAAACGAGATCACATGGGATATGATTCACTATGACGTCCAGCTCTTCGGTGGTGTCGTTCTGCACCAAGGTAAGATTGCCGAGATGGCGACCGGTGAAGGTAAAACCCTCGTGGCGACACTCCCTGTGTACCTCAACGCGCTGACGCACGAAGGTGTGCACGTGGTCACCGTCAACGATTACCTTGCCAAACGTGACTCCGAGTGGAACGGACCGATATACATGTTCCTTGGCCTCACCGTCGATTGTATCGACAAGCATAAACCCAATTCGGACGAGCGCCGCAAAGCCTATGCTTGCGATATCACTTTCGGAACCAACAACGAGTTCGGTTTTGATTACCTCCGTGATAACATGGCTATCAGCCCGCTCGACCTTGTGCAACGCGGACACAACTACGCCATCGTCGATGAGGTGGACTCCGTCTTGATTGACGATGCCCGTACGCCGCTTATCATCAGTGGACCGGTGCCGCGTGGCGAGGACCAGATGTTCGATGAATACAAAGACCGCGTGGCGCAACTCGTGCGTTCGCAGACGACCCTGACCACCAACCTCCTCGTTGAGGCGAAGAAGAAAATGGGTTCCGAGGATGCGAAAGAGAAAGAAGCCGGTGAATTAGCGCTCTTCCGTGCATTCAAAGGTCTGCCGAAATCCAAAGCACTCATCAAATATCTGTCGGAACCCGGTGTCAAAGTGCGCCTGCAGAAGACCGAAGAGTTCTATCTCCAGGAGAATGAGAAGAATATGCACGTCGCTACCGACGAACTCTATTTCGTTATTGATGAAAAGAATAAGTCCATCGAGTTGACCGACAAGGGTATTGATGCCCTCACCGGTACAACCGACGACCCCAATTTCTTCGTGTTGCCGGACGTAGGTTCCGAAATGGCGGAACTCGAGAATATGCAAGGCCTGACGCCCGAAGAAAAACAGCAGCGTAAGGACGATATCCTTACCAATTATAGCATCAAATCGGAGCGCGTTCATACCGTGAATCAGCTCCTCAAAGCCTACACCCTCTTCGAGAAAGATGTGGACTACATCATCGATGGCGGCGAGGTGAAGATTGTGGATGAGCAGACGGGTCGTATTATGGAGGGCCGTCGCTGGTCGGATGGTCTGCACCAGGCTGTAGAAGCCAAGGAGAACGTGAAAGTCGAAGGCGCAACGCAGACGTTCGCTACCATCACGCTGCAGAACTATTTCCGTATGTACCACAAACTCGCGGGTATGACCGGTACGGCAGAGACCGAGGCAGGCGAGTTCTGGAATATCTACAAACTCGACGTAGTCGTAATCCCGACCAATAAACCGATTGCCCGCAACGACATGAATGACCGTATTTACCGCACCAAACGCGAGAAATACAATGCCGTCATCGAGGAAATCGTGTCGATGGTTAACCAAGGCCGTCCGGTCCTCGTCGGTACTACTTCCGTCGAGATTTCCGAACTCTTGAGCAAGATGCTCAATATCCGTCACATCAAGCATAATGTCCTCAACGCCAAGTTGCACCAACAGGAGGCGCAAGTGGTCGCTGAGGCGGGTAGAGCCGGTGTCGTAACGATCGCTACCAACATGGCGGGTCGTGGTACGGATATCAAGCTCACGCCGGAGGTCAAGGAAGCCGGTGGTCTGGCTATCATCGGTACGGAGCGTCATGAGTCGCGTCGTGTGGACCGTCAGCTACGTGGTCGTGCCGGACGTCAAGGTGACCCGGGTAGCTCCGTCTTCTATGTCTCCCTCGAGGATGACCTGATGCGTATGTTCGGCTCCGAACGTATCGCTGGCGTCATGGACCGCATGGGCTTCCAGGAAGGCGAGATGATCGAGCACAGCATGATCTCCTCGTCCATCGAGCGTGCGCAGAAGAAGGTCGAAGAGAACAACTTCGGTATCCGTAAGCGCCTCATCGAGTACGATGACGTCATGAATCAGCAGCGTAACCTCATCTACGCGAAGCGTCGTCACGCCCTCATGGGAGAGCGTATTGGCGTGGACATCACCAATATGATTTACGAAACGGCGGAGACCATCCTCAACGAGGCGCGTTCGGCGAACGACTACGAGGGACTTAAGTTCGACACTATGCAGACCTTCGCCATCGAAGTGCCGTTTGATGAGGACACCTTCAGCCACGGCAAACGCGCAGAACTGAGCGATCAACTCGCAGAAGCTGCACTCGATAGTTTCAAGCGCCGCATGGACAAACTCATGCAGATCGCCGACCCGCAGATCCAATACGTCTATGAGACCAAAGGCCAGATGTATGAGAATATCCTCATGCCGCTTACCGACGGAAAGAAGGTCTATAATATCTCCGTCAACCTCAAGGCTGCGGCGGAAACGCACTGCAAAGAGGTAGTCAAAGAGTTCGAAAAACGTATGCTGCTCTATGTCATCGACGATGAGTGGAAAGAGCACCTGCGTCAACTCGATGACCTCAAGCAATCGGTTCAGAACGCTTCGTACGAGCAGAAAGACCCGCTCTTGATTTACAAACTCGAGTCGTTTGGTATCTTCCGGGAGATGCTCGATACGCTCAACCGCCGTGCGATAGCTATCCTCCTGCGCGGACAGATTCATATGACTGAACCCGACAAAGTGCAGCAGGCGCAGCAGCAACGCCGTACCGACTATAGTCGGTATCGTTCGCAGAAAGATGCGGTACAGCAGGCAGCAGCTGCTTCCGGCGCTGCGGCAGCAGCAGGACGCGACACGCGTGAGAATGCACGACCCGAGCCTATCCATGTGGAGAAGAAGCCGAGGCCGAATGACCCCTGTCCGTGTGGCTCTGGCAAGAAATACAAACAATGCCACGGCAGATTGCAATAATACTGCTTTTCCTTTGCGCCGCCATCTCCATGACGGCGCAAAACGATAGTATCCGTCTTTACGCGGATACTTTCCGTTTACAGGATCAGAAAACGACCGTCGATATAGATGGTCTGTTGCTCGATATGATTGCCGAGCAGAGTGTGCAGATACACGCCAACGACACTGTGGATACCCTCACGCTCGCGGAACTGATGACGCTCGACTCCATCCAACGCGAAGTAGCGGAGATCGATTCGCTGCGCCTCGTTAACACCTCGCTGGCCGTACAACGTATTGAGAAAATGCCGACCATCGTCATCGAGAAATCATGGGTCAAGGATGCGGAAGAGGACCGCAACGATGTGCTCCGTGCCATCCGCGACATGAAAACGCCGTGGCGAAAGGAAGCGACGCTCATGGTGCAGGTGACCCAAAACTATGTCACGCCTAACTGGTATCAAGGCGGTTCGTCCTCCTTCGCCGGACTGCTTATCGCGAAAGGACAAATCGGTTACTATACCGAACGCTTCACATGGGAGAATACCGGCGAATGGCGCGCAGGAGCATCTACGGTCTCTGCCGACAGCCTGCATAAAATCAACACGACCGACGACCTGCTGCGCCTCTATTCGAAAGCCAACCTTCGCATCGCGCCGAAGATATTCACCTCGGTCTCCGCGGAGATAGAAACGCGCCTGCTGCCTACCTACAAATCCAACTCGATGGAACTCAAATCCGGACCTTTCTCGCCCTTCCGTTTCAATGCCGCGTTAGGTCTCGATTTCAAACCCGTGGCGAATCTCAGTATATCCGTTTCGCCGCTGTCGTACAAAGTTATCCATATAATGGATACCGCACGCGTCAAAGGGACGGAATATGGCTTGGAAATCGGGCAGCGGACCCAACATAATGTCGGTTCGTCCGTGCGTATCGAATATCTGTGGAAACCCGTGCGTGAGGTCGCACTGGAAACGAAATTCTATGCCTATACCAACTATCGGCACGTGGAATTGGATCTCGAGGTCAACTGCGATTTTATCATCAATAAATGGCTCTCTGCCCGCCTGACCTTGCACCCGCGTTACGACACCTCCGTCATTATGGAAGGGGACACGCACGCCAAGATTCAGTTCCGCGAACTGCTCTCACTCGGTTTCGCGCATAAATTCCATTAAAACTCGCCGCAAAGTGCCACAAGTTCGTTCCAGCGAACGAATGCTTCATGGCCGTACTTCCAGATGTTGTACTTGATTTTATTGATATCAACCTCTTCGCCGAGGTGCGATTTGCTGTAGAATTTATCGGCGTAGCAGATGATTTTCTCTTCCAAGCTCTGCGGACAGTAATCGCGTTCAGGAATAGGCAACTCTTCGCGCTCCACTTGCTCAATCGTGATACCGGTCCCCGTGTGCCGCTCCGCTACCAACGCATGTTTAGGCAAGCCTTCCGCACGCAGCAACTCGGCTCCCAAATAGCCGTGCTCGATGTACTGGTGCGAACCGTGACAATGGATCTTCGGCGCATCGCAGAAGATGATGCCGATGTCGTGCAGCATCGCCGCTTCTTCTACGAACTGCCTGTCCACTAACCCCTGCTGCTCCCATTCCGGATGGGCATCAATGATGCGCAGCGCGCGGTCTGCTACCTGCCTGCTATGCGTCACTAACACCTCCCGCAATGCCGGATGATTGCCGTAATACTTATCTATGAGCGCGTTATAATCTATCATCTATCATCTATGCATTCCGTTCAGGAATGCTTTCACATCCATTCTCTTCTTTCCGGGAACTTGCAGTTCCAGAATCGCGACACTGCCTTCTTTACAGGGCACGACGAGCGCGCCTTTATCAGATATTTCCACCTTATAAATCTTCACGTTCTCAAATCGCTGCCCGCGGATATCGATGTTCGCCCATGCCGCAGGGTAGGGACTCAGTCCGCGCACGAAATTGCGCACCTCTTCGGCGGTCTTCTCGGCGAACTTGATCTCGCAATCTTCTTTGAATATTTTCGGCGCGGGACGCAACTCCGCTATCTCCGGTTGGGGCGTCGTCGGCAGGGCAATTCCTTGGTTCTCGCAATCGATGATCAGGTCCACCGTGCGCGTCACCATACTCGTACCAAGCGCCATCAGACGGTCGTGAACCGAACCCACGTTCTCGTCCTGACCGATAGGGATACGCTCCTGCAGAATCATGTTGCCTGTGTCAATCTCATGCTTTAGCATGAAGGTCGTCGCGCCGGTCTCTTTGTCGCCGTTCATCACCGCCCAGTTGATCGGCGCCGCACCGCGGTACTGCGGCAGCAATGAGGCATGCAGATTGAAGGTTCCCAAGCGGGGCATCGCCCACACCACTTCCGGCAACATGCGGAAGGCTACCACGATCTGCAGGTCTGCGTGATAACTGCGCAACTCCTCTACAAACGCCTCGTCTTTCAGTTTCTCCGGCTGCAGTACCGGCAGACCCACCGACAGCGCGTACTGCTTCACGTCCGAATACTGCACCTGATGACCGCGCCCCGACGGCTTATCCGGCATCGTCACCACGGCTACCACGTTGTAACCGCCTTCTACCAGCGCACGCAGACTCGCTACCGCAAACTCCGGCGTCCCCAAATATACTATGCGTAAATCCTGCTTGGTCATAAACCCTATAAACGTTTTTATGCAATAAAAACAATAAACTTTATTTAACGTCTTGATACTTAGGCTCAAGACTCTTCGGTTGTTTGTCAACCACCGGACTCAGCGGTCGCATATACGCGCGTATTATAAGGAATATACCTAATGCGATGAACGGAATACTGAGCCATTGACCCATATTCAGCACGTGTCCGGCTTCGAAGGCTTCTTGGTCGTTCTTGATGAATTCCAAGCAGAATCGCGTCACGAAGACGATCTCGAAGAATACGCCGAGCAGCAATCCTTCGCGTCTGCGCGCATCGGTGTACCAATACATCGGCCATGTTACAAGCAGCGCCACGAAGCAGTACAATATCTCGTAAATCTGCGTCGGATGACAAGGCACCGTCTGACCGTCGCGAACGAAGATAAAGCCCCACGGCAGGTCGGTCGGACCGCCGTAAATCTCGCTGTTCATCAGGTTGCCGAAACGAATCAGCATCGCCGTGAAGCACACGCCTACGCACAACCGATCCAGTATCCATAGCCAACTTGTGCCGAACTGCGGATAGCGGCTGAACTTGTATTTATTGAGCAATATCGCCGCGATGATCAGGCCTATGCCGCCGCCGTGACTGCTCAATCCGCCTTCCCAGATCTTCAGCAGCCGCATCGGGTTCTCGATATACGGATTGCGGTAAGTAAACTCCCATCCGAATAGGTGCCACGGCTGACCGTATTGGTGCCATTCGTAGAACCAGCAGTGACCCAAACGCGCACCGATGATCACACCGGCTGCCATCCAAAAGAACATCTGGTCTGCCCATTCGGCCGGACAGTTTTCCCGCTTGTACATCTTCGCATCTACCGCCCAGCAGATATACAATCCGATGGCCCAACACAAGCCGTACCAACGTATCCCGCCATCACCGATGTGAATCAATATCGGATCCACATTCCAAGTAATAAAATCTAAAATCATAAATTCTAAATTTGAAATCCTAAATCTAAAATCATTTCCCCCAATTAAGCTTTGCTCGTAAACTCTTTAAGAAACTGTTATCGCCGATCTGCACCACTTTCACCGTGTACGGAGCGCGCTCTACGTGCAGGCGCACATCGGTACTCAGACTTTGACTCCTACCATCAACCGACACCATGAACGAGTCGTAGCGACTGCTGATCTTGAAGTCCAATTTCCATTCGTCCAAGATCACAATCGGTCTTACCGTCAGGCTGTGCGGAGCGATAGGCGTCAATATCATGCCGCGGCTCTGCGGAACCAATAGCGGACCGCCGATAGACAGGTTGTATGCCGTGCTGCCCGTAGGCGTCGCGATAACCAAACCGTCCGAATGATACGTGTGCAGCAATTCGCCGTTCACTTTCGTCTCTATCGTCAGCATGTTCGTCAGACCTTGTTTCAATATCGCTATCTCGTTCAGCGCGTTCGGCGACATAATAAGCCCCTCGCGGGCGATATTGTCCTTGTCCAAGATGGTTAACTGCAGCAGACTGCGCTGCTCGATCGTGTATTCGCCGGCAACTAATTTCTGCAAAATCTCATCCAGGTCCTGTGTTTGCACTTCTGCGAGAAAGCCGAGGTGACCGCAGTTAACACCCAAGATAGGGATGTTCTTGTCTCCGATAGCGGCAGCACTCGTCAGGAATGTACCGTCGCCGCCTACCGATAGCGCAAAATCTATCGGCTCGCCATACACGTTCTCCGGCTGCTTCTCTCCGTCCCAGTTCTCAGGAAAACCCGGGTACTCACGCAAGTCCAACTCCTGGCGCAACTCCTGCGACAGCAGCACGTGAACACCTTTCCCTTCCATGAATTGCAATATATGACGCACCTCCACCAAGGTCTCCGTCTTCATCGCATTTCCAAAAATAGCTATTGTCATAATACTACATTATGCTTTGTCTAACTTGCCCCGGTTCTTATCTCGCTCCGTTCGAACGATTATTTCTAAACCGGCTTTTGCGGCTGCAAAAGTACTGCTTTTTTTTGACATATGCAAATAATTGGGGAAATTTATAGAAAAATTACCACTTAGGGTCAGCGATGAATGATCCCTTCTGCCTCTACCAAAGTCAGGCCGTTTTTGCCGCCGATGGTGTATCCTTCATAGTGTTGGTTGGCTGTTTTTAGATCATCCACAACCAGTGGATGGCCTTGCGCTATCACGCGACAAGAGAAAGTGTCGCCGACTTGCAGTTTGCTGTTAGTTACCTCTACTACACGCCAATGATACGCACCTATGTATTCCAGTGTGCAGACTCTATCCGGCAACCAGGCGATACGCACTTTTTCTCCCGATTGCAAATCTTCTGCCTTAATGGCTATCTGGTACACGAAATCGGATTCCTCCGCTGCGCGTGCATACGCGCTCAGTATTTCTATTACCGAGTGACGTACTGTGGCGTAGCCCTTTTTATAGCCCCATAGGCGGCTTAAGGTGTCCGGACTGATGTCATGCCCGGTTGCTTTTTTGATATACAAACTCAGTTCTGCGAAATCGGCAGGACTATTGGGACAACTGCCATAACGCGCTTCCACGGCTCGTTTGGTTTGCTGAACCTCGATACTATTGGACAAAAAAGAGGTAATCATAATATTTCTTCTCAAAAACGGCGCAAAAGTACAAAAATATTTTGATATATGCAAAAAAAGTAGTACTTTTGCACTCGTTATGGCTGTTTCTGAATTCACATCAGGTCCTTTGCGTGACTTATCCTCGAAAGAATTAGGCACTGGCGGCTTCTCGGATTTTGAGTTGTTATCCGATAGCGGACACAATCGTGTCTATCGGGCAATGACGGCGGGCAAATGGGTGGTGCTCAAGGTTGCCAAAGAGGAAGAAGGAAATACCGCACGCAACCGATTGCTGCTGCAGCGTGAGTACGACATCATGCATGCTATTGACTGCCTGTATGTGGTCAAAACATGGCAAATGACCGAAATTCCAAAGTTAGGCACGGCTATTGTCATGGAGTATGTGCAGGGACGAACATTGGACCGTTTCCTGCAAGAAAAACCCTCTTTATCTGAACGTAGGCGCGTGGCCGATGAACTGATGGAAGCGCTTGCTTTTCTGCATGAACGCCAGATAGTACACGGCGACCTCAAAAGCAGCAATATCCTTATTACGGACTCCGGCAACCATGTACGTCTGATTGATTTCGGCTTTTCCGACACGGATGCATATATAGCAAAAATCGCCATCGCCCGTGATAACGATGCCCTTGCAAAGATTGTCGAACTCCTTTTTTCCGGCCGTTTGAATTATATCGTTCGCGCAGCGGTCCTACGGCGATGGCGCTTAACATGGTTGTTACCGGTGCTAATAGGAGTACTTGTTGCAGCAATGATCGTTCTTTTCCGACCGAATCCTGTAGAACCAGTTCCGCAGACAATTGAGCAAACGGATACGGTTGTTATTGTTACTCAACCAGCCGTTGATTCAGCATGGTTGAATTTGAAGAAACAAGCAGAGAGTCGATATGAAAAACTCTATCGCCTATATGCTGATTCCCTGACAAATATGCCGGAGAAAAGCGTGAATGAAGGGATAGCAATGACCAGCCGCTATGCTTCACGTATGTTTGAAGAGAAAAACAAACTGATGAAAGCCCATCCACAATATCAGGAACAATTACATCAGCAATATATGTTAATTTATGAGCGCGACTGGCCGCGACTGCATGAGATTCACAAAGACTATCCGATAGTCATATACTAAACTTTCTGGCATTTCTTATGGCTAATTAGGGCGCAATGGACAAAACCTTTGCGCCTTTGTTATATTTGTTGTACTTTTGCATCGCGAAACAGCGGAGTAGTACACCAATGTGCAAAATGTAGCAAAAAATTTGCAAAAAATGCACACTTTATTTGCGTATGTCAAATAATTGTTGTAATTTTGCAGCGTCATTTCGAAAACAAATGACACCCCGCGTCAGCGGATGCGGACTACATATTGAGGAAATCTAACAGTCAACCAACCTTGTGAGAATCTGGTAAATTTTTAAAGGGTAGTAAGTTGGCATATGTTAGTGCACGCTTGGTGTACTGCTTTTGCTATTCTCTACCCACGGCTTACCAGAGCCTTCACAAGGAAAGTAGCAAGAGTAGTACTTTTTTGTGTATTAACATTTTATCAAACATAAACGGAGAATGCCGAAAAGCCATAAGTGAGTAGGCAAAACTAAAACAATTTAATATTATGATTAGTACAACATTGTGGAATGATTACAATGCAGCACTATCTGCTATTGAATCAGTAAGTAGAACCAGCAACATTATTGGCGAATATGCTGAAGAGCTGGTTAAGAAAGTTTCTAACGGTCAATTAGCGCCACCCTCGCAGAAGGGATATGACATTGATGCGAATGGTGTAAGAATCCAAGTGAAAGCAACACGTCAAGAGGGTCTTCCATTAGAAGGTAATACCAGTGATTTCCACAACGAAGAATTTGACAAATTGATAGGAGTCGTCTTTGATAAAAAGGGGCGTATTATCAAGGTAGTGGAAGTTTCTGCCGCTGAAGCGATATCCATGGGACATAAGCGTTCAGATGGAGCATGGTCTATTTCTTGGGGAAAATTAGTAAACGCTGGACATGATATTACAGCATACTACATAAATGTAGTTCTGCCTTAATAAATAGTCAAAAATCAAATTAAAATCTTAAAACAATGAAAACAAAAATTTTCGCCCTATTGTTTGCCATAGTGGCTAGCATAGGAACAACGTTCGCCTGGGAATACAAGAATGTTAAATCCGGTGATTTCTATTTTGATTTAGTAGGAGCAAATGGGACAGGAGGATATAAGGAACGCTTTGCTACGCTAATAGCCCATAGTAGTTATTCGGAGTTAACATCAGCTAATATACCACGTACAGTTGCTTATAATGGAGATACGTATTATGTTAATAAAATTGGTGTAAGTGCATTCGCTGGGTGTGTCAACTTAAAAAGTGTAACGTTTCCTGATGACATAACACAGATTCACAGTAAAGCTTTTCAAGGTTGTGTAGGTCTGACTGAGATTGAACTTCCAGCCGGTCTCAGCAACCTATCTGAGTATGTTTTCGATGGATGTGTAAATTTGCATACAGTAAGAATCACAGATGTTTTTTCTATTGGTTATTATGCTTTCCGAAATTGTACTAGTCTAATGGATATTGAATTTCCAGAAAACCACACGTTTGGGGGAATCGGAAAAGGAGCTTTTGAAAATGTTCCCAACGTAGTGTACCCTGTCTCTAGTCAGATATTAGATGGATCTAGTAACTATTTCCCTTGGGGAGCTAAATCAATAAATGGTTATATAGACGGATTTTTGGTATACCTTACTTCAGAAAAATCAGCTCTTATGGCTTGCTCTTCTGCAGCGTCTGGTAATATCACAATTCCTAATAGCGTTGTTAAAATTCAAGATAAGGCGTTCTTAGGATGTAACAAAATAACTAATATTACCATCCCGAATAGTGTTACAAGCATTTGGAAAGATGCGTTTTATGGTTGTTCAGGGTTGACTCAGATTGAGATCCCTAATAGTGTTACAGAAATTCGAAGTGGTGCTTTCGGAAAATGTACTGGATTAACTTCTATTACAATCCCTAATAGCGTAACAAGCATTGGAGATAGTGCCTTTATTGCATGCGAGAATTTAGTTAGTGCACAGATACCTGCCAGTGTGACGGTTATTAGCAATAACACCTTTAAAAATTGTAAAAAATTAGGGTCTTTTACAATTCAGGACAATGTGACTAGTGTTGGATCGTATGCATTTTGGGGAACTAACATTAATTCCATCGTTATTCCTGACAATGTTACGAAGATAGGTGATTATGCTTTCGCAAGTTGCAGAAATCTTAAGAATATTCGATTAGGGAAGAAGGTCACAGAAATGAATGTTAATGTCTTTAACAATCCATCTAATAACATAGATGTATATTGGAACATACCCTCTTTTAGTGCCTTTAATTTTTCACAGACCAACTTAAAGTCCATTACATTTGGAAATTCGGTTACTCGTATTCCCGATGGTATATGTAAGGATCAAAGCAGTTTGAGTAAAGTAGAGTTCCTTTCCAATGAAATCACAGAAATAGGAGAAAATGCATTTAATGGGTGTACAAGTCTATCTTATATACAACATTTTCCTGATTCTTTACAAAAAATCAAAGCAAATGCATTTAAGAACGCTCCTCTGATAAGTATAACGATACCCGTCAATATTAATGAAATAGGAGCTAATGCCTTCACCAGTTGTAACCCGAAGATAGTTTATTGGAATGCAGATGGTTCTTCTTTAGATCCCTCAAATATGGATTTCGGGAATCGCTTAGAGGAGTTGTATTTAGGGGATCAAGTAAAAATCATTCATCCCTATTTATTCAGAGACCAGACAAAAATTAAAGAAATATATATTCCTTCCGGACGCATTAAAACGGGAGCCTTTATGGGATGCACAGGATTACAGAAATTATCATTTGGAATTGGTGTCACAAAGTTCGATGGGACGGCATTCAAAAATTGCGCAAACATATCTGGAGCGTTGATATTGCCTGATGCATTAGATACCATTCCAACTGGTGCATTTGATAATTGCAAACAAATTACGAGCGTTACAATAGGAAAGAATGTAAAGAAAATATCCGGCTTTAATGGTTGTACAGGTATTAAAACTGTATATAATTTCTCATATATGTCATTGGTGGCACATTCCGGTGGAGTCGATAATCCTGCGTATTATGCAGACAAGGTTTATAACAATATGGATAGGCAGGGAGATTTCCTATTCTCGGGCACTTCTCTAATAGGCTATATGGGATACGGAACGGACATTACTTTGCCTGCCGATTATAAGGGAACATCGTACAATATTGGCGGATCTGCATTCCTTGACGCAACTCAACTTTCTTCCATCACCTTGCCAGAGGCAATTATAGAGATCGGAAGTTCTGCTTTTGCAGGATGCACTGGGCTGACTAATATCACTCTGCCCAATAGTATAACTAAAGTCGGAGATAACAGTTGGGACGGATGCTCAGCATTAACAACAATAACATTCGGGGCGGGGCTCCAACAATTGGGCAAAAATGCTCTTGCTAATTGCACCAATATTCAAGAAATTCATTGTCATGCCAAGAGTCCATCGCTTGCCTATGCAAACACTTTCACAAATGTCCCTTCTGCGGCTACTTTATATATTCCAGGAGGAAGTCTTTCGGCATATCAATCAGCACAAGGCTGGAGTTATTTTAGTAATATAGTCGAAACAAATGTGGTACATACAACTGGCGTGACTCTAAACCCCACAACGCTAACAATCGAAAAAGGGGCTGAAGCTGTTTTGTATGCAACTATTAAGCCAAGTAATGCAAGTTATAAAACAGTGGAATGGTCGTCGTCCGATAATACCATAGCAACTGTAACTAATGGGGTTGTATATGGTAAAAAAGGAGGAACTGCAACTATAACATGTACGACAACAGATGGTGGATATTCCTCCACGTGTGCAGTGACAGTTGTAACAGAACCAATACCCGCAACTGGTTTTAAATTTTATAAATACGCAGCAAAAGGAAGTGACGTATATGTTCCGTATTCTGAGATGCAAGAAGGCGATACTCTTACTTTCATGGAACTAGGAACAGGATTTCTAACTATCAATGTAATGCCATATTCGGTATCTAATGGAAATATTGATTTTACCGTTTCGGACCTTTCTATTATATCTACAGAATTAACAGAGCATATCAACTTCGCAAATTCCATCAAGATTACCCCGCTTCGACCAGGAGTTGCAAAAATAACAATTTCAACGACCGATGGGACTAACATTGCTAAGAGTGTTTACGTGAAAATCACTCCAGATCCTACTGTCAAAGTAATAGGTGTCCGTTGTCTGACAAGAGAAATTACAATCGGGAAAGGAGAAAAAGACACTCTTGATGCATTGGTACTACCGCTTGATGCAACGAATACTTATGTGAGTTGGGGTAAAGCTCAGGTTTCAGGAGGCAGTCCTCTCTCTATTAACATAAAGACGGTGGAGAGCAATCGTTGTGAAATAACAGCAAAATCGGTCGGAATAGCGTATGTCTATGTAGAAACATACGAGGGCAAATACAAGGATACGTGCAAGATAAATATTATCAACAAAGTACCTGTCACCGGACTAAGTCTGAATCAAACAAGTAAAACTCTTAAAGTCGGTGAAACGCTACAACTTACTCCTGTATTTACTCCTTCGAATGCCACTAATCAGAATGTTTATTGGAGCATGGATAATGATTCCGTAGCAACGATAGAGAATGGATTGATAACGGCTGTTCGCCGGGGATATGTAACCGTTAACTGTATTTCTAAAGAAGGAAGCTTTACTGCATCATGTTCCATTACTGTACAAGAAGATCAGCAACCTCCTGTTACAGAAGCCATCACCGTACGACTTCAAGCTTCAAGCGTATCTTGGTCAAAGGTTAATTTATACTATTGGGCAGATGGTGTTGATAGCCCTGCATGGCCTGGAACTACCGTTACCAAAGATGCTCAAGGTTGGTATAGTTATACATTCCCAACCTCAGTAAGCGCCGTTAATATTATATGGAACGATGGTAACAACCAAACTGTTGATATTATGAACGTGACAGAAAGTATCTGTTATGCATTAAATAGTACAAGTGGCACGTCAATAACATGTACCGTAGTTAATTGTGATGCACAAGGAATCGAAGATATTCCCGCTAACATGTCCGATACAATCCAAAAAGTATTAATCAATGGTCAAATCCTCATCCTCCGTGGTGATAAGACATATACCGTGACAGGTCAGGAAGTGCAATAATCGTGCCCTTGCGGCAAAGAAGTAAGACGTTTGTTCCTTATGGGACGATAGCATCGTCCGCCCATCAATCCGAGACGCTTCCCCGAGCGCCTCGGATTTTTATGCCCTATAAAATAGCATTATCACGTATTTTGCGAAAAAAATCACCATAAAAGTAAAAATAATTGCAAAAATATTTGCGTATATCAAATAATTGTTGTAATTTTGCAGCGTGAAACAAAATAACCATATATGCAAAGAAACTTATTGTTGGAATTATTGGAGGATGGTGAACGCGTG
>JAILMN010000037.1 GCA_024692565.1 Paludibacteraceae bacterium
CAATTTTGCGAAGTTCTTTACGCATAGCGAAGCTATTCAGACCTTCCTCTATTCGGTCATGATCGCGGTATTCAACACCGCCATCTGTCTGCTGATCGGCTATCCGGCGGCGTACATCATGGCGCAGGAAGATTTCAAGACCCCCAAGGTGATGGCAATGCTGTTCATCCTACCGATGTGGATCAATTTCCTGTTGCGCACGGTAGCGACGGTGGAGTTGTTCAACATGTGCGGTTTGCCGTTGGGCGAAGGTGCATTGCTTTTCGGTCTGTGTTACGACTATCTGCCGTTCATGATTTACCCGATTTATAACACGCTGCAGAAGATGGACAATTCGTTAGTAGAGGCGGCGCAAGACTTGGGTGCGAATAAATGGACGTGTTTCTGGAAGGTGATCGTGCCGCTGAGTATGCCGGGTGTGTATAGCGGTATTGTGATGGTGTTTATGCCGACCGTTTCGACGTTTGCTATCGCGGAGTTGCTGACGCATAACAATATCAAGTTGTTCGGTAGCCTGATTCAAGATTATATTACGACGACCGACCTGCTGAACTATGGTGCGGTGCTGTCGTTGGTACTGCTGATCATCATCGGTTTGACGAGTTTCTTCGGCGACCATGACGCAAAAGAGGAAGGAGGGGTGGTATGAGATTTAAGATTGCTTCGCTGCTGGTGCTTTTCAGCGTGACGGGTTTGGCGCAGTCGAATCTGACGTATGAGTTGAAAGTGGGTTCGACAGGAGAGAACGGGTTGCTGGCGGCTTTTCCGGAGAGTTATGCCGGGGAGAAGGTGAATATAGGAATTAAGAATTCAGAATTCAGAATTCAGAGTTCAGATTCTTTGGATTTTGTGTTTGTGAGTGAGGAGCAGCCAAGAGTGGCTGATGGATTCGACAGCATCTACAGTTATACGGATGATGCGGATGTGCGGTGGTCTGTCTGGCGCACAAAGAAAGAGGTGAAGAACCGCGGTCAGCGTGTATTGCGTCAGAATGCGTATGCTACGTTCGAGCGCTATGTGACGGAGCAGACGGCAGAAGCGAAACGCAGCAGAGGTTGGATCTGGTGGTTGTTTGCGGGTTTGGTGTTAGCAGGTGTGATTGCATACGGTTGCAGCATCGTGTTGCAGCGTCGCAAGGAGAAAAGCCTGCCGCCTGTGGAGCAGGAGATCTTACGCCGCAAACGGATGGGTAACAGGCGTCATTACGGTTCGCAAGCGTATCTATGGTTACTGCTGTTAGTGCTGTATGCGCCGATTGCGCTGATTGCCGTTTTCTCGTTCACGAAGAGTAAGATTTTGGGTAACTGGACAGGATTCTCATTGGATCTGTACGTCAACCTGTTTACGGGTAAGGCAGATGCAGGACTGAACAGCGCTATCTGGTACACGGTGGTGATCGCTTTGGTAGCAGCAGTTTGCTCAACGCTCTTGGGTACGCTCGCGGCAATAGGTATTTACAACATGCGTGCGCGGAGTCGTAAGGCGGTGAGTCTGCTTAACTCCGTGCCGATGATCAACCCCGATATCATCACCGGTATTTCGTTGTTCCTGCTGTTCGTAGCGTTGGGAATGAGTCAGGGTTTGGCGACGGTGTGCATCGCGCATGTGGTGTTCTGTACGCCGTATGTGGTGCTGAGTGTGCTACCGCGATTGAGCAGGATGAACCCGAATACGTATGAGGCGGCGTTGGACTTAGGTGCTACACCAGCTCAAGCGCTTCGTATGGTGATGTTGCCGGAGTTATGGCCGGGTATGCTGAGCGGCTTTATCTTGGCGCTGACGCTGAGTGTGGATGATTTCGGAGTGACATTCTTCACGAAGGGTAGCGGCGGTTTGGAAACGCTGAGTACATTCATCTATTCGGATGCCCGCAAAGGCGGTTTGACGCCGGAATTGCGTCCGCTATTCACGCTTATCCTACTCGTGATGTTAATTGGACTGATAGTAATCAATATACGTAATAACAAACAAGAAGAAAAGAAATGAAAAAACTCTTTTATGTGGCTCTTGCAGCCATCGTGTTGACGGCTTGCGGCGGTACGGACCGTGCGCATCAATTGAAAGTGCTCAACTGGGCGGACTACATTGACGAGAACGTCAAAGCCAATTTTGAGCAGTGGTATTTTGACCAGACAGGCGAGAAAGTGGAACTGGTCTATGAGACTTTTGACATCAACGAAACAGCGCTGACGAAGATCGAAGTGGGACACGAGGACTATGACCTGTTCTGCCCGAGTGAGTATATCATCGAGCGCATGCTGAAGAAGGATTTGATTTTGCCGATTCAGAAGGAGTTGATTCCTGATTCGATTAGGTATTTCGATAATATCTCTCCGTTCGTGACAGATAAATTCCAGCAGATGGCTCCGAACGAGAACGTGAAAGTGAGCGACTACACGGTAGGTTACATGTGGGGTACGACGGGATTTATCTATAATCCTCAGTTCGTGAATAGTGAAGATTTGCAGTCGTGGGGTGCAGTGCTGAATCCGAAGTTTGAGGATAAGATTCTGATGAAGGACGCTTTCCGCGATGTATATTCGGTGTTAGTGTTGTACGCTTTTGCCGATCAGATTGAGAAAGGCGAAGTGCAACGCGAGGAGTTGGTTCGCGACATCACACCGGAGCGTGTAGCTGCCGTGAAGGAGATTTTGCTGAAGGCAAAGAAGCAGATTTGCGGTTGGGAAGTGGACTTCGGCAAGGAGGAGATGACCAAAGGTAAAGCATGGTTGAACCTGAGCTGGAGCGGCGATGCGCAGTTCGCTATCGAAGAGGCTGCCGAGATTGGTGTGCTGCTCGATTATATCGTGCCGCAAGAGGGTTCGAACGTATGGTTCGACGGATGGGTGATTCCGAAGTACGCGAAGAACACGAAAGCCGCTACGTATTTCATCGATTATATGTGTAAGGCAGAGAACGCGTTAGCGAACATGGGTGAGATCGGTTATGTATCTTGCGCAGGCGGCGAGAAAGCTGCGGCTACCATATTGGCGGATCAGAATGACGAGGAAGCATGGCCGGAGACTGTTGATGCCAGTTATTTCTTCGGCGAGGAGCCTATTGAGGTGGACGGCGAGGCATTGGATCCTCACGCGCTGCATCTAAATCCGGTTTACTATGCCGACAAGAGTATCATTGACCGTTGCGCGCTGATGCACGATGCGGGTGACGCACAGGAGATGTTGCTCGAGATGTGGAATGAGATTAAATTAGCTCGATGAGAAAACTCATTTTTATACTTTTCTGCCTCGCGACGCTTAGTTTGAGTGCTCAGACGACGGAGATGGAGTCGCGCTTTAATGAGTTGGCGGCTCGTTTTGACGGTCGTGACAAGTTGTTACAGCGTGATCTGAAGGCTTATCTGCAAGCTTTCCCTTACACCACGTTCGCCGATGAGGTGAACTTCATGCAAGGTGTGCTGCAGGTAGAGAAAGGCCATTACAAGCAGAGTCTGAAATACTTGGAGCCGATTGATGCGCAAGCGCTGACGCGTCCTCATCAGGCAGACTATTCGTTTTATCGCGGTTATGCGTACCTGATGCAACAGGAGTATGCGCGTGCAGCGATTTATTTCAATGCGTTGAGCAAGGGCAACAGTCGTCACGTGACGCGCGGAACATATTATTACGCGTACTGCATGTATAAACTGGAGCGTTATGACGAAGCGTTGCCGGCATTGGAGAAATTGGAGAACGAGCCTGCATATGCCAAGACCGTGCCGTATTACATTGTGCAGATTCAGTATGCGCGAGGCGAATACGAGGCGGTGGAAGAGCGCGCCAAGACCCTGCTTCGTGAGCATCCGGAGAGCATCAACAACGGCGAGTTGCATCGCCTATTGGGTGAGATTGCTTATCAGAAAGGCGATTTTGCGGATGCTGTGGCACATCTGACGCAGTACGAGCAAGCGGCAGCTGCTGAAGGCGAGGCGCTGATGCGCAACGACATGTTTATGTTAGGCACGGCGGAGTACCGGTTGGGCGAATACGAAGAGGCGGTGCGCTACCTGAAGAAAGTGAAACAGGAGCAAGACACCATTTCAGAGGCAACCTGCCTGACGATGGGTAATGCGTACGTGAAGTTGAATCAACCGGAGCAGGCGAAACTGTCGTACCAGGCTGCGGCAGCGTATAAGTTGACACCGTCGGTAACGGAAGAGGCAAGTTATAACTACACATTGTGTACTTATGAGAGTTCGAGTGCGTTAGGCGAGTCCGTGCGTGCTTTCAATGATTTCTTACGTCAGTTCCCTGACTCGAAATACGAAAACCGCATCTATCAGATGATGAGTGATGCGTTGATGCAGAGTAAGAACTACGCGGCAGCAATCGCGATGTTGGATTCGATAGGCAGTCCTTCGCCGAAGATGCTGCAGACGAAGCAATATCTGCGTTATCAGTTAGGTGCAGATAATTTCCTGCAAGGCAAGATGCAAGAGGCTGTCGATTGGACGACGCAGGTGATTGACCACACGAAAGAGTCGGCTAAGTATACGACGGAGGCCTATTATATCCGCGCGGAAGCCAATTATCGTTTGCGCAACTATAAAGCCTGCGAGCAGGACTTGAATACGTTCTTCGGCAGGTCTGATGCCCGTCAGTCGGCTAACTACACGGTGGCGCGTTATACGCAAGGTTATACCGCATTCTCGCAAGGAGACTATGACAAAGCGCGCAGTGCTTTCTCGCAGTATATAGACGGTGTGTTAGTGACAGATCCGACGTATGCTGATGCGCTGAACCGTATCGGCGACTGCTATTTCAATGCGCGTCAGTTCCCGCAGGCGATCACGTATTATACACAGGTGAGCAACCTGCAGGCCGCGGGTGCGGACTATGCGATGTTCCAACGCGGTTATGCGTTAGGATTGCAGCACAAATACAGCGAGAAGATCAGTGTGTTGCGCGAACTGGTGAAGCGTTATCCGAAGTCCGATTATGCGGATGACGGTGTGTATGAAATTGCGCGTGCGCAGTTGCAGCAAGAGGATGAGCGCGGTGCGATAGTGACCTATGAGCAGTTGCTGTCGAGTTATCCGCATTCGACTCTTGCGCGCAAGGCGTCGTTAGAGCGCGCGATGCTGTATCGCAATATCGGTCAGACGGAACAGGCTATCGCGGCTTATCGCAAGACAATAGAGAAATATCCGGCGACAGAAGAGGCATATACCGCTTTGGATGCGCTGCAGGCGCTGTATGTGGAAACGGGTAATGTGAATGAGTACCTGGCTTACACGAAGAAGTTGGCGAAGATGAATATGAACGTCACCACGCAGGAGGACAGCCTGCTTTATGCGGCAGCGGAGATGCAGTATATGCAGGCGGCGTATCAGAAGGCGACGGTGTCGCTCAGCAATTACCTGACGCAGTTTTGCGCAGGTGGTCGTTATTGCACGACGGCACGCTATTACTTAGCCGATTCGTATTACCGCTTGGGTAAACGCAGCGAGGCTTTGGAGCAATATAAAGTGCTGGCAGAGATGGCGGCTAACCCCTATCAGGAAGAGTCAGCTACCCGCGTGGCGGAGATCTGTTACGACAAAGGCGACTATGCCTGCGCGATGGATGCGTTCTACCGCATGCATTCGTTGAGCTCAAGTCGCGAGAACACGACGATAGCCCGTTTGGGTATCCTGCGTTGCAGTCAAGCAATAGGTCGTCATCAGGCGGCTATTGACATTGCGGAGCAGATATTGAACGACCCGCCGGTGAGCGAAGAGACGAAGGCGGAAGCGTTGTACGGTCGCGCGAAAGCGTATGTGGCGCTTAAGCAGTGGAGTAAGGCTCAACCGGATCTGAAGGCGCTGTCATCGGAAGTGCGTACGGCACAAGGAGCGGAAGCGAAATATCTGTTGGCGCAGAGTTATTTCGAGGCCAAAGAGTTTGATGCTGCTGAGGCCGAGGTGATGGCATTCACGCAGATGAATACGTCGCAGCAGTATTGGTTGGCGCGCGCATTGATTCTGCTGAGCGATATCAACCGCGAGCGCGGCGATTATTTCCAAGCGCGTCAGTACCTGCTGGTGCTGCAGCAGAACTACACGCGCACGGATGATGACATACAGTCCTTGGCGAGCGGCCGTTTGGCGCAACTCGACAAACTGGAGAAACCTGTAGTAAAGGAGGAGAACGATGAGGAAGATTGATATCAATATGAGGGGCTTCGTAATTAGCGGTTTAGCGGTCTTGTGCTTGGCTGCACAGGCGCAGAACGACTCAGTGCTCAACCGCAGTGTGACGGTGGAGCGTGATTTCCAGCCGGTTATTCAGACTGCAGGTAAAGTGGCGACGAAGCCGGCAGTGGTGGAGACGAAGATAGAACCGGCTCCGATTGAGTATTCCGATTATACGGCAGAGGTCAATCCCGGTACTGCTTTTCATCCGCTTTTGTCCCAACCCACGCGTTTCACTAGCAGCGATCCGTTCCACGGTTATGTACGCGGTGCGTTAGGTCATCCGAATACTTTGTTTGATTTCGGCTATCATCTTGACGACGGCAAGAAGTCGATATTGGATGTGTATGCACATCATAAGGCTGAATGGGGTTTGGCGACGCTGAGCAAGACGAAAGTGGGAATGGATTTCGCGCATACCTTCAGCACGTGCGACCTCTATTTCGGGTTGAACGGCGGTAATGTATTCTACCATAAATACGGTCATTTCTATGACTACAGTTCGACGCACGGTATGTGGGCGAAGAATAGCGAGTCTTATCCGAAACCTCGTACGATAGGCGAGACCGATAAGACGGCGTTATGGACGGTAGAGGCATTTGTGGGTGTTCGGTCTAATCCCAAGCAGGATTTCCAATACAAGGTGCAGACGGGTTATATGCTGTTCGCTAAGCCGGGTGCTATCTTGGAGCATCAGATCCGCACACACGCGTCATTCGATTGGCACAGCGATGCGCATCATGTGGGTATGATTGCCTATGTGCAGAATAACTTGCTGCAGTTGACGGGTTTGGCTGCGGCGATTCCGGATTCTCTGTACTCGAATAGTCACGACATCCGTTTGGAGCCATATTATGCCTATGAGGGCAAGCGTTTCCGCATCCATTTAGGAGTCGGATTAGATATGAACGTAGGAGCAGGACATAATGCGTTGTCGAGCATAGAGGACCTCAGTTTTGCTCCGTCGCCACATATTCGTATGGAGGCGCAGATTGCCAAACAGTGGCTGACTATTTATGCGGATATAGACGGCGATCACGGATCCGGTAGTTTGCAGGATTTTATGGAGGAGAACCGCTATCGTCTGATACATGATGGTATCATTGATCACCATTTTGCATCTTATACGCCGGTAGATGCAGAGTTAGGATTCCATATTCGTCCATACCGCGACCTGCTGATTGAGATTCACGGAGGTTACGCGTATATGATCAGCGAGACGAACCTGATTGCGCATACAGATTCAGCGCAGTTCAAGCTATTGAATAAGAAACTGTACGCACCCGGCGATTTCGGATACAAGTACGGCGATTATCACCGCGGTAAGATCGGAGGTCAACTCAATTATCATCTGCAGGACGTAGTGCGCATCAATCTGTCCGGAGATTATTATATCTGGAAACCCATCGGCGACAGCGTCGTTTATGACCGCCCGAGTTGGGAGTTAGGTCTGCGTATTGATGGTCGCATTGACAAACACTGGACGCTTTATTCAGATAACCGCTTTGTAGGTAGCCGAACAGCGCGCGTGCGCAATGAATCGACCGACTCATATGTTAATGTGACGTTGCGTCCGACGATTGATTTGAACCTCGGAGTGCAATATGATCTGTGGGTAGGCAAAGCGAAAGGCGCAAGCGGATTAGAAATTCGTGAGGACCATGCGCAAGTGCTGCGTCCGGAGCCGAAGCCGAACCTGTCGCTATTCTTCCAGCTCAATAACTGGTTGCACCGCAAGAACGAGATCTACTACGGTTACCGTAGCCAAGGAATCAATTTCCTATTAGGCGCTACGTACCGCTTCTAAGGAGGAGTGCGTATGTTCTAAAACTAATCAGCCGACCTCTTGAGGCCGGCTGATTGATTAATCTTTAATTTGCTCTATATCTTCATCGCCTGTAGCCGTAATGGTAAACTCTACGCGACGGTTGCGAGCACGTCCTTCTTCGGTTTTATTATCCGCAATAGGTTCTGATTCTCCTTTTCCTTCCGCAGTAATACGGTCGCCCGCTACCCCACGCCGGATGAGTTCGTTCCGTACGGCATTTGCGCGTCCTTCGGATAGAATCTGGTTGGCTTGCTCGGAGCCGACATCATCCGTGTGTCCGGTGATACGGACGGAGATGCCCGGGTGAGCCTGCATGAATTGCGCCAACTCATTGAGTGCCTGTTCGGACTGTGGCAATATCTGCGTTTTGTTAGTCGCGAAGAACAAGTTATGCAGCACCACTTTAGCTCCTACCTTGATCGGGATAACAATAGTAGGAGTATCCGCAGGAGGTGGTGGAGGAGGTGTAGTAGTAACCGGCGGTTTAGTTGGGTTAGTCGGTTTAGTAACCGGCGGTTTGGGTTTGGTCTTGACGGGCTTGGGTTCGTTCATCTGGAACAACACGGCAAACTTTGCTCCGACGAGCAGCGAGTGAGCGCCGGATGAAGAGCAAGCGAATGAATTATTCACGGTGATGTCTCTCGGTTGTGCAACCTGGGCAAGTTCCACAGTCGTGTTTCCGGGTTGTGCGCAACTATTGAGTCCGTAGTCGGCGAACAGCGCGATGCGGTACAGAATCTGCTTCTTCGCTTTTTTATTCCTACCCCGTTGGTAATTGCCTCGCTGGTTATATCCACGACCGTTTTTCCCTCCTTTGCCTTTTCCTCTCTGCTGAGGCTCGAAAAACGAATTGAGGACAAGTCCTATTTCTGCGGATAGTTGTGCGTTGACCGGTGCAGCAGCCCAGTTGCCCGACGTGCGTTCCACGGAGGTGTAGGCATCATGTACCGGCACATTGTCCAACGAACCGATAAGGGTAGGATCGGTCAGATAAGTATTAACCGTGGTGGAGGTGTTTGCCGTATGCAGAAGCGGGAAACCGATACGCGCTCCAGCGAGGAAATAATATCTGTCGGCGAAGATGGCTCCTATCTGGATGGGGATATTGAGTTGTCCCATGAGTTGGGTTTCCGACCATGATTGGAAATCGAAGGTCTCCAGCATATATTGTCCAGCCGGCAACCCGACGGTATATGAGATCTGCTTTTGAAACGGTAACATGTTTGTTTTGTCGCTGATGAGCGAAAACTCCAATCCGGTATGCACCATCAGTTTGCGATAGCGCCATTCATAGCCAGCCTGCAGTTTCCCCCCGGCCAATCCGGCAGAGGTTCCGAGCGCAGCATCATGAAGCAAAGCCGAATAGCCGATACCGGCTTCGGCGCTCAAGAAATGCAGACTCTCCGTCTTGACGTCTGCGTATAGAGGCGCCACCCCGAGGGTCAAGCAAAGTATTATCGTTCGAAATGCTTTCATTTAGTAGGAATCATTACTTTGATATATTTCGTTTCCGCTCCGTTCTCCACAGGTACAATATATAAATCGTATGCGCCGAGCCGCATGATGAGTCGCCGCTTGTTAAAGTCTGTCGGCTGATACGTAAGGTCTTCGATGTCCGTAGGCGTCAGCGGTTCCGAATCGTCGTAGATGGTAGCGGTAATGGAGCCGATATTATTCAGATTGAGGTCTATAAACTCCATCCAATCGCTGTCCGGTTCCCTATAGCGGAGGACGATATTGTATGTACCGGGGGCTTGCGAGAGTGGTCCGCTGAAAGTACCTTCGAGGGTCTCATCGGTACCGATGTGAATAACCTGTATATCGCTCTTTCCTCGCGCCAATGTTCCTTGATAGAACGACAACTGCAGTTCGCCAGCGAATGCTGCTCCAGTATTCTTGATGGAGTAATATAGATTCGCGTTGCTTTGCGGCACGGAGTAGTTGCGATCAAAGCGAATGGTATCCGTCAGCGAGAGATGATACTCAGGGTCGTATAGTTTGAAGAGCAAATCTTCTGCTCCGTCAAAATTATGCCAGCTGTCGTTTGCGTCTGCGCGCCAGCAGAGCCTCAGTTTATACTGGGTATCCAGCGTCAGACCTGCAGCAAATTTCTGCTGAAGAGCCGTGTTAACAGTCTGGTTATAACGGATGATGACGGAGTCCATTATTTCGTATTGACCTTTCGCGATGGTTCCTCTGTATATACGCGCGGATATATCTCCGCGGAACGTACCTCCGGTATTCTTAACAGAGAAGGAAACGGGTATTCCTGTTTTTGGCACAGAGTCGGGATTGGTTCCTTCCGGGAAGGCCAGCGGCGAAACGAGCGTCAATTCAGAAGCCGCATCATTTGCCATAAAAGTAGCCTGGGATCCATCCAAGATGAGCGTGCGATAATAATCATCCTCTGTACACATCATCCGCATCCAATCATAGTTGGTATCCTTATATACTGCGCATAGATGATAGGTACCCGAAGGGATAGCATTCGGGATGGAGATGCTACTGACGGAGACAGCTCCGGTATAATGATAACCGGCGCTGAGCGAACAGTTATCCACTTGCTTGAGTACCGACACCAATTGCGTTTCATCTTCATCATAGAGCGCTACGCCATATGAGCCGTTGAAGTTATTCAGACCATAGTTCTCCAATCGGGAGATAGAAACGGAGAATGTAGCAGAGCGGTTGAAAGACTCACTGCTGACGGTAAAATCAGTGGTAGCCATTTGCGGAATAGCTTTGGGCGTACCTGTTTTTACCGGTTGGATACCGATGAAGAAACACGTGCCTTTATTGTATCCTTTTGTTGTACCTCCAATACCCTGCGATTTGCCGGGATTGAGGGCTGTCAGCAGATAATGACCGTCATTATTTCCTCCCCAGCCCCAGTTGATGTGAAAATAGCCTTTATTATCACACCCGTCGCATACGAATGCGTGTCCTCCTTCATCATTATGTCCGCTGACGAGCACCGGTCTATTGGCTGCCAACTCGGCATAGATGATGGCATTGAGACTATCTGCGGGATACATGATTTTTTGAATACGCTGATAGTTGGCATCGTAGCTGAAATAGGTGTTGAGTGCCTTGGGGACCTCGTCTGTATAAGCACCACTGGATGAACCATACCCCATATTGATAGACACGCCGCAATGATACATGAGCGTAGCCACAGCGTCTTCTTGCTCCGGCGTAGCATACCCTTTATAGGACGGCAACATCTCACTCCATTGATAGGATGTCTGCCCAAAGTTCGCGGAGAGCATGCCGCTTTCGCCTACGGGGTTAGTGCAGACCCACATGTACGAATGCGATCCGGTGCCCGTTGCCGGATGCTGATAGAAATACATGATTTGCGCCATAGCCGTAGCCACGCAACCCGTGACGCATTTGCCGGTGGAGCTATACATAGGCGCATAGTTGTTATACGGAGCATTCTGATTCCATTGGCAAGTCATCAGCGGGTCTATCGTCGCAAAAGATGCTTTTTGCTTGTAGATGGAAGAAGATTGGTTACCGATAGATTCCAAGTCCTCTTCGTAACACTGCAACAGGAATCGCATAGCAGGCGGTATGTTGTCCGTATCAAAAGCGCCATTGTCGCTATATCCGAGTACTTCGGGCATACGGTCATCTGCACCGACGAGCACAAACCCGCCATCGGTGTTAACAGCGAAGTAGGCAGTGCTTTGAGCTGCTATATATTTTCCCTTTGGGGTGATGGGCGATGTTCCCTGAGCACGGCGAATATTCGTTTTGGCGAACTCACCGGCTATGCGCAATGCCTCTTCCGATGTACGCATTGTCGCACTTATACTTATTGCCGTCCATACGGCTAATCCGATAACAATTATTCGTTTCATAGATGCTGAATTTTAATCCCCGATTTTCATTCCTTGAGCATTATATGTATGTCCGTTTACGATAATGACGATGTGTCCATTTTGCAGTGTTTTCTGCGGCGCGGCATCAGGTGCTGCGGCTGTAGCCGGTACAACATAGGCACAGGTGCGCAGTGAGCGTGTCTCGCCATTCTGCTTCATTTCTACGGCATATGCATCTCCGGCTTTCAGTTTCTCTTCGATATAGAGATAGGCTTCTGTAGCTCCTTCAATAGCTTGCCCGTTGCGATACCATTGGAATTGAGTGAAGTTATATCCGCCGTTGTACTCGCTATTGAGGATGCCGAGCACATCGTCCCATCGCTGCTGGATGAGGGAGGCGGAATAATAGATGGTCAGTTCGGCAGTTACGGTATCCTTTCCGTTCTTACGGCTGTCGAAAGCAAGCGAGAATGGATAATATCCGGGCTTAACACCTGCCGGCATAGGTACTTCGATGGTATTGTTGATACCATTACGCAGCGAGTCGGACTGCGGTATCAAACCGATGGCATAACCTTCTTCGCCGAAGCTGAGGGTGTAGTAATCGGGAATACCTTTGCGCGCATGCGTTTCTATAAGGAAGGAGGCCGCTTCGGGGCAGGGGTATTCAATGGCACTTATCTCCATCTTCAGCGGAGTAACCACCTCGAGTTGGAGCGTGACAATACTGTCGCAGCCCGAGACGGAGGTAAGAGATATATTGTATTCGCCGGTAACAGAGAAGGTCTGTGTGCCTACGGTGTACGAACTGCCCTCCGGTATGACAGCCTCAATCGTATCGCGGATAGCATCCACAAAGCGCAGATTAATCGTATAGAAGCTATCGCATCCTGCGATATTATAGTCATGATCAATGATTGTAGTATCCGATTGGAAATATTTGCCGTTATGGCGATATAGTTCCCCTTCACATCGCTGCACATCTTCGATGATAGAGTCTTTCCCTACCTGCGGCACATGGACGTATATATGCTGCACGCTGTCGCATAGACCAACGCCCGCGTATAACTTGAAATGATAATCCGCTTCTTCATCCGGCAAACGGAAAGACGGAGCCCATCGTTTAGCTTGCGTATCCAATCCTTCGGGGTTCAGTCCGTCGAAATCCCATAGCAGGTATTCAGGAGGGAAGGACGTATCCACCTGTTCTCCGGTCATCCAGTTGCGTGTGCGGATGTGACTGGTATTAGTGAAGGAGATATAGTTGCCGCAGTCGCGTTGCTCCAGCGTATAGGAGGCTTCGGGAATGGGGAAGCGCGGGATGGCGTTCGCATAGAGCGTGAAGCCGCAAGACGGGTCGGACTTATAGGTAATATCAACCGCATAGTCACGAATGTCGCGGTAGTCCACAGGGAAAGTGTCTTTGCGGCTGAGTGTCTCATAGGGTGCATCTACCAGATACCAGCGGTAGTTAAATCCCGCGGGGGCGATAAATTCATTCGTCGGCGTCCATCCGCATTGGATTCCTTGCAGTTTGCCGAAAGTACAGGTGAGTGTGAAATAGGCGTAACCATAGTGTATCTCGGCAGTACAGCCGGATACTGTGATCTTCACTTTCACATGTTTGCCGTCAAACTCAGCGAGGTTTAATCCCAGCGTGGTCCAATCGCGCCAGCAAATATCGCGAGAGCCATCCGGGTATGCAGGATCGGGTACGCGATACCATCCGTCTCCGCTGGTTTGCGCAGCCAAATCGACTGTGGTACATTTGCTAAGCGCTTTGCCTGTCTCCGCATCCACGATATTAATCATCAGGCGCGGGCGTGCTTCTTCACCATGCCCGGAGGACTCCAGCACCATCGCATATTGCAGCATGAGAACGGCGGCTTCATTGGCATCTACGATGAAGTCATACTCCGCGCGAGCCACACGCGCCATCTTTTCCCAACTGCCGATACGAACGGAGGCTAAAGCTCCATCGGGAACAGTTTTAAGTGGAGGAACAGAATTATCATTGCTGTCCACACTCCCGCGCGTACGAGCATCGTATTCTTCCGGATGATAATGAATAGTATGACGACTCCACATAGAGGTAAAACCATAATCGATTTTGCCGTGCTGCAAAAGCGGGTCATTCTCATGATAATCCGAGGCTGTCTCCAAGGAGAACGAGCAGCGCTCATCGGTGAGGTCAAGGTAATCGAAGCACTTGGTATCATGCACAAACGCAGTCGGAAAACTATACCAGACACTGGTGTCCGATTCGCATACTACCTGTATCTGAATATCATAAACTCCCTCCGGCAGTGAAGCAGAGAAGGAATGCTGCTTGATTCCTTTCCATAGAGTAGCTACATTTTCGCCCATGCGTCTCATGCGCAGGTTGAAACTCTCTGCCGGCGAATCCCATGTGAGGTTCACGGTCTGGCTCTGCATAGAGACGCGCTTATTAGTCGGTTCTCCGCAGTTATTGCGTGCCAATTGGATGTTATCTACGCATGGACCGGGTTGCACGATTTGTGCCGCGCTACTATAGACAAAAAAGAATACAAGCCGATGCGGTGTGCCATCGGATATCAAGGTATCCACAGCGTGGGTCCAAACTGAGCCTCCGGTTAGCAACTCGCTGCCGTTAAAGTATAGTTTATTGTCGTTTATCCATTTGAGACTTTTGTAGTCATCGTTAGTCCAGCATACAATTTGGTCTTGACCTTTTGAATTTTGGAAATCTTCCTCCGGCACCCATGCTACCATCAAAGCGGCGCGGGTAGAATCGCCACCGCACATCCAATCGAAGGCAACATCATAGCGACCGGCTTCCAACGTCAACTCGCGATAGGCAATCATAATGTTGGAGGTGGTTTTTTTATATGTGGCATTTGTGCCTCCGTCGGAGGAGATATACATAGACTGCTCCCCAAGCGCAGCTACCACACCTCCGATAGTCCATTTGTTCTCCCAAACCAAGGATGCATTTCCACTCTTATTCAGATACCAGTTGGCATTCTCCGTAGCATCCTCAAAATCGCAGTAATAGCTATGCGGCAGTTGTGCTGCCAGTTTTCCGGCTGCGAGCAATGCAAGGACTATAGTAAGTATTTTTCTCATCATATGTGATGCTTGCGTTTTAGCAAGCGTAGGCAGATAGCCCGAATCCAATCGGACTATCCGAATATTGTCACATTATTAGAATGTCACTTTGCGGTTTATCGCATCGCCATTCTTCATAATGGTACGGATCATATATACGCCTCTCGGCAGGTTATTCTGCAAATCGCCTTGACGGAGGGTCTGTACTTTGCGACCGAGCGCGTCATACACCTCAATATAGTCAATCTCATCGGTGATATTGATGACACCGGTCGGATTGTCGAGCACCGTAATGAAGTAGCGGTTGAACGAGCAGCCGTCTCGTTTCGCCACAGCGGTGAACGAACCAACCGATGCATCCATCGGGATGGTATAGTACTCATCCACGACGTAAGGCAACTGGTTAGCCTTCACCTCGACAGGCGTCATATCGGTAGTATCCGACTCGTTAACCGTCAGGTAGAGATAGATGGTGCTATCGCAACCATACTGTGTCTCGCCGGAAATATAGTACGGAACGCCTACCGGGTTCGGCTCTGTCAGTTTGAGCGGACCGAAGTCATACGACTCTCCTCTACAGATTTCTGCATAGACAGGAGCAACCTCGGCAGCCTTACGCGTGGTAATAGTCAGCGCGATAGTACTGTCGCAGCCTGCGCCTGCATTGGCCGCGAAGCGGTAGTACGTACTGTCCTTATCCGCGATTGGCAGGTCTTCTTTTGCGATAGAAAAGCCATAGCCCTCGTAGTCAAAGCCCTGACACGCATTATCTGCGTACGGATATGTATCTGTGCAGTTCATACGAACATTATCCACGAGTGTGAATATACCGCTACCACTTGTAGTCGATGTGCCGTTGAGGTCCTCCATATAGAACGCTACACGGATGTTCTGACCGGCATACTTATTAAGGGAAACAGACTTGGTGGTCATCACAGAGTCGATATCCTTGATTTCCGTAGCATCTGCTTTCTTCCATGTATCCCCATTATCGGTAGAGATAGCAACGAAGAAGCGTCCGTTCGGATGAGCAGCCAGGCCCTGATTATCTTTATGACATACATCAAAGCTGAGCGTAGCAGCACCTTCTATTGCGTACTGAGGCGTAATCATCCAGCGGTACTTCGGACCGGAATGCGAAAGCGAGTATCCGAAGAAGAACAATTGGTTATTATCACCCAGTTTTGGCAGATAGTTGCAAACCCAAAGGTATGTATTGGATACAGTAGGTAACGGTGTATATGGGCTGATATTACCATTGAATACCTGCTCTATTGCTTGGTCAGTTACCATATTATCCCAGCATCTCAATTGAGCGCGCTTGTAATTAGTACTGCTGGTTGCTTTAGGAAGATCAGTAAAGTCTTCGAACATCGGCAATGTAAACACTCCACATAAGGTCTGGAAATCTGCAGAGACAGACCATTCGCTGGTATTCTCAGAGTCGCAGATGGCACGTACGGCTACCGTATATTCCGTTCCTTGCTCCAGACCGGTAATCTGATACGGCTGGGTAGTCACATTCTTTATGATCGAATCATTGAGTTTGATCTCCCAAGCGGTTTCCAGACCGGCTATCCAGTTGACTGTTGCTGTCGTTTCGGTGATATTCGTCAACTCAACCTGACTCGGCTGAATACAGTTAGGAAGTTCGGTCAACGAAATATACTTTACATATATTGTATTGCCGCTGGTGTTACGCAATGCCAGATATTTACCGGAACCTTGGTAGAGATTGAGCATCTTGGTACTGGTCTCCAAAACGAACGGGTCGCTACTGCTAACTTGTTTGTTAACCGGAGCAAAATAATACTGTTCACTAAACGTAGATGCATCCCATGTATTGTCAACAATGCCAAGAGATACGGAAGCATAGGAGGTGCTGTTAAATGCTCCTATCTCCACACGTACTTTATTCAAAGGTACGCTCAACTCAGGAAGAATAGCCATACCACCGGCATTCAGTTGGAGACACGGCCATATTTCTTCTTCATCTCCATGTTGTGTTCTATTGACAACCGATGCATTGGAGAATACCCAACATTCCGGAGTTTCTGCAAAGGATTCCGTGTAAGGAAGGTCTTCTGCTGCACATGGCGTAGTGAAGCGCTTCTCTACCCACTCTGTATAACCATCCTCGCATATAGTCCGAACATACAAACTATAGTCTGTCCCAGGCTGTAAACCATTAAAACTTGCTTGTGGACCTGAGGCAATTATACCGGAAGCCGCCTTATCCTCATCATCAATAACTGCTGGATTACCCAATTTTGCATAACGCGAAACTACGTATTCAAACTTCTTGCATTTACCTGCAAACCATTGGAATGCAGCAGTATTAGTAGAGAGTCCTGTGTACTCAAAGCCGGAAGGAACAGTACATAAGTATTCTGTGACAGATACACTATCTACTGCTACCGGTTGCCCCGGAGAATCAGTGGTGTTGTTTGTCCATACAATCACTACCATATATGCCCCGGCTTCCGTGATATCCAGTTGACGTGAGAATGTGGTCCAATCACTCTGATGCGTGGTTTTTCCAACCAAAGAATAGCAATTCTTGCTATCGCTTGTAGATGCATAGTTGCGCGAAGTGCCGTCCATCAAGTTGATGTTGGATGCCAGGAAAGTAGTGCCGGCAGGAACCAGATGTGCATAAATACAATCTCCATCCCGATCTGCTCTCGCATTGCCAGGCACTTTAACCTTAATTGAAACCCAATACGAACCGGCATCCTCAAACATAATAGTACGGTAAGCATAGGAATATGATACTTTACCACTATATTGATAATCTACATCATTATTCGTGATATAGAGAGCCTCGTTTCCTGTTGCGTCACAATTGTCAGCATCGCCAATAATGAAGTAGTTTGGATAAGGCTTGTTGGCTGCTGTAAGTTTTTGCACTTCCCAGAGGGCATTATCCGCGTTATCTTCAAATCCACTGATGTACGGGATAGCAGCAGCCGGTCCGCAAGTCATCATTGTGAGTGGCCCTACCCATGCGCTTCCTTCTACTTTTGAGCGAACATAAATATCGTAAGCTGTCTTTGTCGTCAATCCAGAGATAGTAACAATATTAGTATCCGTATCAATGATGGTTGCATCTGCAATATCGCCATCCTTGACTACATAAGCCGTTTGCCACTCCTCAATACCTGGGGTTATCTCTGCAAAAGAGAATGTAAGCGAACTCTCTGTCACTTTCATTGCTTCCAATGCTGTGACTGGGAGTACCTCGTTTAGATTGGTAGTAAAAGTGATATTATCTATATATATAGTTTGGCTGGTCTTGCTTCCTGATGGGACATTCGGAGCGAAACGCAAATATTTATAAGATTGAGCAGATGTGTAATAATCCTTCAATTTGATATAGGCTTTTGTCCATGTTGTAGTAGGAATATCCTCTATTGTCGTAATGTAAATATAATCTGCCGTTGAGGTGTTGTCAGATACAGCCTCAATTGTAAAGCTAGTTCCTGTCATACTAGCTTTCATGTCAAAGTACACTAATACGTCCTTCAGGCTTTCTACATCCAGAGCTGGAGTAACTAATTTGGCAATATTCATACTACCATATTGGCCTCCAGAATATGATGCGGGCAGAGACAAGCCATACGTGCCCTCTTGAGCTGCTGTTGTTGTGACGGTCGCATTTGCAGCTCCTACATTGGTCCAGCATTTGGGAACTTGTGCCGAAACTTGCGATTCGAAAGTCTCCACATAAGGCATGGGTGTTACCGCAGGACAATCTGTATGGAAACTATTTACCAAGCTCCATTTACTATTACCGTCCAAGCCTCCACATTCTTTGCGAACAAAGGCATAATACGTCGTGTTACCTGCCAGCCCGGAGAGTGTTGCTTCGTCATCGGCTACAACAGATTCTGTCACAAACGGATCGTTGTCCGGATCTGCACCCGCATTGGCAAAGATACGTACGCGATGGTTAGCCGCAGCATCATCCGTTGTCCATGTGAGTGTTACATCCGTAATGCCGATATCAGATGTTGTAAGACCAGCCGGTTTGGCGCATGTCTCAACGTAGTCAATCGTTACATCGTCAATATAAACAGAACCGGCATATGCAGTACCACTTTTGTTTTTGTAAGACAAAGGTTTGAGCGCGATATATGTGCCGTAGTCGCCCATCGCATTACCCGAGTAGGTCTCAAACGTGTATTTCTTCTCACTAAAGGTAGTATTTGACGCACCGGCCACGGAGTCTAATTTGACCATCGTGTATGTACTCGGGTCATTGGGGTCAATCATTACACCGACCTCATAGTAGTACCAGTTTGTAGCCATTGTTCCACCCGGATTGACAAACATAGTCAATTGCAGACGTTTAACGCTATCTACATTCATCGCGGGGAATGCAAAGTAGTTGTTGTTCCCTAATGTTACCTGACGCAGTTGAAGAGCTTTGTTGCCGGTTGCACCTCTTGTGCTTATATACGAGTGATTATCATCCTGACCACTGAGAGTTGAGCAGTCGGGAGTGTAACCGGCTCCGTATAAGACATAACTTTGGAAATCTTCCGTGTAGGGCAAAGTTTGCTGTTTACAGAGTGTACGGAATATCGTTGCACTGCTCCAATCACCTATACAACTATTGGCTTCATTCACAGTTTGGATATATACATAATAATTCGTATTACCCAGCAGACCGGAGAGCGCTTTGGTTTGAACATCCAGTTGTCCGTCAAAGATGTCAGCCGTTGCGGCATCCGGATTTTCCATCGCGGCACTGCTAACTTTCAGATTCCACTTGGTTTCCGATTTTACTTTTGCCCATGAGAGCGTTGCTGTTGTGGAATCAATATCATTCACTTCCACTTCCATCAATCGTCCGCAATCCGGTATCTCGGAAATGTAGAAATTATCCATACGAATAGCATTGGTTGCATTCTTTTTGTTGTAATCACAACGAATAGCAATGCGTCCTCCGGCTCCCGTGTAATTTTGGAAATTGAAATACTTGTCTTCCCATTCGTTTGTGGATACGCTAAACGAGCCAAGAGAAACAAACGTACCATTGCTCTCTAATACACCTATTTCTGTTGGAGAATTCTGTATGGCAGTGTTTATAGCAGACTCCGTACTTGTTGCAGTAGCATCGGCATGTGCTTGGAAACTTACCTGCAAAGTATTCACAGGCCTATCAAACGGCGGGAAGGCAAAGGTAACCACCTTATATGCTGTCGTTGATGTGGCTTGCATCTTCACGAACTGCTCGTCATTCAAGTTATACACTTGGAAATACGTAAAGCTTGAGAGCGCCGTGCCATCTGCTTGATACAAGTCATAGTAGTTCGGAATACTCTTATAGGAAGATGTTGCATAGTAACTATCAAAGTTCTCCTCATAGGGAACTGTCCATGCACCGGTTTTTGACCAGAAGGAGATTTCTGCCCAATCGCTCTTTCCGCTGGCTTGGTCAGATTGCACGTATGCATAATATTCCGTACTGTGCGTCAAACCGGTAATTGTTGCTTCTTTCGCATTTACCGTTGCGCTGAATACAGGTGTACCTGTATCCACGTTATCCGGCTTACCGGCAAAGACTTTTACGTTCCATTGTGTAGCCAGTCCATTCTCCTTCCATGTTAACTTAGCTCCGGTCTCCTCGATATTGGAAACCTCGACATTAGACACTTTCCAAGGATCGGTCAAACGGGCTATAGTAAGGTTGTCTATCATAGATGTATTGGCCTTTGTCGTATCCTGATAGAAAACAATATACTTATAGCCTTTCTTAGCTTCCAGACAATTGGAAAAATCCACATATACATATTCACTGGTACGACCCGCCTTGCAACGAACCGTCGCAATATTTGTTATTTTGGTAATATCACTACCAATGTCAGATGGACTTTCTACGATACCTATACGCAATACATTATATACATTAGTGGCTAATGCAGTAGTATTAGAAGTATTCACATAGAAGCCCATCTTCAATTCATTCACATTAGCATTCAATAATTGTGGCATTATAGCATACGGGTACCGTTGGGTAGTGGTCGTGGAATTGTAGATGTACAAATACGGTTGTGTTCTGCCTTTCGCGGCTTCATCTACCCAGCCCGAGTAAGCAGATGTACCATTATTTACATACGGAACCCACGTCTGTGTACCAACTGCACCTGTCAAAGCTGTTCCTGTGCTACTTACAGTCCAGTTTCTTGGCCCTCGGTTGGCATTCGCACCCGTTGGTTCACCGGTGAAGTCTGTATAGAAGGGAATAGACAAACCGACTTGAGTTGTGAAACTGGTGCTCTCCCACAAGGCTCCACAGGTCGGACTGACATAGACATAATAGGTCGTACCCATCGTAAGGCCGGTAGCTGCATACGATTTCGTGTTAACTGTTTCGTTGGCGATATCACCATTAGCAGCACTCGGGTCAATCTCGGTGGAGGAAATTTTTACGTTCCACTGAGTAGCACTTGTCGCATCCGCCCATGTGATATTACCGGCGTTAGCTCCGTTAGCAGCAGCAGTCAGATTATTAACCGGGCTGCAATCAGGTATGTCATCTATCACAATATCGTCGATATAGACATATGGAGTGGATTCCCCCGGAGCGAGATAGAATGTGATATAGCGTCCTGTACCAGCGTACTTCTTCAGGCTAACGGAGTATTTGGTCCATGTATTGGCAACAGAAATCGCTACGGTATCTACCGCTATGATATTCACGCCTAATTGTTGTCCTTGGCCCTTTTCGGCACTCTGGTCTGCAGCCACACCTATCACCACCTTATGTTCACTCGCTGTTGAATTAGCCCAGAAAGTGACTCTCATGTTATTCACCGCTTTCGGCATTGCCGGAAGCATAGCGATGGAAGAGTAGTAAGCGATATCAGTTCCCTTATGAGTGCCCTGCAACATCAACGCAGCACTTACGTATGGTGTTTGCTCGTGATTGTAGGTGGTCATTACATAAGGCAGATGAGTGGCATATTGGAGATCCCACGCCTTGTCGGGATTAACACAGCGGTCATCCATTACCCATCCATCCGGTACAGCATATTTGTCATTCGTATAATTATCCGGATCCATACGGTCAAAATGCTCTTCATACGGATAACCTACTTCGCGAGCCGTTTTGAATTCTACAACACTAGTCCATTCGGCTTCGTCGCAACCGGATTGCAAATAAGCATAGTATGTGGTGTTTGCCAGCAAACCGGTAACGGTATAAGGATTAGCAGAGACCGCATCGATAAACTCGCCTTTCGTAGGATCAGCAATATCCACTAAGTCTTCCGGATCAGCCAAAGGTTTGGTGGAGATCGCCAGGTTCCATTCGCTTGCATTACCCGTCTCTACCCATTTAAACTTAGCGGTGTTGGGGGTTATCTCCGATACCTCAACGAACATCGGTTTCGGACAATCGGATGCCGCTTCTACACGGATGTCATCGATAAACAGGCGGTTCTCTTTGTCTGCATTACCGATACGTAATGCCACATACTTGCCCGCTCCGGCATAGCTTGCCAAAGAAACGGTGATCTGCTCCCATTTACGTCCTTGCGGTAATGAGAGTGTTTTAATCTCTGTGAAGGCTTCCGCCGTTGCTTCCGTACATACACCGATGGTGACGGTACGCGCATAGGTGCTGCCGCTTTCTTGAGCAGCAGCCCAAAGAGATACTTGGAAGGCGCTTACATTATTCTTGGCTTCCGGCAAAATCAAATAGTTGTATTTGCCGCTTGCGCTTACAGATTTGAATGACTTGTTGCTGTTATACGCATATTCGCTCGATACTGCAGCAGCGCTGCCTTCTTTGACAATAGTAAAGCAGCTGGAGAGTTCTCCCTCAAAATTCTCGGAGAAAGGAGTCGTGATAGCTGCACACGGCGTGCGGAAACTCAGTTCTGCCCATGGCGAAACATCGCCGTCGCCGCAGTCGTATTGTACGTAGAGCCAATACTCCGTGTTAGGCGTGAGCCCTTCCAACTCATAGAACTCATCAGTGATGAACCAACCCACATTATCCACTACATCGGCTATTGCCGACATGTCGGTCATTTGGGTCGTGTTGATCTTCACATTGTACTGCTGGAACATGTCGCTTTCGCATACATCCCACCAAAGCGTGACGCTGGTGGTCGTCAGATCCTCGGTCTTTAGACCGGTAGGCGCTGCCGATGCCTCGGTTTTGTTCTCTACCGCAATGCGATAGACACGCGCGTCGCCGCCTAACTTATAGGCTCCGGCGATAGCAATTTGTACCTCGGACAGTCCGTCGGGCAGTACATCTTTGATGTACACCTGGCCGTCTGTGGCAGCGTCAAATGTCTGCCATACGGACCAGTCGTCATCTTCGGAAGCACGGTAAAGCACTTTCAACTCGTTCACCTTTGTTGCATTCGCTGCAATCGAATAAGTGAACGCGATGGACGGCTTGTTGTCCAATTCGCTGATGTCAAGCAGCTGCGAGAAAAGCGTGTCTGCACCATTCTCAAACGGAGCGAGGAAGAACGCATTGCCGGCATCGAAATTCCAGTAGCCGGATGTCATCGTCCAATCGCTCGGAAGACTGCCACTTGAGAAACTCTCGTTGAGCACAGATTTCTGCGCCATCGCTGTCGTAATGCTCATAACTATGAGCAGGGTAAACAACAGCCAACGTGTAAATAATCGTTTCATAAAGCTTTTTGTTTTTGTTAATAAATAGACTAATATATAAGCCTTTTGCTTATTTTATTCTATGATTCTTCCTAATACGTCATATTCACGTCCGTTTCGGCGGATAATCAACCTGCCGTTACGCCAAATCTTCTCATTACTTCTCTCCTCATCAGTCTCGTCTATACCTTGCCATCTATCGGCTTCTGACGGCGTGAACGGACAAACCCATGCTTCGGTTCCGTCTGCTAAGGTCACACGCACCGTATATTCCGTCTCTTCCTGCATATTGGGGTCGTAGAGATACGATTGGTTGGCTCCTTCAATCGGTTCGCCGTTCGCGTACCATTGATAGGATTGGAAGGTCAAACCGCCGTTATGCTCCTCGCTCAGGAAGGTCAACATGTCGTTCCAGTGGCGCACGATGATGCCGCTCGCCAAGCTCACGCCATAAGTCAGCGTATCGGTATATTCCGTATCGCACCACGGCATCGTCAGTCGCACGATAGCCGTATGCGTACCTACATCTTTGTGCTGCAGCGGTAGGATTATCTGTGCATTCTCATGCCGCATCCATGCGGTGGTATCATAGATATCATCGCTCACATGCATGGTAGCTATATAGCCTCCGTCGCTGGCGGTGAAGACCAATGACTCATCCGAACACAGTTGTGCAGATAGCAGAGCTACGGTTGGGCGCGGCGCTTGCTTCAGGTACAGCGTCACTACACTATCGCAGCCCGTCTCTTCGCTCATGAATAAACCGGTATAAATACCCGAACGGGTATAGGTCTTGCCGGCAAACGAATAACGGCCGTCCGGACAGATGGTGTCAAAAATAGTCGCTTCTTTCGGCTCGTGAACAAACAGATGCATGATCACCGTGCTGTCGCAGTCGGTCACTACCGATTGCAGATAATCCGTGTAGTCACCGGGTTCTGTATGACGGCTGTGGGAACCGGCGGGGAAGATAAGGGACTGACCGCGACAGATCGTGTCGTATAGATGCGTCTCTACGGCCTCAATCGCAGGGATATCGAAATCGTACCACACCGTATCGGCATACAATTGGTCATTTACATAAATACCCGTCCGCACGCCGAAATGAACATGACCGCCTTCTTTGGGCATGGCTACATAATTGCCTTCGTCTGTATATCCGATGGCTTCGCCCGTTTCATCGTCCGTCAGCAGCCAACAGTTCTCCATCTGTTTGTCATATCGATGCTCGACTTCGCCTGTCTGCTGATTGGTGAGAATAATATGGCATCTGTTCCACCACGTATAGCCGTTCTCGCAGTTCGCCGGAGTCCAGCGGTACGCTAATTCGGCCTGAGTATTATACGACTTAGCGCTGGCGTCGAACCAATAACCGCAAGCGGCATTGGTTGGGTAGGTCACATGACAGAGATAGGTATTCGTATCGTTCTCCATCACCGGGAAGAAGCGCTCGCGCGACAGTGTGTCTTGCAGCAGCTGATCCATGCGGTTGAACCATGCATAGTCGAATCCTTCCGGTGCCGTGAACATACGGGTTGAAGAACCTTCTCCCCATGGCAGTCCGTCCACATCGCTGCGCACGCAATTCATCGTGAAATAAGCATAGCCGAAGTGCCCACCCTGACCACAGTCATAGGATGTCAGTTTGATAGTCAGCGTCTCGCCTACATAATCCTCAACACTGATACCGATGATTTTCCAATCCTGCCATGTAACCTCACAGCTTCTTCCGCTGCCGGTCCATGTATTGGTATGCCATAGCGCCCGCGTTTCGGGGTCATTCAGTTCCTCGGAAGTAGGCGCATGGAAATCCACCGAGGCGCACTCTACATCAATCGGTTCCCCTTTGCTATCAAGCACCTCTAATGTAAAACGCGGCTGCTCCGTTTCCTGGTGGTCCGGATTCTCCAGTACCATCGCATAACGGATCAGCAACACCGCCGTCGATTGCGACTCAACCGTATAATGGAAAATCATAGACTCGTACTCATATCCTGTCCCCCAGTTACCAAGGCGCACAGAGCCGAACTCCTCTTGCGGAACCGTGTGCAGACAGGCAATGGTATCTGTGCCTCTCTTAACTACCGTACGCGGGTCTATTTCCGTTTTATCGAAATGCGTAGTATGGCGGCTGCGGATATCCAGCGGACCGTAATCGACGCGGTCATTCCCTGCTATTTCTTTCGTCAGTCCTTGGTTCTTCAGGTATTTCCATTTGCCGTACTCGAACGAGGCATTATACATATTGAGCGCATCGAAGCAATCAGTCTCATAGAGGTAAACAACCGGAAAGACGGTATAGACCGTTTTGTCCTCGCCGTTCACGGAGCAAATCCAGAATTCGTATGCACCGTAGTCTACATTACTCAGCGTCACGCTCGTAGTATTCGTCTGCACGGACTGAAAATCCTCCTCGCCGCGTTTACGGTACAGCACTTCATAACTATCGGACGAGCCTTCCCAACTAACCTCGGATTCTCCCAAAGTGGTGGTCACGTGGATATTGGTCGGGTAGTCCGTAGGAGAAGCTTTCGCCAACTGGAAATTATCGATTGCGATAGAGGTGATGCTGTCTTTCACCGTCACGTCCGTATTGACCCAAACGAACAGCAGACGCGTCGTTGTCTTGTTGGCTTGCGCTTTGGGAATCGTCACGCGGGCTTGGACGTGGTACCATGTGTCGCCATCAATCAGACTCGTATGCTCACCCATCAACTGTACGGCATTCTTCACCCATGTGGGTTCAGTACTGTTACCGAGACATTTGAGTCCGCTCGTGGGACGATTCGCATAGATTACCTTCAGGTAGCCTTTTGTCTTATTTCCCAATCCGCGCCAGTCGTAGGCGATATCATATTCTCCCATTTCCAGGGTGATGTCGCGGTATGCTAACAGCACATTATTGGTAGAAGCATACGTGTTGCTTTGACCTCCGTCTTGTGATACATACAGCGATTGATTTCCGGTATAAGCCACGGCATCGCCGATCACCCATCTATTCTCCGTGATGATCGTGTTTACCGATGGGTTCAGTACCCAGTTGGCATTCTCCGTTTCATCCTCAAAATCACACAGATAGGGCAGGTCTGCCATTGTGATAGCAGCTCCTTTTATATCCATGACCATTGCCCAAAGGCAAATGATCGACATAATTCCTATGTATAGGTTTTTTCTCATCAGTCTCCCAAACATCTGCAGACTCTCTTCTCATTTAATGGCAGCAATATCGTCAAGCGTATCCCCGCTAACAGCGGACGATAACTCTCCTGATTGCCGATAAAACCGTATTCCGCATACGCTCCGATATAGTATTTCGGCTGCGGCTTGCGGCTGTAACTATTCTTTCCGCTTTGCGGATTGAGGCATACGCCTACTTCGGCACAAGCACGAATGGTCCATCCAATGGCACCATTCACCGGTGCTGTCTCATACGGCTCGTTCGTTACAAAACCATGCTCAGGCACGTCCCGTATCGGATCCATGAAGTCACCGTAATCTCCCCATAAGGTATAGTTGCCTTTCTCCGATGATCGATTCCATATATCGATATTCGCTTTTACACCGGCCATGGCATAGATCCTATTCCATTGACCGCCAATCATCAGCGGCAACTGCAATCCTACATGCTGCATATTCACCATGCGGTTGTTCCATGTGTAATAGCCGGTAAACGCCAATCCGGTGTCGTCCGTAGCCGGTGCCATTAGGTCTACAATGGCATTCGGGCCATCTGTTGTATAGCGGTACTCGGCTCCCAGACCGACATCAATCATCAGCGCACGATAGGTATAGCGGTAGCCAAAACCGATGGCGGGAGCGAACCCATTCGAATTAAGCAGTGCTTCCGCTTTGCCGCTACCGATCCATGCTTGCGCTTCCGACAAACTCATTGTATTCGGTGTACCGGCACCTGCGCCCGCAAAATCACGCGCGTATAAGAAATCGGCATTGAAACGGATATAGTGAGCCCCGGAAACGGTCGAAAATAGGCATAGCAATACACACAACGATAGGAAACGTCTTACCGTCAGCCATCCCCTCCTTGTCGGAGTATGTAGCCTGCTAAATACCATTTTTGTACCTTAAATAAACCAAAACATCCGATCGAAAAGCATGTGCTATCCGGTCGGATGTTAAAAGAGCATAAACAGGCAGGGTATGGAACAAAGTCGGCAAACTTATCAGAAAATACCCTGCTTGTCTATGCTCTGAACACGGACAGCAGGGATATATCTTCTCTCTGATTTACTTATTTTGCCGATAGTTCCGGGAGATATAATCCTCGTCGCTTGTATATGAAATTATGAGTAGTAGAAACTTCTCTTTCTGTTTCGTAATGTGCTATTTTTTGAGTGTTTGTTATAAAAATCGGTGCAAAAGTATTATAATTTCGGAAAATATGCAACAAATTGCCATAAAAAATGCAAATTTATTACATTTTGCAAAATCAACTTTGCATTCTTGTGGCAGAAAGGCACAAAAAGATATCCAAAAGGGACAAAAAGAAGCGACCCATAAAGATCGCTTCTATACACATTATATAAATAATATGCGTGCGTGCGCGCGTTAAAGGGAAGCCTCGTATGCTTTCGCGTCCATAAGGCTGTCTAACTCAGCAGCATCTTTGATAGCGATGCGGATGATCCATCCTTCACCGTACGGGTCATTGTTCACCAACTCCGGCTGTGCGTCCAGCGCACCGTTAACCTCCAGCACCTCGCCCGTAACAGGCATATTGAGGTCGCTTACGGTCTTAACGGCTTCTACGGAACCGAACACTTCACCTTGCGCTACCGTCTCGCCGATGGTAGGCACATCGATGAATACAATCTCACCCAATTCCGATTGCGCATAGTCGGTGATGCCGACAAAAGCCTCATCACCCTCTACGCGAATCCATTCGTGCTCGCTGGTATAGCGAATATTATCAGGAAAATTCATTTTAATTTACGATTTGGCGATTTACGATTTACGACTTATCGAACCGGTGTACCGGGGATTTGATCACCCAGCGTGCTCATTGCGCAGCGGAAACCGATCTTCGACGAAGCCTTGTCTTGGTCGAGGTAACGACGGGTCGAAGGATTCAGCCAGTAGATGCGGTCAGCCCAAGAACCACCTTTGTAAACGCGGCTCTTCTTGGTGATTCGCGGAGCGAGGATGTCGGTCGGGTCGGTCTTGATAGCCTCGAGGTTCTCGATACCTACGGTATCCAACGGATAGTCGGTTTCGAACAAACTTGCGAAGTCGCCATCGAGCACGTCGCGCTTATCTTCGTCCTTACCCCATGTGATCTTCACGCGGCCCACAGAGTCAATCTGGTATTTGCCGTTCTCATCCAGCACCGGAGCGCTGTAGATGTTACCACGATAGGAGTTGTACTCGCTGGTCTCCTGGTAAGTCGTCTCACGATATACATCCATGATCCACTCGTTGACATTGCCGGCCATGTTATACAGACCGAAGTCGTTCGGAGCAAACTCGTCCACCGGGTTGGTGATGACGCGACGGTCGTTCAGCGCACCGCTGACACCCATCATATCGCCTCGACCACGAACGAAGTTAGCCTGCATCATACCGAGGTTCTTCTTACTCATATCACGCGGGTGATAACCGCTCCACGGATAAACCTTACCCTCGATGGTCAGACCGTCCTCACCGGCAACAGGTGCATAAGCGGCGAACTCCCACTCAGCCTCTGTCGGCAGACGATAACCCGTAACGAAGATACCGTCAGCGATGCCCACCTTACGCTGTGCACCATAGCTATCCAGTTTCGGTTTCTTACCATAATCGGGAGAATAGCTGTCATCCATGAGATATTTCTCGGTATTGAATACAAACTTATCGCGGATCCACTCGAAGCCCGGACGATACATCGTAACCTCTTGGGTCGGGTCCTCAGGACTCTTCTCGGTGAAGGAAATAGCCTCGTAGCCCGTACGTTGCTCCCACTCGCTCTTCTCGGTCTCATCCATCGGATGCAAGTCTGCGAACGGAGGAGTATCAATAGCACCGGCGTTCACCAGAGCCATTTCGTTAACACGGTCGGTACGCCATTGGCAGTAAGCCATTGCCTGCTCCCACGTAATACCTACGATCGGGTAGAAGGAGAAAGCAGGGTGCTCGAAGTAGTTGTCCTCATACGGATCGTTGTACGCGAGGTCCTCACGCCATACGGTGTGGTCAGGACGCGCTTGGTCAACCAACTCCGGAGCTACTGCGCCGAATACGAAATCCAACCAGTGGAGATACTCATTCCAGTTGAGGTTGGTTACCTCATACTTGTCCATGTAGAACGAGCTGACGGTCAAGGTACGGGTCTCGTTGTTACGCGGAGCGGTGAGGAACTCGTCTTTCTCACCCACGGTGAACGAACCACCCTGGATAGGCACCATACCTATCGGGTTGACATTACCTACACCTTCATTAGCCTGGAAATTGGTGGTCTTTTGGTCGAAATAATTCCAACCTGTGGTGTTACTAACGCGGGTATTAAGTTCGCGTTGTTGGCACGAAGCGGCACCCATTACCACCGAAAGAATCAACAAATAATTAAATACTTTTTTCATACTATTTTTGATGAATTTTATATATGCTTACATAAAACAGCCTGCAAATGTACTGCTTTTTTTGCAAATAGCCAAAATTTTTGCAACTTTTTTTTCAAAAAAACGAGTTTTTTTTGCATATTTGCGATTTTTGTAGTAATTTTGCAGCGTGAAAGCGCAAATAATGGCAATCGGCAACGTGACGCCGGACAGTTTTTATGCTGCGTCTCGTTTGCGAACAGAGGGTGTAGTAGCATGGGCTCGTGAGGCATTGGATGACGGTGCTGATATTTTGGATATAGGGGCATGTTCTACGCGTCCGGGTTCGACTCCTGTGGATGAGGAGACAGAGTGGGATCGACTGGCGCCGGCATTGGAGTCTATCCGTCAGGCATTGCCGGAGGCACGGTTGTCTGTGGATACGTTTCGTGCGACGATTGCGCGTAAGGCGTTGGAGTCGTTCGGTCCGCTGATCATCAATGACATCTCCGGCGGTGACGAAGCGATGTTTGAGGTTGTGCGCACGTACCACGCGCCGTATATATGGACTTTGCGCGGGGACTATACCTTGCCGGAGAAGAGGCCTGAGTTAGCGGAGTTGGACTTGATCCTTGATCCCGGGTTCGGGTTCATCGGTTCGACGGCAGGTGATTATGATGCGATGCGGCGGTTGGAGGAGTTGAAGGCATACGGCAGGCCGATACTGGTGGGCGTGAGTCGCAAGTCGATGCTGTGGCGACCGTTGGGTCTGACGCCGGAGAGTTGTCTGACGGCCACGCAGGCGTTGCAATTGTATGCGCTGGAGCATGGCGCGAACATACTCCGCACGCACGACGTCAAAGAGACAAAGCAAATAACAAAGTTATTTGAGTTAATAGTTAATGGGTAAAAGGTAATAGATAATATATGCATTTTTTGGCTTTTTCTTTCGGTTTCAAGGATGTGATAGACATCTTGTTGGTAGCCGGTATTTTATATGAGACCTACCGTCTGCTGCGGCGAACGGGTGCAGCGAACCTCTTCTGGGGTATCTTGGCGTTCATCGTGGTATGGTTCCTCGTCAGTTTCGTATTCCAACTCGACCTTACGGGTGCGCTCTTCGATCGCATCATCTCGGTGGGAGCGATTGCGCTGATTGTGATTTTCCAGGAAGAGATCCGTATGTTCTTTTATCGTATTGGTTCGCGTTTCTCGTCATGGAAACTTTTCACGTCTAAGAGCAGTGAAGATGACCCGCGTGCGCGTCAGCAGATATTGGAGATTACGCAGGCGTGTCGTCATATGGCTTCTACGAAGACGGGTGCGCTGATTGTAATTGCCGGTGGTAGCAGTCTGAAGGAGATTGTGGACACAGGTGAGCGTCTGGACGCCAATGTGTCGGCGCGATTGATAGAGAATATCTTCTTCAAGAACACCCCGTTGCATGACGGTGCGTTGGTGATTCGTGACGGCAAGATGATAGCAGCGGCATGTATCTTGCCGGTGAGCAAGGACCAATCTATTCCGCAGCACTACGGTCTGCGTCACCGTGCGGCGTTGGGTTTGGTAGAGCATGTAGATGCGACCTGTATCGTGGTGTCGGAGGAGACGGGACATATATCCGTAGCCGCGGAAGGTAAGATTCGCGAGGTGACGGAAGATGAGCTCTTTATCGTACTGCACGGCACGGCGATCACGGAAGAGAAATAAAAACTACATCAGTATATAAATAGTATTTAATATATGGCATTTAATCGTACATTAATCACAGCTGCACTGCCGTATGCCAACGGTCCGGTGCACATCGGTCATCTTGCCGGGGTGTATGTACCGGCAGATATCTATGCCCGTTATCTGCGTTTGAAAGGCAAACAAGTGCTGTTCGTTTGCGGTAGCGACGAGCATGGTGTGCCGGTAACGATTCGCGCACGCAAGGAAGGCATCACCACACAGCAGGTGGTGGACCGTTATCATGAGTTGATCAAACGTTCGTTTGCGGACTTTGGTGTCAGTTTCGACATCTATTCGCGTACTACATCGGCTACGCATCATCGTTTTGCAGCGGACTATTTCCGCAAGATGTATGACGCAGGGCAGTTCACGGAGGAGACGAGTGAGCAGTTTTACGACCCCGAGACGGGTCATTTCCTGACGGACCGCAATATCCGCGGCGAGTGTCCGCGTTGTCACAGCATGGGTGCTTACGGTGACCAATGTGAGAAATGCGGTGCGACGTTGTCTCCGGACGAGTTGATCAATCCGTACAATGCGGAGACGGGTAATGCGCTGGCGAAGAAAGCGACCAAACACTGGTATTTGCCGTTAGATCAGTATCAGGCGTGGTTAGAGGATTGGATTCTCAATAACCATAAAGAATGGCGGCCGAATGTGTATGGTCAATGCAAGAGTTGGTTGGACGGTGGTCTGAAACCGCGTGCCGTGACGCGTGACCTCGATTGGGGTATTCCTGTGCCGGTAGAAGGTGCGGAAGGTAAGGTGCTGTATGTATGGTTCGACGCGCCGATAGGTTACATCTCCAATACGATTGAGCTCTGCGAGAAAGAGCCGGCTAAGTACGGCAACTGGGAGCAATGGTGGAAGAGCGAAGACACGCGGATGATTCATTTCATCGGCAAGGATAATATCGTATTCCACTGCATCGTTTTCCCGGCGATGCTGAAGGCGCAGGGCTACAACCTGCCGGATAACGTGCCGAGCAATGAGTTTCTGAACCTCGAGGGCGATAAGATATCGACGTCCCGCAACTGGGCTGTATGGCTCAACGAGTACCTGGATGATTTCCCCGGCAAGCAGGATGTGCTACGCTATGTGCTGACCGCCAATGCGCCGGAAACGAAGGATAACGACTTCACTTGGGCGGATTTCCAGGCGCGTAACAACAATGAGTTGGTAGCTATCTACGGCAACTTCGTCAACCGTGCGCTGGTGCTCACGAACAAGTATTTCGAGGGTAAAGTGCCGGCATGCGGCGAGTTGACCGACTACGACAAAGCGACCATCGAGGAATTCAAGAACGTGAAGGCGACCTTAGAGGAGTTACTCAATAACTTCCGTTTCCGCGACGCACAGAAAGAGGCGATGAACCTGGCGCGTATCGGCAACAAGTATTTGGCAGACACGGAGCCGTGGAAATTAGCGAAGACGGACCTTGGTCGCACAGCAACGATACTGCATCTGTCGCTGCAGATTGCAGCAAACCTTGCGATTGCTTTTGAGCCGTTCCTACCCTTCTCCAGCGAGAAACTGCGCGGCATGTTACGTCTGGACGCTTCGTTCGGTTGGGAAGACCTCGGTCGCATTGACCTGCTCCAAGAAGGTCAGGCGTTGGGTGAAGTAAGTCTGCTGTTTGAGAAAATCGAAGATGCGGCTATTCAGGCGCAGTTGGATAAATTAGAGCGCATCAAGCGTGAGAACGAGGCGGTGGCGCAGGCAGAGGCATTAAAGAACTGGCGTCCGGAGCCGGTCAAAGAACTGACGACCATCGATGAGTTCGACAAGACGGATATCCGTGTAGCTACGGTGTTGGATTGTCAGCCGGTGAAGAAAAGCGACCGCCTGCTGCAGTTCTCATTAGACGACGGCATGGGCGGAAGGACGATCTTGAGCGGCATCGCGCAGAGCTATCCCGATCCGTCGGTGCTGATCGGCAAGCAGGTGCTGTATATCGCCAATTTCCCGCCGCGTAAGATGATGGGTATCGAGAGTCAAGGAATGATTCTCTCGGCGGTCAATGCCGATGGTAAGTTGGTGGTGACGACCGTTTCCGCACCCGTCAAGAACGGCGCTGCGGTAGGATAAAAATGTTCCCTTTTTGTGATGAGTTTTTCTGTTTCCGATGCAAGATTTCGCATAATTTCTGACATAAGGAAGAAAAAATGCTTGATTTTGCAAAAAAATGCAGAAAAATTTGGTCATGTGAAAAAAAAGCAGTACCTTTGCAGCCGGTTTTAGAAAAAACGGCGGGATAGCTCAGCTGGTTAGAGCGCATGATTCATAATCATGAGGTCCCCAGTTCAATCCTGGGTCCCGCTACAAAAAATCCACTCGTGCGAGTGGATTTTTGTATTAGTAATTGAGGGCGAAGACGACACGGCCGGGGGAGGGTTTGCCGGTGAGGATGCAGGTGCCGGGTTCGGAAGCGCGGGCGATGATGTCGGCATTGGTAGCGTCAGCAAGGTCGGACAGCGGGATGCAACGGATGGTTGCTTTGGTCTCGTCCTTGATGCGCTGCTCGGTCTCTGCCGTACCATCCCAATGGGCGAGGAGGAAGCCGCCTTTCTTGAGTTCCTCTTTGAATTCCTCATAGGTATTCACCTCGCGAGTGTTGGCAATACGGAAGTCGAGGGCTTTCTTCAGCAGATTGGCTTGGATTTCTTCGAGCAATGCTTGTACTTTCTCGGCAATACCTTCTATCGAGATAGTCTCCTTGGTCTGGGTATCGCGGCGCGCGATCTCAATCGTATTATTCTCGAGGTCACGTCCTCCCATCGCGAGGCGAACGGGTACACCCTTGAGCTCATAGTCCGCAAACTTATAACCCGGCGTATATTTCTCTTCGGTATCGACCTTGACGCGGATGCCGAGGGCTTTGAGTCGGTCGGCAATGGGGTTGAGTTTGACGAGCAGTTTGTCCAGATCCTCCTGCTTTTTGAAGATAGGCACAATAACGACCTGGATCGGCGCGAGGTGCGGCGGCAGGACGAGTCCGTTATCATCGGAATGGGTCATGATGAGCGCACCCATGAGGCGCGTAGAGACACCCCAAGAGGTAGCCCAGACATATTCATATTTGTTTTCCTTATTGAGGAACTGAACGTCAAAGGACTTGGCGAAGTTCTGTCCGAGGAAATGGGATGTACCGGCTTGGAGGGCTTTACCATCCTGCATCATGGCTTCGATGCAATAGGTATTGAGTGCTCCGGCGAAACGCTCGTTCGGCGACTTGACACCTTTGAGGACGGGGATAGCCATCACATTCTGTGCAAAATCGGCATAGACATCGAGCATGGTACGCGCATAATCCTCGGCTTCCTCTTTGGTAGCATGGGCAGTATGTCCCTCCTGCCAAAGGAACTCGGCTGTACGGAGGAAAAGGCGGGTACGCATCTCCCAGCGCATGACATTGCACCACTGATTGCAGAGGATTGGTAGGTCGCGATAAGAGGATATCCAGTTCTTATACGTGGACCAGATGATGGTCTCGGACGTAGGACGGATGATGAGTTCTTCCTCCAGCTTCGCCTGCGGGTCCACAACGACGCCTTTGCCGTTGGGGTCATTCATGAGGCGATGATGGGTGACGACGGCGCACTCTTTGGCGAAGCCCTCTACGTGCTCTGCCTCACGGCTGAGGAAAGATTTCGGGATAAGGAGGGGGAAGTACGCATTTTTAACCCCTTGCTCTTTGAATCGGCGGTCGAGTTCCGCCTGAATCATTTCCCAGATGGCATAGCCATAGGGCTTGATGACCATACATCCCCGCACGGCACTTTGCTCGGCGAGGTCGGCCTTTACGACGAGTTCGTTATACCATTTTGAATAGTCCTCTGAACGAGGCGTCAGCTTTTGAAAATTTGCCATTTTTGATCGTTTTTACAAAATCGGCTGCAAAATTACAATTTTTTTTGCACATATGCAAGATTTTTAGTAATTTTGCACCGCGAAATGAAAAAAGACTAAATAATTTAACGATATGAGCAAAGCATTATTGATGATTTTGGACGGCTGGGGCATCGGCAACAAGAGCAAAGCCGATGTGATCAGCGTGACGCCGACTCCGCACTGGGATGCGCTGCTGGCGAAGTATCCGCATTCGCAATTACAGGCGAGCGGTGAGAATGTAGGTTTGCCTGACGGCCAGATGGGTAACTCGGAAGTGGGTCACCTGAATATCGGTGCGGGAAGGGTTGTATATCAAGACCTGGTGAAGATCAACCGCTCGATCCGGGACAACTCGATCATGGCGAACCCGGAGATCAAGGCGGCATACGAGGCAGCTCGGGGTGCAGGCAAGAAACTGCATATCATGGGTCTATGCTCGAGCGGCGGCGTTCACTCGAGTTTGGATCACCTATTTAAGTTGGTGGAGATTGCGAAGGAGTACGGCGTAGCGGATAAGACGTATGTGCATTGCTTCATGGACGGGCGCGATACGGACCCGCGCAGCGGCAAGGGATTTATCGAGGAGCTGCAGGGCGTATGCGACGCGACGGGTGCGCATATCGCATCTATCATCGGCCGATTCTACGCGATGGACCGCGACAAACGCTGGGAGCGCATCAAGGTTGCGTACGACCAACTGGTGCACGGCGAGGGCCGCAAGGAAACGGATATGGTAGCGGCCGTGCAGGGATGCTATGACCGCCATACGGAGGAGCACAAGGACACGGACGAATTCATGGAGCCGCTTGTGAACGCGAACTGCGACGGACGAATCGCGGAAGGCGACGTGGTGATTTTCTTCAACTACCGCAATGACCGCGCGAAAGAGATCACGATTGTGCTGACGCAGCAAGATATGCCGGAGCAGGGGATGACGACGATCAAGGGTCTGCAGTATTTCTGCATGACGCCGTATGACAGTTCGTTCACGGGGCTGCATATATTATTCCCGAAAGAGAACGTGGAGAATACGTTAGGCGAAGTGGTTAGCCGCTTGGGCCTGAAGCAGTTGCGCATCGCGGAGACGGAGAAGTTCGCGCACGTGACATTCTTCTTCAACGGCGGTCGTGAGGCAGAGTACCCGGGTGAGGAGCGAATCTTGATCCCGAGTCCGAAAGTGCCGACCTACGACATGAAGCCGGAGATGAGTGCGCCGGAAGTGACGGAAGCATTGGTAGCCGCCATCAAGACGCAGAAATTCGACTATATCACGCTGAACTTCGCGAACGGCGATATGGTAGGTCACACGGGCGTGTATGCAGCGATTGAGAAAGCGGTGAAGACCATCGATGAGTGTTCGCACAAAGTGATTGAGGCGGCATTAGAGAACGGCTACGAGATCATCGTGATTGCGGATCACGGCAACTGCGACAACGCGATCAACCCGGACGGTACGCCGAATACGGCTCACTCGCTGAACCCGGTTCCATTTATTTATATAAGTAAGGAACACACGGGCGCGCGCGTAGAGGACGGCATCTTGGCGGACGTGGCTCCCTCGCTATGTCATATCATGGGCATCGAGCAGCCGAAGGAGATGACGGGCAAGAACCTGATAAAGGACTAAAAAAAAGAGCGGCCCAATAGGGTCGCTTCTTTTTTCAGGTTTTTGTACCTTACGATGAGCAACAATTACTCAGCAACGGTGTCAGCCTCAACAGCCTCAACAACCTCAACGGTGTCAGCAGCTGCAGTGTCCTGGCAGCACTTTTTGTCGCAGCACTTGTTGCCGCAGCTCATAGCAGCGAAAGCTACAGCTACGATAAGAAGCATTTTTTTCATACGATAAATTGTTTTTTTAAGCTTAAAAATAGTGTTAATTCTTCGCCTTTTTGCGAAAAACGCTGCAAAAGTACTACTTTTTTTGCATATATCCAAAAAAAAATGTAATTTTGCGCAATTTATTTTACAAAACAACTAAAAAATGGGCAATTTTGATAAGAAAGACCTCAAATTTGTGGGGTTGAACGTGGTTTTAGCAGTAGTAGCAGTGATTGTGATTTTGTTCGCGTTGATTGTATGGTTACGCGGGTACACGCAGCACGGCGTGGAAGTGGAGGTAGCGGACGTACGCGGCATGGTTCAGGCAGAAGCGGAGCCGCTGCTGCATTCGCAGGGATTGAAATTGGAGATTAATGATTCGACCTACACGGACAAGGTGCCGTTGGGTACGATCGTGGAGCAGAATCCCCGTCCGCAGAGTCATGCGAAGAAGGGTCGTCCGGTGTATGTGACGATCAATGCGACGACGAAGCGTCAGATCACGATGCCGAATCTGCAGGATATCAGTTACCGTCAGGCGGAGACAACCTTGCGCGGATTGGGATTCAAGGTAGATGAAGAGCACGAGTATAAGCCGTCGCAGTACCGCGATCTGGTGTTGGACGTGAAGGCGAACGGCGTGAGTGTGCAGCCGGGTGCGAAATTGCCGGTAGGAACGAAGGTGAGGTTGGTAGTAGGTTTCGGCAGAGGCACGGAGTATGTGAGCGTGCCTAATGTATGCGGATTGACGCTGCAGGACGCACGTAAGATGCTGTTGACGCGGCGATTGATAGTCGGTTCGGTTTATTTCGACGAGCCGGAGACGGAAGGCGTAGCGCAGTTCGTTTATAAGCAAGTGCCGGAAGCGGGTGCGCGGGCTATAGAAGGCGAGACGGTAGGATTGCGGTTGTCGGCGGACAGGGAGAAGATTAGCAGTAGTGCCTCCGCGAATCCTATGGATGGCGAGGACAGCTGGTTTTAAGGTGTAAGGTGTAAAGTGTAAGGTGTAATGGTATCTGATGATGAATTGTGGGAGAGATGGCGGTGCGAGGTAGATACGGGTCAGGGCAAGGAGCGCATTGACAAATATCTGGCGGAGCACATGACCAATACGAGTCGTAACCGCATACAGACGGCTGCGGATGCAGGTAATGTATGGGTGAACGGTTCTGCCGTTGCGTCTAACTACCGCGTCAAACCCGGCGATGTGATACAGGTGCTGCTTGACCATGCGCCGCATGATTTCACGATCACGCCGGAGGATATTCCATTAGATATAGTATATGAAGACGAGGATCTGCTGGTTGTTAATAAGCCGGCAGGTTTGGTCGTTCATCCGGGTCACGGCAACTACGAGCACACGCTGCTGCATGCGTTGGCATGGCATTTTGCGGGGCGAATAGATATCAATGATCCGGAGATAGGGTTGGTGCACAGGATTGACAAGGACACGAGCGGATTGCTGCTGATCGCGAAGACGCCGGAAGCGAAGACGAGTTTGGGCAAGCAATTTTTTGACCACACGACGGAGCGGACGTATAATGCCTTGGTATGGGGTACATTCCGGGAAGACAGCGGTACGATATCGGGTGCGTTGGCTCGGGATAACCGGGACAGAACGATTTACAGGGTGTGGGATTTGGAAGACTGTCCGCAAGCGAAAGAGGCGGTGACGCACTGGCGGGTATTGGAGCGATACCCGTATGTGACCTTAGTGGAGTGCAAGTTAGAGACGGGTCGTACACATCAGATTCGCGTACACATGAAGCATATCGGTCATCCGCTTTTCTGCGACGAGAAATACGGCGGATGCGAGATTCTAAAGGGGGTTCGGACGCAGAAATACAAGCAGTTCATTGAGAATTGCTTTGCGCTATGTCCCCGTCAGGTGTTGCACGCGCGAACCTTAGGTTTTACGCACCCGCGTACGGGAGAGCGTATGTTTTTCGATAGCGAATGGCCGGCAGACATGTCGGCGCTCATCGCCAAATGGCGTGCGTATGAGACGCATTAAGCTATGATTTTAGAGAAAGAGCAACGGATCGGCGCTATAGTGCTCTGTGTGTTGGTGATCGGCACATGGGTCGGTTTGGCATGTTATCAGTCTTGGCGGGGTCACGGCGATGTGGATACGTCGGGTGTGGAGCCGCCTAAGAAACACCGGACCTGGGAAGAGCGGCGCGACTCGATGCGGATGGCAGATTCATTGCGCTATGCGCGATGGGCGAAGGAGCGGGAGCAGCGGTATGATTCGTTTAGGAGGGTTGATTCGATGCGTAGGGCGGAATGGAAACGGATTAGGCAGCAGCAGTATGACTCATTCCGGATAGCGGATTCGTTATGGCGCGATTCGGTAGGTTGGCGATTCGTGAAACGCGTGAAGAAAGACACAATCCTGAACCTCAACCGATGCGACACGACGGAGTTGCAGTATATTCGCGGAATCGGTCGATTCACAGCGGTTCAGATTGTGCGTTATCGGGAGCAATTGGGCGGTTTTTATGCGGTAAAACAGTTGACGGATGAAGCGCTTCAAAAGTGCCGTTTGGATACGCTGTTGCGGTATTTCGAAGTGGACAGCAGCGACGTGAAGAAGATGAACGTAAATAGCTGTAGCATAGAGCTTTTGCAGCGTCATCCGTATTTGCGGTTCAGCCAAGCGAAGGCTATTTATGAGTTGCGCAGAAGGGAGGTAAAATTGCGGGGTTTGGAGGACTTGAGAGTGCTGCCGGAGTTGACGGAAGAGGAGTTGCAGCGGATAGCTCCGTATCTGACGTTTGAATAAAAAAGTGCAAAAAAACTTGCGTATGTGAAAAAAAAGCAGTATTTTTGCGCCCGATTTTGTTGAAAACAAAAAAATAAGCAATATGATTTACAGATTAACATTCTCGTGCGAGGAAGGTGATCCCGCTTTCCGCCGCGTTTTTGAAGCCGATGCGGATGCTACTTTTTTGCAGTTGCATGAGGCTATTTTGAAGAGTGTGGATTATCCTGACGACCAGATGACGTCGTTCTTTATGTGCAATGACGAATGGGAGAAGGGTCAGGAGGTGACGCTTGTGGAGATGGATTCGAGTTTCGAGTACGACAACATGGTGATGAACGAGACGCGCCTGAGTGACCTGATGGAAGAAGTGGGTCAGCGATTGATTTACATCTTCGATCCGATGTTCGAGCGTTATTTCTTCGGCAGTCTGAAGGAGATCAAGCCGGGTAGCATGAACGGCGTGGAGTGCGTGGAGAGTAAGGGTAAGGCGCCGAAGCAGCTGAAGAGTGAGGATCCGTTGGCAGGTGTCGGCGGTAAGGGTGACGACGATTTCCTGTTCGATGACGAATTCAAGGACGAGTACGACTTGGGTGACATCGATATGGAAGGGTTCCAGGATTTGTCGTTCGACGATGGAACAATGTTCTAATAGGTAATAGGTAAGAGCTGAAGACACTTTTGCTAATAGTGGGGCCGACGGGGGTCGGAAAGACGGAGTTGTCGCTGCGTATAGCGGAGCATTTCGGTTGCCCGATAGTGAACTGCGACAGTCGTCAGGTTTTTCGCGGGATACCTATCGGCACGGCAGCTCCTACGGCGGAGGAACAAGCACGCGTGCAGCATTATTTTGTAGCTACGCGTGAATTGGAGGAGGACTATAATGCGGGTCAGTATGAGCGGGATGCGTTGGCGCTATTGGAGCAACTTTTTGCGGCACATGAGGTAGTGGTGATGACCGGCGGTTCGATGCTGTACGCGGACGCTGTGTGTAGGGGTTTGGATGATCTGCCTAATGTGCCGGCAAGTGTACGCGCGCAGGTGCAACGCGAGTACGAACAGAGGGGTTTGACATGGTTGCAGGACGAAGTGCAGCGTTTGGATCCGGAGTACTGGGAGATTGTAGATAGGCAGAATCCGGCGCGGTTGGCGCACTGCATAGAGATATGCAGGGTGAGCGGGAAGAAGTATTCAGAGTTCAGAAGTCAGAAGTCAGAAGTCAGGCCGTTTCGGATTGTGAAAGTGGGTTTGGAGAGGCCGCGAGAAGAGTTATACGACCACATCAACCGACGTGTGCTGCAGATGGTGAAAGACGGATTGGTTGAAGAAACGCGGAGCGTGTATGATAAACGCAAGTTGAATAGTTTGCAGACAGTGGGTTACCGCGAGATGTTCGCCTATTTTGACGGCGAGTACGATTTGGACCGTGCGATTGAATTGATACAGCAGAATACGCGTCATTATGCCAAGCGTCAGATGACTTGGTTCCGGCGCGACAAAGATATACATTGGTTAAATGCCAACGATGATTATGAAAAAAACAGCCATATTATTGACAGTCTTGTGCGTGCTGATGGCGTGCAAGAAGAACAACGTTGATTTTTCGTACGCGCCTACGGAGCCGCGTGCGGGTGAGACGGTCAAATTCAGTAACCTGTCTTCGTCGGGCGAAGAATGGGAATGGACGTTCGGTGACGGTGCGACCGCGACCATCAAATCGCCTTCGCATGCCTACAAGCAGCCGGGTACCTACCGCGTGATACTGAAAGTGGACAAACGTGCGGCATGGACGAAGACGAAGGAGATCACGGTGTATGATACGATTCCGACCTTCGTTTGTGCGGACAGCGTGTTCTCGATCTACAATGATTACACATTCGAAGCCAATATCTACAACCCGTATAACTACGAGGTGAGTTATCTATGGGTGTTGCCGTTGGATATGGATTATTTCACGCCTACGGATGAGGACTTGACGAGCAGTACGCTGAAGGGCTATTTCACGCGTCCGCTTCAAGAGGCGCCGATCTGGTTGTGCATCGTGATGAACGGCGACACGACGTATGTGGAAAAGAGTTTCGAGGTGCAAGACCGTGCGACGAACTCGGTGCTGCTGCGTACGACGGAAGGTGATTTCAGGCAGCGTATTTTCGGTGCCCGTGCCGAGGAAGCGAAGGTGATTACGAAGAGCGCATTGTTGGACGCGGAGCAGGATACCGTGCAGACCTACAACGGGCATACGTTCACCTTGGACGAGGTAGCGAGTGTGTTCCCGGGCGTGCAGGGTTTTCATATCTCGAACCGTAAGATATATTACCGTGCGGACGGGTTGTGGGTAGCGAATATCGATGGCGCTAACCCGGTGCAGATTGATGCGAGTGATTGTCCGGCGATGACGTTGGACACCAAGGATAACCGAATCTATTGGGCGAATGCGGAAGGCGTATGGTATATGCCGTTCGTGGGTTCGGACAACAATAAGTTTGTTACCGTGCCGGTTCTGCTCAATGACATGAAAAACGTAAACAAGATAGCCGCAGATGCGGAAGAAAAATGATACAACCGGATTATATTTTTGAGACGAGTTGGGAGGTATGCAACCGCGTAGGCGGTATCTACGCCGTGCTCAGTACACGTGCTGCTTCAATGCAAGCGGAGCACCCCGACAAAGTATTTTTCTTTGGCCCCGATTTCGGAGACCATAGTGACATTTATTTCAAGGAAGACAAGAAACTGTTGAGTGCATGGGTGAAAAGTCGCAAAGGTGATCCTATTCCTGTTCGTATCGGTCGATGGCAAGTGCCGGGCGAACCGATTGCAATCTTGCTGAAATTCGATGCGTTATGGCCTAAGAAGAACGAAATATATGGCTGGGCATGGGATAAATTCCAGGTGCAGAGCCATGCGGCATACGGCGATTATGACGAGAGTTGTCTGTTCGGTTACGCAGCAGGCATGGTGATGGAGAGCTTGTATCATCATCTGAATAAGCGGAAGGCGCAGAATTTCTGTGCGCACGCGAACGAATGGCAGACTGCGTTCTCCATTTTCTACTTGCGCGATCATTGTCCTCAGATTGCTACGCTGTTCACCACGCACGCAACGGGTATCGGTCGTTCGATAGCGGGCAACGGCAAGCCGCTGTACGATTTTTTCGAGGCGTATAACGGCGACCAGATGGCATATGAATTGAATATGGTTTCCAAGCACTCGGTTGAGAAACAGGCGGCGCATTGGGCGGATTGCTTTACGACGGTGAGTGACATCACAGCCCGCGAATGCAAGCAGCTGCTGGACAAGGAAGTGGATGTGGTTACGCCGAACGGTTTCGAACCGACGTACGTGCCGAAAGGCAAGGATTTTGATACGCATCGTGCTGCGGCTCGTGCGGATCTGCATCGTGTAGCCGGTGAGTTGTTAGGCGGCGTTGTCCCGCAGAATGCATTGCTGGTAGGTATATCCGGTCGTTTGGAATGGAAGAACAAAGGTGTGGATGTGTTCGCGGAAGCGCTGGATAAATTGGCGCAGAAGATCTATCACAGTGACCAGCCGGAGAAAGAGGTGGTAGCTTTTGTGATGATTCCGTACCTGGACCGTGCTCCGGCGCGTAAGGGCAAAGTGAGTGCGGTGTTTGTGCCGTATTATTTGAATGGTCATGACCCGCTTTTCGGTAAGACCTATTACGAACTGCTGATGGGGCTGGACGTGACGGTTTTCCCGAGTTATTATGAACCCTGGGGTTATACGCCCTTGGAGTCCTGTGCCTTCCATGTGCCGACAATCACCACGTCGTTGACGGGATTCGGAGCATGGGCTGCGCAACAGAAGGACCAGAAGGGTGTTGTGGTTATCGAGCGCAATGACAGCAATTTTGATGAGGTTGCGGAGAAGATAGCCGATTCGTTATTGGTTTACGATCGCTTGTGCGGCGAAGACAAGGCACTGGTGCGCAAAAGCGCTGAGGCGGTAGCCAAGAAAGCCGATTGGAAACATTTCTTCAAATACTACCGCGAGGCATACGATATTGCGTTGAAGAAGCGGGATGAAAGAATGAAATTATGAAAAAGAGTATATTGATTTTGGCGCTGATGTTGCCGATGGCGGCATTTGCGTGTACGAATTTTTTGGTAGGAAAGGATGCTTCGGCAGACGGCAGCACGATGATCTCGTACGCCGCTGACTCGTATGGCATGTTTGGATTTCTGCATTTTGTGCCGGCAGCCGATCATGAGGCGGGTGCGATGCGTGAGGTCAAAGATTGGGATACGGGTCGTCCGCAGTTGAGTATCCCCGAAGTGAGTCACACCTATACCGTTGTGGGTAATATGAATGAGCATCAAGTGGCGATAGGCGAGACCACGTGGGGCGGTCGCGAGGAGTTGTGGGACACGGTTGGCGTGGACTACGGAAGTCTGATCTACATCGCGCTGGAGCGCAGCAAGACAGCCCGCGAAGCCATTGAATGGTTCATTACGCTCGTGAACGAATACGGTTATGCTTCGGAAGGCGAGTCGTTCTCTTTCGGCGACCCGAACGAGGTGTGGATGATGGATTTTATCGGTAAGGGTCCGGGTAAGAAAGGTGCCAACTGGGTAGCGGTGCGTATTCCCGATAACGCCATCAGCGGTCATGCGAACCAATCGCGTATCACCACTTTGCCGCTCAATGAGAAGCATAAGTTGACCAAAGAGGAGAAGCGGTTGGAGAAGAAGCTGAATTGCGTTTGCAAAGGCGATTGGATGTGGGATAAGGACGTGGTTAAGTTCGCCCGCGAGAAAGGCTATTTCACCGGCGCGGACAAAGATTTCTCGTTCCAGGCTGCTTATAACCCCTTCGATTTCAGCGGATTGTATGTATGCGAAGCACGTGTATGGTCGTTCTTCAATCATTTCAGTGATGAGATGGACCGCTATTTCGATTATGCGACGGGTAAGACTTTCCGCGAGAGCAAGGGTAAAGATGCCGGTGAACACATGCCGCTGTGGATTGTGCCGAACCGCAAGGTCAGTGCGCAAGATATGAAGGAGTGCATGCGCGACGAATACAAAGGTACGCCGCTGGATATCACGCAAGGCACCGATGCCGGTCCGTGGAAGAGCAAGTTGCGGTACGGCGGGCTGGGATTCAAACTCAAAGACGAACAGGACACTGCGAAAGTGACGCAGTATTGGTACGAACGTCCGACGGCTACCCAACAGACGGCATGGTCGTTTGTGGCGCAGATGCGACCCGATAAACGAGGTATCTTCTGGTTCGGCGTGGACGATGCGGCTTGCTCGTGCTACGCGCCGATGTACTGCTGCATCAATCATATCCCGGAGTGTTTTGCCGAAGGAAACGGCGACAGTTATACCTTCTCTTTCACCAGCGCTTGGTGGACATTCAATGTGGTAGCTAACTGGGCTTATACCAAGTACAACCGCATGTATCCGCACATACGCGAGATGCAGCAGATATGGGACGATAAGTTCAATACGCAGATTGCCGGTGTGGATGAGAAGGCTTCGCAGATGAACGAAGAGGATGCGCGTGCTTTTTTGACAGCCTATTCGTGTTCGCAGGCGGAGAACCTGGTAGCCGATTGGCAACGATTGGGTATCTATCTGATTACCAAGTTCTTGGATGGTCAGGAGCGCAAGGAAGAGAACGGTGCATTCAAGCGCAATCCGTATGGTAACAGTTGCGGACCGAACCGTCTGGCATTGCCGGAAGAGGTATTGCGGGTCGTAGCACCGGAGATCACACACGAATAAACGATGACGCTTCTTTGTATCGATACAACGACCGCTGTTTGTTCCGCTGCGCTCTGTCAGGACGGGGCTTTGCTCAAGCAGTGTATATGCCGCGAAGGAAGTAACCACGCGCGGTTGTTGCCGCGGTATATACAGGAGTTGTTGGTGCTTGTGCGGGAGAAGAAGCTGACAATAGATGCGGTTGCGCTGAGTGAAGGTCCGGGCAGTTATACGGGTTTGCGTATCGGCGCCAGTACCGCGAAAGGACTGTGTTACGGCTTCGACATACCGCTTATCCCTGTGCCGACGTTGCAGGTGCTCTGCGAAGCAGCGAGACAGAAGTCAGAAGTCAGAATTCAGAATTCAGATGTGTTGTGTCCGATGATCGATGCGCGGCGTATGGAGGTTTATACGATGGTTGACGGCGAAACGAAAGCTGTGGTCGTGGAGTCCGAACAAAGTCTGACGGCTAACGACGCAGCGGTTTGGTATTTCGGTGACGGCGCAGCCAAATGTCAATCCGTGCTGACGAATCCTCGTTGGCATTATATCCCGGATATCGTGCCGGAAGCGCAGTATGTTGCTGCGCTGGCTGAGCAATCGACGACGCGTATTCAACATGCGGATTTGGCGTATTACGAACCCTATTATCTGAAGGAATTTATTGCGGCGCAAAGCCATGTCAAAGGGCTGAAATAAAGTGCAAATAGCAAATATAAAATATAAAATCAGCAATATTATCGCCCTCGCGATAATCCTCTCCTCGTGTTCAACCCAAAAGAACACCTGGGCGACTCGTTCATTCCATCAGACGAAGGTCAAATACAATATCTTATATAACGGCAACGTGGCATACGAAGAGGGCTTGAAATCCATTCGCGACGCCAATTCGGATGACTATAGCCGCATATTATATCTCTATCCCGTGTCCAATCATCAGGCGGCTGAGGCCAGCAAAACGCAGATGGACAAGACCATCGAGAAATGCCGCAAGTGCATCAAATTGCACTCCATCAAAGCGAAGCCGAAACGCAATCCGAAGAAATCCAACGACCCGGAATACAAGATATGGTTGCAGTCCGAGGAATTCAATAAGAACATGAGTCTGGCGTGGATTCGTCTGGGTGAAGCGGAGTTCCATAAAGGCGATTTTCTCGGGGCCGTAAGTACGTTCAATTATATCATCAATCACTATCAGAACGACCCGGATATGATTGCGCAATGCCAGTTGTGGGTAGCGCGGTCGTATGCCGAGATGGGTTGGCAGTACGAGGCGGAGGACATGCTCAACCGCGTGCAGATAGATGCGCTGAGTCGCAAGCATGCGAAGCTCTATTCGGCGGTCAAAGCGGATGTGCTGCTCAAGGGGGCGCATTACCATGAGGCGATTCCGTTTGTGAAGATAGCGATGCCTAATGAGCAACGTAAGATCTACCGTCCGCGCTTCGCCTATGTGTTGGGTCAGTTGTACGAGATGGAGGGCAACAAGAGTGACGCTGTGCATGCCTACAAATATGTGGTGCGGATGGCGCCGCCTACCGAGATGGAGTTCAATGCCCGCTTGCGCATTGCCGAATTGGGCGGACGCAACTCCTTGCGCCAACTGCGCACGATGAGTAAGCAATCGAAGTTCAAGGACCGCTTGGATCAGATCTACGGCGCGATGGGTAATGTGTATCTGAACGACAAGGATACGCTCAAGGCGCTGGAGATGTACGAGAAAGCGATTGCTGAATCCACGCAAGCCGGTGCAGCCAAAGCGGCGGTGCTGGTCAAAGCCGGCGACCTCTATTACGAGCGGCAGGATTATGTGCATGCCCAGCCTTGTTACCGCGAAGCGGTGACGATCCTCACGGCGGAGAACGAGGAGTATGCGCGGGTGCAGAAGCGCTCGGAGGTGCTGGACGAACTGATTGTGGCTTATACGCAGGTGCAGTTGCAGGACTCGCTGCAGCGCTTGGGACGCATGACCGAAGAGGAGCAGAAAGCGATTGTCGATCAGATCATTGCCGACCTTGTCAAAGCCGAGAAAGAGGACTCGACGCGTCAGGCAGACGAAGCACGTGCACGATTGCGTGACGATGACGGACCGCGAAGTGTCAATACCGCCAATATGTTAGGCGGAGGCGGTGCGCAGAAAGGCGAATGGTATTTCTATAACCCGCAACTCATCAAGCAGGGACAGCAGGAATGGCGGCGCAAGTGGGGTAACCGACCGCTGGAGGATAACTGGCGTCGGCAGAACAAGCAGGTCGTAGCTGCCTATCCGGGCGAAGAATATCCGGAAGGAGACAGCACGATGTTGGCTGCCGATTCTACGCAGCAGAGCCGACCGGTGCTCGAGACCGATAATCATAAGCCGGCTTATTATCTGCAGCAGATCCCGCGTACGCCGCAGGACTACGAACTGAGTGACAGCCTCTGGCGCGAGGCGATGATAGACCTGTATTATATCTATCGCGATAAAGTGGAGGATGAGGACTTGGCGGAAGAGACTTTGCGCGAACTCGTTGAGCGCTTCACGGGGCATCCGTCGCTGGATAAGATATTTGAGGATAAGAAACTGCGTGCGCTGCGTGACGACCCTGAGTACATTGCTAAAATGCGCAAGATGCTGGACGAACAAGACTCGCTCTACGCGCAGACCTATGCCGCTTATACCAAGGGACAGTTCGCGCAGGTGAAAGCGAACAAACAATACGCCGAGACCAATTTCCCGCAGAGCAAACTCATGCCGCGGTTCCTGTTCCTCAATGCCGTTGCAACGGCGCGTTCGGAAGGGCAGGAAGCCTTCGTGACGGCTTTGCAGGAAGTGGTGACGCAATATCCGGAGACGGAGTTGGGAGCCATGGCGAAAGACATGCTCGCGATGTTAGGACAAGGCATGGAGAGTCAGCAAGGCGGTTCGACTGGCAGTCTGGCGGATATGCGCGGACAAGTGGAAGAAGAGAAAACCGATACCGCTGCGGCGGAGCAACAATGGTCCGAGGACCGCAAGCAACCGTCTGTCGTATTGCTCATCCTGCCGAAGGCAGATGAGGAAGCGCTGAATAACCTGCTGTATGAAGTGGCGTTGTTCAACTTCTCGCAGTTCCTCATTCGTGATTTCGACCTGCAGAAGATGCCGGTATTCGGTAGCGGTTGTGCATTGCGCATCAGCGGTTTCGCCGACCTTGACGAAGCCGAATGGTGGGTAGGATTGGTTGAGAAAAACGCAGATATGCAATCCGTATTGGATGGGGTACAAATAAAGGCAGTCACCGAAGTAAACCTGCCTTTAATCCACACCCGGATTTAATCCGTCTCACAAAAAAGGACGGTCGAAACCATCCTTTTTGTCGGGGAGACGTGATTCGAAAATTGCCCATGCTGGCTAAGTATATTGCCGGTGGGCAATAATCGACAGAGCGAAGCGGCGGAGAACACGCGGGTTTGAATCCGTCTCACAAAAAAGGACGGTCGAAACCATCCTTTTTGTCGGGGAGACGTGATTCGAACACGCGACCTCCGGTCCCCCAGACCGTTGCGCTACCGGGCTGCGCCACTCCCCGAAGCTCTCGTTTTTCGAAAGCGGGTGCAAAAGTACTGCTTTTTTTTGAGATACGCAAATTTTAACGCAAAATAATGACAAAAAAATTTTATATTGAGACCTATGGTTGCCAAATGAACGTCGCGGACAGCGAGGTTGTAGCAGCTATCATGCAGACCACCGATGCCGAATTGACCGACCGTTGGGAGGATGCCGATATCATCATGCTCAATACCTGTTCCATCCGGGACAATGCCGAGCAGAAAGTAACCTCCCGCCTCCGCGAACTCAAAGCGCATCTACGAAATCTCAAATCTAAAATCTCAAATCTAAAATCTCAAATCGATAATCGCGAGCCGATTATCGGTGTCATCGGTTGTATGGCAGAGCGCATGGGACGCGAGCTGATTGATACCTACGGTGTGGATTTCGTGGCGGGACCGGATGCGTATCTTGATATCCCGAACCTCTTGGCGCAATGCGAACAGGGACATAAGGCAATGAATGTGGAACTCAGCACCACCGAGACCTATCGCCATATCATCCCTGCGCGTATCGGACGCTCCATCAGCGGATTCGTCTCTATCATGCGCGGTTGCAATAATTTCTGTTCCTATTGCGTTGTTCCTTACACCCGCGGTCGCGAACGAAGCCGTGACGTGGACTCCATCCTCAATGAGGTGCGTGACCTCTACGCGCGCGGATATAAAGAGGTGACGCTGCTTGGACAGAACGTCAACTCCTATCGCTTTGAGCGCGAAGACGGCACTGTTGTGGACTTCGCCGACTTGCTGGAATTGGTTGCTGACGCGGTGCCGAACATGCGTATCCGCTTCACTACCAGCCATCCCAAAGACATGTCCGATAAGACGCTAGAGGCCATCAGCCGCCATAAGAACCTCTGTAAGTTCATTCATCTGGCAGTGCAGTCGGGCTCAAACCATATCCTCAAACTGATGAACCGCAAATATACGCGCGAGTGGTATCTGGACCGCATCGCAGCCATCCGTCGCATCCTGCCCACTGCCGCCATCAGTACGGATATCTTCTGCGGATTCCATGACGAGACACTTGAGGATCATGCCCAGACCCTCAGCCTCATGCGCGAAGTGGGCTTTGACTCCGCGTTTATGTTTAAGTACTCCGAGCGACCGGGCACCTACGCGCAGAAACATCTGCCCGATAATATCCCCGAAGAAGAGAAAGTGCGCCGACTCAATGAGATCATCGCGCTGCAGAACCAACTCTCGCTTGAGTCCAATCAACGCGAGATCGGCAAGACGGTCGAGGTGCTCGTCGAAGGCTTCTCCAAACGCAGCCATGACGATATGTACGGACGTACCGATCAGTACAAAACGGTCGTCTTCCCGCGTACCGACCAGAAGGTGGGAGATTTCGTCCAAGTACGCATTTTATCTGCTTCAGCCGCCACATTACGGGGCGAAATTTCAGTACGTTGAATAACAACTTGCACATAGGATGGGTCGGTTTGCTCCTCGCAGCGCTCCTTTCTTCGTGCTCGCCGCGAACCTTGCGCGAGGCGCAGACAGTCGTTTTGCAAGCAGATAGCCTCTGGTCAGCGGGGCAGATGTGTAGCGACAGCGTTTCTCTGGCGCAAGCTTATGAGACCTTGGATCAATGGCAGTGGATCTCTCCGGACGCGTATGTGCATGCCTGCTATCACTACGGCAAACTGCTCCGTGAGAAAGAGGATCCCGTATCTGCCATGCAGGCTTTCATCAATGCCACGCATACCCGCTCGCACGATTACCAAATCCTCGCCCGCGTGTATAGCAATATGGGGTCAATGTGTCATTTGGCATGCGAATTCCCCCTATCTTATGATATGTATGAACGCTCTGCTAATCTGTTCTTAGAAAACGGAGATACCTTATTATATTATTATGGGCTAAATAATATGGCTATAGAACTAGCTGTAACAGGAAAGAAGGATAGTGCTTATATGTTTTTAGCAGAAATTGTCGTAGTAGATCCATCTTTTAACAAGAAGATATGCGAAACAAAAGCCATTGCCAGTCTATATTCCCAGCAATACGATTCAGCTATTTATTATGCCAAACAATCATCAGAAGTAGAGCCTACTGGTTTGCTAATTTGCGCACAAGCATATTCGTATTTAGGAAATAATGATTCTGCCGCATACTATGCCAACGAGGTGTTAGACCGAACAGCGGAATTATACAACCAAAATAATGCGTTATATATTCTCACTAATAATGATATTTCAAAAGACACAAAAGGAGTTCGAGAAATAGCTTCTGAAAGAGCAGATACGCAAAAATTGATTGAAATTAGACGTAGTAAATACGCCCAAGCGGTCCAATTATTAGAGCAAGACCTTAGACGCAAGCCAAACTTACTATGGATGTATTCTGCCATTGCGGCTTTCCTGATTGCCGGAGGTGTTTTTTATTGGCGCTTCCGTGTTCGCCGCCAGCAAATGCGTGCCGATGTTGATCAACTGGTAGAGCGACAGGTAGAGGCCATTGTGCAGTCAATCAAACAGCACATTGATAAAAATGATCTGGCTCATACACTTCATTGGAAAAACTATTCCGCTATGAAAGCTGATGCTGATTTATATATGGGCGGCATTGTAAGAAAGTTGGAAGATAAATACCTCAATGAAACGGAGATTAGGTTTTGCGTCCTAACAATGTTAGAGTTCCCCTTATCGCAAATAGCAGAAACCATTCATTATAGTTACCCTTCCGGTATAAAAACGTTGAAAAAGCGCACCTCTACAAAATTGGGTACAACGCCACCAAATTTGCATGATTTTCTGTTGGCATTGGCAGCAAAACTATAAGGATTTGTAACCCACACTAAAATTGTAGACCACCAATTTCTTTTATCATCTGATTTACAGCGATTTACATTTAGCAAATGTAGACCGCTATTTTTTTGTCATGTCGTTAGAAAGCAGTAATTTTGCACCGTCAAACGATTATATGTTTGTCGGTGTTCTTTTTGTTTAACCAATTTTAATGATTATGAAAACAAAATTTATTGCTTTGGCTTTAAGCATTCTGTTTGCTATGCCATGCGTATTGCACGCAGAAGAAGTAGAAATCCAATTAATGGAAATTATCGGTATGGGAGTTATACCTGGTGATGACCCCTTGGATGATCCAATTCAATCGCCCCCTGTGCCGACTCGCCCTACTGATTTTCGAGCTACCATCAACGGTCATGCGCTGTCTATTGACAAATTAGAGACCTCTATCCCTTCGGCGCATGCAACCGTAGAGAATGCAGCTACGGGTAACATCGTGCTCAATCAGCAATTCTCATCCTCGCTGTATGAGCAAATCTTCGCACCCGGCACGTACATCCTTCACATCCAAACGGATGGTGGAGCTCTCGTAGGTCAATTTGTGGTACAATAACTCCTAAATATACACGCACATGCGTACGAATCATCATTTATTACCTCTATGCTGCATATTGTCAGCACTATGCCCGATTACTCTTTCGGCACAAGTGCTCACCTCAATGCGCCATACCCCTCAGCCCTCGGATAGTCTGCTGGCATATAAGCTGCCTTATCTCCACGTAAACGATACTGGTCGCAACTGTATGTGGGACTTCTCGCAAATCACTACAGATACGGCGGAGGTCATCGAAGTAGATTATTTTGCGCCATCGGCAGATACAACGCGTGTTGGTCTTCATCGTGAGCATGCGAATTATTACTATCGCTATACGCAGGACACATTGTGGCTGATCGGATATGAAAATTCTCGTACGCATGTGCGTTATTCTTCACCGTTACCATTGCTTCGTTTCCCGTTGGCGTATGGAGATTCTATTGAAGGCGCCTTTTCTGGAAAGGGGCAATATTGTCATCTGTTGCCGTTTTCAGTAGAAGGCACTATCACCTCCCATGTAGATGCTATGGGCAAATTGGTCCTTCCGGAAATGACGATAGACACAGCTATACGGGTCTGTACAAAAAAACATTATGAGGAAAATATGCGTGCCCAAACGATAGTGAACGAGACCTGCCTTCGCTGGTATTCTCCTTATTGCAGGTATCCTTTGCTTGAAACCGTTTGTGTGCAGACGATAAAGGGAAACGATACCACATCGTTTGCTTCCTCATACTATTTCCCGCAAGAACAGGACGAGAAGCCTTCCCCTAAAGAGAAGCAGTTGGATAGTATCAATGAACCGCAGGATAGCCTGATTACCAATGTGGTATATGCCCCTAATCCTGTTTATACGGACTTGACAATTCAGTATTCTCTTGTCCGTTCCGCGCAGGTGTATATTTCTGTCCATTATAACGGAGGCGCTTCCACTTATCAGACTCCTGTTCGGCAGGAAGAAGAAGGACCTCATTCGGTCACGATCAATATGTCAGGTCTGCCGGTGGGCACTTATGTGGTGTATATTCATGCGGACAACACCGTTGTTTCTGGAAATATTGTAAAACTATAACCCAATACGATATGCGATATAGATACTTGTTTGTTATTTGTCTTTTGACTTTGATGCCGTTATTTGGCACGGCGCAAGAGAATGAGTACTTCGCTTCCCTCAGTGGAAAGACGGGTACATCTTTATTCACAGGACGGCTGTCTTATACAATTCCTCTCTATACAATAGAGGATCCGGATTTTCATCTGGACATAGCACTGTGCTATGGTTCGGATGGATTTAAACCATTTCAACCGGCAGAAAGTTGTGGACAAGACTGGAGTTTAGTAGCTGGCGGATGTATAACCCGCTCGGTGCAAGGTCTTGCGGACGAACAAAAAATCGAATATGTCAATGGGATAATGGATCATTTTAAACAAGTGGGAATGATTCAGGCAATGAAGGATGGAGAAAACACGAGTAGAGATTCTGTTTTTAATTTTACTACATCCCTTTACAAAAAATGGTGCGGTATTCAATATTTCCAGAGTGATTACATATGTTATGAACAAAACACTCCGTACGAGTCGGGATATTGTGAGTGGGATAGAGATTATATGCCCGACATATACACCTTTTCGTTTTGTGGCTATAAAGGGAAATTTATTGTCAACAATGTTGGTAATCCGGTTATTATCAGCGGAGATTTTGTTAAAATAAACATTTCTGATTTTAGGGTACTTGATAATGAAAATTATTTTCATAATTCCTATTATATGCCCTCGGATAGTTCTAAGATTAAAATATACACTACTGATGGTTATACGTATGTGTTTGGCGGCTCTCGCGAGTCAATGGAGTACTCGTTCTTTGTAACTAAAAATAATACGGTTGATCAACCCGTGCCGGTAATTACAGCATGGCATCTAACGGAAATTACTGCTCCCAATGGCCGTAAACTATTGTTTAATCATTCGAAAGGTATCCCCCAAAATAACATTCCCAATAGCCTTTACTCTTTTATTACAGATTATGATTGGACGGAAAAAACAAGTTATGACGACTCTACGCATATCATACATTCGTTACATAAAAGTTGTCTGCTACAGTCCATTAACACCTCTGACTCTGTACCTTTGACAGTGTGTTTTTATTCTTCCCAAGCATCACAGAAAAAGTATAATTATGATATTTTCACAAACTGCAAGAATCATTCACAGTTGGATTCGATCATTGTTACGCATAATAATACTGTGCTCCGCAAAGCATATCTAAATTATCAATACCGTTCCAATGATATGGTTCGACCGGTTTATGGAAGTCCGAATTATGGCTCATATTGGCGCTATTTACGGCAAGTTACCATCTCGGGAGTTGGGAGATATACCATGCAATATAATAATTTCGAATTCCATTCGTCTCCTGTAAATAATCCATGGGCGTATTATCAGTTCAAATATCCTAGCTTATATGTGATGCATGACGAAAATTATAAAGAGATGGTTGACCGAATGAGCTTTTGGAGAAGTTCTTCTTTGCAGGGCATGTTGAGTGAAGTCTCTTTGCCGACCGGCGGAAAAGTGAAATTTACCTACGGAGCACACCAATATGGAGAAGAAAGACGTTTCCGCGCTGTAGGTACAAAAAATGTGGAACTATATACGCAATCCAATGCCAACCAAACGATAGGGGGTGCCCGCATAGAAAAAATAGAAACGTTTTCGGATGACAGCACGCTGGTAGAGACAAAAACATTCTCGTACAACAAGCAAGGAACCAATAATTCTTCCGGTATCTATTACAATATATATAATGTTTACTATCCCGATACGGTACTACCTGTAGTGAACCCGTACAACTATAGCATGATGGATTCGCACATTGGTTATTCCTATGTGGAGCAGCATACTACCATCGGAACGGATAGTTACAAAACCGCATACACATTCTATACGGGGCGCAATTCATATTCGTCTTTGAATAATAGTCTGATTCATCGCAACGATAGCGTAGAAAATTACAACGACACCACCGAAGTGTGTTCTGGTTCGCTCACTTGTGACGGATGGTTCATCGCCCCGGGTAAATTGTTGAGAACCGAACAATACAACGGAAACACATTAGCCAAATCTATTCAATTTGAATACAACGGTGTAAAGGAAAGTGCATTTGGACCTCAAGCTTTTTCCGCTAACTCCTTGAGATGTACGGACACTATAGTTTGCTTGTCTAAATATTCCGCACATGTGGCTCGTAAACTTTTCGTATGTCCGGATGTGGTAGAAAAAACGATAACGCGAGAATACGATGCCGGTGGTCAATATATGGAGACGGTGCAGAATATGACATATGATAAGAAACTGCGGAAAAAAGAAGTACGGACAACCGACAGCCGTGGAATTCCACAGTTTGTTAAGTTTACTTATCCGGATGATTTGCACGCGAGCTTCCCATATCCTATCTTCCAACTATGTCGGACTCATCGTATAGGTCGCCCAATTGAAACCATTTCCGGTTATACGGATAATGATATGGACTACGTTACCGGTGGAGAAATTGAACTTTATAGCAACAATGCTTATTCCTTTCATGGAGCGAATCACTTTGTGCCGTACTTATCTAGTAAATTATCCCTATCTTTATCGGAACCTATTTCCGACTACCAGCCATTTGACTTGTCCAATCATGAAGTTCCGATAGACCCTCGCTATCAACGGGTGTGTTCCTATCATTTTGATCTGAAGAACCGTCTCATCTCAATTAAACCATACGGCGAAATGGAAACGAGATATGTATGGGACGGATTATATCCGATTTCTAAAACAACAGGAAATCAAACCTATACATATACCTATAAGCCTTACGTAGGGATAACATCCGTTACTAATCCGAGAGGTATAACCACATATTATTCATACGACGCAGTCGGAAGGCTTGTAGAAGAATATGTCATAGAGAATGGACAAAAGCAAATCTTAAATGCATATCATTATCACACTAAAACCGAATGATTATGAAAACGAATCGCTTATTATACTTTGTGTGGCTTATATTGATTTGCCCGACACACATGTCGGCGGAAAATTATATTATCATCAATCAGGTAATGTATGACACACCGCTTACAGAGCAAGGAAATCAACAAAATGCCTATAATGGAGAGTTTATAGAACTGTACAATGCAGGCGTAAGCACGGTTTATTTATCTGGATGGCGACTAACAGGTGATGGCTCTTCTGAAGTGTGGAATTTTACGTCACAAGATAGCATTTTGGCAGGACAGTATTTTGTCTTGGCATGTCGGCGAGGTCAAAACAACACCTTCCAACTCTCCGATTTATATCATCAGTTAGTCAATACGAACCAGACTATTAGGTATCAGAATAAAATCATATTGGTTAATAGTGGAGAAACGCTTACGCTTTGCAATGCACAGAACGATACAGTGGATCAGATGCATTATGATGGCACCGGCTCAGCAAGCAGTTCGCATCCCCTCGTTGCATTCAATCGGGACAGCCTAAGTGGTGACTCATGCGTCAGCCTGCACCGTACATGGGTTGAATTTGATGCCGAAGGGAAAGTTATTTCGGGCTCAAGTCAATGGGAAACGACGACCGTTTCATTTGGAGTGTCCATGTTGCCTTATCCCACCTATTATGAAAATTATATCTTGGGCGGCCATGCATTACCATCCGGAGAAAATTATGTTGTAACTATCACTCCGCGTGAGCCGGTTGCGCGTATTGATATGCATAACGGGCAACCTGCCGTATGTGGAGAATTGCAAGTGACCACAGGCATTCAATATATAGATGGCATAGGACGCTCAAAAGAGAGTATTGCAATAGGAATGACTCCAGGAAATAATGATTGGGTAACGACAGTTGACTATCTCGGAAAACGTAAGATTGTGCGGAAATGGTTGCCTGTTGCAATGAAAACGGACGGGCAAATGGTCGATTTGGACGAACTGAAGACACAAGCCAGAACTGATTATGCAGATAGTCGGCCTTTTTCAGAAGTTCACTATGAGAACTCTGCACAACATCGCCCCCTCTCTCAAACCCGTCCGGGAAGTACATACGAGGGACGCAGCCAGACAACCATCTATAGTTTCAATAGCAGCAATGACCAAGTACGCATCTACAAGATGAGCAGTGATAGTTCGCTGCAAACATCAGGTTCTTATTATGACGCAGCTACCTTGTATAAGACTATTTCTGCGGATGAGGACGGGAAAGCAGTAGCGGTTTATACGGACAAGCAGGGGCGCAAAATCGCGGAAGATCATCATACCAATCGCACCTACTATGTATATGATGAATTGGGACGATTACGCTTTGTATTACCTAATCTTCCTTCCTCAAAACTTGCAAATGGGAACTATTCTATAAATAATGCGACGCTCAAGTCAATTGCATATAGTTATATCTATGATAATAGAGGTAACATGATATACAAGCGCCTGCCGGGATGCGAGCCGCAGTTGATGGTATATGACAAATTAGGGAAATTAGTACTCCGGCAAGATGGAAATCAACGTGCGGCAGACAAATGGACAATGTGTACCTATGACTCTCTCGGACGCAACCTGTCTACAACAGAGATTACCGCTTCGCAAAGCCATGCACAACTGATAAGTGCTTTCGCCGACACTTGCTATGTCGCGCAGTACGGTAGCAATCCGCGTCCGCTAACCGTAAGTTATTATGACAACTATGATTTCTTAAACGCATTAACGGACGACCTCTCGTTTGTGCAGAACTCCGGTTATGACCAACCTTATGGGAACGCTATCGGTTTACTCACGGGTAATCGTGTCTATAATCTGTCGGAGAACGGTTATACGGTTACTGCGCTGTATTATGATGCTAAAGGACGTATTGTCCAAAACCGCAGCACGAATCATAATGGCGGTATAACAACAGGAAGCGTGGCATATCTGTTTGACGGTTCCATCGCTCAGCAATCTATCGTGCAAAGCATGGATACGGTTTCCATAAACGAGCACTATCGATATGAATATGACCATGCCGGAAGAGCAAAAGCCAGCCATTATCAGCTCAATAATGATGCAGAAATTAAAATTTCAGAATTTTCTTATGACAGCATAGGTCGTTTGGTACAATTTTTGTTGCATGAAAATAGAGATATTATTAAGTATGCATATGACATGCGCAATATGCTGACCGAGACACGCAACAAACATTTCTCCGAGAGGTTATACTATGTGGACAGCCTCCCGCTGACAGCTACGGCTTGCTATAATGGCAATATAGCAGCAGCGCGTATCGCGCAGCAAGATACAGCATATACCTTCACGTATCAATACGACCAACTGAATCGCTTGACATCATCCAATCGTTTGACGGAATACGGCTCGATGTTCAGCGAGCAGTTTACCTACGATCCGGCAGGTAATATCCTTTCACTTAAACGTTTCAATGACTATCGCAAAATAGACGATTTGAACTATTCCTATGGCAATGAGGGCAATCAGTTGCTATCTATCATAGATAATGGACAAGATGCAGACCAATATGAGGTGGTTGAGTACCATAACGCGCCTGTACAAACAGATACTACGATGCGTTATGATGCGAACGGCAATGTCATCTATGACGCAGATAGGGACATCAGTGCTATCCGCTATAACATTCTCAACTTGCCGGATACAATTCAGTTTATGAACGGTTGCCAAATAATCAATCTGTATGACGCAGCCGGACATAAATATAAATCCATTAGTTATACCGTTCCCGAAACAGCATCTTCTCCCCAACACGAGATTGCACATTATGCATTTGATATAGATACCGCATGGTATAGCATCAAGGAGTATGCAGGAAACATAGAAAGATTATATACTCCAATTGATACCACCATGCGCATTCATAATGCCATCGGCTATTATACGGATAGTACCTATTACCACTTTATCAAAGACCATCTCGGTAATGTGTGTGCTGTAGTAAATTCCATTGCAGACACTACTATCCAGTCTACGTTATACTATGCGTCAGGTGTCCCTATGGCGCAGAGTGCGAACAGAGACAAGCAGCCGTATCTATATAACGGCAAAGAGTTCGTCGAGGCCCACGGTTTGAATACTTACGACTATGGTTTTCGGGGGTATTATGCGCCAATAGGACGCTTTACGTCTATTGATCCTCTTGCGGAACAAACGCCTTGGCAATCTCCGTATTCATACGCCGGAAACCGTTTCGTCAATGCCATCGACTGGATGGGGTTGGGAGGCATGACCGGATTTAGTCATAGCAATGATATATGTCAGTATATAGTGTATGATGGATATACCGGACATATATTAGATTGGGATTTGGAGTCAGATGATCGCTGTGTTTATGTATATTGGGGAGAGGATTGGGAAATTGGAGGAGATCGAACGGGTTTACAAGTCATAGGGACTCACAAAACAGGATTAAATCTGTTAGACATAATAGGGGCGGGAGGAGTCTTGAATTTTAGTGCCTGCATGGAAAGTTATGCTTGTCTTCCAAAAGATGTTCCTTGTCTCGGGAGGATGCCTAATGGTTTTCAGAGAGCGGTTGACATGGCGCAAAATATGGTGAATAGTTCCAATACTTTATTAGATTTTGGTTCCTCGGTAAAATGTAATGACTATTGGTGGATTGGCAAGAACGGACAGATGTATTTTCAATATCAGCGTTTAGGCCCACAGCGATATGTATATAATCGTAGTTACCAAAGAGCAATCAAGGCGATAATACCTGCTAAAAATATGGTTAAAAGGCTATCAGGAGTGTCCATTGCTTTTGACGTATTAGAAGTTGCTGTTGATGGAGAAGTAAAACCATCTAATATAGTTAATATAGCAGTGGCAGTTTTTGCGTTTGTGCCTGGCTGTGAATGGATTCCGATAGTGTATGGCCTTGTGGATATTGGTTCTTTAGCCCTTACTGGAGAATCGTTAGGGGACAAAGTAAATAATTATTGGGGAACAATTAAATAATTAAAATGAAACATATTCTTTATATTTATGACTATATCTTTTATAGAATACACAAATTTGTACTGGCACATCCAAAAATGATTGTTTCAGATGGCGCGCCATATATTTTTAGTTTTATTACTATTTTAATGCCTATCGTTGGGATTTTGGCACCTATATTCCGAATGTATAATATACACATTCAACGATATTCAGTTGGTTGGATGATATTCATGGTCATTCTTGTCGCTGTGCAATCACCCATTTGGAAAAGATACCAAAATCCAATAAATATAAAAGAATTTGAAGAACGCTGGGATTGCGAAAATCCCCAACAAAGAACAAGAAGAGGCTTTCTTGTAACTTTATTTATATTCAATAATGTTATCGTTATTCCTTTTCTTTTATATATATTGGCACACTACAACATTATATGATTCATGGGATGTCCCCAAAGTAATAATACTTTTCGTCCAACTAACGCCGGTCTATCCGGCGTTTTTTGTGCCCTATAAAAATAGCATTATCACGTATTTTGCGAAAAAAATCATTTTTTTTGAACTTTTTTGACAAAAAATTTGCATAGTATCAAAAATAATACTATCTTTGCAGCGATTTTTAATCGAATTTCGAATGAAAACGATAAAAGTTTTCGTAGATTGGTGCGGAAAAAACTATGCCGCATACATCATTGATCATCGCATTCATGCGACGTCTATCGTCGTGACGGCAAAAACGCGTGAAGAATTGGAGCAAAAAATCCAAGAGGCGCTGCAATTCCATATTGAGGAATGTATAGCCGATGGAGACCAAATGCCTAAATGGGCAGCAGAGGGTGCATACACCTTGGATGTGGAGCCTCGTATGAGTGCGCTCTTGCATGAGGTGCAGTCTTATATCACGCTGGCTGCTCTTAGTCGAGCTACGGGTATCAAACATGCGCAACTGTCCCATTACGCGAATGCCGTTAGCGAACCCAAACCGCTCCAGCGTCAGCGTATCGTGGCAGGTATTCACAAAATAGGTCAAGCGTGTATAGCATTTGCATAAACCCTATTTCCCACGCATTTCGTAATGAAAACGCCGGTCAATCCGGCGTTTTTTATGCCCTATAAAATAGCATTATCACGTATTTTGCGAAAAATCACCATAAAAGTAAAAATAATTGCAAAAATATTTGCGTATATCAAATAATTGTTGTAATTTTGCAGCGTGAAACAAAATAACCATATATGCAAAGAAACTTATTGTTGGAATTATTGGAGGATGGTGAACGCGTG
>JAILMN010000018.1 GCA_024692565.1 Paludibacteraceae bacterium
GAACCTGTTTGCCCTCTTCGCCTACTCGCTGCAAGTATATGCCGACTTCTCAGGTTACACGGATATAGCGATCGGTGTCGCGATGCTGATGGGTTTCTATCTGCCGATGAACTTCAACTCGCCGTATAAGTCGCAGAACCCGCAGGAGTTCTGGCGGCGTTGGCACATGTCCTTGGGTCGGTGGCTGAAGACCTATCTCTACATCCCCTTAGGCGGTAACCGCAGCATTGGTTTCGGCACCTATTTCTGGGTTACGGTCATCGCCCTGGTATCAGCATCCCTCACCGGCTGGTGGCTCGGCATCATGATCCCCTACGCCGTGTTGATCGTCAGTATGGTTCTGGTGCCACGACTGCTGAAGGACACGAATCACCTCAAACTCTTCTACTCCAACCTTAACTCGTTCATCACGCAGGTCTTGGGTGGTTTATGGCACGGCGCGAGTTGGAACTTCATCATCTGGGGCGGCATCAACGGCATCGGAATGATTGTGGAGAAGATCTGGCGGGAGATGAGCTGGCATATTCGCTTTGCTTCGATAACGCTGCTCACGGGTTTGTTGTGCCTCGCAGACTATGTATGGGGCTTACCCGTCTGGCGACTCTTCGCCGTCTGGGCAGCTATCATATGGCTTGTTACAGCCGTGCGATACGTTTATTGGTTGTGCGAAGGAATCGAGAACAAAGTGACTCAGGCTTTAGGCAAAGTGTGGGCGATTCTCCAGACCTTCACCTTCATCACCTTCACCCGTCTTTTCTTCCGCTCCAGCAGTAACCTTGACCCGGCTACCGCGAACGAAGTAGCGTGGGCGACGGCGAAGAATATGGTTAACCAGATCGGCGGCGCGTGGTCGAACGCTATCATTCCGGATTTCCTTTGGGAGTACCGATGGGTCGTAGCGATGTTCTGCGCAGGCATGTTGATCCATTGGATTCCCACCAACTGGAAACGCCGTTACCGCCTGGCTTTCAGCGCTTTACCTATCTGGGCTATCGTGTGCGCAGTAGCCCTCGCTATACTCATCATTTATCAGTTCGTCACAGCAGATATGCAACCCTTTATATACTTCCAATTCTAAACCTCTAAACGTGCGCAGCACAATAAACTTTTATACACTATGATAATAGGTATCACAGGCGGCATAGGTAGCGGAAAAAGCACTATCGCCAAAGAACTCACGAAACGCGGCTATCAGGTTTATGATTGTGACCGCGAAGCCAAACGCATTGCGACCGAAGAACGCGTCGTGCGCTCGTCTATCACGCATCTTCTCGGCGAAGAAGCCTACACCACGATCGAACGCGAAGGACTCGCTCCGCGTATTGTCTATAACACGGCCTATGTAGCCAAACGAGCGTTCGCCGACCCCGACATCCTGCGACATCTGAATGCCATTATTCACCCTATTCTCAAGCACGAGATTCGGTTGTTCAACGAACATTACGACACGCTCTTCGTCGAATCGGCTATCCTGTTTGAGTCAGGATTAGACCGCATGTGCGATAAGATCGCCATCGTCTGCGCCCCCGACAATGTGCGTATCAAACGAACAATCAAGCGCGACTACAACGGTGAATCCACACCGGAGAACATCTCCACTATCAAAGCGCGCATGAACCGACAGACCTCGTTCCGCTTGCCGGCAGAAGATGCACCGTCCCTCTCGCGTCTGCGCTACAAAGCGCAATCGATCATGCGTAAGATCGCCGGTGCCGTCTATCCCATCACACCCGTCATCTATCTCAATAATGACGGCAAAACACCTATCCCCGAACTGACCGATTCGCTCCTTGAGCAGCTATAAAATCGCTCATTGTACACTTTTTTTCAATAAAAGTCCAAATATATTTGCATATTTGGATTTTTTGTTGTACCTTTGCCGCCGCAAAGGTTTTTACGCAACTTATTATTCACCCTTAAAATACTAATGCGTATGAAAAAGTGTACATTTTTCTCCAGCGTAGCGCTGGTAGCGCTCATGCTCATCCCGCAAACTATCAACGCGGATTGTGAATTCACGAAAGATCTCTTCCCCGGTCAATCTGCTGATCGCACAGCACTGGAAATAAATGCCAATGTTACTGTTGGCGGTTGGGGCACAGCCACGACACACACGTATAGCCAGATTAGCAATTTAGCGACCTCCAATCCGGATGTTGTAAAAGTATATAACCAAGGCGGTTATGATGCTGTGTTCTTCGTTGGCGTAGGAGAGGCTACCGTCACTTATACCGAGAGTTGGTTCTCCGGTGGAGGTGAAGGTGGTGGCGGTGCTTCCGGTGGTGGCGGTGACGCTGGCGGAGGCGGTATGTCTGGCTTATGTCAAACAAACCATACCATTCATTATACGGTTGCAAAAGGAACGCCGAATATCTATTATTCAGACCCCGAAAAAGGCGATCCTGTATCTGAGTATAAGACGACTACGGAAGCACGCAGAACGGCTATTTTCCATTTGGACACCAAGGTCTATACGACCACGACCACAACCGGTTTCCCGGAGATGATAACATCGAACCTTGGCGCAGATGTATGTAAAGTTACTTCCTCCAACACGGATGTAGCCACTATTTCTGCACGCGGCGGTGCAGTTCAACCTACCGGCACCATTGGCGAGACAACTATCACCGCTACTTGGGCAGGTAATGACAACTGGGACGGCGGTTCGGCTTCGTATGTGCTCAAAGTGGAGAAAACCAAGATGACTGTTTCTATCAGTTTCCCACAGAACCAAGTTTCCGACACCTTAGGAAAAGTCATTCCTGCGCAAACACCTACTTTGCGGCCGAGCGTTTCACCTATCCGTTGGTGGTCGAGTCAACCGAGCATAGCTTCTGTTAACGCATCCACAGGCGAGATTACCACACATGCATCGGGACAAACTTGGATCCATGCTGCGTTTGACGAAGATGATGATTATTATGCGGCTGATGAGGCATACTGTTTGACCGTCCTTAAGAAAGACCCGAAACTTTCTTTTGCAGAAGAAGATGTATATAATGAATTAGAGTTGCCGTTTACACCGCAGGCTATAAATAACCCGTTGGGTGTGTCAATCAAGACTTGGGAATCCAGTGATCCGTCGGTAGCAGTAGTAACCGCGGATGGAAGTGCAATCACACTTCATAAGACGGGTGCTACAGTCATTAGCGCTAAAACGGATCCGGACGATCCGACCTATGCATATGTGACGGTATCCTATTCGCTTCATGTGACGACTCTTGGCTTGACCGTGCTCGGTGTAAAAGTAACGAGTCTCAATGCTGATGATATTCTCGAGGACGGAAAGGTAAGCTTCAACGTGGGCAACCGTTTCCTCTATCTGAACGGCTGGAACGTTGATGTAAGTGGCATGAGCGATGATATTAAGAACGGTGTCATTAAAGAGGAACTTGGCATGCTAACCGTTATGCTTACGGCTAATAGTTCTATTGTCGGTGCCGAGAAATGTATCTATGCACCTTCCAGTGGTGTTTATATCCGCAGTCAAAGTAAAAAAGACACACTTATCCTGCGTGCAGATGCTTCGTCTGATGCGATTGCCGTATGGACAGCCGGACTGAAGATGCACGAAGCATTGTTCTATACTTACGGTTCACAATTCGCCGTTATGTGCGGGGATTTCAACGTCACCAAATACGGACACGTTTTTGCGCAGTCGTTGAATGAAAGCGGTCAAGCAGTTATGTGCACCGGATTCACAAAAGGTGAAGGTGGCCGAGGAGGTATTGACATTTTAACATACGGCGTTTATTGGGATAAAGACAAACATGCTTTCTGGAAGGGAGAAAAAGCAGCTAAACTGGTAGAAATCGGTAAAGTGCCTCTACCTATTTCTAACGACTCGGTGCGTGACGTTTCATTCAAAGATGAGTCGCCGGAAGATAACGAACGAATCGTCTTCAGCGAGAACAAAGACAATCAGTTTAATGAAACCTCCCGAGAACTGGAAATCACCTCTACCTTCACTGCCGATAGTGTAGATAAATCCCTCAATTCCATTACTCCGGGTTCAGCTGAATGGGCAGAAAAAATGCCAGGTACTCTCATCATGGATGTACCTACCGGCGAAGGAACATTGGATATCGCTTGCAAGACAGAAGCCGGCTATTCACTCGAAGTCAAAGTAGGAAATGAAGACGCGCAAAGCGTAACACAACCTAATCCCGATGGTTCGGTCGAAGTTGATTATAACGTTTCCGGACAAACACGCGTAATCATCTATCTGCGTGAGACTGGCGGTTCGCCTTCTCCAAGACGCGTTAAGGCCGATAAGAAAGCTACTCCAAGCGCAACGCTTAAAGGTATTACCATTAAGCCCAAAGGCGCACCGACCGCCGTCATTAACACTACCGCTGACCAGTTCGTGATCAAGCGTATCGTCAACGGCCAACTCCTCATCGAGCGCGACGGCAAGACCTATAATGTACAAGGAGTACAAGTGCAGTAAGTTAATAGGCAATAGGTAATAGGTAACCTCTCACAACGAAAACGCATCTTCGGGTGCGTTTTTGTTGTGTCCAAATACCCACTTCCGACAAACCTTCGGTACCGCATGCAGACATTATACTGCCAACCTGCAACCCTCACCATAGGATAACCATAATATAACCATAGGATAACCACAGGATAACCAAAAAACAGCATACATACACTATATATACATAGTATATATATAATAACAAACGAACTATACCTCAATATAGAACATCTTTAGAGTGAATAAACCATTTTTTTCGCACAATTTTGTATAAAATTATACAAATCCTTGCATAATCCAAAAAAAAGTTGTACCTTTGCGCCCGTTTTTGGTATATTATGAGAATTGCGCTTATCGGTTATGGGAAAATGGGGCATATGATAGAGGAAATTGCCCTGAGTAGAGGTCACGAGATTGTGGCTCGGATTGATGCGAACGATGCGTTCGATTTGAACGGCGCGGAGGTAGCGATTGAGTTTACGACTCCGGCGACGGCGAAGGATAACATTTTACGCGCGTGGGCGCAAGGTGTGCCTGTGGTGTGCGGAACAACAGGATGGGATGCGGAGGCATTGAGAAATAATCGTTCAAGCGCAAGCGAGAAAAGAATTAAGAATTTAGAATTAAGAAGGCAGGGTAACAAAACTATCATTGCGGACGAGAAGGGAAAGACGATGTTGGTGTGGAGCAGCAATTTCTCGGTGGGCGTGAATATATTCTTTGAGTTGAACAAGCAATTAGCCGCAGCGATGAGTGAGCAGCCGCAGTACACGCCGTCTATCACGGAAACGCACCATATACACAAGTTGGATAAGCCCAGCGGGACGGCGAAGACCTTGGCTAATGATATAATGAGCGCGGCAAAGCCGCTCAATGGTGACTTGCTCGATTCGGATGGCCACAGGCAATCCTCCGTGCTTAATGATGTGCCCATCGAATCGATTCGTGAGGGCGAAGTGCCCGGGACGCATGAGGTGAAATGGGACAGCGAGGAAGATACGATCATCATTACGCATATTGCTAAAGGTCGCAGAGGCTTTGCACTCGGCGCCGTGCTGGCTGCGGAGCAAATTAAGAAATAATCGTTCAAGCGCAAGCGAGAAAAGAATTAAGAATATAGAATTAAGCATGAAAAGTTTGCAAGATAGATTAAACGAAGTGACGCGGGGAGGATGGATCCGCGCGGGGATTTGGAGCGCAGTATATATCGCGTTCGTGATTTGGGTTGCATGGGGCGATTGGGCAAGCCTCGGTTGGCTTGTGTTGCTGCCCGTCATCATCGACGCGTTCACGACGAAGTATATCAACTATAGCTGGTGGCGCAAATACAAAGACACCAAGCCGGCGCTGTACACCGTGTGCAGTTGGGTGGACGCAATCGTGTTTGCGTTAGTGGCGGTTTACTTCATCAACCTGTACATCTTCCAGAATTATCAGATTCCGAGTTCCAGTTTGGAGAAGAGTCTGCGCGTGGGTGATTTCCTGTACGTAAGCAAGATGGCTTACGGCGCACGTGTGCCGCAGACGCCGTTGTCAATGCCGCTGGTGCAACACACGATGCCGGCGTGGCTTGGTGGCGGTAAGAGTTACATCGACCGCCCGCATTGGAATTACAAGCGTTTGGCGGGTTGGACGAGTCCGCGTAAGGGCGACATCGTGGTGTTTAACTTCCCTGCCGGCGACACGGTTTGCGAGAAGATGCAGAACCCCGATTACTACAGCCTATGCCATTACTACGGCGAGCACGTTGTTCGTTCGCGCAAGGATGTGTTCGGAGATATTGTGACGCGACCGGTGGACCGCCGCGAGAACTATGTGAAGCGTTGCGTAGGCGAACCGGGAGACAGTCTGAGAATCATCGACAATGTCGTTTATGTCAACGGCGAACGCGAGCCGGAGCGGGAAGGATTGCAACTCAATTATTTTGTATTGACGGACGGACATCTTTTCAGCGCGAAGTATTTGGAGAAATTGGGTATCAGCGTGGCAGACCGCGCGCAAGTGGATGCGAACACGTGGCATTTTCCGTTGACGGCAGCGATGAAGGCGGAGCTGGAGCGCAACCCGCACGTGGAGGCTATCGAACTGGAGCCCGAAACGCGTGGCGGCGACGTCTATCCGCTGGGGCACAACAACTGGACACGGGATAACTTCGGTCCGATCTATATCCCGCGCAAAGGCGACCGCATCCTGATCACCAACGAGAACTATTGGATCTACAAACGCATCGCAGATGCTTATGAGTTCCAACCGATTGCGGTCGGCGAGGAATACGAATTCAAGATGGATTACTACTGGATGATGGGCGACAACCGTCACAATAGCGCCGACAGCCGTTACTGGGGTTTTGTGCCCGAGGACCACATCGTCGGACGACCGGTGTTCATATGGCTGAGCGTGGATAAAGATAACCATTCGATTCGTTGGAACCGCTTGGGTCGCAAAGCTACAGGACGATGACGCTGCCTATCGCATATTTGGCGCCGAAGGAGTGGTACAGAGCGTATCTGACTGATCCCGAGGCTGTGGAGATAGAAGGCTTGGAGAGCTTCGAGAAGCAGACGTGCAGGAATCGTTGCCTCATCACCGGTCCGGACGGCGTACTGACGCTGAGTGTGCCGGTGAAGAAAGTGGAACATAAGCAGTTGACACGCGACATACAGATCAGTTATCAGACGCGCTGGCAACACCAACACTGGATCAGTTTGGTTTCGGCCTACAAGCACACACCGTTCTTTGACTACTATGCAGCGTTTTTTAAGCCTTTCTACGAGAAGCAATATACGTTTCTATGGGATTTGAACAACGAACTTCATCAGACCATTATGCAGCTGCTGCTGAATAGTCCGAAACACGTGGAAGGCTTTGCATACAAGGCAACGAATGATTGGAGAGGAGAAGAATTGAACCGTTGGTTTGGCGACGGAAGAAGTATATTAGACGAACTTTTTGAGTTTGGAAATGAGACAGAATATAGATTGGGGTAAGTTAGGATTTCATTATACCGAGCCTGAATACATCGTTCGGGCAGGGTATCATGACGGCGCTTGGGAAGAGCCTTACGCGACGAAGGATAAGTTCCTTCATCTGCACGTGTCGGCTACTTGTCTGCAATACGGGCAGGAAGCGTTCGAGGGTTTGAAAGCGTTCCGCGGTGTGGACGGCAAGATTCGTATCTTCCGTTGGCGCGAGAATGCGAAGCGAATGGCGCGGAGTGCGGAAGGCCTATATATGGCACCGGTGCCCGAAGAGTTGTTCGGACGCGCGATACACTTGGCGCTGGAGAAGAACATCGACCTGGTGCCGCCTTACGGAACAGGTGCCACGCTTTATTTCCGACCGCTGCTAATTGGAACAACGCCGCGTTTGGGTGTAGGTCCGGGTCATGACTTTGAGTTCATCGTCATTCCTTCGCCCATCGGTCCGTATTACCCGGGTAAATTCCACTGCACGACCTTCATCGTCAACCGTCATGTGGACCGTGCGGCGCCGTTCGGCACCGGACAATTTAAGGTGGGTGGTAACTACGCTTCATCGTTCCGCGCTACCGAACCGGCGCACGCGCAGAACATGGATTGTGTGTTCCTGGACGCCAAATACCATCGGTATATAGACGAGTGTTCCGCAGCCAATTTTATCGGAATCCGGCGAGTCGCCGGGGACAGCCAGCCATTCGGCGAGTACGAATACCTCACGCCGCGGAGTAGTGCTATTTTGCCGAGCATCACGAATGACAGTCTGATGATGCTGGCGCGGGAGAGAGGTTTGAAAGTGACGCGCAGGCATATACGGTTGGAAGAATTGGAGCAGATGAGTGAAGCCGCAGCCTGCGGCACCGCGTGTGTGATCTCGCCGATTGACAAAGTGATTGACCCGGAGAAGAACAAGATCTATCATCTGAGCGATGAACCCGGACCGGTACTGAGTGAACTCTACCACGCGCTGCGGGACATCCAATTCGGCAGAAGCCCCGACACACATAATTGGACAGAGGTTTTTACCCCTTCCGTCTAGGATTTCCCCGATTAACGGGGACACCATCAGGTGCGAGATTATCGAGATACCGGAATAACGGTATACAGGAATACCGAAAATTAAAATTAAAACCAAAATAATTATGTTTAAGAATCAACCCAAAGGGCTTTTTGCCCTCGCTTTAGCCAACACAGGCGAGCGATTCGGCTACTACACAATGTTAGCCGTTTTCGCGCTTTTCTTGCGCGCTAATTTCGGTCTGTCTGCCGGTGCAGCAGGCGCTATCTACTCCACTTTCCTTGCATTCGTCTATTTCTTACCGCTCATCGGTGGTATCATCGCCGACAAAATCGGGTACGGTAAGTGCGTGACGATTGGTATTTTCATCATGTTCCTCGGTTATGTGCTGCTCGCTATTCCGTTGGGCGGCGTGGAATATGGCAGTACCGCTCTCGCTATGACCGGCATGATCGGAGCGCTGGTACTGATCAGTTTCGGTACCGGTTTGTTCAAAGGCAACCTGCAAGTGATGGTCGGTAATCTGTACGATGACCCGCAGTATGCGGACCGTCGTGACGCGGCTTTCTCGCTTTTCTATATGGCGATTAACTTAGGCGCGATGTTCGCACCTACGGCGGCTGTGAAAATCATGGAGTGGGCACACACGTCGCTTGGCGTGAGCGTGAACGACAGTTATCACTTTGCGTTCGCGGTAGCTTGCGCTTCGCTGGTACTGAGTATCGTGATTTATTATATCTGCCGTCCTTGGTTCAAGCACGTGGAGAACACGGCTAAGCAGGCTGCAGCGAGTGGTCAGAAAGTAGAAGAGTTGAGTCCGGAGCAGACGAAAAAACGTATCGTGGCGCTGTGCCTCGTGTTCGCTGTGGTACTCTTCTTCTGGATGGCGTTCCACCAGAACGGTCTGACGCTTACCTATTTCGCCGATAAGTTCGTCAATCCGGTGATCACCGGTGTGCAGACGATGGCGTTTAATATCTGGAATCTTGTGATGGTAGCGGTGCTCGTTTATGCGCTCTTCGGTGTGTTCGGCGAAGGGACCACCAAAGCCAAAACGATCTGGTCCTGCGTGGGTGCAACGATGGCGGTTCTTTTGGCTTATCAGTATTTCCACCACCCGCTGTCGATGGGTATTTCCGCACCTATCTTCCAGCAGTTCAACCCCTTCTATGTAGTGGCTTTGACGCCGGTTAGCATGGCTATCTTCGGTGCGTTGGCGAAGAAAGGCAAAGAACCGAGTGCGCCGCGTAAGATCGCATATGGTATGTTGGTTGCCGCTGCCGCTTACGGCGTGATGGCCTTCTGCTCGATCGGTCTGTTGACGCCGAATGCACAAGAGGCAGCATTGGAAGCAGGCGAGAACCCGATGATGGTGAACGCGAACGTACTGATTAGTACGTACTTGGTGCTCACCTTTGGTGAGTTACTGCTCAGCCCGATGGGAATATCGTTCGTCAGCAAAGTGGCACCGCCCAAATACAAAGGTATGATGATGGGTGGTTGGTTCGTAGCTACCGCACTCGGTAACTTCCTCGTTTCCGTAGGTGGTTTCCTCTGGGGCAACCTGCCGTTGTGGCTCGTTTGGAGCGTATTCATCGGTGTGTGCCTCGTAGCTGCAATCTTTATGTTCGCAATCATGAATAAACTCGAAGACGCAACAAAATGATGGAAGAAGTAATCAAATATTTTGAATCGCTCGAAGCACGAATTGCGGAGAACGAAACACGCCTTGCCGCTTTGGAGCAGGCACAAGCTGCTGCCGAAGCGAAGCTGCAAGCGAATGCAGAGAAACTGCTGTCCAATGAAGCGAAGTTGGTAGCTATCGGTGAGCGCATCGCACGGATGATGGATATCCTCAAAGAGGCCCAGCAGCAGAAAGCCGCAGCGCCGGTAGTAGAGCAAAAACCGGTAGTAGAAGAACCGGTTATAGAGCCGGAGCCGGAGCCTATCGTAGAAGAGCCGGTTATCGAAGATCCGATTATTGAACCGGAGCCTGTAGCAGAACCCGAGCCGGTAAAGGAAGAAGTAACTTCTCCGCACGCAGCAATGTACGGCAAAGCCGTGGACGACATTCGCTTGGCGATTTCGTTAGGCGACCGTTTCCTGTACCAACGCGAACTCTTCGGTCAGAATGCCGAACTGATGCAACGCACGTTAGCGGAACTGAATGAATTGCATTCGTTCGACGAGGCGCTCAATTACATCAGCCGTTTCAATTGGGATACAGAGAGCAATAGTTATCAACAGTTTATCGTCACCCTGCACCGCCGTTTCGGATAAACATCAGACATCAAACATGTTATACATCGTTCCGACACCGGTAGGTAACCTGCAGGACATCACGTTCCGCGCCATCGAAGTGCTCAAATCCGTCGATTTGATTTTGGCAGAGGACACCCGCACCAGCGGTGTATTGCTGCAGCATTTCGATATTCACACGCCGCTGAAGAGTCATCATAAGTTCAATGAACACGAGACTTCGGCAGACATCGTGGAGCGACTGAAGGCAGGTGCGAACATTGCATTGATCTCCGACGCCGGTACACCTGGCATCAGTGACCCGGGCTTCTTCTTGGTTAGGGCTGCAGCAGAAGCGGATATCGAGATACAGTGCCTGCCCGGTGCTACGGCTTTTGTGCCGGCACTCGTGGACAGCGGTTTACCCAATAATCACTTCTATTTCGAAGGCTTCTTACCGCAGAAGAAAGGCCGTCAGACGCGCTTGCAGTACCTGGCAGAACTCGACCAGACTTTCATCGTCTATGAGTCACCTTTCCGCCTCATGAAGACGCTGGAGCAGTTAGCCGCCGTGTGCGGAGAAGGACGTAAAGCCAGCGTGTCGCGCGAAATCAGCAAGGTACACGAAGAGACGCAACGAGGGACGTTTGCAGAACTGATTGCACATTTCAAACAAACCCCGCCGAAAGGAGAAATAGTAATTTGCGTGGCAGGAATTGAAGATTGAAGATTTATGAGTGAAATGAAATCCTTGGCGAAGGACACCGCCATCTATGGACTGAGCAGCATCATCGGTAAGTTCCTTAATTACCTCTTGGTGCCGCTGTACACTTATGCGTTGGCGCGAACCGCTGACTACGGCATCGTGACGAATATATACGCTTGGACGGCGCTGCTTTTGGTGCTCCTTACCTATGGTCTGGAAACGGGTTTCTTCCGCTTTGCCAACCGCGAGGATTACTATGCGCCGAGTGTGTACAAGACCGCCTATTGGACGATCTTCACGACCAGCGCCTTGTTCGCGTTGCTCGTCATCCTTTTCCAGCACCCGATAGCGAACGTCTTGGGTTACCCGGATCATTCGGAGTTCGTGGCGATGATGTTTGCCACGGTAGCCATCGATGCCTTTGCGTCGATCCCGTTTGCGTACTTGCGAAACCAGAAACGGCCTATTCTGTTTGCGGCGCTGAAGCTGCTGTTTGTGCTGCTCAATATCGCGTTTAACCTGCTGTTCCTTGTGGTATTAGGAAAGAACGACGTGTTCTATGTGTTCCTCAGCAATGTGCTGGCAACCACTATTCAGACGCTGTGCTTACTGCCGTTCTGTTTGCCGAAGGGAGGTCATTTCTCGTGGCCTACATTACGCGAGATGTTGCGTTATTCGCTGCCGCTGTTGGTACTTGGTGTAGCCGGCATCATGAACCAGACACTCGACCGAATCCTTTTCCCGTATTTGTATCCGTATGAGGATGCGCAGGCGCAGTTAGGTATCTACGGCGCGTGCTTCAAAGTTGCGATGGTGATGATGATGTTCACGCAGGCGTTCCGTTATGCTTACGAACCGTTTGTCTTCTCCAAGCATAAAGACCGTAACTCGACCGAAGCCTACGCCGACGCGATGAAGTACTATATCATCTTCTCATACCTCATTCTGTTGGGCGTGATTTTCTACCTCGATATCTTCCGTTACATCGTTTCCAGTGCGTACTGGGAGGGGCTGAAGATCGTGCCTATCGTACTCTGGACATATGTTTTCCAAGGCATCTATTTCAACCTCAGTTTCTGGTATAAGTTGACGGACGAGACGAAATGGGGTGCGTATTTCTCGCTCATCGGATTGGTTATCACGTTGGTGCTGCAGGTCATCGGTGTACCGCTTATCGGTTACTGGGCATCGTGCGGCAGCAGCCTCGTTTGCTACTTCGTGATCATGCTCTTGTCCTATTTCATCGGACAGAAGAAAGCGCCTATCCCTTACGACCTCAAGCGCATCGGTGCTTACACCGCCCTGACGCTGGGTCTGCTGGCTGTCTATTATGCGATCCGGCTCTATTATATCCATAATATGTGGCTGCTGATGGTTATCGGCACCGGCCTCATCGGTATTTATCTGTTTGTATTAACCCGTAAAGATTTCCCGTTACAAAATGTTCTCAGGAATCGTAGAAACAATGGCTCAGGTCGTTAAGATCGAGACTGAGCAAACGAATAAACACTTCACGCTTCGCAACCCGTTCGGCGAACTGCTGAGTATCGACCAATCGATAGCACATAACGGCGTGTGTCTGACAGTCGTACGTATAGACGGCGATCTATACACCGTCACCGCGATGCAAGAGACTTTGCGTCTGACGAACCTTGACAATCTCAAGGTAGGTGATTTCGTGAACGTAGAGCGCTCGATGATGATGGGCGGCAGACTCGACGGGCATATTGTCCAAGGGCACGTGGATCAGAAAGCCGTGTGTATCGAAGCACGCGAAACCGACGGAAGCTGGTATTTCCGCTTCGAGTACGACTCGTCCCGCGAGATGATTGAACGAGGCTATTTCTGCGTGGACAAGGGTTCGGTGACCATCAACGGCGTGAGCCTGACCGTCTGCGAACCCGACATCAAAGGCAACAAAGGTTACGTGTCCGTGTGTATTATTCCTTATACCTACGAGAACACGAACTTCAAATATATTCAACCCGGTACGGTCGTGAACATCGAATTCGATATTCTCGGCAAGTACCTCAGCCGCTATGCAGCTATATTAAACAACAAATAATATGAATCAAAATTCTTTATCTTTTCAATTAGGAACTTCGGTTGCACAATACCTGATGCAATACGGAGAGAAAGAACTCAATTACGACGAGTTCAAAGCAGGCATTGAGTTCGTTATGAACGTGTCTGCGAAAGCCAAAGAGGAAGGCGAGAAATTCCTTGCAGAGAACGCTAAACGCGAAGGAGTAAAGACCACAGCCAGCGGTCTGCAGTACGAAGTACTGGAAGCCACTATCGGTCAGAAACCCAAAGCGAAAGACACCGTCAAAGTGCACTATGAAGGTACACTCATCGATGGCACGATTTTTGATAGCAGTTACAAGCGCGGCGAATCGATTGAGTTCCCGCTCAACGGCGTCATCAAAGGTTGGACGGAAGGATTGCAACTGATGTCTGTAGGCTCGAAATACAAATTCTTTATCCCATACCAACTGGCTTACGGCGAGCGTGGCGCAGGCGGTTCTATTCCTCCTTACGCAGCTCTCATCTTCACCGTCGAATTATTAGGAATCAAATAAAACAACAACAACAATGAAAAAAATGTCAATCGTTTTGTTGACCGCACTGGCAATGATTTCCTGCGGCAACAGCTACAAAGCACAAGATGCTACCCTGATCAATGAGTCCGATTCCGTCAACTACGCTATCGGTCTTGTCAACGGTCTGCAAATCAAGAGTTATTATCTGGAGAATGACAGCAGCGACGAAGCTGTGGCTGAGTTCATCGACGCACTCGAGTTGGCTTACACCAACAAAGAGGAAAAACTGAGCCAAATCGCTCAGACCGCACAGCAGTTCGCGGGTTCCGTCAAAGAGTTCGAGAAAAAAGGTCTGGCAGAGAACGAAGCATGGACGCTCAACGAGAAGATTTTCTTCCAGGGACTCGTTAACGCATTCTACGAGGACTCCAGCGTCATCACTCCGGCTGCAGCAGAAGAGTTCTTCATGAAAGCGTATCAGGCAAAAGAAGAAGGTAAAGCTGACAAACCCATCACCGCTAAATGTCCGAAGAAAGCGAAGACGGTTAAGCTCAAGAGCCACAACGACTCGCTCAACTATGCATTCGGTCTGCTTAACGGCGCACAGATCAAGATGTATGTACTATCTGAAGACAGCGCCGGCGACGGCATCGATGAGTTCGTTACCAACGTCAACAAAGGCATGAAGAAAAACGTACGTAACCCGCAACTCGTTTCGATGGCTAAAGGTATCGGTAACGCGATTCGCGAGCAAGAGCCTGTTGGTTTGCTGGGTATCGAAGGTCTGGAGACCAACTACGACCTCATCAAGCAAGGTTTCATCAACGGTCTGTACGGTTACACCGAGCAACTCGATATGCAAGCTGCCGGTCAGTATGTAGAAGCGGTTATCGCAGAGAAGAAATACGGTGCTGCTAAAGCAGAAGGTGAGAAATTCCTGGCAGAGAACGCACTGCGTGACGGCGTGAAGACCACCGAGAGCGGTCTGCAGTACGAAGTGCTGACGCAAGGTAAAGGTCCGAAACCGACCGCTGCTTCGACCGTCAAAGTGCACTACGAAGGTACGCTCATCGACGGCACTGTTTTCGACAGCAGTTACCAACGCGGCGAACCCATCGAGTTCCCACTCAACGGCGTCATCAAAGGTTGGACGGAAGGTCTGCAACTGATGCCTGTCGGCTCCAAATACAAACTGTTTATCCCGTATAACTTAGGTTACGGTGAGCGTGGCGCAGGTGGTCAAATTCCTCCTTACGCAACCCTCATCTTCACCGTTGAGTTGTTAGAGATCAAATAATGGGAATTATAGCCCGGCAATCGATTCGTGGTACGATAGTGACCTATCTGGGCATCGCCGTAGGCGTTGTCACCACGTTCTTCGTGTTAACCCGTTTCCTCACAGCCGAGGAAATCGGGTTGACGCGAGTGCTTATCGATACCGCTGTACTTTTCATCGGGCTGGCACAATTGGGTACCGGATCTTCCATCATCCGTTTCTACCCGTATTTCTCGGACAAGCAATCCGATCACGGTTTCTTCTTCTGGGCATTGGTCGTACCGTTCATCGGTTTCCTGCTTTTCGCACTCATCTACTGGGCGTGCCGCGTGCCTATCGCGGCGTGGTTTGGCGATAAATCACCGCTCTTCGTCGAGTACTACTATTTTGTGCTGCCGCTCGCCTTTTTCATGCTGTACCAGACGATCGGCGAATCGACCTGCAATGTACTGATGCACATCGTGATTCCGCGTGCGGTAAGGGAACTGATTGTACGCGTCGGAATGCTGACCATCTACCTGCTCTATGCGTTTGGAGTGTTGTCGCTCGACGGATTAGTCATCGCCCTCTGCGCCAACTATGGGATTGCAGCACTCATCAACCTGTGTTATTTCTTCTCGCTTAAACCCATCCATCTTCGCCCCGATTGGACGTTCCTGCGGGAGAATAAAGGTCTCGTCAAGCGGTACCTGATTTATACCGGTTTCCTGCTTATATCTGCCGTCACCACGGTACTCGCACCTACCCTTTCTTCGTTCTTCGTTACCGCCAAGATGGGTCTGGAGAGCACCGGTATTTTTGCGATTGCTACCTATATCGCCGTACTCGTCAGTGTACCCAATCGCTCTGTGTCTGCGATTGCTGCGCCGCAACTCGCGCGCGCCATCAAAGAGAACAACCGCGAAGAGTGTTCGGTGCTGCTCTGCCAAGTGACGCGAAACATGCTGCTTATCGGTGGGTTTATATTGCTGCTGATCTGGTTCAATATCGACCTTATTTTCCATGTTCTGCCTAACGGTCATATCTACGCTTCGGCGAAAGATGTAGTCCTTATCCTGGGCGTCAGCCAATTGATTTTGGGGACGTTCGCTATCTGTTTCACAGCCCTTAACTATTCGCGTTTCTATGCGTTCAGTCTGCTGTTGTCGTTGATACTCACCGTCAGCGCATTGCTGCTCAATAACTACCTTGTGCCTGCGCTGGCTATGAACGGTGCGGCACTCAGTAACCTCATTTCGTACGGAATCTATTATCTGCTGATCATATTGACGGTCGTACCGCTTTGTCGCATCCGCGTCATCGACCGCCGATGGTGGTATATACTGGCGTTGCTGATTGTGCTGTTTGCGCTCAACCAAGTTTGGTTGAACTACCTGCCGCACCTTAACATATGGCTCGACAGTCTGCTCCGCACCTTGGTACTCCTTGGCTCCGGTGCCTTCATCGCGTACAAAGCGAAACTCTCTCCTGAGATCAACACCGTCCTTACACATTAAACATTACACATTACACATAAAATGCGTTACTTCGTAACCTTCTCTTATCTCGGTACGGATTTCCATGGTTCGCAGAGTCAACCTAACGGAAACACGGTACAGGCGGAACTGGAAGCAGCGTTCGCTACGATCCTTCGTCAACCGGTGCCTTTGACCTTTGCCGGTCGTACCGATGCCGGTGTACACGCCGAGCAGATGGTAGCGCATTTTGATTTTGACCAACCCCTGCCTGCTAATCTTAGCGGTCGACTTAATAATCTCTTGCCGTCCTCGATTGCCGTAAGCGATATCCGTCCTGTGGCAGACGATGCGCACGCGCGTTTCGATGCACGCGAACGCACCTATTACTACCGCATCACGACGCGCAAGGATCCGTTCCTCTGCGCCACGCATACGCGCGTAGCACCCGGACTCGATTTTGAGGCTATGAACCAAGCGGCGCAATGTCTCTTGGGTTGTCAGGATTTTGCTTCATTCTGCCGCACGCACACGGACGTCAAGACCACTATCTGCGATGTGCGCGAAGCCCGTTGGATACAAGAGAACGAGACGGAGGCCTATTTCGTCATCACGGCCGACCGCTTCCTGCGTAATATGGTTCGCGCCGTAGTAGGCACACTTTTCGAAGTAGGTAGAGGTCGTATGCAACCACAAAATTTGGCGGCCATTATAGCCGCCAAAGATCGTTGTGCTGCCGGTCATTCTGCACCGGCTGAAGGACTTTCCTTAGTTCGTATCGTTTATTGAACCGTTACCTTGCGGACGCCTTTCTCGTAGAGGAAGATGTATGTGCCTTGCGTCGGTATGAAGTTCGCCGGGTCGTTTGTGATCAACTGACCGGAGATCGAGTAGATCGCTTTCAGCGCACCTGCTTCTTCCACCTCGTTCAGGTCGGTCGTCACATCCTTCGCCTTCACAATCACTTCTACCAATGCCTCAACCATGTTGTAGTTCTCCAGGTCGGTCGGAACGAAGACTACCGTCTGCTGGCTCGTACCTTGCTCAGGCACAAGGTCAACATTTTTCCATTCGAACGCACCTTCAGTAGTTGCTTCACCGCCGCCTAACCAAGACATCTCGAGGCGATCACCTTCTTCGATGTCATAGGCCGTCGGCAGATCGATGATTTCCGGCGTAGCCTTACCGATAGTAACCGATACCTCGCAAGTCGTGGTACCGAACTCATCGGAGTTAGCGATGCTCGGAGAGAAGACTACATTATATTTGTGCGTACCTGCGGTCGGCTTGATCGTTGCATCTTCCCATGCGAACGAACCCTTCACCGTAGCGTAACCACCGCTCAATGTCACATCAGCCAGCGTCACGCCGTACGTAGCACCATTCGCATTCGCCGTCGGTAACTTACGCACCTCAGGAATACCCTTGATGATCACTACGTGAACCGTTGTCGATGCATTCGCAAAGTTCTCATCGTTCGGCACGAAGAGCACGTCGTAGTCACCTTCACCCATCGTCGGTTTCAAATCGCCGTTAGCCCATACGAACGTACCGTCCATACTACCGACACCGCCAACCAATTCAACGGTTGACAAACTCTTACCGGCATTCATCTCTACGTCATTAGGTTTCGTTACTACGTAGGTCGGTGCTTGGTTAATCGTCACGCTTACCGTCGTAGTGGTCGGTTCGTAGTTCTCCGTATCGTCCGGCGTGAAGATAACCGTGTATTCGCGTACACCTGCTTTCGGAGCAATCGTTGCATCTTCCCATGTGAAGGTACCCGGCACATTTGCCAAACCGCTACTCAACTGCGCCAGTGCATCTTCCAGCGTCTGACCGTATTCGAGTGCTACGCTTATTACCGGGGTCGTGATGATTTGCGCCGTTGCCTTGTTAACCGTCACCGTCACGTCTGCCGTGGAGGTAGCGAAGTTCGGATCGTCCGGCGTAAAGATAACTGCGTAAGTGTGCTCGCCTCTCGAATCCGGAACGATAGTTGCGTCTGCCCATGCGAACGAACCCGGCATGCTACCTTCACCGCCTTCCAGCGTAGAAGTACCGATAGCCTCACCGAAGGAAATAGCCGTAGCCGTAGGAGCGGTCGTAACCGTCGTAGCTGCTTGACCGATCGTCAGGCTAACCTCTAAGTTAACTGCCGAATACAACTCTAAATCTTCCGGCGTGAAGACTACTGCATAGTCATGCGTACCTGCCGTCGGAACGGTAGTCGAGTCTGCCCATGAGAACGCACCCTCTACATTCGCAGCGCCGCCTTGCAGCTCTACGTCTGCTAACGTGATGCCGTAAACGGGGTTCGCTGCTACCGCCGTCGGGTTCTCGGTAATCTTAGCGAGCACGTTGACAACCGTGACGCTTACCAATTCCTCAACGCTGTTATAGTTGCTGTTGCTCGGCGTGAAGACAACCGTGCGTTGGTACTCACCCGGTTTCAGACGATTCTCTGTCGGGTTCTTCCATGCGAAGTTACCCTCTACGTCCACACTACCACCGGTCAGCGTAGCGTCACTCAGCGCTTGCGCAATCGTGATATCGCTTGCCGTAGGCCATGTGCTGATAACCGGCGTAGCCTTATTGATCGTCACCGTCACGAGCGTGCTTGCCGAAGCGTAGATACCGCTCTGCGTCGGAGTGAAGTTCACCGTGTAAGTCGAAGAACCGCTCTCCGGCGTCGTCTCAGGCGCTGCCCATGCGAACGTTCCTTCTACAGTTGCCTCTCCGTTCGTCAATGTTGATGCACTCAGCGATTGACCGTAGGTGATAGCGGCTGCCGCAGGAACCGTCGTGATGCTTACAGGAGCCTTACTGATGACTATCGTCTGCGCTACCGGAGTAGCTGCATTGTATTTATCGTTACCCTCTTGCGAAGCCGTGATTGTTACCGTGCCGTCGCTTAAGATAACCAATTGACCGTCTTGTACGTACGCGATACTCTCGTCCGAAGAAGTATAGGTAACCGGCAGCGTACTCGATGCCGTAGCGTTCACCTCAATCACGTCCGTTGCTACTGCCACAGCCGGTAATTCAAAACCGTTGATGGTCTGGTTAAAGCCTTGCGCGTACAGGCGCACGGGTATTTCTAAGGTGGTAGCTTCTGCTTTGTTATCCGTTACGATGATCGTATCTTTGTACTCCGTTTCTTTTACTGTCGGAGTGTAACTTGCTACAAAACTATCGTCGCCATAGTCACCGCAACCTTCGCCTAAGGTAGCTGTACTCAGCGTCATCAAACCGCGCTTCGAACTAACCGACATAAAGTCGATATTCGAGTGGCTGATCGTGAACGTCTGCTGCCAGATCGCATTGCATTCTACCGTCTCGTCCACGCTGCTTACGTTCGTACGCATATATTTCTTGCGTGCAATACGGATATTGTTAATCGTATGGTCAGTACCCGTCTCCAACGCGCGGAAACGAATCTTTGTTGCCGTCTCGTCCAGGCCAACCGTACCCGATGCTGTATTGTCAGTGCCTACCACATTGTTATATACTTGGTACCAACCCCATACACCGTCTTTCTTCGCGTACTGCTCTACCAACAGCGGTGCGTACGTCGGGTCTTGGAACCATGCACCCTTCGATTTCTCGCCGTGCTTAGCGGTGAAACTCAGCGACGTCGGAGTTCCGGAAAGAGTATATTCTTTAGTGAAACTATTGCTGCTATTCAGCGTCAGTACGCCTACCGACAGCGCCATCTCGTTACATTGCGAAGCGGGGTTACGAACGATTACATAGTTCGTTGCCATTACGCCTAACCACTCGCCTTCTGCGTCTTCAAATCCAGCCTGCGTAGCAGTGATATAGGTCTCGCCTTCGCCTACTACCGTCAGCACGTTGCCGCTTACGCTCACGATGCTCGGGTCAGCAGAGGTATAGGTGATCTCACCGCCACTCGTAGCCGTTGCCGTTAACTCAACCGAACCGCTCGTGGTCAGCAGTCCGTACAGGTTCTGATCCCATACAATCGATTGTTTGCGCTTGTTCGTTACCACAAATGCTTGCGCAGCATCTACCGCGTCATATTCGGCATTACCTGCCTGATGAGCCGTGATAGTCACGTCGCCGATTGCCTTTGCGAGCAATGCTGTGTCTGCCACCACCTCGATGATGTCCGGGTCAGACGAAGTGAACGTCACGCGCTCGTTGCTGGTAGCCGTAGCTACAACCGGAATCACAATGTCCGGATATTGCTCACCTACATTCATTGCAAAGTTCGTAGCCGACAATTCTGCGTCCCACGTGATTGTTTGCGGACGTTTTGTTGTCTCGGCGCTCACATGGATTGTCTTGTTATAAGCAGCAGCACCGTTGCTGATAGTGATGTCGCCTTCGTTAGCACCCACCTCATTCGTGTGCGTGTAACTGATGGTGATGGTTTGCGAACCCAATTGCTCGTAATTACCGAATACCGACGGACTAACCGTGAAGCGTTCGTTGCTGCTTGTTACCGTCAGCGGCGCGATATTGCACCAGTTGATGTTTACTTCTTTCGAGACTTCACCGGAGCTAATAACCGCACTACCGAAATCAACACTTGCCGGCTCCGGATTCTGTACGTATTTCAGCTCGCTGATACGAACGTTACGGAAATCGCCGCCGAAGTTACCCGAGTAACACAACTTGATGTAACGAGTCATCGGATCCAATTGTACCGTGTGGGAAGAGAATGAAGTCGCATCTGCGGTACTCGTCCATATTTTAGCGCCATTGAAGGTGGTATTCGTACTTTCCTGTACGTACCATTCTACTTTCGTTGCACCACCTAACGCCTGGCATAAACCACATGCGTCCGTTGCAATATCGAACGTCAGTTTGTCAGGAATTCCTTCAAAATGCAGAATCACATATCTATCGTCCCAATTGCCACCGTCTCCGGTCGGATCACCTAATACAATGCCCTTCGAGCCGGCCCATGAGTTATTACCCCCAGAGGCCACCTTAAAATTGCTATTATTCCAAAGGTCGCTGCTCATCGTAATCGGCAAGTGACGGTTGTCTTTCTGTACGGTCAGCGTGAACTGAACGGATGTTGCAGTATACGTATCCGTCTCGGAGAGGTTCGCACGGAAAGTAGCCGTACCTAACTCACTCGACGCATGCAATACACCGTCGCTATAGGTCGCGTATTGCCCACCGCTTACCGGCTCTACCGTCACAACGCCATCCGATACTTGATCGAAGGTCAAAGCTACTGTCTCTCCTTGGTAGACGGTCAGCGCCGTGCGAGCCGCGCCGTTCATCTTCACCGTCAGCGTCGGAGTTTTCTTCACTACCGTAATGGTATATACTTCCTCGCGTGCCTCGATGCTGTTTGTCTCCGGCTGCGTAACGGTCAAGGTGGTCGTACCTGCCTTTTTAGCCGTGATAACGCCGGCATCATAATCCACATTGTCGTTCGAGAAATCTATGCTTACGCCGTCAACGTGATTCAGCGTCAGCGTAGCCGTCTCGTCCAATATCAGATTCGTCGCGCTCAACGAGAACTCCGGCGTGTAACGCGTTACGTTAAAGGTATACACGAGAGTATCACCATAGATAGTAGAATTTTCCTTCTGCGCAACAGTTAGCGTGGTCGTACCTGCGTGCAGCGCGGTTAACGTAATAGTATTACCCTCGCGCGTGATGTCCATCACGTCTGCTGCCGATGCCGTGACAGTGAAGTCGCCGTCCAAACCGGCACTTACATCTGCCAGATTGATCGTTCTGACATCGTCCACCTTCAACTCCGTCGTACCCTCGCTGAATCCCACCGGATTAATAGTCGGTGTAGCCTTCGGCTTTACCACAAAGTCATATGTGATAGGTGTTGCAGCGTTGTAGTCATCGTTACCTGCCTGATAAGCCGTAATAGTAGCCTCGCCTTCTGCAACTGCCGTCAATACACCGGCATCAGACACCGAAAGAATCTCACTATGGTTAGAAGAGAACGAAGAAGCATTTAATCCGGAAGGACTACCTACCGCCATAATAGCCTGATGACCACCAATAAACATGTTCGGCAAAATCGAAGCCTCATTGACCCAACTTAACGTTTGATCATGTTTATATGTCGAACCGGTAAGGGTAATCTCCTTAGAATAACTACCATATGTATCACTTACCGTCAATTTTGCGTTGAGAGTTCCGGCAACAGTGTGATTGTATTTTACTGTAAACGTAGCAGTATTGTACTTGCCCGCTGCCGCATTATTTTCCACAGAAACTTCTATTTGATCCTTGCCCGTACCCGAAACACTATACGTCATAGCCGGCACATTGCACCAAGCGATTGTAAAGGTTTTTGTTGTTGCTGAAGTTCCTAATTCTGCACTACCAAAAGATAACGAAGTTGCGGAAGGGTTATTGATATATTTCGCCATCTCCACGCGGATATTACTAACGTACTTTGTCAGCGTCGAACCCGTCTTTGTCAAGAAACGAATGGCATTAACATCTGTTGACAAATTTGCAGTATACTGCGCATTAGACGTCGTTAAATTTTGACTTTTATCCGTCCAACTACTCCCGCCGTTAGTAGAATAAGAATAGTTAAAATACTTAACCCCGGCTCCCGTGAGAGAACTCGAGCCTCTTGCCGTATATATCAACTTTGCTCCCGGTCCCGACAAAGTGATTGTCGGACCCGTCTCTATCGTGTTGAGGTTTTCGTAGGAGTCCTGGTAAGCAACATAATAGGTATCACCGCTATTGCTGACAGCTTGTCCGCTGGTCCACGCTGCCCACGCTACTTGTGCTGTGAATAACAAGAGTGCGATTACTCCTAAGAATTTCTGAGAATTAGTAGATATTTTCATTTTGTACCTTAATTTTCGTGAATTTGTAAAGTAGGGTTTGCAAAATGTACTATTTTTAAGCATTTTCGCATATTTTAGTACCTTTTAGCATCAAAAACGGGTGCAAAATTAATATTTTTATATAATATATGCAAGCATTACTCCTCTTTACGCGTGCGAATAATAAGGATATATAGCCTTTTCTTAAAAATCATGCACTTTTTCTGGAACATTTTCCGCAATTTAGAACATTGTATTCTTGCATTGTATGCTCCAAATTTTTTAAAAAAACAATAAGCAGCAAAAAGATTAAAAATATGCGGGTTGTAGGGGAGTCTGTAAAGTGCCCGAAAGGGTATCGAAAATCACGCACTTATCGCGCACTAACGACGCACTTATCACGCACTAAATTTTGCATATAAATGCGTTGGTATTATATACATAGTATATAATACTGTATGGTTGGGTAGAAAAGGGAGAAAAGAGCGGAGCTTACGCTCCTTAAAAGGGACGTAATCCATATAGCGAGAAGCCGAGAACGGGGTGCGAAAAGAGGACGATTTTATTCGGTGACGGGGAAGCAGTTGCAGGGCATTTGATAGTAGTTGATTTGGTAGATGGAGACGGCGGTGGATGTGGTGTTGGTGAGTTTGATGTAATAAGTACCCTTGGGGAGTTTGACGTCGATGGTTCCGGTTGATGTGCGAGTGATATTGGCGGAGGGAACAGGGTCTCCGAAAACGCCGGTTTCAGAGACATAGACTTGGATGTTTGAAATGGTGGATGTCGGGTAACACTGGAGCATAAAACCGGTGAGGTATTCGATGGCGACAGAAGTAGTCATGACGCTGGTGCTATTCGGCATGTTGAGGGCTATTTTCTTGGACTCGGATGGATTTATTAAATCCATCCAAAAGCGAGTGTTCGCATCTCCTGAACAGTTGTAAGTTGTCAGGGCTGTGACGCCTACTCTATAGGGGTTCGAAATCTCTAATGTTCCATCGTAGAACATGTCGTTAAAATTATGTTCTATAGCGCTGATAGAGAGTGCACCAAAGAGGGCAAAAAGAGCTATAAGGATTCTTCTCATTGTCGTAATATTTTTTCAGGCTGCAAAAGTACAATTATTCTTTGACATACACAATAGTAATACGATTTTTTTGTTGCAAATGACGGAAAAATGGCTTTTTTATGCGCATTTATTTGCATAAATGCAAAATATTTTGTACCTTTGCGCCCGCTTTTGATTTAATGTACGCATATGCGCATATTGCAACACATAGGAGAATACACGCTTCTGATGGGTAAAGTGCTGCGTCTGCCGGACCGGCAACGTATGTTCTGGCGGCAGTACAGTCGTGAATTAGAGAAGCAGGGTTTGCAGAGTCTGCCGATTGTGCTGATTATCTCTGTTTTTATCGGTGCGATATTGACGATCCAGGCGAAGACGAACACGGAGAACCCACTGTTGCCGACTTATACGGTGGGTCTGCTGACGCGCGAGACGCTGTTGCTGGAGTTCTCGAGCACGATTTTGTGTTTGATTTTGGCAGGCAAGGTAGGCAGTAACATTGCCTCAGAGATTGGTACGATGCGTATCACGGAGCAGATAGACGCGATGGAGATCATGGGTGTGAACAGCGCCAATTACCTGATTCTGCCGAAGATATTGGCATTCGTGACAATGATGCCGTTGTTAGTGATTATCTCCACGGCTGTGGGTTTGGTCGGCGGTTGGGCAGTAGGAGCATTCACAGACATCATCACGGTGCATGATTATCTTGTCGGCGTGCAGTACGCGTTCAATCCGTACTATGTATGGTACGGGATTATCAAGAGTGTAGTGTTTGCGTTTGTGATCACGAGTATGAGTAGTTACTACGGTTATTTTGCTCGCGGAGGCGCGTTGGAGGTTGGTAGAGCAAGTACGAATGCCGTGGTTAACAGCAATATCATGATATTGTTTTTAGACCTCGTTTTGTCAAAATTGCTGTTATGATTGAGGTAAAGGACATAGTGAAGAGTTTTGACGGGAACGTGGTGCTGGATCATGTGAGTACCGTGTTGCGTGACGGAGAAGTGAACATGATCATCGGTCAGTCGGGTAGCGGCAAGACAGTGTTCATGAAATCGCTTATTGGTCTGCACAGCGTGGACAGCGGTCAGATCCTATATGACGGTCGCGACCTTGCTCGGATGAAAGAGCGTGAGATCCGTGAGCTTCACCGCGAGGTAGGAATGCTGTTCCAGGGTTCGGCACTCTTCGATTCATTGACAGTGATGGAGAACGTGCTGTTTCCGATGGAGATGTTCAGTCGCCAGACGGAGGAGGAGATGAGGGCGCGTGCGGAGTTCTGTCTGCGTCGTGTGGAGATGCCGGAGCGCGTGTGGAACCTGATGCCGAGTGAGATTTCCGGCGGTCAGCAGAAACGTGTAGCCATTGCGCGAGCGATTGTGCTGGAGCCGAAGTACCTATTCTGCGACGAGCCGAACTCGGGTCTGGATCCGAAGACGAGTCTGGTTATCGATGCATTGATTCAGGACATCACGCGAGAATACAACATCTGCACGATCGTCAACAGCCACGACATGAACTCAATCATGGAGATCGGCGATAACATCGTGTTCCTCAAAGGCGGGCACAAAGAATGGCAGGGTTCGCGTCACGAGATCATGACCAGCGATAACGAAGCGCTAAACGACTTTGTATTTGCATCAGAATTGTTCAAAAAAGTAAAACAAAATAATCAATCATGAAAAAAGTTCTTTTATTGGTAGCTATGATGGCTACGATGGTCTTGAGCGCAGGAGCGCAAGAGGCAAGGCCGGAACAACCCGTTCCGCCGAAACATGGTGTACCCGCTTACCGCGGTCTGATTGAGCGCAAGCAACCGAACGGTTATGTACTGCGTACCTACTTGCGCGGCGACGAACGGATGCATTGGGTGATGACCGAAGAAGGTTGGCAGATCCGCGAGGATAAGAAAGGCTGGTACAAATACTGCAAGTTGAACCGCAAAGGTGAGGTGGTGATCACTCGCCGCAAAGCGCACAATGCGGAAGATCGCAGCAAATGCGAGAAAAAATGGTTAGAAAAGCATGGCATTAAGAAACATCTCTAATACCATATCAACAATAAATCAAAAAACAATTTATGATGAAAAAGATTTTTAGCGTACTGATTTTATGCGCCGTTGCAGCGAGTGCAATGGCAATGCCGGCAAAACGCGGATGGAGAACCTGTCTGCAAGCCGACGGTACCACCATCGAGGTACAGGCCCTCGGTGACGAGTATTACCACTACACCATCAATCGCGACGGGAAAGAGGTTAAACTGAACAAGAACGGAGTGTATGAAGTAGTAGGTGAAGCTCCTTCGGCTGCTAAAGTTAAGGCTCGCCGTGCAGAAGGTCAGGCTCGTCGTGCTCGCAAAGATGTAGGTACACCAAACTTGGCTCCGCGTGGACTTCTGATTTTGGCTAACTTCACGGACCAAACCTTCAAGGCAGCAAACACCAAAGCCGTTTTGGATTCGCTTGTAAATGCCAAGAACTGCCAAGTTAACAATGGTTATGGTTCTGCTGCACAGTATTTCCGGGACCAATCCAACGGTACTTACCAACCGGTATTTGATGTGTATGGTCCTGTGACCTTGAGTAAGAGCTATTCGTATTATGGCGCCAATGATTCGCAAGGCAGCGACGAGTATGCTACCGATGCTGTGATTGAGGCATGTATTTTGGCAAACAATCAATATAGCGACCTGAACTTCGCTAATTACAACGCTGATGGCGACAACTATGTAGATTTCGTATATGTTATCTATGCCGGTTATGGCGAAGCAGATAGCGATGATGAAACTACTATCTGGCCGCATAACTGGACTATTCAGGGTGCAATCAATGGCAGCTATTCAAAATACAAGAAAGCAGACACTAAATTGGACGGCCTCTATCTGGACAACTATGCTATGTCTCAGGAGTTAGACGGTTCTACCGGTAAACTCGCAGGTAACGGTACGTTCTGCCATGAGTTCGGTCACGTAATCGGTTTGCCGGACTTCTATGACACCGAGTATGGAACCAACTACTCAAGTGCCCTTACCCCGAACGATTGGGATATCATGGACGGTGGTGGTTATAATAAGAATGGTCACTGCCCGCCTAACTACAGCGTTTGGGAGAAATACTTCTTCGGTTGGCATACTCCGATTAACTTGGGCAATAACGGTGCTAAGTTGGAGCTCAAAGCGAACGGTACCGAGGGTTATCAGGCTTATCAGATTAACTCTTCCGGCAACTTAATTTCGGCTACCACTTCCGGCGAGTGCTACTACATTGAGAATCGTCAACAGCAAGGTTGGGACAAAGGACTTCCGTACCACGGCATGCTGATTTGGAAAGTGAACTACAATGCCACCAAATGGGCGAACAACGAGCCGAATAATACGGATAACAACCCGCTTTACACCATTGTATCTGCTTATGGTACAAAAATCGGAACTCACATCAATGAAGATGGCGACGCATATGAGTACGATGGTAAGTATAACCCGTATCCGGGAGTTGAGAAGGTAACAACCCAAACGGTTGCCAACAAGCCGCTGAAAGAGATCACGGAGAAAAATGGTATCATCTCCCTCATCTATATCGAGGAGCCGCAAGGAATCGAAGATCTCAATATCGAGAGTGAGACTCCGGTGAAAGTGCTGCACGAGGGTAATGTATATATCATCCGCAATAATCACCTCTATGACCTGAACGGTCGTATTGTAAGATAAGATGCGTCGTCTGATCTGCGTCATAGGTTTTTGTGCGGTTGCACTCGCGGCGTTGGCTGTTCCTGCCAAACGCGGTGGTATTATGCGTACCGCTACGGATGGAACGCAACGCGTGGTGTACTTGCACGGCAATGAGTGGTTTCATTATATTACCGACGCAGAAGGACAATGGTTGGATGAGTCTTCTTTGCTTCCGCTGAGTGCGGAGGCAAAGGAGGCCCGTCTGGCTTCCGGCAAGGAGCGTGTTCGGCGAATTCAGCAAGCCAAAGAATCTCCCGGTTCACGCAACCTTCCTCCGCGAGGGCTGATGATTTTGGTCAATTTTTCCGACATCAAGTTCACCACGCCTCTCGATACGATTCACAACATGATCAATGGCGATAATTTCACGCGCCATTATGATTACGATTACATCTCCGGCAATGGTCATCATTACCAAGGTACCGTGGATGCACAAGGTAGCGCCCGGCAGTATTTTATCGACCAGAGTTGGGGAAAATACCAACCTTATTTTGATGTCATTGGTCCGGTTGATTTACCGAAAGCCAGCACCTATTACGGTCAAGGTTCCGATTCGCATATAGGCGAGATGGTGAAGGCGGCTTGCGAAGCTGCAGACGCGTTGGGCGTGGACTTCACGCAATACGACAATGACAATGACAACCGCGTCGATATCGTCTATCTGCTCTACGCCGGTTATGGTGCTGCGGACAGCGATAACGATGATTATATATGGCCGCATAACTGGGACTTGAGCTACGCCGGAATCACTTATTCCGTGGACGGCAAACAGGTCCGTAACTATGCTTGCTCCAACGAGATACAATTCGGTTCGGACCTCTATAACGGCATCGGAACATTCGTTCATGAGTTCGGTCACGCGATGGGTTTGCCGGACTTCTATTGCACGCAGAGCAATCCGTTGGGCACAACTCCTCACACCCTTAACGATTGGGACATCATGGACTATGGTCCCTATAACAACGAAGGCAATACTCCACCCGCTTACTCCGCTTACGAGCGGTTCTTTATGGGTTGGCTCACCCCGCGTGTGCTGACCGAACCGGAAGAGGTAAGTCTGGGTATCCTAAATACGACGCAAGAGGCACTGCTGATGTGCGAAGGAGACACACATAACCTCAACGGCGTCAATCCTAATCCTGCTACATTCTATCTGTTAGAAAACCGCGACTTGACCGGTTGGGACACCCATCTGCCGGGACAAGGACTACTGATAACGAAAATCAAATACAGCTCCGGAAAATGGTCCGGTAATACGGTCAATAACGATGCTTCGAACATGGGTGTGGACATCATGGAGGCGCAACCAAACACAACCGATTGGGGTGCTCCGACTGACGCTTACCCTGCCGGCGCTACTTCGTTCTCCGAGTTCGCAGACCATGAGATAACCCATATTGCGCAAGATGCGCAAGGTGTCATCACGTTCCAATACCGAATGGGACAACAGGCGGTGGAGGATGTCGAGACCGAGGCGCACGCACGCAAAATACTGCGTGACGGACGCGTGGTCATCATCCGCAACGGTATCACTTACGATTTAGACGGCAGACAGTTATGAAAATCATCAGTTATAATCTCAACGGCATTCGTTCGGCGATCAGCAAAGGTCTGCTCGATTGGTTAGCTGCCGAGCAGCCTGACGTATTCTGTATTCAGGAGAGCAAAGCGCAACCCGAGCAGATTGACGTGATGGCGATGAGCGAATTGGGTTATCACAGTTATATTCACTCCGCCGAGAAACGCGGTTACTCCGGCGTGTGTATCTTCTCCAAACGCGAACCGGACAAAGTGGTAGTGGGTATCGGCAAACCTGAGTTCGACCGCGAAGGACGTGTGCTGCGTGCTGATTTCGGTGACCTGACGATTGTTGATGCTTATATACCCAGCGGTACAACCGGTGACGTGCGACAAGAAGTGAAGATGGCTTTTCTCGAGGAACTGCTTACGTGGACGCAGGAGTTGCGCAAAGAACGACCCAACGTCATCGTGTGCGGCGATTATAACATCTGTCACAAACCCATCGATATCAATCATCCTGAACGACAGATAGGTGTTTCGGGCTTCTTGCCCGAAGAGCGGGAGTGGATGGATCGTTGGGAAGCAACCGGAATGATTGATTCGTTCCGCGTGTTCGACCAAAGTGCCGAGCGCTACAGCTGGTGGTCCTGGCGAGCAGGTGCACGCGCACGTAACGTAGGCTGGCGCATCGATTATCATTGGATTTCCGAGCCCTTGCGCGCGCGACTCAAAAATGCGAAGATATTAACCGATGCCGTTCATTCGGACCACTGCCCCGTGATGGTGGAAATAGACTAATATGGATAGATTAAGAACAGAACATCTGGTGAAGAAATACGGCAAACGCACCGTAGTAGATGACGTCTCTATCGAGTTGGAGCAAGGCGAGATAGTGGGTTTGTTGGGTCCCAACGGTGCCGGCAAAACCACCACATTCTATATGACAACCGGTCTTGTGGCAGCCAATAACGGACGCATCTTCCTCAACGACCAGGACATCACCGGTTTTCCGATGTACAAACGTGCCAAAATGGGTATCGGTTACCTGCCGCAAGAGGCCAGCGTGTTCCGCAAGATGACCGTGGAAGATAATATCCGCTCGGTGCTGGAACTGACCGATTTCAGTAAGGAATACCAAGCTGAGAAGTTGGAGCAACTCATCAAGGAATTTAACTTGGCACATGTGCGTAAGAACCTTGGTGACCGCCTCAGCGGCGGTGAACGACGTCGTACGGAGATTGCGCGTTGTCTGGCTATTGAGCCTAAGTTCGTGATGCTCGACGAGCCTTTCGCGGGCGTTGACCCGATTGCTGTGCAAGAGATACAAGATGTCGTATGGCGACTCAAAGACAAGAATATCGGCATTCTCATCACGGACCATAATGTAGATGAGACACTGATGATTACGGACCGTGCGTACCTGCTCTTCGAAGGAAAGATTCTTTTCCACGGTACGCCGGAAGAATTGGCTGCTAACCCGGTAGTGCGGCAGAACTATTTAGGTAGAGATTTCGAATTGAAACGCAAAACCCGTGCGGAAGAATAAATGGTACATATTGCTTCTGGCGGTGCTTTTGGCTGCTTGCACGAATGTGCCTGAGGTCAGCATCGCTACGCACACGTGTGCCGTTCACCCGGCAGGTGGTAGAGCGAGTGCGTGCGCTTGTTCGCTGAACGGCAAAGCGTACGTCTTCGGCGGTCGTGATACGGTCGGTAATTACCGCAACGACCTTTGGCAATATGATCCGGCGACCGACAGTTGGACGAACCTGGGTAACGCGCCTATGAAAAAGCGCGTGAACGCTACGATGGTTTCGGATGGGACACGTTTGTTTATTGGTCTGGGATACGCTGCCAAACATGCCTATAACGACAGCAGTTACTTGCGTGATTGGTGGTCCTATACTCCTTCTACGGGCGAATGGCAAGCTTTGGACTCTTTCCCGACACGCAATACAGTAGCCGTTTGTTCGTTCGCTCAAAACAACTATATCTATGCCGTTTATGGCTTCGGTTGGGGTTGGACCCGTGATATATGGCGCTATAGTATCGCCAACAACAGTTGGGAGATGTTGCCTGATAACCGCAATCGTGCAGAAGCTGTAGGCGGTGGTTGCGGTGCGTTACTGAACGGCATCTATTATTTCGGAACAGGCTATCGCACTTACAACGAGACACAATGGTATGGAACCGACCTGGCTACTGACAATTGGCACAAGTGCGCTTCTATTCCCGGCAAAGGACGAGAAGTGAGTGCGTGTGCAGCAAGTAATGATTTCATCTATCTCTTCGGTGGACGTTATTTTGGCGGAGACATGACAGGCGGAGAGATTTTCAACACCTATATGCGTTACTCGCCGGATAAAGACAGCTGGGAGTGGTGCGGCACGATGCCTTGCGGCAGAGCAGAGAACCAGATAGCGTTCACCATCAACGGTAAAGTATATTTCGGTTTGGGTGAAGACGAAAACGGACACGTACACAATTCCTTATACCGCATTGACGAATAGATTCGCACATATTGTTTTGCTTCTTGCATTCGCGGCACAAGCGTTTGCATGGGATTGGTGGCCGTTACCTATGGCTGAACCCGACACATGCCGGGACAGTCTATTCTATGCCGGTGAGGCACAAGTGCTTTCTTCGTCCGGCGCACAAGCTCCTTCGCTATTATGGCATAACTCGTACGGAACGATTTCCCAACTGCCACATAGCGGTACTTTCCGCGCAGGTATCATCAAACCGGCTACACGTCCTAACCGCTGGTTCGATTATGATTTCGGAGTAGTGTTAGACGGTCGTTTCGGTGGTGGTCAACCGGGGTCAGGGCAAACGGACATAACGGGTTATTTCAGCCAATTATACGCGCACGTGCGCTTGTATATTGTAGATATTACTGCCGGTATTCGTCCGCAGTATATCGGTGCCGGAGATGCAGCGTTAAGTAGCGGAAGTCTGCTTTTCTCCAACAATGCCCATCCTATTCCGCAGATCAGTATTGGTTTTGAACGCTGGACCCCTATACCGGGTTTGTTCGGGTACGCAGAAGTGAAAGGCGGCATCATGCACGGTTGGGCAAATGACAACTCGGATGTCGTCAAAGGTACGCTTATTCATTACAAGTATATCGGTGGTCGCGTAGGCGGTAAACTGCCGGTGAATATCAGTTACGAGTTTCACCATGTAGCGCAATGGGGCGGATACTCGTCCGTTTATGGCGATTTAGGTAATAACTGGGCCGCGTTCAAAGCTGCTCTACTCGTTCGTTCAGGCGGTTCGATGGCTAACGATCAGATCAACGCACAAGGTAATCATATAGGGTTCCAACAACTGGCTTTGGACGTCAAAGGTGAAGGTTGGAAAGTGAGTGCGTACTGGCAAATCATGCAGGAAGATGGTCCGATTCGCTTTATCGGAACCACGATGAATAACAAAGACGGACTATGGGGTATCAGTGCTACGCAGAACCGCTGGCCGTTTATACAAGGATTCACATATGAAATCTTACAGACAACCGACCAAAGCGGTCCGTTCCATGACAAAGACGGTATTATCTATGGCGGTGCAGACAATTACTACACCAATGGTATATACCGGCAAGGTTGGAGTTATTTCGGACGTATTATCGGTTCGCCGCTTTTGACGCTCAGCAACACGCGCGTCATGGCGCATCATGTAGGTGTGCGCGGAGACATTTACGGTTTTCGTTACCGCGTGATGGTTAACCACGCTGAGAACTACGGCAATTATAGTGCTCCGAAACGGACCAACAACACCGCAGTACTGTTGGAAGTGAAGAAAATAGTGCCGCAAGCCTGGAATATGGAGTTTGGCGTTTCGTTAGCCGGCGATTTCGGCACGCAATATGGTAACACTTTCGGTGCTATGATCACCATTCGTAAACAAGGACTAATCACATCATGGTAAATATGAATTTTGTTGAGCAATGTAATACAATCTTCGCGCAAGCTGTAGCAGATTATCATCGTACAGATAACGTGGATGCCGTTATGCCGAATCCTTTTGTGGCAGGTTCGATTGAGTATGACCTGTACTGCAAGAATTGGATCGATACCGTTCAATGGCATCTGGAAGATATCATTCGTGATCCGCAGATTGATCCCGCAGAAGCGTTGGTTATCAAGCGTCGTATTGACGCCAGCAACCAAGACCGAACGGACCTGGTGGAGCGTATCGACAGCTATTTCTGGGAACTATTCCATGGTATCACGCCGCAAGCGAATGCACGGATTAACACGGAAAGTCCGGCTTGGGCAATTGACCGCTTGAGTATCCTGCACGTGAAGATTTGGCATATGCGCGAGCAAGTGGAGCGCACGGATGTGAGTGCCGAACAACATGAGAAATGTGTGGCGAAGATGGCGGTGCTGAACGAACAACTGCAAGACCTGACGACCTCTATCGGTCAACTGCTGGAGGACTACCAAACCGGCGCACGAATCATGAAAGTGTACCGACAGATGAAGATGTATAACGACCCGATGCTCAACCCCGTGCTTTACGGGAAAAAGGGTTAGAGGGTTAGAGGATTAGAGGTGAAAAAACTACTGATTATACGGTTTTCTGCCTTGGGCGATGTGGCGCTTTTAGTGCCTGTTGTTTGTGCGCTCGCCACCCAAAATCCGAACTTACAGATCACCCTACTCTCGCAGCAACGAATGGCAGACCTGTTTGCGGATCTGCCTGCGAACGTACATTTTCAAGGTGTGGATCTGAAAAAAAAATCCTTGCGCACCATCGTTTCCGAATTAGGACACTATGATTTTGTAGCCGATATGCATAGCGTGTGGCGGTCGTGGTATATTGACCTGCACATGTGGTTACGCGGCGCTAAAATAGCCGTTATTCACAAAGGCAGATGGTCCAAATGGCTACTTACGCACGGCTTCATTCATCGTCCGCTTACATCGACTCCGCAACGCTATCAAAACGTGATCAACTCCCTTCATGGACCGATAATAGACCTACAATGGACCGATAATGGACCGATAACGACCCGACAAAAGTGCGGAATTGCACCTTTTGCGGCACACCCGGGTAAGATCTATCCCTTGGAGCGAATGGAACAGGTCGTACGCCTTCTGAGCGAACAAGGTGAGCAGGTTGTGCTTTTCGGAGGAAAAGGAGATGCGAACGTACTTGACACGTGGGCAAAGAAATACAAAAACGTCACGTCGGTTGCCGGTAAATACTCGTTGCACGAAGAATTGGAACAGATGCGCAGTTTGCGCGTGATGGTCTCTATGGACTCGGCGAACATGCACTTGGCTTCGCTTGTCGGGACTCGCGTTGTCTCCATCTGGGGTGCCACGCATCCTCACTTGGGTTTCTTGGGTTACGGGCAAAAAACAACCGATTGTGTGCAACGCGATCTGCCTTGCCGTCCCTGCTCTACGTACGGCAAGAAAAAATGCAAATACGGCGATTACCGCTGTATGGATATCGCACCGGAAGAAATCGTCGCACGTATCAAACAAAACAACCAATGAAAGCGACATTGATCATCTCCACATATAAAGACACGCGCGCGTTGAAAGCCGTATTGGACAGCCTCAAGCGCCAAACGGAACAGGACTTCGAACTGATCCTGTCCGAAGATGGTCAGGACGCAAACATGGCTTCGTTCATCGCGTCCTATGACTTCCCATGGTCGATGCAACATCTGATGCAACCCGACGAAGGTTGGCGAAAAGAACGTGCTTTGAATCAAGCCGTTGTAGCCGCGCATAATGATTGGCTCATCTTCATCGATGGCGATTGTGTGCTTCATCCGCGATTCGTGGAAATGCATATACGATATAGTGCGCCACATAGAGTACTGGCCGGTAAGCGAGTGAAACTGAACGAAGAGTTATCGGAGAAGTTGATGCGTCAAGACCGAATTTGCCTGTTACCATATTTGTTCTGCAAGCGTGGATGTCAGTTAGTGGAAGAGGGATTCTACACGCCTACAGCACAATGGTTGCGCAGACCGGTACGGCACCTGACAGGTAGCAATATGTCAATGTCCAAAGCAGACCTAATGGCTATTAACGGTTTTGACGAGAACTACATCCTGCCGGCAATAGGCGAGGATTTCGACATCGAATGGCGCTTGCCGGCGAACGGATGTCAGATCGTTTCGCTGCGTAATCTGGCCGTGCAGTACCATCTGTATCACGAAGAAAATTGGGTAGATGATACGGAGAACATGACCTATTTTAATCACATCAAGCAACAGAACCAGATCGTTTGCAAAAATGGGATACGAAAAATTCAATAAGATAGTCGGGTTAGTGGTTTGGTACAATCCCACGGAGAAGGAAGTGACTACCATGAAGCTCTATCACCCACATGTGAAGCACGTCATTGTGGTAGATAACAGTACCACAGACAATCGTGCGCTGTTAGCCGGTTTGGAGCATGTCACTTATTTGTCCTCGGGTGAGAATAAAGGTATAGCCGCAGCACTCAATACGGGTTGCAAAGAGGCGCAGAAATTAGGTGCAGAATGGGTGCTGACCATGGATCAGGACTCGCAATGGAGCCAGCAAACGGTTCAAGAGTACATCGCAGAGGCAGCACAATATGAGGAGTTTGGCAAAGTGGGTATTTTTTCGCCGTTTCATGACTGCGACGGGACACCGGAGAAACACAAAAAATACGGTCGGTTCCAAGAGATGCAGATTATCATGTGTTCCGGCAATCTACTGCGACTGAAGGCGTGGGAAGAGGCAGGTGGATTTAAGGAGAACTTCTTTATCGACTGCGTGGACGATGAGATCAGTTGCCATCTGCGTCAATTGGGTTGGCGGATTATTCGCACTAACCGAATTCTACTGACGCATCATTTGGGAAACGGCATACAGATTGTCAAACTGATTCATCATCCTTATACAGCTCATCCGGCTTGGCGGTACTATTATCGTGGTCGCAATATGCTTTGGATGGCGCAATTATATCCGGAAATGGCCAAGTATTACCGAGGCCATGCACTAAAAGAAATGAAACGGCTTTGGTTATACGATTGGCAGGATGACAAATGGGACAAACTCAAACAATACAGACGCGGACTGAGAGAAGGACTGCATAAATATCCATATCCATGCAACTGACATTATCCGAAAAATACGAGCATCTGCATCCCTTCCTCACGGAGGTACTGGAGACGTTTGACCGGCAGGGCACCGTTCTTTACAACGAGCGCAACCAGATTCGTCTGGTAAGTGCTCCGGATGGTAGTAAATGGGTTATCAAGCAGTTCAAGCAACCTGTCGGAATACAACTGATAGCCTATACACTTTTTCGGAATCCGAAAGCCGAGCGTGCGTATCGTAATGCGATACGGTTGACAGAAGCAGGTATTCCTACGCCCGAAGCGATAGGTTTTGCGCGCAACGACGGTTATTGGTTAAAGGATAGTTATCTGATTACCGCCCAATCACCCCTGATGCACGATTTCTATGAGTTCAGATACCATGACGTTGCCGGTTATGAAGATGTTATTCGTGCGTTCGCGCAGATGGTAGCCGACATGCATCGAAAAGGTATTTATCATCGCGATTTATCACCCGGAAACATCCTGTTTGACAGACAATCCGATGGAGTGGCTTTTTCGATTATAGATATCAATCGGATGCAATTCGGCAAACCCGTAGGCAAGCGAATGGCCTGTCGGAATTTCTGCCGACTTTGGGGACGGATGGACATGATAGAAGCGTTAGGAAAAGAATACGCAGCTGCACGCGATTGGGACGAAAAAGAGGTGACGCAACTGATAAACCATTATTGGCGGCAGTTTTGGCATATACGAACGGAACAAGATATTGAGAATCTGTTTTCGAGGGACTTAAAACGATGAAAGAAGATTCGGCACATAAACTGACCATTGCGTTCGACGCCAAGCGTGCGTATCTGAACTACAGAGGTTTGGGCAACTACAGCCGAAACCTACTTGCGCAATTGGCTCACTACGACAGCGAGGCGCGCTACCTGCTGTGTACGCCGCAGGACAAGGGTTTGTTCCCTCAGTTGAACAGAGAGCCGTTTGAACGGATCATGCCGCAAGGTTTATGGAATTTGGTTCCGTCTGTTTGGCGCAGAATGGGCATTCCTGCTGCATTACGGGATAAGCACGTGGATATTTATCACGGCTTGAGCCAAGAGTTGCCGGAAGGTATCGAGCGGCTGGGCTGCAAAACGGTGGTAACCATGCACGATGCTATTTTTATGCGTTATCCGCAGTTGTACAGCGCCGCCTATCGCCATTCGTTCATCCGTCGCAATGAATCAGCCTGCCGACGAGCCGACCTGATTATAGCCATTTCGGAGCAAACCAAACGGGATTTCATGTCGTTCTTCGGAGTAGAAGAGAGCCGCATCCGCGTTGTATATCAAGGGTGCAACGAACGGTATTGGCTGCCCGTGAGCGAAGCGCAGCAACACGAGGTGGCAGAAACATATCAGCTGCCAAAAGCATTCGTTCTGTCAGTCGGAGCCTTGGAGGAAAGAAAGAATCAAGTGCGGCTTATTGAAGCCATGGCTAATGCCCGGATTGATTTGCCATTAGTGCTGGTGGGACGAGGTAATGCGCAACAGGTTCAGCGTCTTCGCCAAACCGCGCAACAGAAGGGAGTGCAGTTGCAGATTATCGATAATGTCCGTACGGAACACCTGCCTGCCATCTATCACGCAGCAGCCGTATTCGCTTATCCTTCGCTATTCGAGGGATTCGGAATACCTATATTGGAAGCAGCTCGTTGCGGCACACCGATTATAACAAGTTTCGGCACTTGCTTTGAAGAAATAGCAGGTGAAGGCGCACTATACGTGAATCCCACGGATGCGGGAGCTATCGGAGAAGCGCTGCGCATAACGCTGCTGAACGATCGCCAAACGCAACAACGCGTCGAACAGGCGAAAACCAATACCGAGAAATTCCGTGCAGAAAAGATTGCACAAAGCATGATGGCTGCTTACCGCTCCCTGTTGTAATCAGGTGCCTTCTGCGCCCAAACAAACAGCATCACGGCGATGAACTGCGGCAGCAGATGGGCACCTATAGGTTCGGTCAGACATTGCAGGAAGATCGCTAACAGCATCAACCAATAATAGATTCGGTCGCGTCCAACCGGCATACAAGCCGCAGCTACGAAAAGTGCCGCCAACAGCAACGCACCGATTATTCCCACAGCCAACCAATACATCAGAAACGCATTATGAGGATGATGCGTATTCATCGTCTTGCCCTGGTCGCTGAAGTCAGGCGTGGCATAGATGATCGGCTCGATAAAACCTTGCACCATCACGGAATCCTGATACGCTTCTTCCACGTATTTCTCGCTCAAAGTGGACAATCCGTAACCCACGATTGGCTTCTCTTTGACCATTCGCCAGGAGTAATCCCAAACGGCGAAACGAGGTTCTCCTTCCAGCGGTTTGACATGCAGCACTTGCGTCATCATCAGCACACCTAAAATGGCACAACCTGCAGCACTACCGATGGCCAACCAACGGTTGATATGCGCCAAACGATAAAGCAGATAAATTGCTAAAATCAGCACGAACGTTCCTTGACCGATTCGTCCGACAGAGATCCAAATCGTCGTTGTGGCGCACAGAATACCCACGCTCAGCAGCACCCGTTTCCACCAGACGTTATCTTGCCGAAAAGCATAACAACCCAAGATGATCGCCGTATTCTGATACAGGTTCATCACCATGTGCGAATGAATATGGCGCATCCGCAACTCATTGAACCGCTCCAGCGTCATGTGGCTTTCGATGAGCCATGGCAACTCGTCTGTGAAGAAATACAGCCACCAGCTATGCGCAAGCATCACAACCGACGTCAGCAGCATAACATATGCCACATATTTCAGTTTCAGTTTGCTCGGAAAACCAATCAATCCGGCGATACCGATATACAAAAACCACTCGTGCAGATGCACCTGATGCCAGAAATAATCGGTCGGAGGCGTAGCGTCAAACAGCTGTCGAATCGGATACATCGTCCATAGTGCCAACATGATCACATAGAGCCATTTGGTCCGATCCCAACGAAAATCACGCCATTTCTTGAACGCGATGACGTAACTCAGATAACCGAGTCCCAGCAACCAGCAACTCACGCTCTGGTACCATGACCAGCCGTAAGGAATCGAACTGATCAACATCAGTATTCCGATCACCGGCAACCATTCGATTATCTTCTTCATCATACTTATTACTTATCAAACAACCCGCGTAAGTACGGTTTCTGCTTGCCTGCCAACTCCTCCATGAGCGGCTGCAACTGGAATCGCACGATCATCTGTTGCTGATGCTGCAAACGCATTCCGTCGTAGTGCATATTCCACGCAAAATAGAAATTGACAAAGCTGCTGCGATACAGATACACAAACAGATCCGTGCGGTTGTAAATGCGCGACTGATAGAACGGATCGCCCAAACAAGCATTCACGTTCCTTGCACGCAGCGGCTCCAGATTATCGCCGTAATAGAACGTGTTCTTCACGCCCAAGAACCACCAGTTGGCGTACAACTCGATGATCAGCCCGTGGTTCAAAAAACTCTCGTTCGTACCTCTGTCCCGCTCCCAACCGAATATGTATCCGGCGCGTAGAGACAAGGAGTCCAACGGCACATATTGCGTCACATCAAAACCCGCAAAAGCATGGGCATGCACATCGTCCGTCACCGGCTCGTGCGTCGTCGCAAAACCTGCCTTATGATTCATATGCGCCAGACCGCCGACCTGCAACCATTTATACTGATATTGACCGTTCAGCACCAGCCGGAACATCTCTCGCCGCGTCTCCGTCTGCGCACCCCGCCAATCGCACATGAACTCCACAAACCCGCGCTGATCACGGTATTGCAGCAGCGCACCCTGTATGTTCGGATGCATGTACGTCAAGCTGTCGTACATCAGCCATTCCGGCATCGGCATGATGCGCCGCGTGTAAGGAATAGCACCCATCCCGGCATCAAAACCGCGGTAGTTAAAATGATAGTACGCAATCGGGTCAAACTGCACGTCTCGCCAGTTGCCGCCTAAGCGCTGCGTATAACTCACACCCGCCACCAACTCGTGCTTGCCGCCTGCTCTGTCCAGAATCCGCACACCTATCTGCGGACTCAGACGAAAATTCAAAATCGTCTGCGGAATCTGATAAGGCGCGTGGTATTCGCGGTTGTCGAAATAGGTCGTGAAATCGACGTCATACAGCAGCTGAACCGGTTTCTGCGAAAGCGCAGTCTGCTTTGCCGCAAAAGCCGAATCAACCGGCAACTCGGTCGGAGTCTTCGAGTACCGCGTCCAGAAGCCCACTAATAATATGAATAGCAATTGTGTCATCGTTTCAGCACGTCGATGTTATAAACCAATCCCACCCTAACCTGGTGGTACGCATAATCCTTGATTCCGTATTGGTACTGCACGTACGGCTCAAAACCTTTCGCGTGCCCTGCCACTCGCGCCTTGATCGTCATAGGCGCATCGCCGGATCGCTCCCAACCTACATATCCGCCCCACTCCACTTGCGCCGACACGTACTCATGCTGCACTTTCGCCTGCAATCCATACATAAACGCATCGTTCTGACGCGCCTCACCGGTCTGCCAACAGAGGAATCCTACCGAACCCGCAAAACGCAAACTCACCTCTTTCACCGGTATCGTCTGTCCCATCGTCAGGTCGAAGAAATAACCCGGACTGTCAAAATGTCGCTTGCGTTCGAACTGACCTCCGCTTGCCGTTTTCATGCCCAGCCGAACCGTCATCTGCGGGATATACTTCGCTTTCTCGGTCTTGAACCATTCGTGGTGCAGCACCTGCACGTTCGTCATGATATACACGTCGCCGGCACCGCTTCCCGTTCCGTCCGCCTGACTGTACCATTCGTAAACCGGCATCCACACACACAGGTTCGCCCAACGTGTGAACAGAGGCACCTGTACGCGCGCGAACAAATCCGCCGTCTTGTCACCCTTGAATCCGAAATACCCGTCAGCCGCCAACTCCACACGTAACCGGCTGTACGTCAATCCGTCACTCATATCGATTACCGGCAAAGCGTTAGGACCGAAATAGCCCGGCGCTACACCGGTAGGCACAAAAGCGCTCAGCGTGCTCGCGCACGACAGAAGCGCCCCTATGACCCATCCTTTATACACCATTAAATCCCGAACAGATTCCTGAAGAAATTCTTCTTATCCGCCGAACCTGGCACGATATTCGGACTGTTCTGCAGCTGCTCAATCAGCTTCTTCTCGTCCTTGTTCAGCCTCTCCGGAATATACACACCTACGTTGATCAGCAGGTCACCCACGCCGTAGTTACGTCCGTATTGGTCGATTCGCGGCAGACCCTTGCCTCGCATTCGCAGCACCTTACCCGGTTGCGTACCCGGCGTGATCGTGATCTTCACGTCACCCGTGAGCGTCGGAATCTGCACTTGTCCGCCAAGAACCGCTGTCGGCATGTCGAGCAGCAGGTTGTAAATGAGGTCGCTCTCCTGGCGAATGAAATCCTTGTGTTCCTCTTCCTCAATCAGTACCAGCAGATCGCCGTTCACGCCACCGCGCGGAGCCGCATTGCCCTTGCCCGGAACGCTCAACTGCATACCGCCCATCACACCTGCAGGAATCGTGATCGTGATGATCTCCTCGTCGCGGATCACACCCTGACCGCCGCATTTCGGACACTTGTTCTTGATGATCGTTCCTTCGCCGCCGCAGGTCTCGCACTCGCTCTGTACCTGCATCATGCCGAATATACCGCGTTGCTGACGAATGACGCGACCCGAACCCTTACAGGTCGGACATGTATTGGTCTTGCCGTCCGCACTTCCTGTGCCGTTACAGTCCTTGCATTGAACCAGTTTGCGCACCTTGATCTTCTTCTCGCATCCCTTCGCAATCTCCTCCAAGGTCAAGCGTACTTTGACACGCATATCACTTCCTCTGCGAACACGCGGACCGCGACTGCGACTGCTGCCGCCGCCTCCGAAGAAATCGCCCAAGTCGAAACCTGCACCTTCGAAGATATCGCCGAAATGCGTGAATATGTCTTCCATCGACATACCGCCGCCGCTGAATCCACCTGCGCCACCCATGCCTGCAAAGCCGTACTGGTCATAACGGGCACGTTTCTGCGGGTCAGACAACACCTCATAAGCCTCTGCCGCTTCTTTGAATTTCTCTTCCGCTTCCTTATCGCCCGGGTTCTTGTCCGGGTGGTACTGAATGGCCTTCTTGCGGTAGGCTTTTTTTATCTCATCGGCGGTCGCGTTTTTCGCCACCTCCAACACCTCATAATAATCTCTCTTCTCTGCCATAAATCATTAACTCCTTAATTCTTTAATTCATTAACTCTTTATTCTCCCACAACGACTTTGGCGAATCGGATCACCTTATCGCCGAGTTTATATCCTTTCTGCGTACAATCAATCACTTTCCCTTTCATCTCCTCGCCGGCAGCAAACGTCGTCACAGCCTCGTGCTCATCCGTGTTAAAATCCACGCCTTCCGTCTCGATCACATGTACGTCGTTCTTCTCCAAGAATCCCACGAACTTCTGATAAATGAGCTGCACACCATTAAGCAACGCATCATCATTTGTATCATTCGCACCATTGATCGAAGCCAAAGCACGCTCAAAATCATCCACCAGCGGCAGCATCTCTGTGAATATCCGCTCGCCGGCAGTAGCCATGAGGTCCAACTTCTCTTTGTTGGTGCGTTTGCGGAAGTTATCGAACTCCGCCATCATTCGCAGGTTCTTATCCTCCAGCTCCGCCTTCTGTTCCTCCAGCGCAGCCTTTTCTTCCTCCAGCGCAGCCTTTTCTTCCTCCTGCGTCTTAACCTGTTCCTGAAGTTCCGTTAATTCCTTCATTTCATCATTTGCATCATTTGCATCATTCGCACCATTCAAATCTTTTATTTTTTTTTCCTTCTTACTCATTGTAGTAAAAATGTTTTTTATGTTTTTGCTGATTAAAAAATTATTTTTATTATTTTTGCTGATTATTGTTTTGTTTTTGATTTACTCTAAATAGCTACTGCCACGTTTGTAATTATAATCAATAATCAGTATTTTCTATGTTTTTTTCTAATCCAAATCATAAACGACAAATGCCATGCCATAGGCATCTTTTCTGCCAAATTGGCAGATTTCGCCGCAAAATTACAATAAAATTTTGATATATGCAAATATTTTTGTACCTTTGCACCCGATTTACGTGTGCAAAGCTTAAAAACACACTATATGCAAGAACTCAAACAACGGATAATACAGGAGGGAATCGGCAAAGCCGACAATACGACGGTCTGTATTGCTAAAGATTTTCTTGCGGACGGACATGCTTCCGGTTGTGTGATTGATTTTTGCCGTCAATCCGGTGCCGAGATCATCGGTATGGGCTTTTTGATTGAGAAAGCTTTCGCAAAAGGCGGACACTTCTTGCGCGACCATCACATCGAGTACCACTCGCTTGCCCGAATCACCCGCATCAATCCCGACAATTCCATCGTCGTCGAATAAAACAAAACAAAGACTCCAAAATCCTACTTTTTACCTATTAACTATTACCTTTTAACTAAAATTCTTTGAATTTCCTTGCATATATCAAAAAAAAACTGTACCTTTGCAGCGGATTTTCGTTTAGGAAAGTGTAAACGCAGATATTTTATTCGTTCGAAAAAGTGTAATAACGCACATATTATTCGTTTAGAAAAATGTTAAAAAGAAAGATTGAGGACACGCTGATCCAGTGGAAGAACACTCCGAATCACAAGCCTTTGGTGATTATGGGTATCCGCCAATGCGGTAAGACTTTTATCGCACAGCACTTTGCCGAGGCGAATTACAAGACGGTTGTGTATATCAATTTTATCAAGCAACCGGAGCGTATCTCCGCGTTCGTGGGTTCCAAAGTAGTGGATGACATTTTGCTTAACCTCTCTGCTCAGATTGCCGGTGTTACGTTCACGCCGGGCAAAACGTGCTTTATCTTTGACGAGATTCAAGAATGTCCGGAAGCACGCACCTCACTCAAGTTCTTCAAAGAAGACGGACGGTTTGATGTGATTGCTACGGGTTCATTGTTAGGCGTGCAAGGTTATGGTGACGAGAAGAAGAAACATCGTCGCAAACTGGTTCAGCAGAAAGATCTCGGTATCAACTCCGTTCCCGTCGGTTCGGAGGATATTGTAGAGATGTATCCGCTGGATTTTGAGGAATTCCTGTGGGCAAACAATATCTCAAACGAAGTCATAGAAGCGCTGAAGAAGTTCTATAATGAAGAGACTCCGGTTCCTGCTGGTATTCACTCGGCTTTGAAACAACTTCTTAACCTATATATTGCTATCGGAGGACTTCCGGAAGCGGTTAATGCGTTCCTTTCGTCCAACAATATGAATGAGGTAAGCAAAGCCCACCAGTCTATCTTGAAAGAGTACCGGGACGATATGGTCAAGTATGCTCCTAACAAAGACAAACCGCATATTCGTGAGTGCTTCAATTCCATTCCAAAGCAATTGGCGAAGGAGAACAAGAAATTCCAGTATAACCAAGTGAAGCCCGGTGGCAGAAGTGACACCTATCTCGGTTCGCTGCAATGGCTGGAAGATGCAGGCATCATCTGCCGTTGCTACAATACGGATATCACCGGCCTGCCGATGGAAGGCAACGCGAAAGATAATGTGTTCAAGGTCTATGTGACCGATATAGGTCTGCTCATAGAGATGTTGGGTGCCGGGACGCGTGCTGACATTCTGCAAGGTAACTTAGGCGGTTTCAAGGGCGCTATCTTTGAAAATCTGATGGCGGACACGCTGCACAAAAAGGCACAAAGTCTGTACTATTTCCAAAAAGAATCCGGTCTGGAGTTGGATTTCTTGGTTCGCATGAACGGAGAATGTGTGCCATTGGAAGTGAAGGCTAAGTCATCCAAGGCCAAGAGCGCTAAAACCGTTTTGGCACATCCGGAGAAGTATCAAGTGCACCGGATTATTAAGTTCGGCGACTACAATATCGGTCGCGAAGGTGAATTACTCACGCTGCCGACATACATGCAGTTCCTGCTTGATCTCGAACCGGAACAGATTATACTGGAACCGATTGACACCGGCCAACTCACCCAACTCGCCAAGAAAGCCCTTGCCGGACAAGAAACACGCTAAAACCAAAATATCATTATGTTACAAGTAGGAGACAAGATGCCGAGCTTTGCGGCGCCGGATGAGACCGGGAAAATGGTTACCGACAAAGATCTGATCGGCAAGAAAACAGTCATTTACTTCTATCCGAAGGATTCCACTCCGGGGTGTACGGCTGAAGCATGCAACATCCGCGACAACTATCATGCCTTCCTCGCGCAAGGATATCTGGTCTATGGAGTAAGCAAGGATAGCCAAGCTTCGCATATCAAGTTCAAAGAGAAATATGCCCTACCCTTCCCGCTGCTGAGCGATCCCACAACCGAGATGCTGCAAGCCTTTGGTGCATGGGGCGAAAAGAAAAACTACGGCAAGGTCAGTATGGGAACGCTCCGTAAAACATTCGTTTTCGATTCGAATGGCATTCTGGAACGTATCATAGAGAAAGTCGACACAAAGAACCACGCTGCGCAGATTTTGTGAGCGTGCAAAGCTGAAAACAACGATAAAAACAAGATATGGAAGATTCTTTGATTATAGTAGTAGCAGCAGTAATCTTTGACGAGCAAGGGAGAATCTTTGCTACTCAACGAGGATATGGTGATTGGAAAGATTGGTGGGAGTTTCCAGGCGGAAAAATGGAAATCGGAGAAACGCCCCAACAAGCCTTGAAGCGTGAGATCAAAGAAGAATTGGATGCGGAAATAGAGGTCGGCGAATTGCTGCGCACAATAGACTACGACTACCCGAACTTCCATCTGACTATGCATTGTTTCAAATGCAAACTGGCAGGAAGTCACGTCACACTCTTGGAGCACGAAGCAGCTAAATGGCTAAGGTCAGAAGAATTGGATACCGTCAAATGGCTCCCTGCTGATGAAGAAATAATAGAAGAATTAAAGAAGTGACATATTTTCTGTACATAGGATTGTCAATTGTCGTTCTGGCGCTTGCTTTGTGGGCAATAGTTACCATATATATACCTCAATGGAAAGCGAAAGCACGTAGGGAGAAAGAGGAATATCAAAAGCGTGCAGATGAAGCTTTGGTATTATATAAAGCGCAAATAGACGATGCTACAGCAAAAGTGCAGAAAGTCTTTGCCGACCAACACTATATTGCGGCACATGAGTGGGAAAAATTTGTTGAGAAATACAAACCGCTATATGACGCAATCGCTTTACTGAAAGCAGAGAAGGAGTTGCGGATAGATCCTGTGCAATTCGAAACTTTCTGGAATGCGTATAGTCAAACTTTTGCTCCTTCATTCCGCAAAGAGCATAACGAGCAAGCCAAAACACTATGTAAGCAACGTTGTGCGGAGTATTTCGATACCCTGTTCGCTTATCCATTAGATGACCAACAACGCGATTCAATTGTTACGATTGAGGATAATACACTGGTGGTGAGTGCTGCCGGTAGTGGTAAGACATCCACAATTATTGGCAAAACCCATTATCTGGTAGATCAATTAGAGGTCAATCCCAATAAGATTCTCCTTATCAGCTACACACGTAAAGCTGCAGGTGAGTTGCGCGACCGATTAGATTACGAAGGAATTACATGTAGTACATTCCATCGTTTGGCACTTGATATTATCGCAGAGGAAACAGGTATCATGCCTACTATAGCCAAACCGGATTTGCTACAACAGGTATTCTATGATTTATTGGAAGATAAGACCTTCAAATCTGCAGTTGCCCAATACTTGCTTCTTTTCCGCAACGCTTCCAAAGAGGAACATGAGTTCAAGACACCGGCAGAGATGTATGCCGATAGACGCAAATATGGTATTCAGGCTCCGTTCGAAGATATGGATGGGCATATCATCTATACCAAGAGTGAGCAAGAGTTGACCATTTGTACGGTTCTTTCTATTCTGGGTGTTAAATATCGTTATGAGGAACCTTATGAAGTTGAGGTAAATGACCGAGAACATCAACGATACAAACCGGACTTCTCCATCTATTACAAAGACAAAGACGGTTACAAACATCGTATCTATTGGGAGCATTTCGCTATAGACCAAGATGGCAACGTGCCGCGATGGTTCGGACAGGATGATAGTGAATATCATGACTACGATAAATGGCGCAGAGCTAATGTGATTTATCGGACTGAAATGGCATGGAAACGCAAACTGCACGAAAAGAATGAAACTACTTTGGTAGAGACAACAAGTGCCGAGTTTTATGCCGGAGATCCACGTGTCATTATCCGTCAGAAATTGCAGGACGCTGGTGTTCCATTAACGCCATTAGATATGGGAGCCTTATATGAACAAATGGTTTCTCGAGATAAATATCTGGAGAAAAACGTGTTGGATCTCATTGAGTCATTTATCAACTTAATGAAAGCGAATGGCGGAAGTATTGAGAAGATATTGGCAAACTACCCAAGCACTCGTACGCACTTCATCCTGTCGCAGATAATATCACCTGTTTATAAAGAGTATTCCCGAAGATTAGAGGCAGCTAACGAGATTGATTTCACAGACGCTATTTTGCAAGCTACTCAGATATGCCACGAACATCCACAGAGACATTACGAGTATATATTAGTGGATGAGTTCCAAGATATATCCATTGACCGCTATCGTTTCTTACTTGCGCTACGTTCCGGCGAGGAGCAATCCAGGTTATTCTGCGTTGGTGACGATTGGCAATCAATCTATCGTTTCTCCGGAAGTGATATGTCGCTCTTTAGCCAATATGAAGATTTCTTCGGCGCAACAGAGAGATGTAATATAGAAAGTACCCACCGTTTTGGACAACCATTGGTGAAGGAATCTTCCGTATTTATAAAGAAGAATCCTATTCAAGTGCAGAAGAATGTCCAACCAATGCCGGAAGTTGAGACTAAACTGACTTTCCATCATTATAATGGCGAGATAGAGAACGCGCAATATGAGTTAGTGCGGCTGTTGTTAAGTGAGATTCCTGCCGGCGAGAAGATATATCTGCTTGGACGATATACATATGATGCTGAGATATTGAATGTGGCAGATAATGTAACATATGATGATAGACGTGGTTCGATTACTGTTTTGATTGATGGTCGCGAGATACCATTCTTAACGGTACACTCCTCGAAAGGTTTGGAAGCAGACCATGTGATATTGCTGAATTGCAACGAAGGAAAATTCCCATCAGATATTTCAGATGACCCAGTGCTTTCCTATGTATTAAGTAAGGCAGATGATTATCCCGATGCAGAAGAAAGACGTGTGTTCTATGTGGGTATCACACGTGCAAAGAAGCACACTTATGTGGTATATGATTCGTTGCAACCTTCTCCGTTTGTGACAGAATTTGTGGGAGTGGTAGCTACCGGAAAACAAATTTGTCCGAAATGCCGAAATGGTTACTTGTTCGTAGTTAAAGACGGACAAGCGAAAACAGGCAAACGATATAAATGCATCAAATGTACGAACGTACGTGCAGGATGTGATTACTTCAAAACCATCTTCGAGGACAAAGATCGCGACTTCGATTTATACACGAAGAAATAATTAAAACACTAAATATCATGAAACGATTATTTATTCTTTTAGCTGCGGTTCTCATGACCGCAAGCATGATGGCGGAGAATTATCCGACCAAGTTCTTAGGAATTCCTATTGATGGAACCAAACGAGAGATGATTAAAAAGATTCAGGCTAAGGGATTTATGTATCATAATGAACAAGGCCAAGAGTACTTATCCGGTGAATTCAACGGGACTGATGTCAATGTATACGTTGCTACCAACAATAACAAGGTATATAGAGTAATGGTTGCTGAACAGAAGATGTGTTCCGAAGGAGAGATTCGTATTCGGTTTAACAACCTTATGCAGCAATTTAAGGATAACTCTAAGTATATTGCTTATTCGATGGAACAAACATTCATACCACGTGATGAAGATATTTCATATGAGATGACTGTAAATAATAAGGTGTATGATGCCAATTTTGTGCAACTAACCCATGAGGCAGACACTACTATATTAAAACAAGACATGTCTGATATTATGGATCACATAGACCAATATCTCCCTGCGTCTTTTATTGCTGATGCTGATTCGGAGATATTGGCAAAATTTTGCTTTGTGGAAGCATACACAAGACAATTCGCAAAAAATATGGTCTGGTTCAGAATTAACGAATTCTATGGCCAATATTGTTTGATGCTATACTACGACAACTTATACAATAAAGCTAACGGAGAAGATCTATAACCCATGAAACGATTATTCGTTATAGTAGCAGCAATGGTCTGCTTGGCTTGCGGCAGCAGCGCTGAAACGCTGGACCCGATTTTTGACAGTATACTCATAGAGGCTGAGACGGAAGAAGCATACGATGCCGAGGACTACCAAAAAGAACTGATCAAAGCCTATGGTGGCGAGAACAACAAGAAATTCCAAGACATGCATAGGCAATTCGATGAATATGAGCAGCGATCTGCAGAATACAATGCCAAACGCACAGCCAACCGTTGGTTAACTTTCCTGCTGTCGCTCATGATGGCGCTCTTCCCGACATGCGTCGTCCTTGTGCAGGCTATCAAAGGCGAGTTCCAACCGGCTGACAAAGCTGCTGTATGGCGCACCGTGGGACTATTGGTAGGTTACGGCATTGTGCTTTTCGCGCTCAATTATATATGGCTCTGGACTATGTTCACCGGAGAAACGAAGATCATGGGAGCCGTGCTCGGACTATGCTTGGCAGCGTTTGTGATCTTCGCCATCCACACCCTCCGCAAGTCGAAAAAGAAATAATCACTCCCCCATATAGCTTGGTACTTTTTTGAGCAAAATCCACCAAAAACATACCAAGCCAAACATAAATTAAGTGAGAAAAATTATAGATTTGGGAACGACAAAACTATGTCCAACGCTGATTTGGTACAATATATTGTAGAGCAGGCTTCGATGGCAGGCGAGGTGACGGCAAAGAAGATGTTTGGCGACTACTGCCTTTATTGTGACGGCAAGGTGGTTGGGCTGATTTGTGATGATTACCTATATCTCAAACCGCTTCCGCAACTTCAACTGCTCTTGCACGAATGCGATCAACGGATGCAACCTCCTTACGATGGAGCCAAACCGCATTACGTCATTTCCGATGTGGATGACCGAGATTATGTATCCTTGTTAGTCAAAACTATAGCAGATAACATAAAAAAGTAAAAAGATATGAAAAAACTTTTTCCACTTGTATTGGCTGCGATGCTATTCGCAGCGTGCGGAATAAAGAAAGAAATCCCGTTCACGGTAGCACATAACTACTTCGTGCGGAACGATGTGACGCAACCGGTTCCGGCGAAGATTGCCTTGCAGGACGAGTTCGAACGCTATTTCGGTATGGCTGCGTTCATGGGCAAAAAAGGACAACCGACGCCTATTGATTTTGAGACGCAGTTTGCTATTCCCGTAGTGTTGCCGGAGACCAATCATAGTACCGAACTGGACGCTGTGAGCCTGACGGACGACGGTTCAAAACTGACGTTTACCTATCGTGCCGATGTCGCGGAGAAAGAAAACACTTGGACCCAAGTGCCGGTACTGCTCATCTTCGTCCATCGCCAACACGAACGCGATAGCGTGGAGATATACCAAGCCAAACAATTGATCAAGTGAGAAAAATATTTATCATATTATTCACGATAATAAGTAGCGTAGTTATGGCACAGACGCGTTTTTACAAGGGCAATTCGTCCTATAGCAGTGACATCCTCTATACATGGGACGGTAAGTCGCTGTACAAAGGTAATTCATCGTATAGTAGCGATATCATCTATACCTTCGATGGCAAACATGTGTATCGCGGACGTTCGTCGTACAGTAGTGATATCCTTTACACATGGGACGGCAAGCATATCTTCCGCGGCAACTCGTCCTATAGCAGCGACATCCTCTATACATGGGATGGCAAGTCGCTGTACAAAGGTAATTCATCGTATAGTAGCGATATCATTCTGAACATCAGCGGTAATCGCGTCTATCGCGGTCAGTCGTCGTATAGTAGTGACATCCTCTATAACATGGATGGCCCCATTCCGCTGCCCATCCTGACGCTGCTCTTATAGAATCCTCCCCCCATATAGCTTGGTACTTTTTTGAGCAAAAACAACCCAAAAACATACCAAGCCAAAGTAAAGCAATCAATAACAATATATATTATGAAACGATTATTTATTCTTTTAATGCCCGTTATGATGTTAGGATTGACGGCATGCGGCGACCAATTAACGCCGGAGCAAGCAGAAGAAGCTGTATTGCAAGGAGAAAGAGACAGACTTCCCTTATTGAAGCAGGAAATGGCTTATTTCGCAAGTGATATTACCATCGACAGCATGCATATAACGATTGCGGAAGAACCTATGCAGGGATACCTATATACTACATGGATAAGTAACGGCAAACAGAGGACAGAAACGCCTATTATCGTTGTGGTAGACAGTATCCGGAGCGACGAGACACGCAGCGGCTATATTCAGTGGTTGTCCAGATGGGATGCTGCAGCCAAATCTTATCTCATGAAAGGCCTTTCGTTTTAATTAACGTGCGAGAAGGGGGAAAAACAGGTTTTTGGTAAAGAAGGCGGCGAAAAAGGCCGCTTTCTTTGTGTTGGGAGCAGTATTTTGTGAAAAAATGAAAAAAAATTTGCACATGTCGAAAAAAAAACTTAACTTTGTGCGATTTTTGGCTCGCAAGCCTGCGAAAGCCCTAAAATATAAAATTTAAAATCTAAAATATCAAATATTAAATTCTAATTTAATTATCATGGCAGACAATGAAAAATTAAATCTGTTGGCCGATTTTGCGCCGGTGTCGAAACAGGCATGGAAGGACAAAATCATTGCCGACCTCAAAGGTGCCGATTTCGATAAGAAATTGGTGTGGCGCACGCCGGAAGGCTTCAGC
>JAILMN010000020.1 GCA_024692565.1 Paludibacteraceae bacterium
GGCTGCTCCCATCGATCTCGCTGTCGCTGCAAATGCGCCTGCAAGCATAAAAATCCACACCATCAGCAGAAGGTTTGGACTACCCGCTCCGCGCGAGAAGATAGTGATTCGCTCTTTGAGCGGAGTATGTCGTGTTACCCCAACCGCTATCATCGCTGTGATGATGAAAATGAAAAGCAGCGGGGCATTCGATACACCGCCGTAATAGACCGAGAAAGCGATAAGCAGCAGGATCATCGCCGCGATAGGCGTTAATGCAATCAGACCTTTTTTCATGACTAATACCTGTGATTTTTTACAAAACGGCTGCAAAGGTACGCAAAATTTTACAAATATGCAAATTTTTGGAGTTTTTTCTTGCATATATCAAAAAAAAGTTGTACCTTTGCGCTCAAATTGATAATTATTTAAGGTATTTATTCGTATGAAGAAGATTTTTACATTCTTGTGTGCAGCGCTCATGACGCTTAGCGCAGTTCAAGCAGAAGTGTTGTTTACAGAACATTTCGCGCAAACTACCGAGACGTTGGCTACAAATACCGATGCCCTTCCTTATTCGGGAGAGATTGCGGCTACCGGTTGGACCAATATTATGGGAGGTAGTGGTGATATTTATATGAATACCTCTTCCGATTTGACCTATACCGGCTATAAAAGCAAAAAAGATGATACCGGTTCTGCTGAGTTTAAAGCTTCTTATGGTCGTCGTGTAGCTGCTGCGTTATCTAAAGAAGTTAATTCCGGTTCGGTTTTTATGGCTGGTATTGTAAAAATTACAGCTGTGGAAGGTTCTGGAAAGGACTATATATGGTCATTCGGAGTTGGTACGTCCGGTCTTAATTCTGCGACTTCAAAGCACTATGCTCGTCCGTTTGTTCAGGCTTCCGGTAGTGGTTTTAAGTTGGGTTTAGCTAAATTAAATGAAGTAGGAAGTAGTATTGATTATTCGGATGAATTGGCATTCGGCACGTATTTGATTGTTACGGAATATACATGGGTAGAAGGCGACCAGAACGATGAAGTGAAGTTGTACATCAATCCGACGAAGGGTGATAAACCAGCAACGGCAGCGTTGACACCTAAAGTAGCTTCTACTAAAGCAGATGCTGCTTCATTCGGAAGTGTTATTCTTTATTCTTCGTCTTCTTCCAAAGCAGCTTGTCTTATCGACGAACTCAAAGTCGTTACCTCTTGGGCTGAGCTTTGGGAAAGCGATGAACCGGTTGATCCGACGCCGGCAATTATTGTGGATAACGTAGTGGACTTCGGAAAGGTGACTCTCAATGAGACGGTGGAGAAGAAGATCACTGTTAAAGGCGAAAACCTGATTAGCGCTATCGGTGTGCAATCCGGAAACCATCAGCTTGTAGTGTCTACCGAATCCATCTCCAAAGCCGAGGCTGAGGCTGAAGGCGGCTATGAGTTGACTTTGACGGTGACTCCGGATCAAGTAGGCGACAAGGCCTATAATCTGCTTTTCAGTGCAGAGAATGCCGATTATAAAGTGGTATCCGTGAAATGGAATGCCGTTGAACCGGTAGTGAAAAAGAGCATCGCAGAGGCAAAGGCTTTGGCAGCAGAGACGGAAGTTGCGCTCAATGATGTTGTTGTTATTCGTGTAATTGATGATTATGACTACTCTGTTCAAGATGCAACGGGCGCAATTAATATTGTAGCAATTGGTTCATGGCAGGTAGGTGACAAGATTTCCGATCTTACCGGCATAACCATGGTTAGCGATGACTATATTGAAGGATTTAACACTATTTATTGTTTCTCAGGAACCGTTGCGGCTTCTGGTGTAGCCGTTGAACCTTTCGCAGTAAGCCTGAGTGACTTTACGAAATACGGTCCCGCTTTGGTAAAAGTAGAAGGCGTAAGTTTCCCCTCTGATAAAGAGACCTTTGAGGCTGGCGGTATTACAATTTCTCAAGATGCAGCGAGTGCGAACCTGCAGATTCTTACCGGATGCGATATTATCGGCGAGGAGGTTCCTTCTACCGCAGATGTGAAAGGCGTTGTATGCCATCCTTATTTATCGGACAATATCGTGATTAGCTCCAGCGCGGACGTATATAACCGCGTACCGAAATCGGGAACAGGTATCATCAACACCGTTGACGGTAATAAAGCACGGAAAGTTATTCGCGACGGACAACTTGTCATCGTGCGCGAAGGAAAAGAGTTTAACGTAATTGGAACACAATTATAATGAATCGATTCAAAAAGACATTTGTTCTGCTCATAGGTGCGCTCCTCGCTTGGGGAGCGCCCCTTGCAGCAGAAGATAATTTGCTCTCTAACGGCAGTTTTGAGGAGTATAGTTGTAACGTTATAGGTTGTTCCTGGGATGATTGGACTACGCCTCTTGGGCAGAGTACCGCTGAAACGACCGATAAGTTAGAGGGCGACGCTTCCTTTAGATGGGAGGCTAAATCTGCATATACTATTGATAACCCGATCACTCTCGGTGATGATCTGTATGCAGAAGGTACGACATTCGAAATAAAGATGTTCTTTAAAGTGCTGGCGATAGCAGAAGGAACAACGCTTAAAACGGATTGCTATTGGGAACCGAGAGCAGGTGGGGATGCCGACGCAATGAAGCAACATGATGCAGCAGTGCTACAGCAGTCAATTGCAGAGACTGTCTCTTCTGAATGGGATTCCGTCATCATCCGTACCACCAAACCGGCTAATTCATCCTACCTGCGTATACGCGTGCGTGCGGAAAAAAACACAAAGGTGTTGTTAGATGCCTTCAGCGTACAGAAAGTAGAGGTTGCAGAGCCCTATATCCACGTTACGCCATCAACTCTTAATTCCGTTAGCGTGAACATCGGAGAATCCAAGGATTTTCAGACAATTCATGTGGAGCATGGAAACGTAGAAGCGGCTACCACTTTCCGTATTGGGGGTGAGGACGCAGCACATTTCCAGTTGTCAGCCACATCGTTGCCTGCAGACCAAAGCGAAATAGACCTTATTGTAACTTACGCGCCCACGAGCGCAGGCACGCATAGAGCATCGCTTATCTTTGATAACGAGAAACATACGACTATTCTGCCGAATATGATCATCCTCAACGGCTCGTGCGTGGATTCGACCAAAACGCCGGAGATTCATGTAACGCCGAGCGAGTTACCGCTGTTTGAGGCCGTTGTTGGCAATGAAGTTAAGCAGACGATAGAAGTGAGCAGCGAGAATGCGACCGATTATATCTATTTGCGTGTAGAGCATGTTGCCGGCGCCGCTTTCACGATTGACGCATCCATGCTGGCGCGCAATAGTACGCGTGAGGTGGAGATCCGTTTTGCACCACGCGAGGCAGGTGACTATAAATCGACGTTGACCATCTATTCGGAGGGCGCGCAGAATGTTGTGCTGACATTGAATGGTAAAGGCAAAGCCGCTACTCCCGAAACAGTAGACTGGATGACGGACTTTAGTTGGGAAATAACTTCGCCGGTGAAGATGCTTAACGAATCATTTGATGAAGTAGAGCACAATAAGACTTTGAAATTAGAAGGTTGGCAAAATGTGGCTGCGGCTGACGAGCGTCCGTGGTGGGGCTTCGATGAAGCGAAGACAAGTCCCGTACGCGGCGATAACAAATGTGCAAAAGCTACCGCATACCAATTTGGAAAGGATTCGACAGGCACATGGGATCTATGGCTCGTGACGCCGGCACTCGATTATAAGAATGCTGAGAGTCAGGTGTTCTCCTTCTCCGTCATGGGCGAATATCTACCGGAAGATGGTAACCTATCTACAATAGAGTTGTACTATATCGATGCGACAAATACGCAGAGCGTGTTCTTCCAAGTGTTCGATGGTTTAGCCTTCCCGCGCACCAGCGATGAAGAAGGCGTATGGATTCCGTTTGAGATCCATTTGGAGAACCAGGCACTTATCCCCGATGTGTTCTTTATGGCTTTCCGCTATACTTGCCCGAACGGCACTTGGGGCGCTGAGACCTATTATATTGACGATGTCAAATGGGGACTTATTCCGCAAGGCATGGAAACAGTAACGGAACAAGGAAGTACCAAAAAAATACTCCGCGAAGGACAATTATTCATCATCCGCGGAGAGAAAATCTTCAACGCACTCGGTCAAGAGTTGCGCTAATTAATCAAAACACCACTTCACACCAAGGCAGGGGTTACACATAAATCCTTTGCCGGTGAAGTTGTAGCTGAACTCAATCTCCGTGCCGATATTCAGGTTCGGGCACTTGAACCACCGTCCGACATTGTACCATAACTGCGGCTCACTCAGCAGTACGAAAGATTGACCGTCTAAAATCTTTTGTCCCCATATATCGAGGAATCCGGAGAACCGAAGTCCCGGCGCGGTGCAGAAATCATCGCAGCCACAAACGAAAGTGAACTGGATAGGTACGTTGTTTTTCCAACGGTTGAGATCATCGGCGATGAACTTATAGAGCAGTTCGATATTGAAGATGTTCTTGTAATCCGCCGTATGGAGGCAGTAGTTTAGACCCAATAGCCCGGCATGCTGGATGCCGTAGCCGAAGAACGTTCCTTCCGGCATTTTGCCGATACCTAAACCGCCATCGTATTCCACTTGAATACTCAATTCCTTTGCCACGCTTTTTTGCCAGAAATTCAGGCAACGCGCTATCTCCGTGTATGCCAAGAACGGCGTGCTGTTCGGGTCGTTGGGATGAATGGCAAAGTCCAAATCAACAAATGCGAATGTATTGCCCCAGTTATCCGGATAAAACAACTCCAGCGTCGTTGTCACGCGCTGTGAACGCTGGTTCGCGCAAGCTGTACCGATGGAGCCGAAGTCATAGAAGACCTGCAGGTTCGTGCCTGCGTTCGCGTAA
>JAILMN010000039.1 GCA_024692565.1 Paludibacteraceae bacterium
AGTTATCAGAGGACGTGGGTAAGAAATATGAAGTATTTCCCAAAAGAAAAAAGTAAAAAGGATCAAGTAAAACACGCCAAGTGGGCAGTAGAATACAAGTACAATACAAGTCCGTGAGGAGACCGAACACCTTATGAGAAAGCCCCCATATATAGATAGACGTGGAGGGTAACGGAACACCATATTGAAAGCCCCCATTTGAAAAGAGAGACCAGAGATTTGGATGTCGGGAGGTATAGACGGAGTTGGGGTTGGTTAAAGTCTTGTACAGAGGCGCGGAGTGTGGCGGCGGGGGATTGCGCCAGGCGGAGGGAGATATGCGCGCCTGCGGCGCGCGAGAGGGCATAGCGGAGAGATAGCGGGGATATGCGAGGCGAGAGCGGAGAGAGCGCGGGAGAGAGGCGCTATGCGGCGGATATGCAAACACGGCGGCGAGAATATACGCTACCCAGCGTCTCAGCCGCCTGTCCCTCAAACGGAATGTCCAATCCACGTTTCAGTTTGATTGTTTGCATAAAATGGTTAATATTAATTGATAATTTTGTTGTTTTCGTCATGACGTCATATCGTCATTTCGACATTTCGACGACACCCGCATAAAAGCGGGTGCAAAGGTACAGCTTTTTTTTGACATGTGCAAATATTTTTTGTATTTTTACAAAAAAAGTCTATAGCCCTTGCATATTTCAAATAATTGTTGTAATTTTGCAGCAAATTTGAAAAATTTGGATTTTATGAATCGTGACAATGAGATTTTTGACGTTATTCGTCGTGAGCGGGAGCGTCAGACCAAAGGTATTGAGTTGATTGCCAGTGAGAATTTCGTAAGTGACCAGGTGCTGGAAGCCATGGGAAGTGTGCTGACGAATAAGTACGCAGAGGGTTATCCGGGTCACCGTTATTACGGCGGTTGTGAGGTGGTGGATATCGCGGAGAATATTGCGCGTGATCGTTTGAAAAAACTGTATGACGCGGAGTATGTGAATGTGCAACCGCACAGTGGTGCGCAGGCGAATATGGCGGTATTCATGGCATGCCTGAAAGCCGGTGACACCTTCATGGGTTTGAATCTGAGTCACGGTGGTCACTTGAGTCACGGTTCAGCCGTTAATTTCTCAGGCCTGATGTTCAACGCAATCGGTTATGACTTGGATCCGGAGACGGGTCGTGTCAACTACGACGATCTGGAGTTGAAGGCGCGCACGCATAAGCCGAAATTGATTATTGCAGGTGCGAGTGCGTACAGCCGTGAGTGGGATTATGCGCGTATCCGTCGTGTGGCAGATGAGATAGGTGCAATCTTCATGGTCGATATGGCTCACCCGGCGGGATTGATTGCGGCAGGATTGTTAGAGAACCCGCTGAAGCACGCGCATATCGTGACGAGTACGACGCATAAGACTCTTCGCGGTCCGCGTGGCGGTATCATATTGATGGGCAAAGATTTTGACAACCCATGGGGAAAGACGACGCCGAAGGGTGAGATCAAGAAGATGAGTGCCCTACTCGACTCCGCTGTTTTCCCGGGTACGCAAGGTGGTCCGTTAGAGCACGTGATTGCGGCGAAAGCGGTGGCATTCGGCGAGGCGTTAAGTCCGGAGTTTACGGTTTACCAGAAGCAGGTGAAGAAGAACGCGGCGGTCATGGCGCAGGCATTCATGGACAAGGGTTATAAGGTGATTAGCGGCGGTACGGACAACCACTCGATGTTGATTGACCTGCGTACGAAGTTCCCGGAGTTAACAGGCAAAGTAGCCGAGCAAGCGTTAGTGAGTGCTGATATCACGACGAATAAGAACATGGTTCCGTTCGACAGCCGCAGTGCGTTCCAGACGAGCGGTCTGCGCTTCGGTACGCCGGCTATCACAACCCGCGGATTGAAAGACGATCAGATGCCGTGGATCGTGGAACTGATCGACCGCGTGCTGACAGATCCGACGAACGAAACTGTTATCGCGGCGGTTCGCGAAGAAGTTAACCGCGAGATGGTGAAACATCCGTTGTTTGCATGGTAATAAAAAATCCTCAGCGCCGGGCTGAGGATTTATTTTATGCTTTCTTTTCCTTGCGGAATTGGTTCGGTGTGAGGCCGGTATGTTTCTTCGTATATTGGCAGAAGAAGCTGGCGTTGGGGAACTCCATGACGCGTGCAATCTCGCGTATCGGCATCTGCGTTTTGCGCAGGTAGTGCTTGAGTTCCGACACGGTAACCGAAGCAATCCATTCGCCGGCAGACCTTCCGCTTCGGTCTTTAGAGATTTCGGACAGATATTTCGGCGTGATGTTGAGTTGTTTCGCGAACCATTGTACTTCACGTTGATGCGGATTTTTCTGCAGCAGGTGCGTGAAGATATTGAAGGTATAATCGCTCTGGGAAACCGAGTTGCGTTCAGTCTCTTTGTCACGCGGCAGGATTACTCGATCCAGGAAATGCAGCACTTCCATCGAAGCCGCACGTGCGAGGGACATGATGATTTGCTGGCGATACTCGGTCTGCTTGCGATTGAGTTGCAACGCAAAGAGGTGGAAATACGCTTCTCCCACTTCGATCACATCCTGCCCCACTTCGAAGATCGGGTGCTCCTTGAGGAACTCCTGTTTCTGCCACCAACGCGGCTCCACACGCATGTGCTCAAGCATGAGTTGCTCATAGGTAGCGGAATCGAGGGTAAGTTGCATGAATTCGAAGTCCGGCGAAGGTGCGTACGGACCGAGCTCCTGACTGAAGTCAGGCACACGCACAAAGAGATTGTCTTTGTTGATACGAATCTTCTCGCCATGATAGAATACGTCAATATACCCGTCTTTGCACAACAAGATAGTGGCGGTAGCAGAAGCCGTGGTACGCGTTTCGCGACAAGTACGAAAGCCTTCCAACTCATCGGTAAGGAAGACAGAATCTGTAAATAAAGTCATGGTATATTATGATTTTATTGTTTATTTCAGCAAAATTATGGTGCAAAAGTACAATATTTTTTTGAATCGTGCAAATATTTTGTGATTTTTTTTGCATATTTCGCGAAAAATGTGTAATTTTGCGGTCTAAAATCCTAATATTTATGAGAAAAAGTATTCTTTTTGTGCTTTTAGCGCTTGTGATGGTGAGTTGCGGAAGCGGTCACGATCGTTTATTAACTTCGGCGACGGGTTCGATTTACGAATGCTTGGTAGTGGGTAACGGTAATGTGCGTGAGTCGGTAGCTCAGACGATGGGTGCGGATATGTACGGTTTGCCTCAGATGGAGAGTTATTTCACGGTGACGCAAGTGCCGACGAATCAGTTCGATGATTTTCTGAAATCAACGCGTAATATCTTGATTTTGGATATAAACGAGCATAAATACACGATGGTCAAGGTGCTTAAGTCTCGCGATGTATGGTCTGAGCCTCAGGCAGTTATCCGCATTCAGGCTCCAAGTGAAGAAGCGTTGGCATCGTACTGGCAGGATAACGGAGAAGCGGTTCGTGAATGGTTCGTACGGGAAGAGTTAGCCCGTCAGATTCGTTTCTATCGCGCGAACACGAATAAGGAAGCACGTGCAATATTGAATAAGCAGGGATATGATATATTGATTCCCGAGGACTTCATCCTCGTAGAAAGTATAAAGTTGAAAGTTGAAAGTTTAGAAGGTTCAGATTCCGTGGATGTGGTATGGTGCTGCAATAACAAGGGTCCGATGCGTAAGGATGTGGTTGTTTACAGTTATCCGTACACGGCGCAGGAGCAATTCAGCAACGAGTCTATTATCGCTATGCGCGACGCGGTTTTGGGTCAATTGGTTAGCGGTCAAGTAGAAGGTAGTCACATGGGTACGGAGCACAAGCATTTTCCGCCTGTGACGCGTTCTGTTCCGGCTTTGCGTGATAGCGTAGGCGGATTCTATGCGGTAGAGACGCGCGGTTTATGGAAATTGTTGGACGGCGAAGCGATGGGTGGTCCGTTCGTTAACTTGACGCGTTTGGATCAGGTGAACGGTCGTGTGGTAACCGCAGAGGCGTTTTTGTTCGCTGCAGGTCAGAAGAAGCGCAATGCCACAAGGCAGTTAGAGGCTATTCTCTATACCTTAGAGATGCCCAACGAGCGCCAGCGATGAAGACCGTAGATGCAGTTGGCACACCAGAAGACATATTGCGCGGTCATGCAGTAATCGCCTGCCCGCAACCAGAGAATAACACTTAGTATATCCACCGCGAGCCATATGAACCAATGTTCGCGGAAGACCATAATCATCAGTACCTGCGCCACGAGTGCAGGTATTGTTGTGAAAGCGTCCAAGTAAGGTTGTGTATCGTCTGTGAAGGCAGCAAGTCCCCACCCTACAAGCCATGAGACAAGGAGCGTTATAATAGCCATCGAAATGGCTACAGGGAGCGTCAGACGATGCGGAGAGATGGTTGTTTGATGTGTGATGTCTGATGTTTGATGTCTGATATTTTGACGCCAGACGAAGACGCCGTAGATCATGGTGATAAAATAATAGGCGTTGATGGCGAGTTCGCCGTAGAAGCGTTGCGTCCAGCAGAGGTAAGCATAAGTGATCACCTGACCGAAACCGAAGGCGAAAGTAAGTATTCTTCCTTGTGAGGCCAGGCAGACAGAGCAGACACCAAGGCAGCCTGAGAGCAGGCTGATGTATGATGTATGATGTATGATGTCTGATGTGTCAGGTGTAAGATGTAAGGTGATGAGAAAGGTGACGACCTGGATGAGCAGGCCGCACGCAATAAAACTATAGTCAAAGACTTTGCGATTCACCGTTATTTTTTCTTGGTAGCAGCCGCTTGGATGAGTTCGCGCGGCTTGGCTTGCGTTTGCTCGATGGCGTTATAATCCCATTCTTCTTCAAAATCCCAGTTTGATTTGGTTTGAATCTTATTGGGGAAGTAATAGACGCGTTCGGGTTGCTGTTTGGTGTCCCAATTACCGGTTGTCCATTGTTGGTTCTCATCTTCGTCGATGTACATGCGGATGTAGTAACCGTCGGGTTTGAGGTACGGGAAATACGCTCCATCGGGTTGCGCGGCAGTTTCGCGTACCACTTGATCTTTGTTATTGAGTACTTGGACGCGTGCCTGCGGGTTAAACGGCGTTATCTTGACGCGCAGCGTAGAGTAATCTTCGAGTTTTTTCACTTCGAAAGGATACGATCCGGCGATATGGCTGATGCCATAGGCATCATGGAAAGTAGCGCTATCTATTTGGAGCTCGTATTTGGCACCGGGTTTCCATTCGGTAAGGAGTTTGAGTTCCATAGGCAGCGTGTCGTACGGCATGAGTGTGTAGGCAACGGGCGTAAGGATGGTATCGACACGTTCAAAGAGTCGGATAGAGGCTGTTTCGATAGTTGCCAGCGGTGTGGTACAGTTGATGCGCAGGGTGTCGTACAATTCGAATCCTTTGCGTGCGTTGGAACTTATCTCAAGCCGTCTGTTGCGGTTGGCTCGGTCTTGTGCCTCTTGTGCTTTAGCGGTTAGTCGCGGTGCTCTCCACACGGCGCGGATGGTATCGACGGCCCATTCATAATTGAAGACGCTATCGGTTCGGCGATAGGTAGCTTCAAAGAAGAGTGTGTCTTGTTTGATGGATGCACTATCAAGCAGCCAGATTGCGAGTGTGTCGCCGTTTCGCGAAGGACGAATATGGTAGTTTAGACTATCGTTGAGTGCGCGTATCTGCGGCAGGCTGTCAGGCGCAGAGGAGAAGAGCACACGAATCAGGTGACGCTTGTCGCGTAGCGTGCGCTGCAGATAGAGCCGCTTCTGCTGCATTTTAAAAAGGAATAGTTGGGTGTGCTCGTGCGCATGTTCAGCGGTAGAGTCGGATAGTTGGGTCGTGTCCGGCGCTTGTGCCGTGACCAGTTCGTCTGCGAAGGCGATGGCTTCGCCGGGCGTGAAACGATAGTCGCGGCTGACATCATCAACCGCATAGAGACGATAGGTTCCCGGACGCACATTACCGATGCGGAAATGGCCCGCAGAGTCGGTTTTAGCGATACGCAGGAAGGGTTCTTTGGTAAACGCCGAGTCGTGCATGTTCTCATGGATACCGACGAGGATACCGGGTTTGGGATTGAGGTCGTCTGCGCCATAGACCATTCCGTGTATCTCGAGCGTATCAATGGTAGGGCCGGTAGAGAAACAATAGGAGAAACCACGCACGGGGTTTTTCTCGGTATAGTCGCAAACGGCGTTGCCGAAATCGAGCGTGTAGGTGGTACTGTCGCGCAAAGTATCGGCAAACTGGACAATCAGTTTTTTTCCGTAGATCTTGACATCCGGCGTTTTCTGTTGCGGCGGCGACATGAGTAAGTTCGTAGCGATATTATCGAGTTGGAGATACTCATTGAACGTTATCTCAATTCGTTTGCCGGTGAAGTTGGTTGTACGGTCAAGAGGTTCGTATTCCACAGGAATAGGCGGAATCGAATCTTTCGGTCCTCCTTGCGGTCCGACACCTCTGTTGGCACAACCGGCCATGAGCAGAGCGAGGAATAGTATGCTATAGAGTTTTAATTTCATATCCTTGTTGTTGCAACCACTCGATGGCTTGCGGTAGCACGGTTAACATGCGTTCGTTGGACTTGAGTGAGTCGTGAAAATTGATGATCGAGCCGGGTCGCGTCTCGCGTTGGATCTGCTCCAGCATAGCTTGCGGCGTACGCATAGCTTCGTAGTCACGCGTGAGGATATCCCAGTAGATGAGGCGATATCCGAGGCGGTGTAAGGCGATACGTTGACGAAGCGTCGCTTTGCCGTAAGGAGGACGGAACAATTGACGATTAGACGATTGACGAGGTACGATTGATTGACGATTGACCGCATTCTCCCATTGGGCGACATTCGCCATGTATTGATGGAAAGGCGTGCTCCAACCTTTGAGATGATTGTAGGTATGGTTGCCAATCGCGTGTCCGGCTTGGACAACTTGCGCGAAGATATCCGGGTGTTTGTCGATATTCTCGCCGACCATGAAGAAAGTTGCCTTGATATGATAGCGGTCGAGAATAGCGAGCACTTTAGGCGTCACTTCGGGAATGGGTCCATCGTCGAAAGTGAGATAAACCGCCTTCCCCGTACGGAAGATGCCGTACGGGTAGAGCGTTTGCCATATGTCACGCAGTTTTACCAAGCTAACGAAGATGCGCCGAGGATGGCGGCATCAGAGTCTTTGAGGACGGAGATGGAAACAGGTATTTTGCCTTTCCATATCGGCATGAGGTTAGCATCCAAAGCTTCGCGAATCGGGTCCATGATCCAGTGTCCGGATTTGGTAAGTCCGCCGAAGAGGATGATGGCCTCGGGTGAAGAGAAATGGACGAAGTCTGCCAGTTTTTCTCCCAAAAGACGACCGGTGTAGTCGAAGATCTGTTTCGCTACGAGGTCACCTTTCTCTGCTGCATCGAACACATCTTTAGATGTGATGTGGTCGATATCCTTCACTTCGCGCAGGAGTGTCGGTTGCGTAGTAGCGGTCACGATCTCTTTGGCCGTACGCGCTACACCTGTAGCCGAAGCATAGGCTTCGATGCAACCTTTCTGGCCGCAACCGCAGAGACGTCCGTTACCGGAATGATCGATCTTACAATGGCCGAGTTCACCTGCGAAACCGTCATGTCCGTACAGCAGTTTACCATCGATGACGATACCTGATCCTACGCCGGTACCAAGTGTGATGACGATGAAGTTCTTCATACCTCGTGCCGAGCCGTATATCATCTCGCCTTGTGCCGCTGCGTTCGCATCATTGGTGATCGTACATTTGACACCCATTCGTTCGCTGATGAGTTTGGCAAACGGCACCACACCTTTCCACGGGAGATTCGGTGCTTGTTCGATGCAACCTGAATAGAAATTGGCATTCGGTGCGCCACACCCTACTCCAACGATATCTGCCATCGAGAGTCCTTCGTCTGCGACGAGTTGTTTGAGTCCTGCGCAGAGCACATCGCAGTACTCGTCGATGTCAGGGTACTGCTGCGTAGGAAGGGAATTACTGCGAAGAACCTGTCCTTCTTCATTAACCAGACCGAACTTGGTGCCTGTTCCGCCCAAGTCGATTCCTAAAGCGTACTTTTTCATAGATTATTATTTAAGAAATTCAATATTCTGTTATGCATATGTGCGGCGTGGTTGCCTTTTTTGAGGAAATGGTTGTCGTCGGGATAGAGCTGCATCTCGAATTGTTTGTCCGCTTGCACGAGCGCTTCCACATACTGCATGGTGTGCTGCACGTGCACATTATCGTCAGCGGTACCATGGATGATGAGGATGTTTCCCGTGAGGTCTGATGCTTTATTGAGCAACGACGCCGCTTTGTATCCACGCGCGTTCACTTGCGGACGACGCATGAAGCGCTCGGTATAACCCGTGTCGTACAGTTTCCAATCGGTGACGGGTGCAATAGCGATGCCGGCTTTGAACGGATGGTCTTTCTGGCTCATGGTGAAGAGCGTTTGGTAACCGCCGTAACTCCAACCGAGGAGTGCCATTCGATTTCCGTCTATATCAGAGCGTTTCGCTATTTCGTTAGCAGCCATGATGAGGTCCTGAGCCTCTTTGACGCCAAGGTTCATGTAGGTCTCATTTCGCCATGCACGTCCTTTGCAATCGCTACCACGCGGATCAACGATGAGCACCGCATAGCCGGCTTCGACGAGTGCGTATTCAAATTTCTTACGCCAGCGATTGAGCACACGTTGACTCTGCGGACCGCTATAGTGCATGACGATGAGAGGCGAAGGATTAGCGGTTTGAGGTTTGAGAAGCATAGCTTCAAGACCGTTGATATTGATCAGTTCGGGCTCAGGTAAACGGTACGTATTCCACTCGGTAACGACAGCAGTATTGTCTAGGATTACCTCGATATTGGTCGCTTTTACCCTCGATATACTATATAGGGTGTACGTGTTCGGAGTGGTGAATGATTGGAAGCAATCGATGAAGCGTTTGGTATCTTTGGAGAAGCGTGCTTCATGACGTCCTTCACCGGTGGTTATTTGAACGGGTGCTCCGCCTTTTTTGATGTTCACGGCGTATATTTGTCGTGTGGAAGGCGTTGGTGCCGCTTGGAAATAGAGAAGTTGGTTCGCTTCATCTACGGCACAGAGTGCGGTTACGTCTATGTTTTCCGGCGTGAGGACACGTTCTTTGATGCCGTCGTTTCCATAAAGATAAGCTTGTCTCCAACCGTCTCGTTCGCTAAGTACGATCATGCGTCCGTCGGATAACCATTGCCATTGGTCAAAGAGGCTGTAATCAACGAAATACTGCTTACTTTCTTCGTGATACCAAGGATAAGCAACTGTTGATTTGGCATTGCAGGAGAGAACTTCCATCTTCGTTTGGTCGCGGTTGACGCGGAGCACAAAGAGGGTGTTCTCGTTATACCATTTGATGCGCGGGAAATAGACGTCGTCCTGGCTAACCTGCATGGTGAGGATCGCTTTGGTAACGATGTCATAGACGCAGACGGAAGCTTTTGCATTCTTGTGACCGGCTTTGGGAAAATGAATGGTGTCTGCGGTCGGATAGTCGGTATTGAGGAAGTTCTGCCAAGCAAATGCCGGCACTTCGGTTTCGTCAAGACGTACAAAGGCTAACAGCTTGGAATCAGGCGACCACGCGAAGAGTGTTGTGGCACCAAATTCTTCTTCATACAACCAATCGGCTACGCCGCTGATGATGTCGGTATTGGTTTCTTTGGATACCGCGACTTCGGTTCCGAAATCCAGTTTATGGACGTAGAGATTGTTATCTTTCGCAAACGCCACATAACGTCCGTTAGGCGACATAACCGCATCCCGCACTTTACCCAGTTTGAGTCCTTCGCCAAGCGCTTTGCGGGTATGACGCATGGTGTCGATCACGAACCAATCGGCTTGCGACGAATGGCGGAAGAGTTGTTCTTCGTTCTCGCACTCCAATCGGTACCGCGTACAGACGTTTTCGTCTTGTTCGATACCGGCATTCAGGATGCTATCTTGTTGAGCCACAGACAGTTCCTGTGGAATAAAGTCCCCTGCAAGAATTGCAGGCAGGACAGCTAATATGGTTAAAAGAATTTTCATTGTCTTAATCGAAGTTGCTTTTGTCCGTTGATAATATGCAGTTCATAGATGCCGAAATAAATGGTATATTCCGCGCCCTCTGCGTTAGGTGCTACAATATCCATGCCATGTTCAGGATGACAAGTGTAATAAGGTGTGTCTGCACCTTGCGGTACGGCTACAAGCCCCATAGGCGAAGCGCCTGGAGTGGCTTGGATTAAGCCGGCATAAGTGCCTTGGTTTCCGCTGTCCATGATATTGAGCCACAATAGATATGTTTTGCCGTTAATGACCGCATAGAAAAGCGTTTGGTCGGATTCGTGATAGACGAGCCAAGGCGAAGGATTACAAGCCATCGCTGTACCGCTGTAACCAATCGGTGTGTTCGTGATGGTGTGGGTGATATAGGCGGTATCGAGTGAAGGTGTAAATTCGATGTGGTAATACTGGTCGGCATCACGCAGATTGCATGTTCCGCGATCCATGATTCCTTCTTCCGGCACACCGGCTAAAGCTAGATCAGAAGTGCGGTTGACATAGAGATAATCGCCTGATTGCAAGTCGGTTACATAGACCCGTTCTTCGTCCGTTACGTATTGGTATACTGCCCAAAGCGTGCAGTTTTCGTCGGGATAGAAACGATTGTTTGCGGCATATAAGTCGGGTAAGACAGAGAGCGATTCAAACTCGGTATCACTCCACCCTACGAATTTCCAGTTGTCTTTATTTGCCAAGGAAGGCAACATAACGCCTTGTCCTCCGGTTGTTTCTTTGAGCGACGAATAGACCGCGTCACCATCCATGAGCGTGACCGTGCGCGCAGGCGCGTTCCCATAATTAATTACATATTTCTCGATATGCAGCGAGGAAGTTGTTCCGATCACTTGGATAGTGAGGTTGTGAATGCTCGACACGCTTTGGGACAGAAGGCTGATGGCGTGGTAATTCTGGTCGTCATAACTGCCTGTCCAATCTCTGAACGTACCGGATTTGGTAGCAATCGGATAGCCTGCGTCCATGTGCACTTCGATATTTCCGGCTCCGGCCGTTTTATTCGAACGCATATAGATTTCAATCTGCTCCACCGTGATACCGCCTAATTCGCCTAAGGTCAAGTATGCTACGTCACCCTGGCGCACCTGTCCTTTTTGATAGGAATTGCTATAATCCACCGTGATGCTATACGGCCATGTACCGTCCATCGTAACGGTATTTTTCGTCTGCACCGTGAAGGTCATGACCGACAGTAAAATGAGCAACAGATTCATAAGTCAACAATTTTGCGGGGCAAAATTACTAAAAAATTTTGATATATGCAAATTTTTTTGTACCTTTGCGCGATTTTTTGAAATTACGAGCTATGATTAGGTCAATATCACGTATATTCGGCATCGGAATTTTGCTGTTGACAAGCCTGTCTGTATCGGCTGAAACGGTGAAAGGAAGTGTGATTGATTCACGCGGTGAATCCATGCCGTTTGTGACCATTTCCGTATTGGATAAGGACTCGACGTTACTGACGGGTACGATCACGAATGATGACGGTTCCTACACGGTAGAAGTGCCAGCAAAGAAATATATTCTGCAGGCTTCGTATATCGGTTATCACACGGCTTTCGGTGGTCCGGATTTTGTGTTGCGGGAAGAGACGGAGCGTTTGGAAGAAGTGGAAGTGAAAGCGAAAAAACCGCTGATTGAGCGTCAGATGGATAAGCTGGTAGTGAACGTGAGTGCGTCGCCTTTGTCTGCAGGTTCGAACGGAAACGATATCTTACGGCGTGCGCCGGGTGTGCGGATTGATAAGGACGGCAATATCACGGTGAACGGTAAGTCGGTTGAGATTTGGGTGGACGGTAAGCCTTCGTATCTGAGCGGTCAGCAACTCAAAGCGATGTTGGACGGAACGGACGGAAACACGATTGAGAAGATTGAGATTATCTCCAATCCTTCCGCCAAATACGATGCGTCGGGTCAAGGCGGCATCATCAATATCAAACTCAAACGCAACATGATGCGCGGCTTGAACGGTATGTTATCTGCTGCGTACGGAGGTATGTATTTCAGCGATGTGGCGCGTTGGTTGAACACGGAGATGGTGTCGCTGAATCTCAATTATCGCGGTGAGAAAACGTACACGTTCGGTCAGTTGACGCAAGTATTTGCGCAGAATGATATTGATTTTGAGACCTACCGCGAGACGCCTTTGGTGAAGAGTTATTCGTACTCGGATTACGATATAGGATTTCAGTATTACATGCTGAAAGTGGGTAATGATTGGTATATTGATTCGGCGAACACGTTAGGTTTCATTTTGCAGGTTCCGTATATGGATATGAAGCAACAGATTGTGCCGGGTCGCAACGACGCGTATATCATCCAAGGTACAGACACAACGCGCAGTAAAACCAATTCGAGTAACCATCTGAAAGCGCCGCAACACACGGCTAACCTCAACTACACGCACACGTTCAGCGAGGCGCTGGAGCGGGAGCTGACCATCAATGTGGATTATAACCGCTATAATAATTCTTCGCTCAATCTGCAAGAGACACGTTACAACAAGCCGTATATGGGCTCTTCTTCGCTCGGTTTGAATATCAACAGCCATCAGATTGTAGATATATACAGCGCGAAGGTCGATTTTCAGACGAAATTCTGGAAAACGGGTATGATCGAGTGCGGCGTTAAGTACGCGTTATCGTCCACGGACAACCGGATGACGACCGATTCGGTACAGAATGATGTGCCGCGTCCGACGATAGAGAGTGCTTTCCGCTACGATGAGCATGTGGCTGCAGCGTATATCTCTGTAGGAAAGCAGTTTGGCGAACACTGGTCGGTTAAGTTAGGTCTGCGCGGCGAATACACGTATAGCCACGGAAACTGGTTGAGTGCCGATTCGGTGACGAACAAGTCGTATTTCAATCCTTTCCCGACCGCGTATGTGGGTTATACGAGTAAGCCCTTGGGTAAGATCGCGCAGCCGATAGCGGTTAGCGCCAGTTACACACGACGCATCAAACGACCGAGTTACTACATGCTCAATCCCTTCATTACCTATATCGACGCTTACAGTTACCAAATGGGTAATACGGAGTTGATGCCGGAATTCAATAACGATGTGGAAGTGCATTTCAGTTGGACGCAGTATCTGAATGTGACGTTCAATTTTGCGCACACGCAGGATATGTTCTCGCAGGAAGTGACGGTTTTGCCTAACGGCATGGGTTATGTCAAGTGGAGTAATTTCGGTACATGTACTACTCATGGCGGTAATGTCTCGTTGACGGAACTGCCGATTGTACCGAAGTACACGAAGAATGAAGACGGCAGTAAGGAGTTGCAAGGTGCATGGCTTGCCTTGACCGTCAATGCCGGTTGGTTGCATTTCATCAACAAATCGTACGAAAAACAAGCGGACGGTAAACCGGTTTATGAGAACAGGAACCATTACGGTTATGTCGGAGGCACGCTGTCTGCATACTTGCCGAAAGATTGGACGATGACGTTCGACGGCAACTGGTCTTCACCTATGACTACGGGTTACGACCGCGAAGAGAGTATGTATTTCCTGACGTTCGGTGTGCGGAAGATGTGGATGGCGAAGGGCTTGATTTTCAACCTCAACGTTCAAGATTTAGCGCGTTCGCTGCATTTCGAGACTACGAACTTAGGTCAAGAACCGGGTTACAGCAGTTGGTACAAGAATACGATTCGCCAACAACGCGTGATGTTGTCCGTAACGTGGATGTTCGGTCAATATCAGCAACACAAAGAGCGCAAAGTGGGCGATATGGATGAGTTGGGTCGTCTTGGTGGAGGCGGCGGAGGTGTAAAAACTGGTAAATAACAGATAATCAATATGGTACAAATTTTAACGGCACTATTGCTGGGTCTGCTGACTATTCTCGACCCTTGCACGCTGATGACCAGCATCACGGCGATAGGCTATATAGACAAAGAGATTAACAACAAACGGCTGGTTCTCACCAACGGACTGATGTTTGTTTTAGGTAAGTTAGCTACGTACGTGTTGCTCAGTATTCCATTCCTGATGGGTGCACAGACCGAAGGTATTCAGCATGTGTTAGGGCATTGGGGAGAACCGATTTTGGCGGGATTCATGTTGGTCTGCGGTATCGTGTTGTTGTTCAGCGGACACCATCATCATGAGCACGACCACGGGATTAGTAAGTGGTTGAAAGAGACAGATAGCAAAGAGAGTTGGTTATGGTCATTCATCCTCGGTATATTCTTTGCGATTGCGTTCTGTCCGCACCGTTTGGTCTATTTCCTTACGATGATTGATATCACGCTGACTTTGCCGGGCAGTTGGAACTGGTTGATGCCGGTAGTGTTCGGTTTAGGTACAGGTTTGCCGATTATGCTGATTGCCTGGCTTGTGAGCTACAGCGCTGTTAGTCTCGGTAAACTGACGAGTCGTTTGCAGACTTTCGAGAAATGGTTCCGGCATATTTGTGCGGTGCTCTTCCTGATTTTAGGCGTATATCTAACGATCCATTGCATTATTGAGGCACACGAGCACGACCATTGTTGTCACCACGAGCACTATGAGCTTTCGCTTTAAGCAATTCGCTATTCAGGATGACCGTTGTGCCATGAAAGTAGGTACAGACGGTGTGCTTCTCGGAGCATGGGCGCCGGGAGGCACACATATTCTTGATGTCGGTACGGGGTGTGGGTTGATTGCGCTGATGATGACGCAACGTTTTCCGAAGGCACATATTGATGCGATTGATATTGATGTCGCGACGGTAGAACAGGCGAAAGAGAATGGGGCAAACGCATTTTTATCGCGTGTGCAGGATTGGCAAGGGAGTTACGATCTGATTGTCAGTAACCCACCCTATTTTCAGAACAGTTTGAAAAACCCGGACAAAGGTCGTCAGACGGCGCGCCATACCGATACGCTTTCGTACCAAGAGTTGCTGAGCCATAGTGCGCGGTTACTAACGGAGAATGGTTGTTTGGCACTTATTCTGCCGGCAGAAGCGGAGACAGAAGTGTGTGAAATGGCGGCACAAGAAGGGTTCGTTCTCGCGCGCGTTACGCGCGTTTATTTTAAGGTGTCGAAACCGGTTAGGCGGGTGATGCTGCTTTTCGAAAGAACACGGAATACAGACCGCTTCGCTGACGGAGCACAGATTGACTCGCTGGTATTAGAGAACGAAACAGGCGGCCGTTCAGCCGCCTATTCAGAACTCTGCAAAGAATTCTATTTATAATCCGTCAAGATTGGCGGATTTATTATTTCGCTACATTCACGGCGCGTACCTCGCGGATGACGGTTACTTTCACCTGACCCGGATAGGTCATTTCATCCTGGATACGTTTCGCCAAATCGAACGAGAGGAGTTCGGTATCTTTATCGGATATCTTATCGGCTCCGACGATGACACGTAACTCACGTCCGGCCTGCAGCGCATAGGTCTTCACAACACCCGGGAAGGACATCGCCATATTCTCGAGGTCATTCAGACGCTTCACGTAACTCTCCACAATCTCGCGGCGAGCACCCGGACGGGCTCCGGAGATAGCGTCACAAGCTTGCACGATAGGCGCGATGATGGTGGTCATCTCGCATTCGTCGTGGTGAGCGCCGACCGCATTGCATATATCGGGTTTCTCTCCGTATTTCTCGCACAATTTCATACCGAGTTCTGCGTGCGGCAGTTCCACATCTTCGTCTGCCACTTTGCCGATATCGTGCAACAGACCTGCACGGCGAGCTGCCTTGACGTTAAGTCCCAGTTCACCTGCCATCGCGGCACAGAGGTTAGCGGTCTCACGGCTATGTTGCAACAAGTTCTGACCGTACGAAGAGCGGTATTTCATCTTACCTACCAGGCGAACCAATTCCGGGTGCAGACCATGCACACCGAGGTCGATGGTGGTACGTTTACCCACTTCGATGATCTCTTCTTCCACCTGTTTGGTCACTTTCGCTACGACCTCTTCGATACGCGCGGGGTGAATACGTCCGTCTTGTACCAGTTGGTGCAACGCCAAACGTGCTATCTCACGGCGTACAGGATCGAAAGCAGAGAGCGTGATAGCTTCCGGCGTGTCATCGACAACGATCTCAACACCTGTAGCAGCTTCGAGCGCACGGATATTACGTCCTTCACGACCGATAATACGGCCTTTCACTTCGTCATTCTCAATGTGGAAAACGGAAACGGTATTCTCAGCTGCGGTCTCCGAAGCCACACGTTGGATGGTTTGGATGATGATTTTCTTCGCCTCTTTATTTGCCTCCAGACGTGCGTTGTCCATGATCTCGTTCACATAAGACATCGCTGCGGTTTTGGCTTCATCTTTGAGCGCTTCAACCAGTTGCTTCTTCGCTTCCTCAGCCGACATACCACTCAATTGCTCGAGTTGTTTCTCTGCCTGCTGATGCATTTTCTCCACTTCCTGCTGCTTGTAATCCAACGCTTGTTGGCGTTGCTCTACCTGCTGCACTTTTTGATTCACTTCGTTGAGACTACGCTGGATATCGCCTTGACGCTGGTTAAGCTGTTGCTCGCGTTGCTGCAAACGTTGCTCCTGTTGCTGTATACGTCTGTCCTGCTCGCGCACGTTGTTATCGTGCTCCAACTTAAGGGCGATAAATCTCTCTTTAGCCTCAACAATCTTGTTTTTCTTCACCATCTCCGCCTCTTCCTCAGCTTTTTTAAGCAAGCTGGCTCCGATGATACGGGCGATGAGATAGTACACGCCGGCTCCTAACAGAAGACCGACTACTGCACTAATCACAATAAGGATTGCTGTGTTCATTTGTTTAACGTATTAATAACTAATTGATTCAATTCATTGAGTTCTTTCTCTATCGGCGCAATACTTTTTGCCCGCACATCCGATTGCAGGCGCACCGCTACTTCCAGCGCCGTGTACATCCACAATTGCTCCGGAGAAGCGTTCGGGCGCAACTTCAAATAATGTTGATAACGCTCGTTGAGCAACTCCGCTGCCGCCCGATAGAAGGGCTCCTGCTCCGGCGACACCATCAGACTCACATGGTGAGCATCGAGGTGCAGATTGATATGTTGCTTATCTCCCGTCATCAGCGTTTGAGTGCATTGATTGCCCGATCAACTTGCGCGATGAGCGCATTGATTCGTTTGGTTGCTTCTTCTTGTCCTTCCGCCGAACTCATGGCGTTCGCTGTAGCCAGACGACGATTTTTCTGTTGCAATTCCTGCAGTTCACTATGCGTGCGGATCAACTCCTCACGCTGACGACCCAGGTCGTCCCGCAGCTGCTCATTCTCCGCCTGCAACGCTTGATAGCGCTCCAGTAAGGCATGGAGATTCTGCGAAAAATCGTCTAAAGTCTGCATCAGAACGAATAACCTACACCCAGACCGATTACGCCTTTGAACTGGCAACGCTCAGACATGTTGCCATCCTTGTCAGCGATGAGAGTACCCGGATAGTATTTAAGACTCGTTTGCAAGGTAACCTGCAGACATTTGAGGAACTGATAGCTCAGGTTAACATCCCAATCGACATCGAACATACCGAAGTAACGGTTGTTATTCGAGAACTCGAAGTAGTTCTCATTCTTGTCGCGTGTCTCCCAAGAACCTGCTCCGTGATCTGCCTCATAGAGGTCCTTCAGGCTGAAGCCCTTGCCCTGATACGGGGAGAAGAGGGTCAGCGTCGTACCGAGTTTGAAATCATTGTAGGTATAAGCGATACTACCCTTGAAACTCAAACCGAACTCAGCACGGGCATTGCGCCATACTTTCTCGCCGGCAGCATTGTATTTGTAAGTACCGTTCAGCTTCTGCAACTCGGTACGCAAGTCTGCACCGGCCGTTTTCATCGTCTCATACACAGCTGGCGTCCAATCAGCCTCCGTACGAGTGGGGTCAGCCGCCAACCAAGCCTCTTTCGTATAACGCTCATTCCATTTCTCTCCGATATAAGCCGTGGTAATACGACCGGCGATAGGCGACAGATAGATCGAGAAGTCAGCACCGTTATAACTCTTCTTCCAATCAATACCGACCGACACATCCGTATAAGACGGAGCCAACCACTTCGAGATAATGGGGTTATAACCGTCCACGTAGTTACGACCCAACGCGTACTGGCTCTGGAACGAACCCAACACCGTCAAATACCAAGCAGGATGGAACTCCCAACCGAATTTCGTAGCGAGTTTGATATTATCGCTCGATTTCTGGAAAGCATCCTCTTTCTGATCAATCCAAGTCAATCCGAAATCGGTATCGAAATTGGTTTCCCACGCAATGGCATCCTTGTGATAAAGCAAGTGCAGCTTCGCATACACGATACCATTCACATTATTCTTACCACCGGCAGCCCAGTTCACCAAACCGGTAGCGGCAGCATTCAAACCAACCGTACCATCGAATTTCCAAGCTTTCTCGCCATTCTCCAGTTTCTGCAAATCCGCACCGGCTTTAGCCGCCGCGTCTGCGTTACCCGTTACCTTGGCTTTATCCACTTCTTGAGCCATCATAGGCAGCGCTGCCATCAGGCAAAACGCTACAGATAAAATAGATTTTCTCATTGTATTAAAAAATTGTTTGTTACTGTTAAATTTGTCCGGTTTTTAAAAAACCGCACAAAGGTACACAAAAATTCTGATATACACAAATATTTTGGGTATAGAAACCTCATTTTTTTGCAAATATATCATTTTTTATGCATTTTTTTGAGATTTTATACGTTTATTTACAAAAAAAAGTGTATCTTTGCACCGATTTTTTGAGAGTGCTATTGTTTTTCCACTCTCGGCGAATAATAAAAACTGAAAACACGGCGTTCAGCCGACACATCTATGCGAACAGAAAATGAACTGCAGGGGGTCACCCTCCTGGGAAATCAGCATGTGCAGTACAGCGACAATTACAATCCTGACGTGTTGGAGACATTCCCGAACAAACATCCGGAGAACGAATATCTCGTTACGTTCAACTGCCCGGAATTTACCACTCTTTGTCCTAAAACCGGTCAACCTGATTTCGGGCACCTCTTCATCAGTTACATCCCACGCGAGCGTATGGTAGAGAGTAAGAGTCTCAAATTGTACCTTTTCTCTTTTCGTAACCACGGTGATTTTCACGAAGATTGCGTGAATATCATCATGAAGGATCTGGTTAAACTGATGGATCCGAAGTATCTGGAGGTTACCGGTTATTTCATGCCCCGCGGCGGCATCAGTATCTACCCGTTTGCCAATTATGCAGATGCGGAGCATCAGGAGCTCAAGAAGCAGCGTTTGCACGAACAATTCAGCAAAGTGTATGAAAGATAGTTTGATCGTCCTGTCGGGTGGATTGGACTCGACCACGATGTTGTATGAATATCAGCATCGTATTGCGTTAGCTGTTTCGTTTCATTACGGCAGTAATCATAATGACCGCGAGATTGATTTCGCCAAACTGCATTGCAAGCGGTTGGACATTCCGCATTTGATCATTCGTTTGCCGTTCATCAAGCAGTTTTTTAAGTCGTCTTTGCTTGAAGGAGCGGACGCCATTCCCGAAGGTAATTATAACGACGAGAATATGAAATCAACCGTCGTGCCCTTCCGCAACGGTATTATGCTTTCGATCGCGGCAGGTATTGCGGAGAATAACAAACTGCAATATATCATGTTGGCTAACCACGCCGGTGACCACACGATTTATCCCGATTGCCGTCCGGAGTTTGTGGAAGCTATGAATAACGCCGTTCATTTTGGCACATGGAATGGGGTGCAACTGCTGACGCCGTACACGATGCTTACCAAAGCCGAGATTGCGGCGAAAGGGAAAGACCTGAATTTGGATTATTCGGAAACCTGGAGTTGCTACAAAGGCGGCGAACACCATTGCGGTGTCTGTGGTACATGCCGCGAACGCAAAGAAGCTTTGGCGCAAGCCGGAATAGAAGATAAAACAATCTATGATTGTTAATGGTGAAATGATTAAATGATGAAATGATGTATTACGTTCAAAAAACCATAGAGATTTCGGCAGCGCATAATTTGATGCTGTCGTACGAAAGCAAATGTGAGAACCTGCATGGTCATAACTGGATCATCGTGGTGTATTGTCGTGCGAAAGAACTGAACCGCGACGGAATGGTGACGGACTTCACGCACATCAAACGTGTGGTCAAAGATACGTTCGATCACAAGTATATCAACGAAGTGCTGGATGTCAATCCTTCTGCAGAGAACATTGCCCGCTGGATCTGCGATCATGTAGAGAACTGCTACAAAGTGAGCGTGCAGGAAAGCGAAGGGAATGTAGCTATCTACGAAAAGGATTAAGGTGTAAGGTGTATAGAGTCAACGAGATATTCTTTACGCTGCAAGGAGAAGGTGCGCATAGCGGTATTCCGGCAGTATTCATCCGTTTCAGCGGATGTAATCTGCGTTGTCCGTGGTGTGACACGGAGTTTGCGGACTTCACTTCGATGAGTGCCGAACAGATTGTGGCTGAAGCACTTAAGCTATACGACACCCCTAACGAACGACGGAAGATGTGTGTGCTTACGGGCGGTGAACCTGCTTTGCAAGTCGATAAAGCGCTTATCGATGCCTTACATGCTGCCGGTTTCTATATCAGCATTGAAACGAACGGTACGCGTTCGTTACCGGAAGGCATCGATTGGATCACCTGTTCACCCAAAGAAGGAACTCAACTGGCACTCAAACGCGTCAACGAAGTGAAAGTGGTCTTCACCGGTACGTATGATCCAGAGGTTTGGCGCAAACAAATAGAGGCCGAACACTGGATGTTACAGCCTCTACGTTATACCGGAGAATGGTTGATTGAGAATGTGGATGCTTGGGAAGACGACCGCAATGATAATTTAGATGATACCGTTCGGTATATTCTATCCCATCCTTTCTGGCGTTTGAGCGTACAACTGCATAAGATTGTCGGTCTGCGCTAAACGCCGTTTTCCCCTACTCTTTCGGATAATCGATGAAATGATAGATGAGGCTTTCGCCCATCTCTACCTTCATATACGATTGTCCGTTTTCTGTATCTTTGGTAGCGTCTAATACCAGGTAATTAACTCCTTTGAATATAACCGATTGACGTGCGTGCTGGTGGCCGCTCCACACGAATTCTACGTTGTACTGCGATAGCAAAGAGGCCAATTCGTACGTCTCCTCTATGGACATATTGGATGTATGTCCCTGCGAATCATCCAATTTCCAGAAATGCGTGTGCGTGAACACAATGATCCGACGATAGCCTTCTTGGGATTTAACCGCCAACAGTTTTCTTAACCAATCGGTTTGCTTGGTGCCGAGCGTACCGTCTGCGCTGTCCAGACAAATGAACAGATCCAATTTCTTTGTGCCGTTTTTGGTATCGAACCAATACACCGATGTATTAAAGTACGAGCGGTAGATAGGCCATTGCTTGAAATAAACATCGTGATTGCCGGGGGTGATGAATAATTTATCATTCGCCAGATTCAACACGCTGTCTGCACAAGGGTAATTATTCTGCGCATCAATCAGATCTCCGAGATGAATGGCCAATTTCGGTGCTGCCGCCGCATTATACTGCGCAATGAAATAATCCAGATTCTTGTGCGTTTTACGGGTAATATGGCTATCGGAGCACACGTAGATGGTGTAGTTATCCGCGTGCATATCGAGATGTATATCTCCTACCGAATCATTATACGCCATCGATTGCTCAAAACGCGTATTCACCACTTCTCCGTTCGGGGAAAACATACCGGCGATGTCCAATGTGCTTTCTTCGCTGCAGGCACTCAACAGCAGTGCCAACAAAATATAAGCTGATTTTTTCATATTTCTCCTCCATTAAAAACGATAACTGAATCCTGTTCTGAATGTAGCACCGTAGAAATTCGCATTCAGATGGAACATTCCCGTCGGTTTGCATTGCGCGCCAAAGTTAATTCGCCAGTTCGGCGTCACATCATACCACGCGCCGACAGAGAAAAGAGGTTGCCACATTCGCTCAAACTGATAATCATCCACGTTACTGAACATGAACGACAAGTTCCAGTTGTTATTCTGCGGTCGGCAGAAAACCTCCAAACGGTAGAGCAGGTTAAACGGTTCTACCACATAGTTGTCCATCTGATGCCAATCGCGGTCGTAGTCATCCATGATGCGTGTGAACGAACCTAAGGTGACCGACACATAATCCATTCGGTAACCTACGCCGATGGAGGCCACGATATCTCCTACTCTGTTGCGAACAACTGCTTTGTACATCAAGTCCGTCTCGATAAAAATCTCACCTACCGGTAACTCAAATTTCGGGCGTAACTGCAACATTCCCGTGTGTACATTCGCCGTGGAGAACTGCAATTTTGCTTCCATCTCGAAATACGGATTGAGCGGCATCAGCGCCTGGATGTCAAAATTGCCATGATGCCCCCAGGTGGTGTTATAGCTGTATTCGGGCATGAACGTTACGCTGTACCTGCGTTCGCCAAAGCCGGGATTGGCTGCCATCACCCACACCGGGCATAAGAGTAGTAAAAAAAGAATTCGTTTCATTATATCTGTTACTTTTTACCTATTATCTATTACCTTTTATCTCTTCCTACAATCGTACGATTGTCAATCCTGCACCGCCGTGATTCACATCGCCGTCACCAAACTCGAGCGCCACGATGCCGCGTTTGCGACGTTGGCGATTCAGGTCATTGAGATAATCGCGCGTCAGTTGTTTCAACGCACCGGTGCCTGTGCCGTGCAATATCGTCACTTCGCCGGCTCCTACCATCTGCGCATCGTCCATATAGGCGATCAGTTTTTCCAAGGCTTCATCAACCCGCATACCGCGCAAATCGAGTGTGCGCGAGAAAGATAGCGTGCGTTGACGAACGATCGATGCTGTGGCTGAAGGTGCGGCAGGAACGGATTTTTTCAGGATCTTTAGATCCTTGAAATCCTTGAGCCGTTTGGGCGCACCCACTTCTTCTTTGAGGGTTTCTATTTGGGTGCGTGCGATCTTCGTTTTCTCCTTGTCTGCCTTCGACTCTTTGATCTCGCGAATCGTTCGTTCTATCGTGGCGTTACTTTTCTGCAGCAGTTCCGCAGCCTGTTGCCGCGCCTCGTCCAGAATCTCACGTTTCTTCTGTTTCACCCCACTCAACTGTTCCTCATATTGTGCAATTCGTTCATCGAGTGCTTTCTCTTTCTGCCGAATCGCCTGCCGTTTGTTCTCCCAATAGCGTTTGTCACGCGCGATGTCCTGCAGTTGTTTGTCATAATCAATATGCTCTTCGCCTACCAATTCCGTGGCGTATTGAATGACCTCTTCGTTCAAACCCGTTTGGCGCGCTATCTCGATGGCGAAACTGCTTCCTGCCTGACCTATCGACAATTGGAACAACGGTCGCATAGCTCCGCGGTCGTATAGCATCGCGCCGTTGACCACACCTTGCGTCTGTTCCGCAAAATGCTTCAGGTTCGTATAGTGCGTCGTCACGAGACCAAAAGCTTGTTTGGTAACCAGTTCCCGTAACATCGCTTCGGCTAACGCTCCGCCGATCAGCGGTTCGGTACCGCTACCCATCTCGTCAATCAGGAATAAGGTTCGCTCGCCCGCGTTGCGCAGGAAATACTTCATATTGCGCAGGTGCGACGAATAGGTGGATAGTTCATCTTGTATCGATTGCTCGTCGCCGATATCGATCATCAGATTGTCGAACAAACCTGCTCTACTCTGCTCCGCCGCAGGCACCAACAAACCGCATTGCAGCATATATTGCAGCAGCGCTACGGTTTTCAGGCACACGGATTTACCGCCGGCATTGGGTCCACTGATGACCAACACGCGGTTCTCCTCCGCCCGCAGACGGATGGACAGCGGAACAACCGTTTTTCCTTGCGGCGTATAATGAAGCCACAGCACGGGATGACGGGCGTCCGACCATTCGATCAAGGGCGCATTCACCAATTCCGGTCGAATGGCATGTAAAGTTTCTGCAAGCGATACTTTGGCACCTAAGAAGTCCACTTCCGCCAACATCCGTTGGCTATCTAAAATCAGTTCCGTATTCGGACGAAGCATCTCGGTTATGACGAGCAATATCCGCACGCGTTCACGTCGCTCCGCACCTTCCAGTTCACGAATATGATTATTGGCATCTACCACTTGTTGCGGTTCGATAAACACCGTCTTTCCGGTTGCCGACTCGTCATGCACAATACCGCCTATCTTCCGTTTGTATCCCGGTGGAACAGGAATCACCAATCGTCCTTCGCGTAATGTAGGCGCAGCGTCGGCATCGACCAATCCGTCCGCTTTCGCTTGCCGTAAGATTGAAGCTAAAGTGCGTCCGACACTACCTTGCAGGTTCACCAGTTCACGTCGTATTCGCGCCAGCTCCGGCGAAGCATGGTCGGCTAATTTCCCGTAACGATCCAAGATGCGGTCAATCTCTTGAACGATACTTGATAAAGTTCCTAAAGACCCTAAGAACTCTAAAGACTTTAACAGCCCGTACTTCTTCTCATCCAAGCCGGAAAAGAACCGCTCCAGTTCGACCGCATAAGACAGACTCTTTCGCAAATCATCCAGTTCCGCTTCATCGAGAAACAAACCCTCCACGCGTATTCGTCCTACCGCTTCGCGTAAGTCATGAATATCGCCGCGCGGGAACGTGAGCATCGGATCGGCTTTCGCTAAACGCATCTCGTCTGTGATACGCAACAAGTGCTCCACTTGTGCGAAATCGGTCTCCATATGCATGGCTTCCACACGTTCGCGACCAAGAGGCGACGTGCAACGACGCAATAACTCTTCACGAATCACCGTGAAGTCAATCTTCTGCTCTATATTATTCGGATAAAATGCCACTAACCCAAAATCCTACAATCTTTGATTGCCTGTGCGCCTACGGCTTCGTTCAACTTACGCACCAACTCAAACCGGTTCTCAAACAGCTGTGTTTTCAATGCCGCCGAACTGACGTGCACGTACAGCAAGCCGTTTTTCACCTCCACACTACGTGTCAAACCGGCCACGGTACTACCCATGACCTGCGGCCATAACTCCTCAATCTGCACTTCCAACACAGATTGCTCCAGACCATTCTCGCGCAGACACGCGACCAGTGCGTCACCTAAGTTCATTCCTTCACTTTCGCTAAGTAAATCTTCTGTCGCGTACGAAAGACACGAATGTCCGGCGCGAAGCCATTCAAGGTCTGCACGCGCTTCATCTGAATTCCTTCACGCTGACAGATCGTCCACAGACTCTCGCCGGGATGCACCCACATGATGGCTTTCTCCTGCGGCACAGAGGTTTTCTTGCGGGATGTATAGATGCGGTCTCCGGCTTTCAGATCGCGTCCCAACGCATCATTCCATTCGCGCAAATCGCGCTCGCGCACGTTCATTCGAAACGCCACATTCGCATAACTGTCCCCTTCTCGCGCTTCAACGTACGTTAGACCATTGCATTTCTTTTTCGGATGTTGGATAAAAAACTGCTGCTTCTCCTGTTGCGCGGTAAGCGGCTCTACGTAAGGAGGTTCGGGATTGGACGTAATCACACGAATCGGTTCCGAACCGCGAACGACCGTTGCTTTCTTGGAGTTCCCGGCCGCAACCACTTGCTTCTGCTCCGGTTGAGCCGCAGGACGTTCGGTTTTGCCTTTGATGACCACCGCCGAATCACGTGCTGCAGGCACATAGTTTACTAAAGTATCCAAACGGTAATCTTCGATGATCTTAATCAGTTTCTGCGCATAGAGTTTGTCGGTTGCATAACCGCACTCGCGCAGACGATATGCCCAACCTTCGTAATCCTCAATCACGATCTCGAAACAGGTGGCATAACGCGCACGCTTGAGGAACAGCGAGTGGTCTTTGAAACTCTCGGCAGCATCATAATACTGACGAAAACACTCGCCTTCCGTCTCATCATCATGGTAATACACACCGCCGAACCAATCGCTCGTACACTTGATGCCGAAGTGATTGTTCGCGTTCATGGCCAGTTCACTTTGACCCGCCCCGGACTCCAACAGCGCCTGCGCCATTGTGATGGATGCCGGGATGCCGTAATCGGCTTGCTGCTGAACAGCGGTCTCCTGCCATTGGGCAATATAATTCAGATAATTCGGATTTTGTTTCTGTGCCTGAACCGCTCCACAAACGGTCAGCACAACGAAGAAAAGAATGTATTTTTTCATATTTAACTCTATTTTGGGCACAAAAGTACTAAAAAATTTGCACATGTGCAAAAAAAGTTGTAATTTTGCAGCGCAAAATGATTCTTTTTATGAAAAAACATGTATTTTTTGCCCTTGTGGCATTCGTTTTGGTGGGTTTGACATCCTGCGATAAGTCCGAACCTTGTCGTTATCACTCCCGTACTTTGGACCTCACGGTTTTGGACAAAGATTGGAAGTGGGACAAAGACAAAGAGATTTTCTTCTACGGCTTCGATGTGCCGGAGATCACGTCTGGCGTATACGACTACGGTACGATTACCGTAGCGCGTGAGTATAACTTCGGTACCAACGATGCTTATCAGGTAGCTTTGCCCGAGAGTTCGTATATTCTGGATCAAGTCATCAACGGAAACGACACCACCTACACTCCGTACGTGCAGCATATTGACTATGCTTTCGGTATTGGATGGGTGGAAGTATCGCTGCGTAACTCTGATTATATCTATCCGACTAACTATCAGCCGGAGACGATGCACTTCCGCCTGCAATTGGTTTATTGATAACGGATTTCTGACTACTGACAAGTTCTATATTTTAGGCCCTTGCTCTGCGGAAAGTCGTGAGCAAGTGTTGGACACAGCCCGTGCGATTCAATCATCGTGCGGGGCTTCTCCTTTAATATATCGCGCGGGCGCGTGGAAACCGCGAACCAATCCTGCGTCCTTTCAGGGAGTCGGAGAAATAGCCCTTGAATGGTTGGCTGAAGTGAAAGCAACGTTGGGTATTCCTGTAGCTACCGAAGTGGCAACGCCGGAGCATATTGGCAAAGCACTTGCAGCAGGTATAGACTATCTTTGGATCGGAGCGCGCACTTCTGCGAACCCCATCGCCGTACAAGCGCTGGCGGAAGCACTTGCCGGCGCCAACCTCAAAGGTGTGTTCATCAAGAATCCCGTGAACGCTGATGCGGACTTATGGCTCGGCAATATCGAGCGATTGGAAGCAACAGGTCTTCCGGTGATGGCGATCCATCGCGGATGCAATCATAAGCCGTGCTGGGCGATGGCGCATAAAGTGCGTACCGCACGTCCTGATATTCCGATGTTGTTGGATCCGAGCCATCTTACCGGCGATGCCGCTAAAATACCGGCGTTGATGGGAAAGATTGAAGAGTTGGGTTTGGATGGCGCGATGGTGGAAGTACATTGTGATCCGGCGCACGCTTTATCCGATAACGCCCAGCAGATTACTCCGAGTTTACTCCGAGATACCCTCGTGTCGAATCCGTGTCGAGTACGTGTCGAGTCCGTGTTTTCGACAACCGATAGCTCCAAAGAACTTAATTGGCTGCGAGCAGAAATAGATGAACTCGATGAGCAGTTATGGGATACGATTGCGGCGCGCATGGATGTAAGCCGTCGCATCGGTGAGTGGAAAAAAGCGAATCATGTGGCACCTCTTCAGCCCGAACGGTACCAGACTATCGTGGAAAGGATTAAGGGATTGGATATTAAAGGATTAGAGGCAGATTTTGCCCTGAAAATCTGGGAACTGATACACGAAGAGAGTTTAAGACAACAAAAATGAGATTGATCAAATCATACATAGTGTGTTTATTGTTGGGCATCGCCGCGATGGTGACCGCCCAAGAAGTGACGTCGATCTCCGGCGTCGTTGTGGATGGCGATACCGGCGAGACGCTGCCGTTTGTGCAGATATACTTCCTCAAATCCACGACCAACAAAGGTATGGTGCCTTCCGAAGTGGGAACAACATCCGATATTGACGGTAATTTCTCGATCCGCAACACCTCGGGTTACAACACCTTGCATTTCCAAATGATCGGTTACAAAACGGAGATGTTGACGCTTCGCAAAGGTCAGAATCGCAAGAACGTCAAGGTCAAACTGACGCCGGATGTGTACGGATTGCAGGATATCGTCGTCACGCCGAAGAACCGCAAACGCGATTACAAGCGCAAAGGTAATCCGGCTGTGGAACTGATCAATAATGTCATCGCGCGCAAAGATTCGTTCTGCGTTCGAACGGTTGACCAATATACCGCCAAATCGTACTCGCGAATGTCCTTCGCGTTAGATAACATCAAGGTCAATTGGAACAAACCTTTCTGGAAAGATTTTGCGTTTGTGCAGAAATACATCGACTCATCGGGTGTTTATCCCAACGTCACGGTTTCTATCCGTGAGCACCTGAATACCGAGTATTACCAGCGTAAGCCGCACCGCGAGAAGAAAGTGCTGGATAAGAAACGTGTGTTCGGTATCGAGAGTGTGATCGGTTCGGAGTCCTTCCAGAAGAACATCGATGCTATCTTCAAGGACGTGGATATCAACGACAACAACATGAATCTGCTGTTCAACCGTTTCGTATCGCCGCTCTCCTCTACTCTCGCCGTCTCGTTCTATCAGTACTACATCATGGATACCATCATGGTGGACGGCTATCCGTGTATTGACCTGGCGTTCGTACCGGTTAACTCTGAGAGTTACGGTTTTACCGGACACCTCTATATCGTCAACGACAGTACGTTTCGCATCAAGAAATACGCGATTAACGTACCGCCGGATATCAACCTCAATTTCGTGAGCAATTTCTCTATCGAGCATAGTTACAAACAACTTGACAACGGTCTTTGGGCACCGGATCGGACAAGCACATACGCCAAATTCTATATCTTCAATAATAAACGCGGTATGTTAGCCCGTCAGACGAAGATATACACCGGCTGGGACTTGGATTCGCCTCTATCCAAAGAGACGTTCTCGCCGCTTGCAGCCAGCGAAGTGGAGACAAACGATACTACCGCCGAACTGGTTTTCGAAGGGCATTGGACGGACAGTATGCGTCCTGAACCACTCACCAAATACGAGAGTTCGGTGGTCGATCTGGTACGTGAATTTACCAACACGCCTAAGTTCAACAGCCTCGCGCTCTTCGCTAATGCACTCACAACGGGATATATCCCCACTCGCAAAGCGGAGTTTATGTACCTCAGTAAGTTCGATTTCGGCCCCATATTCAACTTCGTCAGCTGGAATATGCTGGAAGGCGTGCGTCTGCGTGTCGGCGGCGGCTCGACAGCTCGTCTGCACGACCAGTTCTTCTTCCGCGGCTATGTTGCATTCGGCACAAAAGACCTGCGGCCGAAATACAGCGCAACATTGGTTTATACCTTCAATAAGCACAAGGATCAACCGTACGACGGTATTCGTCATCACTTGCAGATCACGGGGCAATACGATGTGGAGGAACCCGGACAGATCACGGATGTGGTTCGAAGGGATAATATTTTGATGTCCATCCCGACAAGCAAGCCGACGATGCCTTACGCGCAGTATGTATTCCATGCGAAAGCGGAATATATGAAAGAATGGCGAAACAACCTTATGCTTACTACGTCGTTTGACTTCACCAACAATGAAGCCGCAGGTTCGTTGCGTTATGACCGCGTGGATTACACTATGAATATCAACCCCGTGACGATGGATACCACTTATACGCAGAGTCTCACCAATATCGGTTCGTACCGCTGTTATGAAGGTGTGTTTGACTTGGAGTATTCGCCCGGTACCACTATCGGTATGGATCGCGAAGGTATCAAGAGCCCGTGGGTGATCGAGAAAGATGCGCCGACTATCAAACTCACGCACACGATCGGATATTTGGATGACCGCCATAACGGAGGTAAAGGATTCTTCTATAACAAGACGGACGTCATGTTCGACAAGCGGTTCTGGTTCTCCGCCTTTGGTCACCTCGACTTGCGTATCCAGACCGGTATTATCTGGCAACAGGTACCGTTTACCAAACTGCATATTCCGCCTACTTCAACCAGTATTCTGTTGGGTCAGCGATCCTTCAACCTGATGAAGCCGATGGAATTCATGATGGACGAATATGTTTCGCTCTACACAACCTATTATTTCAAAGGATGGATCCTCAACCGCATACCGGGTATCAACAAACTCAAACTGCGTGGAGTCGTTTCGTTCGCAGGTATATACGGTGGTTTGACCAAGAAAAACAACCCCTATCTGGATACCAACAGCGGTCTGTACGAATTCCCGCACACGGCTTGGGAAAACGGGATTGTAGATAATGCCTTTGACCATAATGGATATATCCGAGACGGGTATCACACCTCTTCTCCTATCGGCAAACTCCCGTATATGGAGTTAACCGCCGGATTTGAGAATATACTCAAATTCATACGTATCGATTATATCCGGCGTCTGACATACAACGACTACGAGCTGCCGTATATGATTCAGAAAATGGAGCCCATCGATCCCGATCATCCTACGCTCGGATTCAAACCGGCCGTGGATGAGAACGGCGATCCGGTTATGATTCACGGTCGTCGCCGCATCGGCGCATGGGGACGTAACGGCGTTAAAATAACGGTTAGATTCTCATTATAACAGCTATGAAACGAATATTGCTTATACTCTGCGTAGCCGGCCTGACGCTTGCGCTCAACGCACAAAATACAGATAGTGAAATGCAAACCAAACTGGATGAGGCAAAAGCCAAATTGGTGGATTTCGACACGGAGCATATGATTGACTCTCTGGATCAGGAGAAACTGCCGAAACTTGTTTCCGGCGGTGTGTTGGCTGGTGCGAACATGAGTAATTTCATCATTACCCGCAATAACAAGCCCATGAGTTCATATATGCGTATTGGCGCGGAATTCGGAGGCTTCATCGATTTCCGCATTACCAAGCATTTCTCTATCCAACCGCAGGTGCTCTTCACGGCGCAGCAGAACTATTTTGCCGCTACCGACACCGCAAATACCCTGTGGTCATTCGGTGCGGAGATCCCGGTCTATTTCTTGGGTCGGTTCGGCAACATGGAGAAAGGATACGTGCAGTTCGGCGGAGGTATCTTCACCCACTTCACCTTTGCGTCCAACATCCGGGATAAATTCAAGAACTGGGATGACCCCACAACGGTCAAACCTTCTACCGATCCGCATGACTACAGCCGGTTGTACAGCCTGCACGACAACCATTTTGGTGTATGCGTTACGGTGGGGTACGAATTCTCCTTTGGAATGCAGATCAATGCGGCATATAAAATCAGCTTCTCCGACATCGCCAGTTTCTATAACGAAATGAAAGGCACCGAGACAGCTGATGCCCTCATTTACCCGCAATGCGTAAGCCTTAATCTGGCGTACCGCTGGAGATAATCAATGCTTATGAAAATGGCGGTAGATCGGTAAGAAGATCTTCAACCATTTGCGATACGACGGAGGCAGGATAAAGGGCTGAATAGCTGCGTTGCGAATCGAGCAACCTACCCAATACTTACGAATCTTAATCCCTTCCGGATAACGCATCAGATACGCTCGCGCTTCATCACGCGCCAGCGTATTTTTATGTACGTCGCCCTTCGGATGCGTAATCGACAAACGGTCATCTATCTGACATCGCATGCCCCAATGACGCGCATAGAAACAAGCCACCAGATCCAATCCCCAGCCATGCGGATTGATATCTAACGGTTCCAATTGCTTGTATACCGATCGCGCGTACATGCCTAACATACCTTCGGCAAACGCTACCTCGCGGCGCTTACCGCTGTGGCGCGAATATGACCATGCTACCCAGGTATAGGAGTCATCCGCATGAGACGGACAATAGACGCCTACGCCTTCGAACGTCTCCGTCAGCAATATATGCTTCAGTTGCTCCAGCGCCTCATGCGACATGATCACATCCGAGCAGATGAAGAACAAATACGGATAATTCCCTTTCTCCGCCATCGTGATGGCATGATGCATCATACCGCTGTAGTACACATTGGGCAGATATACCGTATCGCCGTCGCACGGAGCCGGACGCTCGCCGCTGTCGGCATCGATGATATGACATTCGAAAAACGGACGAAGTTCACGATACAGGAATTCCGCGTTGGCCGCTTCATGGTAATTGAAGATACAGAATAAGATGTCAGTTGCTTGCATGGCGTTTGATCAGCTTGCTTTTACCAAGCCATTGAGGCAATATAATCACCCCGGCGATTAAGTAATAATAATAGGTGCATATACGCCAAATAGGCGTGATGACCATCGTGGATATCTTTTGCGTGATATATTCAGCCAGAAAATCATCAAACATCACTTCGGCGAAACCGCTACCGCCCGGCGTAGGCACAATCATACATACGATACCTAATATATACTGACGGGCAAAGCACATCAGATTGTCTGTTCCGGAAAGCGGGTTGAAAATCATAATCGCCATGTTCGCAATCAGGAATCGGAACACCCATATTCCGGCTGTGGACAAAGCCATACGCACCCAATAGCCGAATTTCTCATGCTGTATCTCTCGGGCACAATTGCGGATCTCAAGGGCAGTACGAAGTCCGCGTGTCTTGTATTTGCGCAGGAACTTAAGCGAGAAAATCAGACCGATTATCTTCACGATGATGGTCGATTTGCAGAAAAGCCCGATAAACAGAATCGTCACCCATACGAACTTCATCGCATAGCCGATGATGAATGCCCATAGATAACCGTATTGAAAATACCCTTCGGATGTAAACAGTTCTCCGTATGGGATAAGCAGCAATAGCAGCGGGAAAAGCACTATCATCAGTATCTCGTCCATGAATAGCGCCAAGATGGTCATGGATGTGGCACGGCTGATCTTGATACCCTCGCGATGAATGAATATCACCTCTAAAGACGAACCGCCTGCCGCCGAAGGAGTCACAGCTGATGTGAACTCATACAGCATACGGATGCGGAATAGCTGACGGAATTTAAGAGGAGCACCGGACATCACACGCAGGCGATACATGCCCGAGAAATCCTTGAATAAAGTAAAGAGAACGACCAGTATCACGAACACCCACCAATGGTTTGCTAATGTAAGCGGCTCATCCGGAATTCCGGCACGCATCTCGCGCCAGAACATATACGCCACGCCGACCAAACCGAATAATATCGGCCATATCACCATGGACGGCTTGAAGCGCGATGCCACGGATCGGTTCTCAGATGCGGTGTCCTTATTCGTGTCCATTGTTTATTCGTAAGTCTGAATGAACTTAGCTATTTGCACGGCGCCGTTACCTTTATCACGCACCTCTTGCGCTGCCTCTTTGTATATATCGAGAATAGCAGGATTCGTCACGCACTCGTTGATCCAACGAACGATTCGATGCGAGCGTTTGAAGAACCGACCGCAGTTGAGGATGGAGGTAAACAGGTGCATCGATTGATACTCGATATCTGATGCGCAGTAGAATACACCTACCGGCACTCCCATCAGCGCGCTATCCAACATCGCATTCGGGCCACCTTTGGTAATCAGCACATCCGAAGCACGATTCAGTTCATATACCTTGTCCACAAACTCATACGGGCGCAAATCAATGTGCGGAGCCACCTGTTTCTTGATTCGTTGCAGGCGTTTGAATAAGCGCTTGTTCGTACCGCAGATGGCAATCACCGTGATCGGATGTTTGACGTGCATCAGCGCATCCACAACACGGTTCATTCCCGATTTGCCATATCCGCCCGCAGCTACCATCACCGTGAAACGATCTTGCGGTAAGTCATATTTAGTGCGGTAGAATGCCTTACTTTCTGACACCTCCATAATCTCTTTGCGTGTAACAAAAGGCACTATCATCAACTGCTGACGCGTAAAATCATGCTCGAGTGCATCGTGGAAAGCGAGACGGCAATTGACGATAAACTTATCCACACGGATATTCCACCAATTATGCACACTGTTATCCGGATCGTAAGTTACTACCTTTACATGAGAATCATACTCATCACGATACTGGGTTGCCAGAAAAGAAGTAAGGTAATGCGTATCAATGATGATATCCGGTTGAATCTCCGCCAGCATATCCAGATATATCTTACGTGCGCTACGATAGAATGTTGATACCACGAACGGCAACGAATCATGCACGCCGCCGATATGCGTAGCCGCCATCTGGATATAGTTATGCCAAGGGAAGGTGTTCGCCCACTTCACATCCCGCACAAAACTCTTCTCGATCTTATGCAGATGAGGGTCGTCCTTGAATGTATATTTCCGGATAACCTCGATATTCGGATCATGCAGCGCTTCGATGGCATCAGCAATGGAATTGGCGGTAGTGATGTGACCGAAACCGGCCTCGATATACGTCACTAATACGCGTTTCTTCTGTGTCGTCATAGGTGTTCGTTTGTATTGTTATTATTCTGTTATCTCTTGTTTCTGGGGCTTGAAAAAAGCCAAACAGATCAGATAGTTGATACAGCCGGCGATGAAAATCACCGCCATACTGATATAATCTTCCCGCCATGTGGGCAATAGCCGTATCAGCAGCGGCAGCAAGCCCAACTGTATCGGCAGGTTGATGGCACGCGCTAACAGGAATCCGCCGGCATTCTTCATATTGGGCTTCGTACCGAAGGTGTACCAGTTGGAGAATAGATAATTGGGAATCAATTCCAACACATACCCGATCGCAAAAGCCACATAGAAGAGCAACGCACCTTTTTCCGGATGACCCAGCAGCATCAGCGCAGCCATAAAGAACCACGTCTGTACTACGGATCCCGTGAAACCCACCACCATAAATCGTACGGCAGATTGCATCCTTCCGGGTAAATATGCAGTTGGCAACTTCATCATTTCAGCGCAGCGACCATTTCTTCCATGGCTGTATTCAATCCGTTCACATCACGTCCGCCGGCTGTAGCCATCCAGGGTTGACCTCCTCCGCCGCCCTGTATATGTTTGGCTGCAGACTTGATAATAGCGCCTGCATTCTTACCTTCATCCACCATCGGTTGGCTCAAGAACACCGCTATCGTCGGTTTGCCCTCCCATTGCGTAGCAGCCACTACGGCGAACTTCACATCGATGAACTTACCGCGCAGCAATGGCATCACGCCGCGTATCAGCTCCGGATTCTGTTCGCCTTGCAATCGAACCAACTTGATATCGCCGAAGTCCTCTGCGCCGGTGATCAGATGGTCGCGGAACTGCGCAATCTTCTCTGCCGTGAACTGCTCGATCTGTTTCTTAAGCGCCGCATTCTCGTCTATCGACTTATGAATAGCCGCTACTAAATCCGGAGCGTTGTGCAGCACTTCGCGTAGATTATTGAGCATATCCTGCGCTGCGTAATACAATTCGTCCGCTTTAGCCGCCGTCACCGCTTCGATACGACGCACACCGGCAGCGATACTCGTCTCCATCAGTATCCGCACGCAGCCGATGCGACCGGTTGAGCTGACATGGCAACCGCCGCACAGCTCCACCGAAGGACCGTATTTGATCACACGTACGTCATCGCCGTATTTCTCACCGAAGAGCGCCATCGCGCCCATCGCCTTGGCTTTCGCTATCGGTGTATGGCGGCTTTCCTCCAAGTGTGTATCCTGACGAATGAGTGCATTAGCCAGTTTCTCCACTTCGCGCAACTCTTCCGGCGTCACTTTCTGGAAATGGCTAAAGTCGAAGCGCAGACTCTCGGGCGTCACGAGACTACCCTTCTGCTCCACATGCTTGCCCAACACCTCACGTAGGGCATAATGCAGGATGTGCGTTGCGGAGTGGTTGCATGCAATCGCCTGACGACGCTCCGCATCCACTTGCGCCACGAACGTAGCCTCTACATCCTGCGGCAACTCCGTCATGATATGTACCGGCAATCCATTCTCTCGCTTACAATCTAAAATCTTAAATTTTAAATCTTCAATTCGGAGATATCCTGTATCTCCGACCTCACCGCCCATCTCGGCATAGAACGGCGTCTTGCTCAGCACTACCTGGTAGAAACTCTTGCCCTTCTGGCTCACCTGACGGTAACGAAGGATCTGCGTCTCGCATTCCAGTTCATCGTATCCCACGAATTCCGTCTCTCCTTCGCGCAGAACGGTCCAGTCGCCTAAGTCCTGCTTATTGGCTTCACGGCCCATTGATTTCTGGTGCTCCAGCGCCTTGTTATATTCCTCTTCGTTGGTGGTAAATCCATTCTCGCGCAGAATCAATTCCGTCAGGTCGAGCGGGAAACCGTAGGTATCTTTGAGCGTGAATACATCCACACCACTAATCTCGGTCTTGCCGGCTTTGCGCGCTTCGTCCATCAGTTTGTCGAGCAGCGTGATACCTTTGTCCAGCGTACGCAGGAAGGCCTCTTCTTCGGATTTGATAACCGGAGTGATTTGTGATTCCTGCTTCACCAATTCCGGATAAGCTTCACCCATATCGGCTATCAACTGCGGCACCAACTGATATAAGAATGCACTGCGCATATTCAGGAACGTGTAGCCGTACCGAACGGCGCGACGAAGAATACGACGGATGACATAACCCGCTTTCTCATTGCTCGGCAACTGTCCGTCCGTGATAGCGAACGCAATCGTACGGATATGATCGGCAATCACGCGCATCGCGATGTCGGTCTTCTCATCTTTGCCGTATTCGCAACCGCAGATAGAGCCGATCTTCTTCAGCATCGGTTGGAAGACGTCCGTATCGTAGTTGCTCGTCTTGCCCTGTATCGTGCGCACGAGGCGCTCGAACCCCATACCGGTATCAATCACTTTCTTTGCCAGCGGCTCCAAACTGCCGTCCGCCTTGCGGTTGTATTGCATGAAAACGATATTCCAAATCTCAATGACCTGCGGATGATCTTTGTTCACCAGTTCACGTCCCGGCACTTTAGCGCGTTCTTCCGCACTACGGCTATCCACATGGATCTCGCTGCACGGACCGCAAGGACCCGTATCGCCCATCTCCCAGAAATTATCATGCTTGTTGCCGTTCAGTATATGATCAGCCGGCAGGTGCTTTGCCCAAATAGCCGCAGCCTCGTCATCACGTGCCAGACCTTCCTCCGGCGAACCTTCAAACACCGTGGCATACAGATTAGACGGATCGATCTTCAGCACATCTACGATATACTCCCATGCAAAATCAATCGCTTCTTGTTTGAAATAATCGCCGAACGACCAGTTGCCCAACATCTCGAACATCGTGTGGTGATACGTATCGTGTCCCACTTCCTCCAGGTCGTTATGTTTTCCGCTCACGCGCAGACATTTCTGGCTGTCTGCCACACGCGGATATTTGATCGGGTCGTTACCCAATATGATTCCTTTCCATGGGTTCATACCCGCATTGGTGAACATCAGCGTCGGATCATCTTTAATCACCATAGGAGCACTCGGCACCACCTGGTGACCCTTGCTCGCCATGAAATCCAAAAAACTCTGTCTAATCTCTTTACTTGTTTTCATCATATTTAGTTGTCTTGAAGTCAATAAACTCACGACGCGGTTTGCCTTCGCTCTCCGGACGCTCGATGAACGGCAGCGGATTGGCGCGCAACTCATCATACTCCGCACGTGTTCGCAGCACATCAAGCGCCATATAGATCGCATTGCGCATACTGCTCTCGTCCGCGATATTCTTTCCCGCGATGTCATATCCCGTTCCGTGATCCGGAGACGTACGAACGATACTCAAACCCGCGGTATAATTGACGCCGCTCATATCCAAGGTCTTGAATGGAATCAATCCCTGGTCGTGATACATCGCCAGCACCGCATCGAAATGATCGTAATGACCACTACCGAAGAACCCGTCGGCTGCATACGGACCGAATGCCCATATACCCTGCGTCTTCGCTTTCTCTATCGCCGGAACAATAATCTCCTGCTCCTCTTTGCCCAACAATCCTGCATCCCCTGCATGCGGATTGAGCGCCAGCACAGCAATACGGGGTTTCTCGATTGCGAAGTCGCGTTTCAGACTGTTATTCAGAATCGTCAGTTTGGCGAGGATTCGTTCTTCCGTGATCTGCGCCGGTATATCGGCTAACGCCACATGATTGCATACCAGCGCCACCCGCAGATTCCCGCTGCACAGCATCATCAAACTGCCAAATTTTAAATCTTCAATCTCCAATTTGAAATATTCCGTGAGGAATTCCGTATGCCCTCCTCCCAACGCTTCTTTGTTAATCGGCGCGGTCACCAATGCCTGCACTTTTCCTTCTTTCAAATCACGGCATGCGCGGTCCAACGAAGCCTTTGCTGCTTTATTCGACTCTTCGGTGTTCTTGCCCAATTCCACCGGCAGGTTGTCCGTATAGCAAGTTATCATATTGAGGCGTCCGTCTTTCGCCTGCTCCGGCGTATCAATCATATTCCAGTTGATGTTGCGGTACTCCTCACCCAACGTGTGGATATGCTGCTTCGCTACGGCGGCATTGCCGTAAATCACCGGACGCATCACTTCGAACATATATCCGTTCAGCAGCGCCTTGATAATCACTTCATATCCTATGCCGTTCGTATCCCCGGCCGTTATCGCTATTATCGGTTTCATCCAATCTAAAATGTAAAATCTAAAATGTAAAATTTAAAATCGTTCGTTATGAATCTTGTCATAACGCAGTTTGTCAAGTTCATATACGCGTCTTTCTTCGTCTTTATATCCTAACGTCACCACGCATATCACGGTTAAATCATCCGGTACACCGGTCAATTGCTTAATCAAACTCTCTGCCTCATCGCGTCCCTCGATATGACACCAGCATGCGCCTAATCCCTGTTCCGCCGCAGCCAACAGCAGATGTTCCGCCGCAATCGCACCGTCATACAGCGCTGTCGCAGAAACATGCGTATCAACCGCTACCACAATAGCCGCCATCGCGGTCTCTAACATCCCTGCACCATACTCTTTGCATGGAGCCATAGCGCGTATCGTAGCCGTATCGCGCACCACCACAAACTCCCATGGAGTAAGCCTTTTACCCGACGGCGCCATCAGTGCGCACCGCAACAGATAGTCAATCTTCTCCTGCTCCACAGGCTGCGACGTATACTTCCGTATCGACCGCCGTCTCTGACACAACTGCTCAAAACTTTCCATCTTCTCACAAATATCGCGCAAAGTTACAACAAATATTTGGAATAAACAAGGATTTGCCGGTAAAAATTAAATTTATTTAAATTTTTAACCAAAAATACTTGTTGTTCGCACAACTGTGCGGACGAAACTTCGAAGGGTCCCCTCCCAGGGTAGTTGGTTGAAGTTACAACAAATTAATCAAATGTGCAAATAATTTGGACAAAAAAAGTAAATTTGCTTGCTTATTTAGTATTTTGGCCTAATTAGTTGTCAGTTGCAGTATACTGCGACTGTAACTTCGAAGGGTTCCCTCTCAGGGTAGTTGGTCGAAGTTACTACAAATATTGTTTGTTTTTTTGATATATGCAAGATTTTAATAAAAATTATTAAAATTTACGCCAAAACTTCGCATCCGCGTTTCTTGTTTCTTCGATTGATTGCGGGTAATTCTCTATAAACCACACAAGCCAACCCGTCACATCAATCTTCTCCGATAACAACGTCTTTGATGCCTCACGCATCCGTTTCGCCAACGTTTCCGGTTCCTCGTTCAACAACTCCATACCCTTCGCTATCGCTTGCTCTTGATCCGCGGCACTCTCCGTGTAGCACCAGCACAAACCATACCTCTCTTGCAAGTCGCGCGTATAATACCTTCCTGTATTGTCCAAGTAAATACCTGGTACACTTAACATCGCTGCTTCCGACACCATCGTTGCTGACTCTCCGAACACCAAAGTAGCATGAGCCAACACATGCCCAATCATCTCCGGTGCTGCCGGCAGCATATAACCCGCCAACGATTCCGGCAACGGACTTTCAGAAGAAATAAATACTTTTGCATACTGACTCATCTGCCGCACGGCTTCCAGTTTATTCTCAAGCGACACGCCTTTGTGCCCTTTATCATGGGTAGCATGCCATGACACAAATCGCATCAGTACATACCGCTCCTCCGCTGCTATACCTAACAACCGGCACACCTCCTCTCGCTTCATCGGACTAAAACGATGCGGATGCAGGTATAGCAACTCGTTGTACCCGGGATACTTCAACACTTTCGCATCATGTATTGGATGCTCATAATCGCTGGTCAGCACCACCGACGTGAATGGCAGGTACATTCGCACTTGCTCCATATTGAATGTATCTTCAAACGCGATAGCCGGTTTGCCAAGCAATCGCGCCACATACGCTGCCACGATAGAGCCGTGACTCAGGAATACATCTGCTTTAAAGCGACGTGCTATCCGCCACACTTTGCATACACATTTCAGGTTAAATAACACACGGCTTATTTTGCCGGCACGTTTACGTCCCAGATTGATGTATGGCAGTTGTTCAGCTTCCAAAAGTTTTTTCTCAAACTCCTTGTCACGAATAGCAAAAAGGATATTGTGTCCCCTTTTTAGCATCTCGTGTGCAAAGCAACGAAACATGTGTACATGCGCCGGATGGTTTATGTCTATCAGTATTCTCACTTTAACTTTACAATTTCAAGTTTCAAGTTTATAATTTCAAATTTGCTTATTGTACTCATGCTGCTTCTCTCTTAAGTATTTACGTAGTTTGTTTATCTTAATTGAGAACTCGACACATTTATCAAGCAGTTCTTCTTTGCTCATATATTTGAATTTTGAAATCCTAAATCTCTATACTAAATTTGAATTTTGAAATCCTAAATTATTTTATGCATTTAAGAAGCCATACTCCAAATTTACCTACTTGGTAAAGTATGGGCTTCGTAATGCAAATAAACCTCCCGTGCTCTACCTCTTTGCCACCGAATTTGGCCTTGAAGTCGCGGACTCCATACGCTTCATCGGGTTTCCCGGCTCCCATCATGTCGAATCGTGGACAGTCATGCTCCGCTGCATATCGTATACCGGCATAGGTAGCCAATGTTGATGGGAATATCGTTTTCCATTCTCCGTCCCGTCCACATGCGAACCATTCGTAAAGACACTTACCTTCCTGCTCCACGCATACGGTGCCTCCGATTATCTCATTGTTTAGCGCAACGAGTATAAACCGTCCATCTTTATGCTGCCATAACTTCTCAAAGAACGAGAATGGGAACAATGGTGTCTTGACGCGTGTCTTATACCGGTGCTCAAGAATCGCATAATATTCTCGCACTTGCTCCAATGTCGGCTTCTCAATGATCGTTGCCCCATCGCGCAAGGATGTCCGTATGTCGCGCTTTCTGCTCTTCCCTAAATTTGCCTCTACCACCTCCGCGTTACTCGTATCCACATGAAAGTTCAGATGTGGAATATACTCAAACCCAGCCGCAGCGAACGCATCCTTCCATCTGCTATAGTCATTGAAGTTCCGGCACTCCACATAGATTGCCTCGCTCTTCAACTCCTTCCTTACAGCACTCATCAACTCCATAACCTCTGCTTCAGTACAGTCATCAGCCAATGCCGGTCCACCAACAATGATAGCTCTCCTTGTAAAGTACTGCTTTATCGCATTCTTCTCCACCGTAACATAACCTACACATACACCTCGAAGCGTTTGTAATGATGGATTGATAGAATGTTGCGCTTCGCTTAATGGTGTTTCCTTAGAAATAGCAACCACAAACGGCAGGAACAACTCCGGCATACTCGCAAAGAACTCATACGCCATAGGCGTCTGAAACCACGTAGCTGCAGCACTGGCTTTTACCAACGCTCCCCACTCTTTTCTATCTATTTTATTTCCCGATAATATCTTCATGGGTCTTTATTTTTCGCTTTGTTATATTTGTGCACTTAATATATTAATGAGTTGTTTTCTAACCGCATCTAAAATACCTTTCATATAAGATACTTTTGTTTGCTGATATGCTTTATTGATTTGCCCTTGCGCATAAACTGCGCCCAATACAATATTGAGCTTTCCGTCCTTAATTAACACACGGGGTGCTTCATCATTCTTTCTACAAATTATCGCTTCTATACCTCTTACTCCTTGAGCTACATACATTGTGCATAATTCCTGTTTAATCTTCTCTGAAACTCCTTGCACATCTGCATGCACAACTCTACTCCCATAAATAGGATCCTCATATTCCACATATACCTCACATGGAATCTTACGATACTCCGGCAATATGGCATCACTGGCATATCCATCCAATTCATTCTTTATCCACACCAACACCTCACTATCGCATTCTTCGACTAGCAACTCCTGCGCACACCGCAATGATTCGGATAGTGATAATTGTCCACTAAATAATGCATTCTTAATCTCTCTCGCTTTCATGCCGTTTCTCCTTTCTTCTCACTATCTTTCTCCTCAACACCCCTTGTACTCGCCTCTATATACTTATTATAATCCAGTGCCGCTACCGTTCCGATTTTCTGCTGGATATACTGAGACAACTGCATTACTATAAACACCAACGAATTCTCCGTCTCAGAATAATTCACTTCTCTAAACCTTCGTTCGTCATATACTGTGCTCATTGACTCATTTGTTTTGTCCAGTTCTCCTTCATTATCATATTCAACCTTAAATGCATACTTATCTTCCGCACATCCCATATCTATGGTTTTTAAACCACTCAACCCCTTCAAATGATTCGCTAAGGTTTCTCTCTTATAAGTTGTAGTATTCGCAAGTATGCCACCAATTATTTTGGTAAGATTACGTGCTGGGAACAATCTTCCAGACGATATCATATCCACCGTCGTCCTCTTTAATCGTCTCACACTGGCTATCTTTTCCCCTGCATACTCTATATGGTCATTCAACTCCGGCTTCACTTCAAATACCGCATACACACCCTCAGCCGGTATATATGTAAACCCATTCTGTCGGAATACAAATGGCGTATAGAAATTGTCGTAAACCACAATATCTATCTGATCACTTACATTTCCCTCATTATCTATCACCATTGCTTTGTCCACACTATAGCGGTTCGGCAGATACTTGCGAAATAACTCTATCCATGAGTTCTCCATGGCATCCCCTTTGCTTCCGGGATGCGCTATAAACTCTCTGTTCACGCCCAACTCCACTTCCATTGCTCGCTGTAAGCCATGGAACAACGCTTTCATATTAACAGTGCCCATATCTCAATAGTTTTTTATTGTCATATAAATACAATGTGTATCCTTTCGCTCCGTTCTTACTCGCTGCCTCTATCAGCAATAACGGAGTTTTAATTCTTGTTGTCTCATACTCGGCTATCTCTGCCATTGACCTTATATCTCTACTGCTATATTGTGACTTTCCATTCGTATGTGAGTGCCACTCCCCTACATAATGCACTTGATGCTCCCTTTGTATTCGCTCAAATTGTTTCTCATCCACATCGCGCTCAAACGAATATCGCGTCGCCCTATACTTAATCGGCTTCTCCATATATGTCACATATACTGTCAGCCCATCATATCTACCAAATAGGAATCCGCCTCCTTCATGTGGATACGCTTCTTTCGCTACTTTATCTATTGCTTGCAACACCTTATCGGCAATCTCCGCATACCATTCCTTATCTGTCAATTTCAGTCTTACCATCGTACTATGTGCAACGCAGAATCCTTTTCTCGCACCGTAAAATTTTTCTTCTCTATCTCTCCGCTCAACATCTTCACCATGTACCTCAACGCGTATTGCAGCATAATCTGCACATCATTATACGAAGCTTTAAATGTCGGAGACCAACATCCTTCCGGATTAAACATATCTCTGTCATTCGCATCAATTGCATGCTGCGATACATAGTTCACGAACTCACATATATGCGGAGAAAAAGCGCATACTAAATCCTTAGCCTCATTTGATATAGATAGACTCACTATCGGCGTACTTAGACGCAACTGCTCCAATGCCCACATTAACTCTCCGTCTACCGCACAATCAAAAATAAGATCATACTCATTAAGAAACAACTGTGCGTCTGCCTTATTGGAGAGACTAAACTGCTTTAACACCTCCAATTTACCATCTATTTCCACTTCCACAAATGGAGAGATCCCCTCCAGAATAGTTTTTAACTCAATCTCCTTTTTAGTCAATCCACTTCTGAAATTATACTCCGAACGGCATACATTACCTGGATGCTTCTTGTCATAATCACATAGCGTTATATGCTTTATTCCTCCACGTACCAATGCCGTTGCCAATCCGCTGCCCAATGCCCCTACTCCGAATAGCAATATCTTCTTCTTTACTATCGCATCTGGGAATCTTCCCCTTCCGAAAAACTGCTCATAGGATATATCTGCGCAATCAACATTAGGCATCTTTGCTCGCAAAACCTTTGGTCTTGTATGCCTCTTGCCTCCGTCTTGCTTGTTCTCGACAAGGAATCGTTCTTGGGGATAGGTCACCAACCAACGCAACTTCCCTTTCGGAGTGGTATATCCCCAGAAAATCGGCATGTTGCGCTTATCCTTATATAATATCCGATAGAGATACCGCAATTGTTCATCAGTGCACAATCCATCTAACCCGTCATATGTCGAACAAGCAAACTTCTTGTGCTCTGCCGGACACCCGTTCAGCATCACAAATAATCCTTCCGATTTCTGTCCTGATTGATATGCAGAAGACCATTCGCATTGGCTTTTTTCGCCATTCGTCCATACTATCTCATTCACAATATAGGTATCTATTGGCTTAGAATCTATCATATTAGCTGCCAATTGACTATATGCCACCTTGCCATAATCCCCGGCTTGTGGCATTCTCCCTAATTGTGTGTAGTAGAACTGAACTCCTCTACCTCGCACAGGACTTGTTTCAATAATGATGTCCTCATAGTGTTCATCTCCCGCTTGTTTCCCTTCGTAGCACCGCTCTATCCATTGATATACTGCCTCTATTTCTGCTTTTATACGATCATCCCATGTAACACATTGTGGCGTATGTAGACACACATGACCATCTAACATGATGTGTGGGTATTCAATTAAATCGCCATTGAAGAAATGAACAGGAGATTCTTCTGCACATTGCATCGGCGATTTGGTCCAAAACACTATCATGTCAAACGAGAGAGTCTCTCCTCCTTCTAGGGAAAAGAGAATCTCTATCAACCAACTGTAATCCGTACCTCCTTTATCAGTTACTCGCTTGATAAAGGGATACGACTGGATGAGTCCAATGATATGTGTCTTGTCGAAAGGCATTATCCAAATAGCTTACCGGACGGTGGCAAAGGAACTTGTGTTCCTTGACGCATCTCATAACCTGCGACTGGCTTTCGTTTATATCTATTATTCTCCGGGAATGATGTTTTGATATAACTATCTCCATACACCTCTATTCCCTGCAATAAACTTTTAACATTGTCCGCGATATATCTGCGTTTTAGTTGATCCATCTTCGCTAACACGTCATTATTGCTATTCCCCGGATCTAACAAATGGCAACTCGTATCTTCCGTATGTTGGCTGATATATTCTAACACGTACATCAACGTTGTCCACAAATCTTGCGGTTCATATCCATCCATCGCCTTTAGGGTGAACAACTCCAAAACGAAAGACTTTATATCTATGTTATTGCTCTTCTTCCAGATCTTCAGCAAACGGATTATCTGTCGTTCTATCGTCTTTTGACATAATTCCTCAAACTGAGCGTGGATATTTGTTTTTTGATATGAACTGTCTTCCGAACCAAAGCCCCAGTTCCTGTCGAAGAAGTATAAATTTAAATCTCTAGAATTAAGATAATCTCCTTGCGTCAGTTCCCTTCCTGGTACTACGTCAATCGACATCATCTCCTGCATTTCGTCAATTGTTACTGTATACTCGAACCCAATAGATACTGTTTGTTTGCGTAAGTAAACATGAGCTGTATACTTTGGAGTATTCTTTACATAATAGTCTAAAAATTCATATACACTTCGATACATTTCCTCTAATGTTCCAAAACTATCGCGCTTAAACGGCGCCACAAAATCTATATCGAAATTAGTATTAACCGCAGTGTGCTTGGCTATAGAACCGGAATAGAATGTACCATACATCTTATCCATATAGTTTGCCTCAATTGCATCACGCAGTTCCTTCGCCACTGCTTTGTACGCATTCGTTCTTTTTTCGATATGCTTCATGCTGTACGAAAACAACACGTCATCCAAATATGCATTTCTATCCATACTTTATAATATTTTGTGTTTATAACTTTATTGTTCGAACCACTCTACCCCTCTTAATTCAATACCTCTGATTTATATCCGATCACATTCCGTTTCTTCTTCCCAAATGTAACTCCTACGGCAATCACTTTCTTTCCCAATAGCACATATGGGTCTGCATAATGCTTATCATTAATCTGCATGAGTGCGTCATCACTCATATCTTTATCTTCTTCCGAATATTTAAACTCGAAAATGTATATATGCTTATTCATCTCAATCCTCATATCCATTCGTCCTTCACTCGTCTCGCTCTCCGAATAGGCACGGAATCCTAATTGGTACATCACTGAATGTGCTACAGAATGGAATAATGCTTCATTGAGATTACCTTTATGTATTGAACTTGGTATGCTGCTGTATATCGCCTTTAATCTGATTATAAATTCCCCTATATCCTCTCCGTCAAGACATGCCTTCATATTCAAATAGGGTTTCAAATAAGTATCATCGACAATGTTTACCTCATAAGATTGCAGACAGTAGGTCGTCAATTCTACAACGTCCTGATACATCTCTATAATATCGCCGACTTCTCTGTCTTGTTTCTCATCAATCGGTAGTGCCAACATCCATTTCAACTGCTCCTCACAATATGCACCGTAGTTTTGCAAGAACGTCAGTAACTGATGCGGTGAAGAAAAATACACCGGCAATAGGTTTTTACTATATAGATGTTCTTCAAAGTTTCCCATAAGCGAATCCAATGCATCGAGCAATTCCCTTCCATCTGGCAATCGATAGATGCCATTCACTCGATCCATGCGTATGTACCGATAAATGGTCGTCCACTTATCGTATCGAGCAGCAAACCACTTCTCAACATACGCACATAATTGCTCGTCATTCATCTTCATCGTTTCAATATTTAATCTCAATCACTTCTCGCTGCTATCTTTCTCGTAGTTATTCCATACCTTACCACCTATCACACAAGCACTACCTATTATATACAACGCAAACTGCCACCACCATGCATAGTTTGCTTTATCTTTTTTATCGCAAATATCCTTAGTATCTTCATAAAAAACCGACGAAAAATTCAAAATTCCATCATAACCAACCTTCATTATCGCCTCTCCTTTATAGCGAGTACTATCTCGTAAGGCTTCATCCACCTCGCATTCAAGTATATAGTCTATTGCCTCTTCAAACTTATATATCTTGGCATTATATATCGATTGATTTACATAAACGGACCGCATTTGCCATACAAACGCAGCTAACAAAATCGCCAATCCAATCGGCTCTAACAAATTTTTAAAGTGTTTATTCATATCCTTAAAATGAACTTTCTTTTTTAAACCTCCCTTTACTTGATTGATTAGTTTCAACTGTTTATTCTCATTAACAAATAACAGCATCATGCACATCCCGAATAAACAAACTATCGCTATAGTCGCTACTCTCATCAGCCATATTGGCATTTCTACGCAGACCAACACACAAAGTGTTACTAAAACAATGAATAGTGAGGTGCAAACTATTGCGGATTGAATTTTATATAGTCTAATCAATGCATCATGATAGGGAGGCTCGTATTGTATTGGCTGATATTCATCGGTGTAGAACTCTCCTGAAATTTTGGCGATTTTAGATACGCTCTCAGGGATAGACAAATAACTTCGATTCAATACAGCCAGCTCCTTGTTTATCAATTCACTATTTGTATCCACATCCTCATCTACTCTCAAGCGATTAAGTGGATACCTATCGTACATATACCATACGTTGTTAATCTTTTCCCCTATATCCTCCAACATTTGTGCATTAAAAGACTCTACTTCGTAACGGCCTCCTGCAACTAACAATTGACTTCCGTAATTCCCAATTTCATAGCGCAAATGCTTTTTAAACTTTTTCTCAATATCGGTATCTGGTTTTGGATTTGTGATATGCAATTGAACCCAATTAATATACTTAAAATATGCCGATAATTTTCGCATAAAAGGAGTCATCAACTGCCGATATTTATCGTTTTCGCGATTCTTTCGATTGCTAATCTCAACAAATATCAACACAAATCCACCGGTTATCACCGCAGACAATATAGAAATAATAGCACTATGTATATTGACATATTCCATATATTACTCTTCTCTTTCTTTCCACTCCCACCACATCGGCTGATCTATCGTTCCATGCACATTCTCGCTATCACCACGCATTGTTCTTCTATATATCGAGCCTAGGTCGTTTTCATGATCCGCTAAATAACGTCCGATTTGTGAGTGTACTGTCTGAAATGCTCTACCACTTCCGCTCTTTCGGAGCAACCATATGATATATTCCCTTTCATTCTGGGCACAATACTCCTCAATAAAATCATGCGTAGAGAATCCATCCGGCTTCTTCACTTGCAGTGCGTTTAGCACATCCCTTGCTTGTCCATGTGTTACCATATCACAAATCAACAATCTAAATCAAAATTCTAATATCCAAATATCACTTCCTCATCCGCATTATTCTTTATCCTATCTTTCTCATTGGATCAATAAAATATTTCTTTACGAACTTATGATATACCTCTTTCAGCATCTGTGTCCAGTTCAGCAGTATCTTATACTCCGCGAAGCTGTTGACTCTTACCTCTTACCTCTTCGCTCTTAACTGCTACTACAAAAGGTCTGAATAATTCCGGCAGACTTTCGTAGAAGCCATACGCCTCCGGCGTCTGAAACCATGTCCCCGTCGCACTGCCTTCACAAACTCGCTCCATTCCTCGCGGTTTATCTCATCATATGTCAGTATCTGACACATTACCTATTACCTATTAACTATTAACTATTAACTATTAACTATCTTTCAAGCTTTCCTCCAATGCCTTCCTCAGCGCCCGTATATACCCATGTCCATATCGCAAGCACGGCTCCATATAATTACCCTCTCCCCACTCGTTCCATGACTTAAGGAACACCACCCGGTTCTTCTTTCCCCGCATGAGTGCAAACACTTCCTTGCAATGCTGATAGAACTGCTCCGGAGTAGCTTCATGCAGCACCGTTGCGCCCATCTTACGACGTGCCGTGTTATCCCAGTTGGGGTATAATACCGGTATCACATCTTCATCTGCGAAACGTCTGTCCACCAGTTTGTGCCGCACTCGGCTATAGCGATATACACCGAACGGGATATACAATAATTGTGCAAATAAGATTCGAATGAATCGGGATAACTTACGCATACCTACTGTCTTGCCCATAGAGGTGATGTTCTCTTTGCAGCTCAATACGATATCTTTGCATAACTGATGCGCAGGATTGCTGATGTCCTGTACGTCATCCACATAGCTCATATAGTAGAATCCGCCTAAGCCTTCTTTCTCCGCCAACTCATTCCATCGCGCCATCATCTGCTCCGCATCCGGTATATCCGCGATGTGATAAAATACCCATACCAATCGTCCGTTGATGCGATAGTATCGCTTGTCACGGAAGGTATCGATGAGCGCATAGAAATGCGCATCCCAATCCTGCGGCCCCGGATAGGTCTGCTCCATCAGCGGCACCATATCCAATACACTGCGCTCTGCATTCCACATCTTGTTATACCATGTATGGTTCGCCCAGCATATGCAGAACGGGAAATCCGGTTCGCCCAAACGTGTCACCTCCTGCAGCGGCATCTCCAGCAGTTGCTTGCCGTTGCCGAACCAATAATGATAATAGCAGAATGCGGTTACTCCGGCCTCTTTCGCTAACTCCGCCTGACGGGCTCGTACCTGCGGCAGACGCAAATCATAGTATCCCAAATCGGCCGGCACCAAAGGCTGATAGTGATTTCTAAACAATGGCTTCGCTTTCCCCACGTTTGTCCACTCCGTGAATCCCTCGCCGAACCATTCGTTATTCTCCGGTATCGGATGATATTGCGGCAGATAGAATGCCAGCACCTGTATCGCCTCATTTGCAGTAACCGCTGCTGCCGAAGGCTCGACGTGCAGAATCTTGCAGTATAGCTGATGTATCGTCTCCGCTACTTCCGGGTTCGATAGTTTTAATGCTTGGATGCGGTATAAGCCGTCGCTACGTTCGCCGCGATCTATCACGCGCTGAATCTTCTCAGCGATATCCGCGGGATCAAAACTCGTCACATAGCTGTTCTTCACGCCGTGCAGCAGGTGCGCGATATCCGCCACATCAGTCGCTACCACCGGACAGTTGCACGCCATCGCTTCTTTCACCACCTGCGGACTACCCTCGCTCTTCGTCGGCAGCAGCAGCATATCGCATCCGCATAGCATCATCGCCACTTCATGCCTGCTATACCCCTTCATCTCAATGAGATTTATCTCCTTCCCCCATTCAACATTACACATTCCACCTTCCACAATTTCAATAGCCTTACGGGCTAAGGGTTCGTTCTTCCTCTCATTGGCAAATGCTCCGCCGAAAAGGATATTAATCTTGTCTTTCGGCAAACCCATCTCCTCCTGTGCCTTCGCTTTGGGCACAATCGGCAGATTCTCCAGATCTACACCGCATGGCAAGATTGTATAGTTCCGTGGTTTAAAATAAAGCATATCGTGTATATGCTGCGCTACGTAGATAGTATGATTCGCCAGCAGGAGGGCAATCGAACTGAAAAAATTCCCCCGCGGCGTCAGCGTCTCTCCGTTATGGCAGGTTATCACCACCGGAACCCGACGTGCAGACAGCACCGCGAGCATGCCGCTCAATCCGTAATGGGCATGCACTATATCCGGCTGAAAATCCGCTATCTTTCTCCTCAACGGCCGCACATTGCGCAGATATCCCCATACGCCTTTTCCGATTACGGCATAGTACTCCACCTCTATCCCTCGTGCCCGCAAAGCCTCTCCCTGCTCATGCACAAACGTGTACGTGCTGCTCAATCCCGCCACGCCGTTTCCACTATGGACTAATAATACTCGCATGATACTTCGTATATTTTATATAGTTCATTGATATCCGTTATGAGTTCATCGTATTGATCCTTATTTATCAATTCTGAGCCATATAGTACTCGCAACCAATAAACAGTCTCATTAGCTTCCTTCAGTGCTATCATGAGTTTGTGCACAAAGT
>JAILMN010000041.1 GCA_024692565.1 Paludibacteraceae bacterium
AGTTTTTCTCCCGGCGTTAAATACGAAATAGCCTGCCACACTTCACGCGGTTCTTCTTCGGGAAGGGTGTCAGGGACAATGATCTGAGGAGTCTTTTTTTCTATTACGGATCGTACACGCGTAGGCGCGGGCTTCTTCTCCGGCGCTTTGGTAATAATGATGATACCGTTTCGTGTGGTAAACTGCAGCGATGCACCCAAAGTTTGTTGAAGTGCCATAAAGGCATCGTTCGTTTTGATTGTTAGGGTTACAGGTTGAGCGGCGGCTATGTCTGAAGGTCTATATAAGAACTGTAAGCCAAAATGGCTCTCCAGATCTTGCAGCACTTCATACAGCGGAGCAGACTTATACGTCTTTTCGAAGCTGACAGCTGATAACTGACAACTGAAGGCTAACAATACTATGACCAGCCAGCTTTTTCTCATTGCGCACTTATCGTATAATGGTCGTTTTCTTGGCTGATACGAATTGGCAGCAAGGTTTCCAGAGCCGCACAGACATCGGCGAAATTATCTTCGATGGAGATAGAGATATAGACTTTCTCGGCCTTGATGGCTTCGTCCGCAAAGGCGATCTGCACGTCATACTCGCGCTCGAGTTTATGTGCCAAGTCGCCTAACTCGATATCATCAAACTCCAAACGACCATTGATCCATGTATCGGCTTTGGTGATCTGCACTTGCTGCAGTTCAAACTGCTCGGTCTCTTTGTCGAAACGCACTTCGTCCAGCGGTTGCATGATTACCGAATCAGAAGCGTATTTGACCTTCACCGCACCTTCCAGAAGCGTCACCGTGTAGGCATCGTCCGTCGTATAAGCGGAGAGGTTAAAGACCGTTCCGAGCACCGTGACACTATAATCGCCTACATTAATAACAAACGGTCGATCGGCATCTTTAGCCACATGGAACACCGCTTCACCATCAAACGAAATCTGTCGATCAGCCTTGCCAAAGTCCGCTGCGCACGCCAGATTTGAAAGGCTGTTCATCGTCACTTCGGTACCATCCGGCAGTACAAATGTCTGTTGTTCGTGTGCGCCTGTCTGTGTCATAAAGGGCTCTTGCGCGTTAGGTATCATCAACCACAATGCCACGCCAAAGAGCAACAAAGCTGACGCGGCCGCTGCATAATAGAAGATACGGAGCGGACGAATCGATGGACGATTGGTGATAAGTGGTTGGTTATCAACGACACGTGGTGCTTGTTGTGCCTTAAACCTCTCCCAAGCAACTCTGGTACTTTCCGATGCCTGTGCTTGGGCTTGTTCTCTCCATTCCGATTCCCATTTGCGGAACAACGGCTCATTAGCCTTGTCCTCATTTAGCCATTCGGACAACCGCTTTTCATCTGCGGCACTAATCGTACCTCGAAAATAGGCTTTCGCTATGTCGTAATATTCTTCCATTCTATTCGTATAACAATATAACTTGCCAAAATGCAACCAACGGCAGTAATTTTTTCGGCAAATAGGTTCGTAATGCGTCTAAAGCGGCATTAATATGCTTCTCCACCGCCTGTCGTGTGATGCCCAATTCCTCTGCAATTTCCTTGGGTTTCATCTCCTGCTGGCGACTCATCCGAAAGATCACCCTACTCTTCTCACTCACATGCGTGAGAGCTTCATCGATCTGTTGCTGCAACTCATCGCCGATCAGTACGGCATCCGCGTCCGGCGCAAAATCCTGCCAGTAGAGTTGCTCCGAACCTTCCACTTCCATCAACCCGTCCAAAGACTCCGTACTCGTCATTGCCCTATGTTTCAGTTCATTCAGGCACTCATTGCGCACGATCTGAAAAAGTAACGCCTGAACATTATCCAAGGCTATCTCGTCTTTCTTCTCCCATAGTTTCAGAAACGCATTCTGCACGATATCCTCCGCTGCTTCTTCCTCCAGATACTTCACGGCAAAACGTACCAAACGAGGTTGGTACTCAAAGAACAACTGCTCAAAAGCTTGGGTTGTTAATAGATTTTCGTGTAAAGGTTTTATAGCCATTATCAATCATCAATTATCAATCATCAATACTATCGGTAAATGGTCGGAATAGCCGTTTTGATAGATAAATCCGTTATAGGTGCGTTGGGGCTTCAAGCCCATATATTGCTCATCGGGTTCCTGTATCCATTCCGCGTCATACACCCGCGCTTGCGACAAGCTGTCGATAGCCGACGAGAGATAGAAATGATCCAAAAACGTCCATCGGCCTTGGTACTTATGCGTCCCTTCACCCTTCATCCATTCATCCCTTAATCCTCTGATCTGCAGTCCGTCTTCATTCATATCGCCCATCACTACGATCTTGGCCTTCGGATCTACCGCATACACACTGTCTACTGCTTTCTCCAGCACCTCTTTCGCTGACTCCCGCTTCCATTCGCTCTCTGCTTTTCCGCCTCGCTGACTCGGAAGATGGCAGACAAAGAAATGAATCGTATCCCGCCTGTCTATCTGCGCACTGACATAAAGTATATCGCGGGTTACCAAAGGGCTTTTTTCTTTCGACTTTTGACTTTCTACTCTGATAGCCCTCGTAGCCAGCGTATCTACCCTACTCTTTTTATATATCAGCGCCACATCGATGCCTCGTGGATCAGGACTCTCGTAATGCACAAAATCATATTCGTTACGCCGCAACGTATAGCACAGTCGTTTCACTACCGCTGCATTCTCTACTTCCTGCAATCCGACGATATCTACTCCGTCC
>JAILMN010000027.1 GCA_024692565.1 Paludibacteraceae bacterium
CGATATGACGGGAAATGTGTCCGAATGGTGTCAAGATATATACGGTGCCTATCAGTTAAGCACTCTTCCTAATCCTTGTGGCGCAGACACCGGTTCATATCGTGTAGTACGAGGTGGTAGTTATGATGAATGTAATGCCAATAGCCACTTGTCTGTACGCCGATGGTATGTCCCTGAGACTTCTGCCGGATACATCGGATTTCGTGTGGCATTTACATTACCTAATGATCCTATGATGCAAGTGCAGCCGGAAGAACCTCCTTTGACGCGCTCCGTTCGTATTAAGGGAAAGAAAGTTCGATTCGTCTATGTGTCGGCTGAGCAACCCTATTATATATCGGAAGAAATTGAGCGTGGTCTTTGGCGCAAAATCATGCAAAAAGATGCGCCGGATAAGATACAAAGTATCGCTCTTGGAATGAGTAAGGCGGAACGTGTACGCTTTGCCGAATATTGTAGCCGCTTGTCCAATGATGCCATATATGTGGCTTCCGCAGAACAAATAGTTGCAGCGGAACAGCAAGGAATTATCGAGGCCTTCCAACCAGATGTAAGTCGTCGACATAAGAAACAGAGTATTCTACAAATTCAGCGAAAAAGAAAGGCTGTCGATAAATTTTCTCCATGGACGGAATTAGTAGGTGTGAGATTGCCTAAACCGGATGATCCGGTGTTATTACAATTCAAGAAAGCGGATGATGAATCCCGTCCGCTACGATTAGTCATATATATCTAAACAATGAGATACGTTCTTTGGACAGTCAAGCTATTGCTTGTATTGCTTTTTTCACTTTCATACCTCTGTATGATGAAAGTTTTGTATTGTGGCTGTTGGGCATGCAATATTGGTGTCTCCATCGGAATTTTGGGACTTCTACTCGGACTTTGGGATAGAGGTCGCGAGTTGTACAAACTTATAAAGGGGATTAAATAGTATCCCAACCAAGCAATGTGTGAACACTTGGAAAATAATTGGAAAAACTATATATCATTTTTTTGAAAAAAAATTGCCCAAAAACTTGCATATGTCAAGATTTTTTTGTAATTTCGCACTAGATTTCAAGAGTGAAATTTCGGGTAAGCATCGGGTAAGATAGGTGTAAAAACCCATATTACAACAAGTATTAACATACTGTTATACAAGCAGTTATAATTTGGTTTTGTGTTTATTTGGTTCGTGGGTTCGAGCCCCACATTCCACCCCAAAAAAGAGAGCGTCTCCGCTCTCTTTTTTATTTGTCTTTGCTGAATAGGAACCCGGAATAATCCAAGTGAATCGTGCTGTCCGAGTGAGAAGTGACGGTGATCGTGTTCGGCACGTAAGCGCATTTCTGATCCGCGGACGGGATGACCAGCGGCGTGGACTGCAGGTCTGCCTGACGGATTGCCGCGGTATCAAATAGCAGCACGATGTCATCCTCGTGATATACCGGCAGAATGCCGTCGCGTATAGCTCTCTCGGGAACCGTGTCAAGCGCATACGCGCTCATGCGGTTGAAGCGTCTGAACGTACTGTACCCCTGCGGACAAACGAAATCATTGGAATGATAATAATTGATTTTCCAGTTCGTCGTAGTGATCTCTGCCGTGTAATCATGCTCTTTCTCAATCCAGCGGTAAGCATATTCGTCACCGTAGTTTTTGCGCATATAAATCAAGTCATCCCGCAGGCTGTTAGCCTCGTCATCCGTCAGGGTAGAGCCGGTTGTCAAACCGTATAGATACAGCGGCGTCTGCAACCCTTTCTCGGCTACGATCTTGTCTATCTTGGCGGTCAAAATAGGACGGCTGATTCGGTAGTAATTGAGCGGCTGACCGGATGTTATAACGAATAGCACGGCGAACGACCATACGATCCAATGAAACCGTTTGCGCTTGGCAACCAGCATCACAATGCAGATGGCGTAGAACCAAAGCAACATCGTCAGCACATACAGACGCGGAGCGGTGATTCCGTAATCCATAACTCGTCGTACGATACCTACCGTCATCAGCACCAGCAAAGGCAGTATGATAATCGGCAACCAGCGCGTCAGCACTTGGCTTTGCCAAGTGTCGCGTTTCGTTACTTCGGGATAAAGCAGGAAATAGCAGAGCACATAACCGATCATCACGCACGAGACGAGCACCGAGAGCAAACCTTTCGGCAACTCCCATCGTACCAATATACTTATGCCATAGGCATAAAGCACTAGAATGTAACATCCGAGCAAAGGCAGTAGCAACCATGACACGATTTTCTTCAGCAGCGCCGGCGTCTCATTCGAATCGTTGTGCTTGCGTTCACCCTGCGGCAGCAACGCACAGAATAGCATTCCGAATAGCATCACAGCACCGATGATCATCAGCACATACATCAGTTTTTTGCTCGGCTCGAAATCAAACAGCGCACCGGTTCCGGCTACCAACCCTTCCACACCGCCTATCATCAGCCACGACACAATGCCGCTGATAAGGAGCGCACCGACGGACGAACAGATGAAATGCCAGGCTTTGAGGTCTTCTTTCTCACGCATGAACGAACCCAGCAGCGCAAATAGGAAGATGGCGGTCAACCATGCCGCGTTACCTATCTGGAAGGCTGGCAGATTCTTGTCTGCAAAGATATCGGTGTAGAACAGCAGCACCGAGTATGCGCCCCATAGCGCCAACGCCGCGCCCTCCATCAGCCACCGCATCCGTTTGCGAGGCTGCTCTTCGCCCCACAGCGAGGCGGCAAGACTGATCGGAGTACCCACCGAAAGAAAAACCATCAGACATGGTACGATTGTTTTGCCATTTGTAGGCTCTGCGATCACCATGTATGACAGCAGAATAGTCAGACCTGCCATCAAACCGACCGCCACGGGAAAACGCAGTACCACGCGTTGAAGCGATTGCCAAACATTTTGCAGCGACAAGCGCTGTTTGAGTTGCTGTAGATTCATATTTGCGACAATTTTGCGATGCAAAATTACTACTTTTTTTTGACATATGCAAGAAATTGAGATTTTTTTTTGAATTTATGTCATGTAGCATTTCTATTTTATCTCTATATCCGAGAAAAACACTACCTATGTACTCTCAACTAACATATCGGACCGACGGTCAACCGACAGTCAAAGCCAACGTCAAGCCTCTGTAAAGCCGAAAAATGACCAATTTTTGTATAACATATACTATATTATATATTCTTATATAATATACAATTTAACACCCATTTTATTTGCATATATCAAAAATTTTCCGTACCTTTGCAGCGAAAATCGACTGTATGTATATTCATTTGGATTGCAATAATTTCTTCGTGAGTTGCGAATTGATATCGCGACCGGAACTGCGGGGTACGCCGGTGGTTGTGGCGAACGATAACGGCAATAACGGAGGTATCATCTTGGCGCTTAACCAAGAGGCAAAAGCTCTGGGTATGAAGCGTGGCAATCCGCTTTTTCAAGTTAACCAACTCATTGAACAGCAGCATGTTACGATCATCGATGTGCACCATCAGTTGTACCGCGATATCTCGCAGCAAATCATGGAGCACGTGCGGCAAACGGAGATGGTGCTGGACTTTGTGCAATATAGCGTCGATGAGTTCTTCGGCACCATGCCGGACGATGACCCGACGCGGTTGCGAGGCTATCTGTTGCAACTCAAAAACCTGATCTTCGAGAAGACCGGCATACCCGTCAGCTGCGGTGCCGGACTCAGTTACACGCTCGCCAAAACGGCTACATGGTTCGCCAAGCACTATCCGGCGTACGGAGGAATATGCATCATGCCTGCAGACAAACGCGAGCAAGCCTTGGCGAAAGTGCCTATCGCGGATGTATGGGGTATCGGTCGGAGAAGCATCAAAAAACTGAGCGCAGAAGGCATTCAAACGGCGCTCGACTACACGCGTAAGAGCGAAGCGTGGGTGCGCAGATTATTCAATGTGACGGGCGTGCGCACATGGAAAGAGTTACGCGGCGAACCGGCTATCACGCTGGCAAGTCACGAACGGCAGAAAAGCATCATGTACAGCCGCACTTTTGCGCACATGACCGATAGCAAATCCGTGCTGCTGCGCGAACTGAGTAACTATGCCACGTCGGCCACACGTCGGCTGCGCGAACAAGGCTCCTTATGCGGCGCCGTAACGGTCTTTTTGGCAACCAACCGTCACCGAACGGACCTCGCGCAATACAACGTCGAAGACACTCTCAAACTGACCACTTCTACCGACGACACACGCCTCATCCTCCAAGCCGTTCATACGCTTCTGGAGCGCATCTATCTGCCTCATTACCAATACAAACAGGCAGGTGTCATCCTCTCGCAACTGCAAAGCAACAGTGGCATGCAACTGGATCTGTTTGCGCCGCAACAAGCCGAAGACCGAACGCGCCAGAAACGTCTCATGCAGGCCATCGATACCATCAACGAACGATTCGGCAAGAACCAGATTCATTTTGCCGTCCAAGGCTCCGACTCCGACACCCATGACGATCCTGCCGGCTTCCTCCGTCCCCATAACGTCGAGTGACCTTTTTACCTCTTACCTATTACCTTTTACCTAAAAATCTTTGATTTTTCTTGCATATATCAAAAAATTGTTGTACCTTTGCAGCGATTTTTTAATCTATTCAGTATGGAAACAAATGTAAATGCTCCTGCAATGCAGTTGAGAACCGATCGCGGACTCGTGAAAATGATTTTCCTCAGTCTTATCACTTTCGGCATCTATTCTATCGTTGTCGAATCGCACATCTCTGAAGAGTTGAACCTGATTGCCAGCCGCCATGACGGACGCAGAACTATGCATTTCTGCCTCATCTATTTCATTTTCTCTTGGCTTACGCTGGGTATTGCTCCTTTCGTTTGGTATCACCGCACATCGGATCGTATGCGTGGTGAGTTGGAGCGCCGCCAAATCGATTATTCGTTCGGCGCAAGCGATTTCTGGCTCTGGGGTATACTCGGTACGCTCATCGTGGTTGGACCGTATGTCTATATCCACAAGCGTATGAAAGCGATGAACCTCATCAACGCTGATTACAATCAGAAAGGTTAATGCAGAAACGGACGAAATACAAACTCTATACGGGCATAGGAGCGCTTGCTGCGCTGGTGTATATCCTTATTCCGGTAGATATATCCCCGGATCCGGTGCCTGTAATAGGTTGGATTGACGACATCGTCGCCCTTCTTCTCGCCGTCGCCAACGGTGTCCATTGGGCATCCAAACTGCGGAAGAGTAAAAAAGAAGGTTGCTAACTATCGGATGAAATGCATAGCTTGGCGAGGCTCGTATTCGGGTCTCGCCTTGTTTTCTAATGCCTTCAGCAGGTACGCCATGTTCTTCGCCAGCGACCGCATGGTCTGCATGCCTTCGGCATCCAAAGCGGCTTCGCCTTCCATGCGACCATAGACGATGTTCCAATACTGCGAGGTCACAATCGGCATATTGAGCAACTGAAACGGCATATTAAGCGTCTGGAGCGCAGCTGTAGCTCCGCCTCGACGGCATACTGCTACACCGGCCACAGGCTTGCCGTTAAACGCTGCTCCATTCGAATACAACATACGTTGTATCAGCGAGATGATGGTGCCGTTCGGCTGACCGTAATAGACCGGCGAACCCACAATCAGCCCGTCGCACGAAGCCATCTTGGCACTTACTTCGTTGCATATATCGTCGTCGAACACGCAGCGGTTGTTGGCCTTCGTCTTGCAGATTGAGCAAGCGATACACCCGCGTACCGGCTTCGTCCCGACACCCACGATCTCGGTTTCGATGCCATTCTTTTCCAACTCCTGCGCCGCTTCTTTCAGCGCCAGATACGTGTTCCCGCTCTTCCGCGGCGAACCGTTAATCAATAGAACTTTCATTGCTTTGCGTCAATTTTGCCGCAAAGGTACAACAATTTTCGGAGATACGCAAAAAAAATGCAAAAAAACTTGCATATGTGCAATTTTTGTTGTAATTTTGCAGCCGGATTTGTCTTTGACAAATAAATTCAGAACAAATAACAATAAAGTATTAGTCTTATGGACAAGCAGACACAAATGTGGGTGGACGGCTTCATGGCTGACCTCATCAGCAAAAACCCGGGTGAGAGTGAGTTTCACCAGGCGGTTAGAGAAGTAGTAGAGAGCGTGGCTCCGATGATTATGGCGTATCCGTACTTGCGCGAGCAGAAAGTGATGGAGCGCATCGTGGAGCCGGAGCGCGTGATCATGTTCCGTGTTCCTTGGATGGACGACCAGGGCGAGGTGCAGATCAACCGCGGTTTCCGCGTGCAGATGAACAGCGCCATCGGTCCGTACAAAGGCGGTATTCGTTTCCACGCGAGCGTGAACCTCAGTATTATGAAGTTCCTGGCTTTCGAGCAGACCTTTAAGAATGCCTTGACGACGCTGCCGATGGGTGGTGCAAAAGGTGGTAGCGATTTCTCTCCGCGTGGCAAATCTGACGCAGAGGTTATGCGTTTCTGCCAGAGTTTCATGACGGAATTGCAACGTCATATCGGTGCAGACACGGACGTTCCTGCCGGTGATATCGGTGTGGGCGGTCGCGAGATCGGTTTTATGTTCGGTCAGTACAAACGTCTGCGTGACGAGTTCACGGGCACCTTGACCGGTAAGGGTCAGCAGTGGGGCGGTTCGCTGATGCGTCCTGAGGCTACGGGTTACGGCGCATGCTATTTTGCGCAGGCGATGTTAGCTACCCGCGGCGAGAGTTTCGAAGGCAAACGCGTATGTATCTCGGGTTCGGGTAACGTAGCGCAATATGCGGCTCAGAAAGCGATGCGTCTTGGCGCCAAAGTGCTGACGCTCAGTGACTCCGACGGCTTCATCTATGATCCGGAAGGTTTGACCGAAGAGAAGATGGCGTTTGTATTCGAACTGAAGAACGTGCGCCGCGGTCGTATCAAAGAGTATGCGGCCAAATTCCCGCAGGCTCAGTATTTCCCGGGTGAGCGTCCTTGGAAAATCACGTGCGACATCGCGATGCCGTGTGCTACGCAGAACGAGATTGAGAAGATTGATGCAGAGCGCCTGATTGCGAACGGCTGTTTCTGCGTGACGGAGGGTGCTAACATGCCTTCGACGCCGGAAGCGATTGCTATCTTCCAGGGCGCGAAGATCCTATATAGCCCGGGTAAGGCGTCAAACGCCGGCGGTGTGGCTACTTCGGGTCTGGAGATGACCCAGAACAGTATGCGCCTCAAATGGACCGCAGAGGAAGTGGACGAGCGTCTGCGCCGTATCATGGCCGATATTCACGCAGCGTGCCTCAAATACGGCACCGAAGAAGACGGCTATATCAATTATGTCAAAGGTGCTAACATCGCAGGCTTTATGAAGGTAGCCAACGCGATGGTCGAGCAGGGTTTAGTATAAACCGCGAGAAGGTCATTTGGCGTTCGAGCAAGGATTGGTATAATGGAGCACAGTAATTATACATCGTTGATGGCGAGGAGGGTGCGGCGAATTCTCCTCATATGCAATAACTACGATAGTTTTGCATTGGAGGAAGACGGCCGTATCGATGTGCAGATAGCGCAGGAGTACTCCGAGTTGAACTTGTCGAATCCGCCTGCTATCACGCGTGCAGAAACCACGCGTGAGGCCTTGGATATATTGGAGAACGGCGGACGTTTTGACCTGATCATCACGATGTATAACGTGGGCGAATTGGACGTGTTCGATTTCGCCAAGGCCGCCAAACAGTTGATGCCCGGTTGTCCGGTCGTGTTACTCTCGTCGCTGAGCAAAGAAATTTACAACCGCATTGAGCAGCACGACCGCTCCGACATCGATTATGTCTTCAATTGGAATAGTTCCACAGACCTCATCATCGCCATCATCAAGCTCATCGAGGACCGTATGAATGCGCCGTACGACGTGATTGAAGAAGGTGTGCGTGCGATCATGCTGGTGGAAGACAGCGTGCGCTATTACTCGACTTATCTGCCGCTGCTGTACAAACTGGTGCTGCATCAGAATAGTATTGCCATACGCGACGCGTTGAACGAGAAACAGCAGTTGCTGCGCAAGCGTGCGCGACCCAAAGTGATGCTTGCGACCTGTTACGACGAGGCGGTGGAGCTGTACCAGCGCTACGGCAAGAACATGCTCGGCGTTATCTCCGATATCGGTTTTGTGCTGCATAAAGGTGACGCATCGAATACAGAGAAATTGGACGCGGGCGTGGAGTTGTGCAAACTCATCCGCGAGGACAACCCGACGATGCCCTTCCTCATGCAGAGTTCGCAAGAATCGATGCGCTCGATAGCGCGGCAACTGAAAGTGGGCTTTGTGGTGAAGACCTCGAAGACGCTGACGCAGGAAGTGAGCGAATACATCGAGTCGGAGTTCGGTTTCGGTGATTTCATTGCCAAGGATCCGCGTACAGGTCGCGAGATAGCGCGTGCGAGTGACCTCGAGGCCTTCGAACGTGTGATTTCCACCATCTCTCCTGCGGCTTTCCGTCGCTCGAGTGATAATAACTACCTCTCCAAATGGCTCTTCGCGCGCGGTCTGTTCTCTGTGGGACGACCCGTGAGTGCGCTGAAGATCCAAGACGAATCGGACATCGAGAACGTTCGTCAACTCAATATCCGCCTCATTCACGACTATCGTATCAACCAGGCGCTCGGCGTGGTAGCCAAATACTCGCCGGATACATACAACGATACCATATGGTTCGCGCGCGTAGGCGAAGGAGCGATGGGAGGCAAGGGTAGAGGACTCGCTTTCCTCAACCATGTGCTGCAGAAAAATGACCTTTACGACAAGTGGGACAATATCCGTATCTTCGTACCGCGTACCATGGTGCTGACCACCGAGTTCTTCGATAAATTCATTCATGACAACGGTCTGCAATATGTGATCAACGCCGATTTGACGGACGAAGAGTTGCTGTCGGAGTTTGTATCCGCAGCCCTGCCATCAGCGCTTATTCACGCCTTGCGGCATTTTATCAAAGTGACGAATAAACCTATCGCAGTACGTTCGTCCAGTAAGTTGGAAGACTCCTATTATCAGCCTTTCGCGGGCGTCTATAGCACCTATATGATCCCGCATACGGAAAATGCCGACCAGCAGTTGCGTTTGCTCACGAAGGCAATCAAGTCCGTCTATGCGTCCGTCTATTATGCTGCCTCGCGTGGGTACATCACTTCGACGGGCAATGTGCTTTCCGAAGAGAAAATGGCAATCGTGCTGCAGGAAGTATGCGGCGAGCAGGAAGGCGATTATTTCTTCCCCGTCATTTCCGGCGTGGCGCGAAGTGTCAATTTCTATCCGGTGGGCAAAGAGAAACCCGAAGACGGCATTGTGAAAGTTGCATACGGCTTGGGAAAAGTTGTCGTAGATGGCGAACAGGTGCTACGATTCAGTCCCAAATATCCGAAGAATGTGCTGCAGACGTCCACCGTCGATCTGGCGATGCGCGAGACACAGCAATCGATGTTGGCGTTGTCGCTCAGCCCTGAGAAATTCAAGACGTCCATCGATGATGCGGTGAACCTGGTGCGTTTCCCGATTCATGAGTGCGGACAGTTTGAGAGCCTGAAGATGATTGCTTCAACCTATGACCGCGAGAATATGCGAATCGTTGATTCGTGTTATCCCGACGGACCGCGTATTGTCACTTTTGCGCCGCAACTGAAATTCAATACCTTCCCGCTGGCGGAGATCATCCGTTCGCTGCTTGCCATGGCGCAAGAGGAAATCAAATGTCCGGTGGAGATAGAATTTGCGGTGAACCTCGAGCGCGAGCCGCAGATCTTCCATGTGCTGCAGATACGTCCTATCTCGGCAGACAGCCTGAATGCCAAAGTGGATTGGAGCAACATTGACGAGAATGGCGCTATACTGCGTTCCGGTAACGCGCTGGGCATCGGTCAGATAGAAGACGTGCGCGACATCATCTATTTGCGTCGTGACACCTTTGATACCCTGCGCACGCGCGAGATGGCACAGACCATCCGGCAATGGAACAGCCGCATGCAGAAAGAGGGCAAACAGTACCTGCTCATCGGTTACGGCCGTTGGGGCTCGCAGATTCCGACGCTCGGTGTACCGGTGCAATGGAGCGATATTAGTGAAGCGAAAGCTATTGCCGAATGCAGTCTGGAGAATTTCCGTATCGAACCTTCGCAGGGTTCGCACTTCTTCCAGAACCTGACGTCGTTCAATGTGGGCTATATGAATATCGACCCGTGGGCACGTGCAGAAGATGTGTTCGATATAGCGGCGCTGGATGCGCTGCCTGCCGTCGAAGAAACGGAATTCGTGCGTCATATATGCCTCGACAAACCGCTTGAGATGTATATAGACGGCTTTGCAAACAAAGCAGTTTGCAAAATCTAAAATGTAACATATAAAATCTAAAATATACATGCAATTAGTATTACAGATTATCACGCTTATCGGATCGGTCGCGATGCTGATGTACGGTCTGAAAGTGATGTCCGAAGGCCTGCAGAAGATGGCGGGTAGTAAGTTGAGTAATGTGCTGGGCACAGCAACAACGAATCGCTTCACAGGCGTGCTGACAGGTGCGTTCATCACCGCCGCAGTACAGTCTTCTACGGCCACAACGGTCATGACGGTCAGCTTCGTTTCGGCGGGCATCCTCTCGCTGGCACAAGCGATCTCCGTCATCATGGGTGCGAACATCGGAACGACTTTCACCGCATGGATCATGGTGCTCGGTGGCGGTAGCTTCGACTTGCGTCTGGTGGTGTATACCGCTATCGTGCTCGCCGTAGCGCTCATCTACACGAAGAAAAACGCCAACCTCGGTGATTTCCTCATGGGTCTGTCGTTGTTGCTCTTGGGCCTCACGACCCTGAAGATCAATGCCACGGAGATGCACCTCGACCAGATGCAACCGGTACGTGATTTCTTTGCGGCTACCTCCAGCTGGGGTTACGGTAGTTATTTCCTGTACTTGCTTGTCGGCGGAATCCTAACCTTCGCGGTGCAATCCTCGGCGGCTATCATGGCCATCACCATGACGCTCTGTTCGACGCACGTGCTGCCTATCGACATGGGAATATCGCTTGTCTTGGGTGAGAATATCGGTACAACCATCACGTCCAATATCGTGGCGTTGAGCGCTTCCACGCAAGCTCGCCGTGCTGCGATGGCGCACTTGGTATTCAACCTCTTCGGCGTGATCTGGGTGCTCTGTATCTTCCGTTGGTTCGTAGGCTGGGTTTGCTGCGCATGGGGTGTTGAGTTCACGCCGGGTGTGCCGTCTGACGTCTCGCCGGATAAGTTGAACGCTATTCTGGCTACGTTCCACACCACGTTCAACGTCATCAATACCTGTATCCTCATCGGTTTTATTCCGCTCTTGGAGAAACTCGTGATACTGATTATCCCGTCCAAACCCGAGGAGAAAGATACGGACAACTCGCTGCGCTTCATCTCCGGTGGTCTTATGTCCACTTCTGAGTTGTCTATTCTCCAAGCATGGAAAGAGGTACACGTCTTCGCGATGCGTGCGCAACGCATGATCGGTATGGTGCATGACCTGTTCTACGAGCAGGACAACACGCAGTTCACGAAGATCTTCACGCGTATCGAGAAATACGAAGGTATCTGCGACCGTATGGAATATGAGATTGCGCAGTACCTGAATAATGTGGCGGACGGTCGTCTGTCCGATCAATCCAAACATGAGGTGCATAAGATGTTGCGTATCGTGAGTGAGTTGGAGTCGGTCGGAGATTCGAACTATAACCTATCGCGCTTCATCCGCAATAAGCACGACGGCAATATCGCGTTCACCGAAGAGCAGGAGCGTAATGTGGAGCAGATGATTTATCTTGTGACGCTGGCGCAGAACAAGATGGTAGACTCGCTGGAGAATGCGAACATCAGTAGGGATGACTTCTACGCGATGACCAACATGGAGAACGAGATCAATAATTTCCGAGACGAACTCAAAAACCGCAACATGCAGGCCATCACCGACCATGAATACGAGTACTCCGTAGGTGTGAACTACATGGATATTATCCTCGAACTCGAGAAGATGGGAGACTACATCATCAATGTAGAGGAAGCTATTTACGAACATAAGCATGACAAATAGGAAATAGGTAATAGTTATGAAAAACAACATTTTTGCAGGAGCGCTGATTGCGCTGGGATTATGCCTCGGAGGTTTGTTTATCTTCTGCGGCATCAGTAAATACGCAGGTAAAGACCGCGCCGTAACGGTGAAAGGCCTGAGCACGCGTGAGGTAGAAGCCGACTATGCCATCTGGCCGCTTTCGTACGGATGGAACGGTAATGATCTGCCGGCGCTGTACAACAAATTAGAGTCGGTAACCGCACGCGTGAAGCAACATCTGCTGTCGCTGGGATTCGAAGAAAGCGACATCCGTCAAGGTAGCATCACAGTGAATGATAACTGGGCAAATTTCTACGGCGACCATCGTCCGGAGTACAAGTACACGCTCAGTACTTCGCTCATCGTTTCCACGGACAAAGTGCAGAAAGTGGTTGCGAGCCAAGGTAAAGAGGCAGCGCTGCTCAAAGAAGGCATCATCGTGAAGACGGAAACGTGGAACTTGGATTATAAGTACAACGGTCTGCCGGAACTCAAGCCGCAGATGATTGAAGAGGCTACGCAGAACGCACGTGCCGTAGCGCAGAAATTTGCAGACGATGCACAGTGTTCGTTGGGTTCGATCCGTCGTGCCAGCCAAGGTCAGTTCTCTATAGAGAACGATGAGTATCAGCCTTGGGTGAAGCACGTGCGCGTAGTGACAACGGTAGATTATTATTTGGATTAACGCATGGCAGAACAGAAGAAAACAGGTTTCTCCTCGAAGATAGGTCTTATCATGGCGGCAGCAGGTGGTGCTATCGGCTTGGGTAACATCTGGAAATTCCCTTATATCGCCGGAGAGAACGGCGGTAGCGCTTTCCTAATCGTCTATCTGGTGTGCGTGGCTTTGTTCGGTCTGCCGCTGCTGATGACCGAATTTCTCATCGGTAAACGTTCCGGCAAGAGTGCCTATGGTGCTTTCCGTACGCTGAGCGGCAATAATCGCTGGCAATGGCTTGGATGGCTCTGCATGCTGACGGCCCTCGTGATCATGGGATTCTATTTCGTGGTCACCGGTTGGTGCTTCAGTTATTTGGTAGAAGCCGTCAATGATGTCTTCGGCGGGTTCGATGCCACAGCGATGACTGCGCATTTTCAGAAGATCATCTCCAATAAACCGCGCATGCTGCTGTTCAGTATTCTGCCTGTGGCGCTGACAGGAGCGGTGTTGTGGTTCGATGTGAACAAAGGAATAGAACGTCTGAGTAAGATTCTTATGCCGCTCTTGCTGTTGATGATGGTACTGATGGCGGGACGCGTACTGATGCTCGATGGCAGTAATATCGGTATGCAGTTCTTCTTCCAGGCCGACTTCACCAAGATCACACCGCACGTCATCATGGAGGCGATGGGACAGTGTTTCTTCAGCCTCTCGATCGGTATGGGTGCGCTCATCACTTATGGAGCTTACATGCCGAAGAATCAGAATGTGGTAGCTACATCCATTCAGGTCATCGTGCTGGATACATTGGTAGCGCTCTTGGCAGGAGCCATCATCTTCCCTGCCGTCTTTGCGTTCGGCTTTAACCCTGCAGAAGGCCCTGAATTGGTGTTCGTGGTACTGCCTGCCGTATTTGAGCAGATGTCGTTCTCTTGGTTCAGTAGCGTTCTGTTCTTCGCTCTCTTATGCATCGCGGCCATCACCTCGACAATCTCGCTCATGGAAGTAGCGGTAGCGTTTGTATGCGAGGCGAGCAACAACAAACTGAATCGTCATAAGAGCGTGCTCATCGTTTCGGCAGTGGTGCTGGTAATGATTGCTGTATGCGTGCTTGTGCCGCAAGTATTTACGATTTTCGATGAAGTATCCGCATGCATCATGATGCCTATCGGTGCGCTGGGAATGGCAATCTTTGTTGGATGGAACTTACCTAACCCTAATGGCAAAGGCGTATTGTCGCCGGCGAAAGGCGCCAAGCGTGTCATGGGAAAAATCTATATCAACGCGCTCCGTTGGTTGGTGCCCGCTGCCATCATATTGATTTTCCTCAATAGTCTCGGAATTCTTTAGAACCATCCGAGCCGACGAATCAGGCGTAACACGCACGTCGGAATAAGAAGAATGATAAAGCACAGTACCTGCCAGAAAATGGTGGGTATTGTTGTTTTGCTGCGACCCCAGAACAGCGCACGCAATCCTCTGCGCGCCAGAGTCTGCGGACTGACGATGATGCCGAGGCATTTGCCTATTTTGGTGATGGCCGGCGAGATAGAGTAGAGCCCTGTATCTACGGCTCCCGGGCTCACGTTCGTTACATGCACGCCGTACTTGCGTAACTCAATATGCAGCGCACGCGTGAAATGCGACAAGAAAGCTTTTGTGCCACCGTATGTACCTAATCGCTGTGCCGCCATCTTACTCGTCACGGAGCATACGTTCAGAATATATCCTTTGCGGCGCGTGCGCATCTCTTGACCGAAGAGATAACAAAGCATCGCCGGCGTGTACATATGCAGATTCATGATAAGACTCGTGAAGCCTTCGCTGTCATCCAATATATCTTTGTCGTGATACACTCCGGCGTTATTCACCAGCACCTCGACTTCGATACCATGCGCCTGCGTATATTCGAATAGTTCGCGTGCAGCCGTTTGCTTACCAAGGTCCATCACCAGCCCTATCACAGACAGCGTAGGGGAGGCTGCTCCAATCTCTTTGGCGCGATCATGTATCGCTTCTTCGTTGCTCACGATAAGCAGATTATATCCGCGGGCAGCCAACTGTTTGGCAAATTCAACACCCATACCGGACGATGCGCCGGTCACCAATGCATATGTCTTCATAATTTCATTCAATGGCACTTTCACAAACTCCCGTTCCCGCCAAAGCGGATGAGGCAGTGTAAGAGTAGTGCCGGTTGTATATATTTCGTTGTGCTCGTTGTCAAAAGCACGTATGATGTCGATGTCAATAATCCGGTCTTGATAGTCCGGTACGTTCGGATCAGATTTATGGTTGCGCCCTAATTGTTGCTCAATCGCTTGCGTGGCGGTCAATACCTCCATCGGTTGCATTTTTGTCTCCAAGCGGCAACAGAGGTTGCAGAACGGATGCTCGGACGCAAAGCCCCAAGGTTCGGAGTAATAAAAAGAAGAGCGGCAAGGCACATGGCCAATCTGCTGCTCCATCATCTCTACGGCGCGCTCCAGCGTCTGCTCGCGCTCTCCGAGATTACTGCCCAGCGATAGAAAATAAGTCATTGATGGCTTTCACCATATAAGGGTAAACAACGGATGTCTGTACTACTTGCGCTTTGTCCAACCAATGGAAAGCCGCATTCGTGCGGTCCATCACAAACACAACCACCAGTACGCATAGTCCGTACTTGCATAAGCCAAACAAACCTCCCATCAGGCGGTTCGCCCAACCTAAATGAATCGCACGCATAAATTTAGTCATCAGACGCGCGAGGATTGATAAGAGGATGGCTGCTGCAAGAAAAAGTAAAGTATAAGCCACTACATCACAAATCTCTTGCGGCCATGCGACTTGCGCAAGCAGCCACGCAGAGAAGGATGGGGCAAAATAGCGTGCACAGAGTACTCCGAGGACCACCACCAAAATGGCGATGACCTCGGAGATAAACCCGTGCATCAGGCCTCTAACGAGACCCACGAGAAGCGGTAGAAGTAATAATACGTCTAACCAATTCATCGGAAATTACTCTTCCGGTTGCGCTACGCCTTTCTTCCACTCCTTCGGTACCCAACGTTGGGCAGGATCCGAATGTTGTTGAGCTTCAGGTAAGATCTCGTCCATACTGCAAGGAGTAATAGACCATTCGCCGCCGTCCGGATCGTATTTACCATTATCCATGTAGTAGCTGAGTACACCGGTTACAGAACCAATGTATTTAGCTGCCGGCAGATAATAGTATGCATAGCGAGCGTACTCAGATGTGCTGACCAATGCTCTATTCGTTCCGTCACTTACATAACGGGATTGCGGATAGCCCACGTTCTCTGTAGTCGGACCGAAAGTGCAAGCATTCTTATCCAACTCCGGATTACCTACTGTAGCGGTGTCTGCACCCGAATAGTGATTACAATTAGCTACTGCACCGTAGTTGTCATACTCGCCGGTGAAATGAACACCGGTAAGTTTGATCAACGTAGCATCTAACTTACGAGCACCTTCAACATCGTTGAATTTATCCAAGTAAGCAGTTTTCAATTCGCTTAAATTGTATTCTTCCCAAACCAGTTTGGATACATCCGGATTACCCAACATACGGGTAGCTCTGCGGAAACGAGCTGCAGGAATACGACCGGGAGCCCAACCTGTCTTCTGCTCAGCAGAGCTGGCGAAGATATTATTGTTGTACGACGGAACGCACAACTGCGGTTGGTTGGCATAACGACCGATAGCCAGACCATTACAACGAATGATAATCTCTTGACCTTGGTGATACAAACCGCTAACCGATCCCATATCGACTGAGATACGAAGACCTTGTGGCTCTGCTAATGCAGCGCCGCCGTTCTCCCAATCTTGGGTCTGTTGCAGCACAAGCGACTTGTAGAAGTTGCCTCCGTAGTCATCTGTAGCAACACGTGCGCGGATATAAATACCGGGGCCGTTAACGGGCAGGGTATCAATAGAGAACAACTGCAAACTGCCGTATGCAGAACGAGTACGATAGAGGCTTGAGTCACTCATGAAGTTACCGTTTTCCGTCATGAACGGAGCAGACTTCAACGAGTTGAGATTATAAATTTTGTAGCCTTCCGGATTCTCAGCTGCCAATACTTCTGCCAATTTTGTCTCATCGACAAACACATCTTCCGGTGTCAACTGACGAGCCTCACAGGAGGTCATCAGTGCAATGACCGGCATCGCCAGCAACATTGCATATGTATAAATTGACTTTCTCATTGTTGTTAGAATTTATAGGTTACTGTTAAGAAGAAGTTGATACCCCAAGCATAGTAGTACTTAGACGGGTACTTCCAAGCGTTAGCCGTAATAACGGAGTTCTGATAGTCCGGTTGACCTTGACGTACGGCACGCGGCAGACGAGCTTGTTGATAACCGCCGGTCTTGAAGTGCGTGTTGTTTGTCAAGTTGGAGATACTCAAGTTGATCGAAACGGACTGACGGTTTGGCAAGTAGATCAGTTTACCTACCGATGCGTCGATGATAAAGCGGTTCAGCGGGTTAGTAGCTGCCAAACTCTCTTGCATCGTCATGATGTTATACGGATATTTCAGTACAGGAACACCGCCCTCATCGAGAACAGCATTCTCATACGTTGCTTGACCGTAAGTAGGACTTGTCGGGTCTGTATCTACTGTTGCGCTTACCATCATACCATCCGTAGTCTGGATAGCGTTTGCATAGGTGTCACCGAACCAACCGTTAACAGCTGTACCATCCATGCGGACACCGGTGTAAAGACCTTGCATACGACGACTCGGAGCAACCGACAGATAGTTCCAATCATGGTAACTAACCGTTACGTCAGCAAACCACATCTTCGGGTGGAAGAACGAGAGTTTGAGGCTGGCGTTTACTTGCGGACCCGTAGAAACGCGCAGACCCTTCAGCAATACTTTATCCGTAGTCTCGAATACCAATTCCTTGGTTACGAGGTTCTGCGTCATAGGCATACCGTTTTCAGCAGAGGATACTGCCACAGCATCGCTCGTATAACGATAGTCGCCTACAGAAGCCACACCCGTCAAGGTGAAGTATGTACCGAGTTTAACAGCAGCAGCTGCCTCAATACCCATGTAGCGTTTGTCAATACCGGTCATAGCCTGGTTGACGAACGTACGAGCCTCATCATCATAGTATCCGTTGAGTTCAGATCCGTTCCAGCTCTGTGTGAAGAATCCGGTTACACGACCGCGAACGATCGGGTAGTTGAATTCATACGTGAGGTCAGCAGAAACGGCTTTCTCGCTTGATGCATAGAAGTCTTTCAAGTTCTTTGCATTATCGTGCGTGTAGATGTTCTCAACTACGCGGTCGTGTACACGTTGCGAAATATAAGCATCGCGCGCGAACGGAGCACGAGTCTCTGCCAAAGCATTCAGTTTCAAACGGTTACGACCGTTGATCTTGTAAGTCGCACCAAGCTTGAATGCGGGATCCAAGAAGTGGTGAGCCTGACCTGCATAAGTAGTACCGGCTTTCAATGCACCGGCAGCTTCCCATGCCTTGATCTGTGCGTATGCTGCACTACCGTAGTATTTCCATGCGTCAGCACCCGTCTTCTCATCTGCCACTTTGGTCAGATACCAAGCACGACCGTTGAGCATGTTTGTCGTACGTTGCATCGAGCTGTAGTTCAGCTGGAGAGCGTAGTAGAGATCAACCTCGTTGAAGTTCCATTCGTTCTGGAACCAAGCCTTGAGGTTGCCCATGTTGATGCGATAGTCGTAACCGAAACGGCGACCGTTGTTCACTACCTCATTGTAGTCCGGAGCAATCTCATTCTTACGCACGTTGGCAATATCTTCCTGCGTAAAGCCGGAGTTAGAAGCCAACTCCTTGATATCACGGTCTGCGAAAGCATCAATATCAATCCATTGATTAGCGCCCAACAGGTCGTCAATGGTCTTGTAGTGAATACCTTGCGAGAACTTGCCTTCTACGCCAAGCGTCATCTTCAGGTGGTCAAACTGCGTGTTCACATAGTTGAACGAAGCATTAGCCTCCTGAATGTCATTATGACGACGCTCCAAGATGTAACGAGCAGAACCGTTCGGATCCGTTACGTTATTAGCATAGTTAGCTGCATACAGTGCTTCCCAATCGATCTGCGTGGTCTTGTTGTCACGCGATTTCCAAAGGTCAACAAGGTCATTGTACTCTGCTTCATCAACAGACGGACCTACAATATTGCCGTCATGACCAACGAAACCTGCACCGTATTCTTTGCCGTTCATGTCTCGACCAACGAAGAGGCCCCACGGATAGTGAGCACCTGCATCATCGAAGAGTTGTTTTGCGGAAGTTTCGTAGTTCGGGTTAGCGATCTGACCGTCCCACATTGCGGAAGGAAGGTTACGATAGTAATCCGGACGAGGATCAGGAGCCTGGAAATAGTTGATAGCAGAGTTCGAATACCATGAATAGTGGTAACCTGCTGCTACTTTGAACCATTGTTTTTCATCGATCTTGTACTCGTAAGCGGCAATAACCGTCGGGTCAAACGACTTTACGATGCGAGAGTTGCGAACTCGACCTGCTTGATAGCCCCAATACGGGTTGTAGTAGATCGAACCGGTCAAATCATACACTTCTTGCGTTACCGCAGCATTCTGACCACGCTCTGTCGGTGCACCGAAAGTGATGAGTTTGAGGCGTGCATTGTCCCAGATGCGCTCTGCCGTCAGGAAGTAACCCAGCGAGTAGTACTTAATACCTTCGCCGATGATACCCTTGTTGTCAATGTACGGGGAGAAGCGGTAAGCCAACTGCGCCGTTACAGCCCAGTTACTCGGCATAATACCACTGGAGTAGGTTGCGTTCACACGCGCTTTGTAGTTACGGTTCGTTCCCGCAGCACCTACTTTCCAACCTTGTGCATAACGGCTGGCACCCATCAGGTAGTTAGTCGAACGTCCTACACCACCGAAGGTGAAGTTCGTGGCCTCAATCGGGTTCAGCACCTCTTTGTAACGGCTCGCGTCATTCAAACCACCCATAGCGGAATAGTTGAATTGACCACGCTCCATCGAGTTGAAATGCAGACCCTCGATGTAGTAATTCTCTGCATACGATTGGTAACCACGGTTGCGATAACGCGCTGTGGACCAAGCGAATGACGTGTTGGAGTTGAACACATCCGTGGAAGCGGAGGAAGACGAAGCCTGCGCTTGCGAGCGACCTTCATCGTCCGTCATCTCTTCCTCGGTCAGGTTCAAGAGGACCTCATCTTGCGCTTGAGCTACGATGTCCGGCTCCAACAGGATGTCGTCCATCTGATTCACCTCATTCTCTTTGAGGCTAACCAACTCGAGTGCGGCGATGAAACCGTCTGACTCCACCAACACCTCTTCGTCCATCGCCTCCAGATAGAGTAATGTAAACTCACCGGCAACATTGGTCGTAGTAGAGATGTTCTGATTCGCGAGTGTCACCTTAGCCCCAACAACAGGTTGATCTGTGTTGTTGGCAACAACTCGTCCCTTGAGTGATGTTTGTGCAAAGGCACTAAGCCCGATTGCGAGCACAAACATCAATGAAAAGAGTTTGTTTCTCATAACGATTGTTTGTTAGTGTTTTTAATGGTTAATACTATTGTTAATTAAAAATCTGCACTTTTAGGTGTACGCGGGAACGGGATCACATCGCGTATGTTCTGCATACCGGTCACAAACAGCATCAAGCGCTCGAAACCCAGACCGAAGCCTGCGTGAGGTGCTGCGCCAAAGCGACGCGTATCCAAATACCACCACATATCTTTCATCGGAATATGACGGCGCTCAATCTCATTATTCAGCAATTCCAAGCTCTCCTCACGCACGCTACCGCCTATGATCTCACCGATCTGCGGGAACAGCACGTCGGTGCCTTGTACTGTCTTTCCGTCTTCGTTGATCTTCATATAGAAGGCCTTGATATCCTTCGGGTAGTCCGTCATGATAACCGGCTTCTTGAAGTGTTCCTCTACAAGGAAACGCTCGTGCTCCGAACTCAAATCATCGCCCCAGTTGCAAGGGAACTCAAATTTCTTGCCGTTCTTAATCGCTTCCTGCAGGATGTTGATACCTTCGGTGTAGGGTAGGCGTACGAACTCCGTATCCACAACCGATTTCAGGCGCTCGACAAGACCTTTGTCCACAAACTGATTCAGGAACTCCAGGTCGTCCATACAATGCTCCAACGCCCAGCGAACGCAGTATTTGATGAAATCTTCCTCCAGATCCATCAACTCGTCCTTCTGAATAAACGCTACTTCCGGCTCAATCATCCAGAACTCTGCCAAGTGACGCGGGGTGTTGCTGTTCTCTGCACGGAAAGTAGGACCAAACGTATAGATCTTACCCAACGCCATTGCGCCAAGCTCTCCCTCCAACTGTCCACTGACGGTCAAAGCTGCTTGCTTACCGAAGAAATCATCGCTGTAGTCAATCTGACCATCCTCGTTTTTCTTCAGATTATAGAGGTTTTTCGTCGTCACTTGGAACATCTGACCGGCTCCTTCGCAATCCGAAGCCGTGATAAGCGGCGTGTGGAAGTAGAAATAACCATGCTCATGGAAATAGGTGTGAATCGCCATCGCCATATTGTGACGAATGCGGAATACTGCACCAAACGTGTTCGTACGCGGACGCAGATGAGCGATCGTACGAAGGAATTCCATGCTCAGACCTTTCTTCTGCAGCGGATATTTCTCCGGATCTGCTATGCCGTAAACCTCCAAGTCGGTCAATTGAATCTCAACGGCTTGACCTGCTCCCTGACTCTCTACCAGAATGCCGGTAGCAGAGATACAAGCGCCGGTAGTAACGGGTTTAAGACGCTCCTCATCAAATTTCTCGAGATCGACCACAATCTGAATATTCTTGATGGTTGAACCGTCGTTGAGGGCGATAAACGATACTTGCTTATTGCCTCGACGGCTGCGAACCCATCCGCGAACATTGATCGTGGCGCCGAAATCGGTGCGCTTCAGTGCGTCTATGATAACTGTTCTTTGCATATCTTATAGTTGAAATTGACTTATATCTTCTCCTAAACTGTTATAACTGCTTGCGCCGTCCGGCGTCATCTGCTGACCGAAGGAAACGGCACCCATCGAGTTATTCATACTCGATTGAATAGCTACGCTTTCGCCTGCCGATAATGGACCGCCTAACTCATCCGGATCAACGGCTTCGTCTTCGTTCTGGAATTTCGCATACTTACCGCGGAAGCGAAGCCAGATGCTGTCCGTCGCACCGTTACGGTGCTTTGCTACGATGATCTGTGCCAAGCCGCGCAAGTCCTTGCCGGTCTTATCGTCGTTATACAGATGATAATACTCCGGGCGGTGGATAAAGCAAACCATATCGGCATCCTGCTCAATAGCACCGGACTCACGGAGGTCAGCCAACTGCGGCGTCTTGCCTTCCACACCCTGACGCGCTTCCACACCACGGTTCAGCTGCGACAGCGCAATGATAGGTATGTCCAATTCCTTAGCGAGCGCCTTCAGACTGCGCGAGATAATACTTACCTCCTGCTCACGGCTACCGAAACTCGAGCCCTGTGCGTTCATCAGCTGCAGGTAGTCAATGATGATCAACTTAATCCCGTGCTCACGCACCAGTTTGCGGGCTTTGGAGCGCAACTCGAAGATAGAGAGGGATGGGGTGTCATCCAGGAACAACGGCTTGCCCTTCATCACATTGATCTTCGTATTCAATCGTCGCGTTTCCTCTTTGGTCATCTTACCCGTCTTGATGCGGTCGCCTTCCAACTCGCACACGTTCATGATCAAACGATTCACGAGCTGCACGTTACTCATCTCCAACGAGAAGATTGCTACCGGAATCTCGCGGTCAATAGCCATATATTTCGCCATCGACAGCACGAACGCCGTCTTACCCATCGCCGGACGAGCGGCAATAATGATGAGGTCAGGCGTCTGCCAACCGGACGTGATCTTGTCCAAAGCATGGAAACCGGAAGGAATACCGCTAATCGAACCGTCATTCTTCGATGCTTTCTCCATACGTTTGAAAGCCTCCTCAATAACGGGGTCAATCTGCGTCACGTCGCGTTTCTGCGCGCGTTGAGAGATCTCGAAAATACCGCTCTCCGCTTCTTGCATCAACTCATCAATATCCTGCGTCTCATCAAATCCCTTCTCCTCGATCTGTGCCGCTAACGCAATCATATCGCGTGCCGTCGCTTTCTTGGCGATGATCTCCGCGTGGTAGCGAAGGTGCGCTGCCGAAGCCACACGACGCGTCAGCTCTGCCAGATAAACGACACCGCCGGCTTTCTCAAGCGTACCCATGCTCTTCAACTTTTCGCCCACCGTCATCAGGTCAATCGGCTGGTCTTTGCTCGCCAACTCACGAATCGCCTCATAGATCATACGGTTCTGATCTTTGTAGAACACCTCCGGACGTAGCAAATCCGCCACGCTTCCGTAGGCTTCTTTCTCTATCATCAAAGCACCGAGAACGGAGTCTTCCAGTTCTTGCGCCTGAGGAGGTAACTTGCCCAACTCATTAGCGCCCACTTTGATGACCGTAGTCTGCAGGGTACGTTTACTCTTATTTCTGCTTGAGTCTGCCATAATTCGTGATTAAGTTGTTTGCAGCGATAAAACTGCTTATCTCATTGTTCAGCACCTGACGTTCTGCTACTTCAATCTGATGTTCCATCTGCTCGTTCTTGTAGAATCCGTCTAACAGCGCTTGGTTGATCGTTTCGTACATCCAGTACTTCGCTTGCTCCGTGCGGTGGGCATCGAAATAACCGTTCTTCTTCGTGAACGCGATATATTTCTCAATGTTCTCCCATACTTCCATCACACCGCTGTGGTCGATGGAGGAGCAACAGATTGCTTCGGGTGTCCAACCGGATGCGGGAGGCGGAAAGAGCGCCAAAGCATTCTTGAAGCTTACGCGCGCGGCGCGCGCACGTTCAATATTATTACCATCGCATTTGTTGATCGCAATGCCGTCCGCCATCTCCATGATTCCGCGTTTGATACCCTGTAACTCGTCACCGGTACCCGTCACCTGCAGCAGCAGGAAATAGTCCACCATCGAGTGTGCCGCCGTCTCCGACTGACCTACACCTACGGTCTCTAACAGTATTGTATCAAAGCCTGCCGCTTCGCAGAGCACGATTGTCTCGCGCGTCTTGCGTGCCACGCCGCCTAACGAACCTGCACTCGGGCTGGGGCGAATGAACGCATTGGACTTGACGGACAACTCGTTCATACGTGTCTTGTCGCCTAATATGGAACCCTTGCTCCGTTCGCTGGACGGGTCAATCGCTAACACCGCCAATTTCTTACCATGGTCGCATAACTCGCTACCCAAGGCTTCGATGAAAGTCGATTTGCCTGCTCCCGGAACACCCGTCACACCTACGCGTATCGAGTTACCGGCGTAGGGTAGGCATAACTCAATCACCTTCTGCGCAATAGCCTGATCCGCCAACAGATTACTCTCCACCAGCGTCACCGCCTGACTCAACACGGTCATGTCGCCACGGCGTATGCCCTCGAAGTACTCCTCGGGGCGTAACACCGTCTTCTTCCGACGGAAAGTAGCATAAGGGTTTACACTCGGCAGGTTCTCAACACCCGCATTCACCGTCAAACCCTTGTACTCATCGCTATTTTCCGGATGATCAATCATTATTTAACGGTCCACTTGATCGTTACGACCTTTTTCGCTTGGCTAGGGTCGTTCGTGTATAGCGTGATCTGACGGCTGTACTGACCGGCTGCCATCGGCTTGCCGTCAGCAAACGTATTGAGCGTTACGGTCATCTTACCTTTCTTACCGCTGTTCACTTTGGCTGTCGTCGTGCAAGCGAGGACGTTAGGATACGGGTTATACACGCGGCGGATGAACAACGGCGCTACGTTCGTGTTAGCGAACGTGATCGTTTTCTTGATGCCTTTCTTGCCGGCCTCTACCTCGCCGAAGTCAATCGCATTGGCGATCTCCAGGATCGGTGCCTGCTGTTTCTGCTCCACGCTCATCTGGCTGAAGTCCTCTACGATCTCGGCATTGATAGTCAGCTTGTGTGCGTTATCCAATACGCGCTTGCCGTCGATTACGACATACACGTTCGTCTCTACCGGACCGTACAACTTAGCGGCTTTCGTATCCAGCGAGAACACGAATTTACCGATCTCGTTTGCCTGAACGGTCGGAAGCGTTACTTGCGTAGCCAGCGCCGAGAAATCGCTCGTAGCCAGATCCACATTATGCGCTTCTTTGGTCAGGTTAGCGTACTCCAACTCGCCGCCTTTGACAGCGCCCTTGGTCAGCGTACCGAGGTTGAGCGACTGCGTCTTCATGCTCAACTCGCCCATTGCTACAGGGAAACGGTTCGCCGGCTTGGCTTGCTTCGGAATAACCTCACCTTTGATATACACTTTCACCGTCGGCTCTTTGGCGTTCGAAGTGATGGTCACGGTCTTCTGGAAACGACCCGGACGACCGTTCGGGTTGTATGTCACGGTGATGCTACCGGTCTGACCCGGCTCTACCGGCTCTTTCGTCCAAGTAGGTGTGGTGCAACCGCAGCTTGCGCGAACATTGCTCAGAATAAGCGGAGCCATACCTTCGTTCTTAAACTCAAACACTACCGATACACGACCGTCAGATTCGTTGATCTTACCGAAGTCATGTTCCGTCTTCTCAAATGTGATAACCGGCTGTTGACCCATCATGGCTACTGCTACGAGAGCCATGCAGAGAGTACTAAAAATCTTTTTCATTATCCTAAATTTTTTATAACTTAATGTTCGTCATCCGTCGTCAAACGTTTGACTTCTTTAATATCTTTGATTTTCAATAATGCGCGTAGCAATTCGTCTAATTCCGAGCGGTCATATACGTACACTTCCAATGTACCTTTGATAATACCGTCATCGCTGGACACATTAATCGACCGCATGTTAATGTGAAAATCTTGCGTGATGGTCTGCAGTACTTCTACTAATAATCCGAATTTATCTATTCCCCTCAGTTCTATCGTCTCAATAAAAGATTGTACGCGGTGCGTGTTCCAGGTCGCGGAATAAATGCGTTTGCCGTAACTCGTCTTCAGCAGGTTCGCCTCCACGCAGTCAATCTTATGGATGTGCATCTTGCCTTTCTCGTCCAGGTATCCTAATACTTCATCACCCGGAATAGGATGGCAGCAGTTGCTCAATATATATTGCTTTCCCAAATTCTCATCCGTCAGCACAATCGCATGCGGCTCTTTCTTCTTCGGCTTCTTCTCTCCCGCTGCACTCGCCTCTGCAGGCTGCTTGCTCACCGGCGTCGGAGCACTCGCTTTCGGTTGTTTCTTTCCGATGAACGGCACATATGACAGCAGACTGCGTTTCGGATAAACAATCTCGTGTATGTTATCCAACCGGATGGCACCTTGACCTACTTGCGAATACAACTCACTCGGCTGCGTCATCTTGTAGTAGTTCAATAATCGTGCCAAAGCTACATCGTGGTTCGCCGCAAGGTCCTTGTCCATCTGTATCGCGTCTTCCACCAACTGCTCGCCGTGCTTGATATACTTGCGTTCCTCGCGACGGAAATATTGGTTCAGACAGTTGCGCGCTTTCGCCGTTGTCACGATATTAAGCCATTCTTTCTGCGGATGCTGACTGTTGGACGATAAAATCTCTATCTGGTCGCCGCCTTTCAATCGGTACGAAACAGGCACTAACGCGTGGTTTACCTTGGCGCCGATACAATGTTCACCTAACTCGGAGTGCAGCATAAAGGCAAAATCCAATGTGGTCGAACCCAACGGCATCGTCTTGACCTCACCCTTCGGCGTGAAGACGAATACCTCTTGCGCGAACAGATTCAACTTGAACGTGCCCAAGAACTCCATCGCGTCTTTGTCCGGGTTCGCCAAGATCTCTTTGATCTCACGCAACCACTTATCGAGTTCGCTGTCGTCCGACTCGCCGGTCTTGTATTTCCAGTGTGCCGCATAACCGCGTTCCGCAATCTCATGCATTCGGTCCGTACGAATCTGCACCTCTATCCATTGACCCTCTTTACCCATCACCGTCACGTGCAGCGCCTCATAACCGTTCGCTTTCGGTGTCGAGATCCAGTCGCGAATACGTTCCGGATGCGGACGGTACAACTCCGTGATTGCCGAGTAAATCATCCAGCATTGGTCTTTCTCGCTCATGTTGTCGTGAGGTGTGAAGATGATGCGAACCGCCAACAGGTCATATACGTCTTCAAAATTAATCTGCTGCTTCATCATCTTCTTCCAAATCGAATAGACTGACTTGATGCGCGCTTTCAACGTATATTGGTAACCCATCGCACTCAATCGCTCACGGATAGGTTCGGCAAAATGCTCAAACGTCTCCATCTGGTATGTCTTCACCGACTCCAACTTGTCATGAATCTCCTGCCATGTGTCCGGGTGCTCGTACTTGAAACTCAAGTCCTCCAATTCCGTCTTGATAGGGAACAGACCCAAACGGTGCGCGAGCGGCGCGTATATGTATTGCGTCTCACCCGCGATCTTATATTGTTTGTCTTTCGGTTGCGCGCCTAACGTACGCATGTTGTGCAAACGGTCGGCAATCTTCACCAGCACCACGCGGATGTCATCACTAATCGTCAGCAGCAACTTGCGGAAATTCTCCGCCTGCTCACTCGCCTGGTCTCCGAACACACCGCCGCTGATCTTCGTCAATCCGCCTACGATCTGCGCAATCTTGTCGCCAAACAAACCCGCGATGTCCTCCACCGTATAATCCGTGTCCTCCACTACGTCATGCAGCAGCGCCGAACAAATACTCGTGCTACCCAAACCGATCTCGCGCACACAAATACGCGCAACCGCCAACGGGTGCATGATATACGGCTCGCCACTCAAACGACGAACACCGTAATGCGCCTTGTGAGCAAAATTGAAAGCATGCGTGATGATCTCCACATTTTGCCTGTGAGGAGTCTGCGCATAGTCTTCCAACAGCGCCTCAAACTCGCGCTGGATCATTTGCTCTTCTTCCGGTGTAAACGCACTTTTCTGCATAAACATACCCAAACGACGCGCAAAATTACAAAAAAGTTTTCATATACGCAAGGGCGCGCGCATAAAAAATGAAAAAAAATGCAAAAATGGCATAATTTTTGCTTTCTTTGAGGCAAAAACTTTTAAATTCCAATATTTTGTTGTACCTTTGCAAACGATTAATTTGGCTTAAAATGCGCAAAACACTATTTTTGACCATAGCAATCTTATGCTGCTTGTCCATGACGGCAGCCAAACCATACACGGTAGTACTTGATGCCGGACACGGAGGTAAAGACCCGGGTGCCGTAGGTGCTTTCTCGCAGGAGAAAAACCTCAACCTCACCCTCGTCCTCAAAATGGGACAACTCATCAACGAGCAATATCCGGACGTGAACGTCGTCTATACCCGTAATACCGACGTCTTCATCCCTTTGCAGACACGTGCCGACATCGCCAATAAGAACAATGCCGACCTTTTCATCTCCATCCACACCAACGCTTCGGAAAACAAGAAATCCAAAGGCGTGGAGACCTTCATCCTCGGAAACGAAAGGGCGGAGAAGAACCTCGACGTCGCGATGCGTGAGAACGCCGTGATGAAACTGGAATCCGATTACAAAACGACCTACCACGGCTTTGATCCGAACTCCATCGACTCCTACATCATGTTCGAACTGATGCAGAATAACTACATGGATCAGTCGCTTCAGCTCGCCGAGCAGGTGCAGAAGCGCTTTGTGGGACATCTCAACCGTTCCGACCGCGGCGTACAGCAGGCTTCCTTCTGGGTACTGCTCAAGTCCGCCTGCCCGTCTATCCTCTTCGAAATGGGATTCATCTCCAATGCCGAAGAAGAGCAATTCCTCAATACCGATTCGGCGATGAACGCCATGGCAGTAGCACTCGTGGACGCCTTTGGCGCGTACACCCATCGTCAGGCGGTGAAGAAAGAGGTTCTCAACTCAAATCAGACTAACCAGACACTAACGAGAGAGAATCGAAACGAGGGTAGAACGGAGTCTAAAGCGACGCAAGTCGGGGTTACTGTTTACTTCGCTCTACAAATATGCGCTTCGCGCACACCGTTGGCACCGGACGATCCCAAACTCAAAGGACAGACCTGCGAGTGCCGGCAAGTAGGTGACTGGTACAAATACTACGCCATCATAGACACCGACCGCAGTAAAGTGGCGGAGAAACAAAAAGAGCTCAAAAAACTCTTCCCCGACTGTTGGATCACCAAATTCGAACAATAACAATCGTAAATTATGAAATACGCTCGAGAAATAAAAGTAGGACTTCTGGCAACAGTATGCCTCTTCCTCCTTTTCTTTGGTTTTAACTTCCTCAAAGGCGTCAATATCTTCTCGCCTACCAATTCCTATCACGGTACCTATTACCACCTGCACGGCCTTGAAGAACAGGCTGCCGTCTATATCCGTGGACATAAAGTGGGGCAGGTAGATGAGATCCATTACGATTACACACGTGATAGCGCCTTCACCATCGACATCTCGATTCGCAAAGACATCGACCTGCCGCAAGGAACCCAAATGGCACTCATCTCCGACGGTCTGCTCGGCGGTATGGCGATTGAACTCCAATTCCCGGACAATGGTCAATCGTCAATCGCTCAATCGTCAATAGAGAAAGGTTCATTCCTTCCCACAACCTATGTTCCCGGCCTCATGGAGAGCCTGCAAGGCGAACTCATCGCCAAAGTGTCCGGCGTAGTCGAAGATGTGGACTCGCTCGTGCTGGATATCCAAGGACAACTGGCGGGTAATCACATCAAGTCCTCGTTGGCGAACGTAGATCGCGTGTCCAACGACCTTACCTACGTCTCAACTGACCTCAAGCGACTGATGAACAACCAAGTACCGCGTATTGTCAACAATGCTGACACCGCTGTGGCTAACCTCAATATCGTCGTCGCAGACATCAAAAAAGCCGACATCAAGAGCACCGTCGGACGCGTGGATAAAGCGGTTGATAACGTCAACGGACTCATCACAGACGTGCGCTCGCAAGAAGGCACTTTGGGACAACTTATCTACAACAAATCGCTCTACAATCACATCGACGCAACCGTCATTTCAGCCGATAGTTTGTTGACCGATCTCAAAGCCCATCCGAAGCGCTATGTACACTTCTCAGTCTTCGGAAAAAAAGATAAATAAAAAATGTTGATAACTGTAAAAATCAGACATTTTCTTATTTGAACGAATTCTAAATAACAAAAAAATGCATTTTTCGCGCAAGGCCTTGAAAATACGGCTTTGCGCGACTTTTTTTCAAAAAAAATACACCAACTATTGCGTAATTGTAATATGTTATAAATCAAATAGTTACATGTTGATAACTTTTATAACTGCTTGAAAATCAAAGCGTTGTACGTAACTGCCCCATTTATAAGCACTTACGCAAAATCTCATTTTGTTCATTTTGGCATAATTTGCGTATGTGAAAAAAAAGCAGTACCTTTGCACCCGATTTCGTGAAAAAAACTATGCAGCAATCGCTTCAACAACAGTGGGCACAATGTCAGACAATCTTAGCTGACAACTTGACGAGCAGCGCGTATCAAACGTGGTTCTCGCCCATAGTTCCGTTGCAGTACGCAGACGGCGTGTTGACGCTGCAAGTGAAGTCGCAATTCGTGGCAGAATACATTGAAGAAAACTATATTCCTTTATTATCGTCCGCAATCATACGCGTGTTCGGGCAAGGAACACGTCTCGAGTACCGCGTGCTCATCGACTCCGCTTCCGGCGCAGGCACTATGTTGCCTTCCTCCGGTGTGGCCAAGAACCCCGCGGCGATGATGAATATGCCTCCGCAGCATACTACGAACTTCGATGCGCAACTCAATAGCGGTTATACCTTCGATTCCTTCATCGCCGGTGAACCTAACAAACTGGCGCGTACTGCCGGCTTGGCAATCGCGAAACAACCCGGCTACACGGCCTTCAACCCCCTCTTCATCTACGGAGGAAGTGGAGTAGGTAAGACCCACCTCGCGAACGCGATCGGAAACCAAGTATGCGCCCTCAACCCGCAGGCACGCGTGCTATACGTGAGCGCGAATACCTTTAAATTACAATATCAGGACGCTACGAAGAACAACCGAATCCCGGATTTCCTCAATTTCTATCAGTCGATTGACGTGCTCATCGTAGATGATATCCAGTATTTCGCAGGCAAACAAGGCACACAGGATACGTTCTTCCATATTTTCAACTACCTCCAAAATAGCCGCAAGCAGCTCATCTTGACCTGTGACCGGCCGCCGGTAGAACTCAAAGACATCGAAGAACGACTGCTCACCCGCTTCAAATGGGGTCTGGCTGCGGAAATCAAACATCCTGACTATCAGCTGCGCAGAAACATCTTACTAAGTAAGATGCGTCGCGACGGAATCACCTTATCGGACGAGATTGTTGACTTCATCGCCAATAATGTGCGCACGTCGGTTCGTGACCTCGAGGGTATATTAGCGTCCCTCTTGGCGCACTCTACGCTCACTGACCAGGAAATCGACTTGAAGTTGGCAGAAAAAGTAGTCAGTCATATTGTGGCGCTCCAACCGCGTACCACAACCATCAACGAAGTGCTCAACGCTGTGGCGCAACACTACAACATGACGCCGAAACTGCTTGTCGCACAGAATCGTTCACGCGACATTTCGCAGGCACGCCATATAGCGGTTTATCTGAGCAAAGAACTGACCAACAGCTCCCTTTCGGAAATCGGTTTCCGCATGGGCAAACGCACGCACGCGACCATCCTGCACTCAATAGCGCTCGTCAAAGAGCAAATGGAGTTTGATCCCGTCCTGCGGCAGCAAATCGCCCAACTCGAAGCCCAACTCCACGCCTAAACAATTATAAACCAAATAAACTAAAAACGACACCCGCAAGGATGTCGTTTTTATATAAACAGTTAAACGTGTTTAACGCTTACACAGGATGATTACATCATCCCTCCCATGCCTCCTGCAGGCATAGCAGGAGCAGGATGTTCTTCCGGATGATCCACAATCACGCATTCGGTTGTTAGGAACATACCGGCTACAGAAGCCGCGTTCTCCAGTGCCACACGGGCAACCTTAGCGGGATCAACCACACCGGCTTCGAACAGGTTCTCATATTTGTCTGTACGGGCGTTGTAACCAAAATCAGCCTTGCCTGCACGCACTTTGTCAACCACTACCGCACCTTCTTCGCCTGCGTTAGCTACGATCTGGCGAAGCGGTTCCTCGATCGCGCGACGTACGATCTCAATACCGGTCTGCTCATCTTCGTTGGCACCTTTGAGGCTCTCCAGCGCAGCCTGTGCGCGGATATACATCACGCCGCCGCCCGGAACAATACCTTCTTCGATAGCCGCACGCGTAGCGCTCAACGCATCATCCACGCGGTCTTTCTTCTCCTTCATCTCAACTTCGCTCGCTGCACCTACGTTCAACTGAGCTACACCGCCTGCCAACTTAGCCAGACGCTCCTGCAGTTTCTCTTTGTCGTACGTGCTCTTCGTAGCGGCTATCTGTGCTTTGATCTGATTGACGCGGTTGGCGATAGCCTCTTTGTCGCCGGCGCCGTTAACAATAGTTGTGTTGTCTTTGTTTACGTTGACTGTTTCGGCGGTTCCGAGCATCTCCAATGTAGCCTGCTCGAGCGTGATGCCTTTCTCTTCGCTGATAACCGTACCACCGGTCAGAATAGCGATATCTTCCAACATCTCTTTGCGGCGGTCACCGAAGCCCGGAGCCTTCACCGCACAGATCTTCAACTGTGCACGCAGACGGTTCACAACGAGTGCTGTCAGCGCCTCGCTATCTACATCTTCTGCGATGATAAGGAACGGACGGCCGCTTTGTACAGCCGGCTCGAGAACAGGCAGCAACTCCTTCAGATTGCTTATCTTCTTGTCATAGATAAGAATGTACGGCTTCTCCATCTCGACCTGCATCGTTTCCGTGTTCGTTACGAAATACGGACTGATGTAACCGCGGTCGAACTGCATACCTTGTACCACGTCGATCGTCGTGTCCATACCTTTTGCCTCACCGATCGTGATTACGCCGTCTTTGCTGACCTTACGCATCGCGTCGGCAATCAGCTTACCGATCTCTGCATCGTTGTTCGCCGAAACGGTAGCCACCTGCTCGATCTTGTCGAAGTCATTACCTACGACCACAGCGTTCTTCTTGATCTCCGCTACGACAGCAGCCACAGCCTTGTCTATACCGCGTTTGAGGTCAAGCGGGTTTGCACCTGCCGTCACGTTCTTCAGACCCACGCCTACAATCGCTTGCGCCAGCACGGTTGCGGTTGTTGTGCCGTCACCGGCTTGGTCACCCGTCTTCGATGCAACCTCTTTAACGAGCTGTGCACCAAGGTTTTCAGCGGTGTCTTTGAGTTCAATCTCTTTGGCTACCGTCACACCGTCTTTGGTGATGTGCGGAGCACCGTATTTCTTATCGATGATGACGTTACGTCCTTTCGGGCCAAGTGTCACTTTCACTGCGTCTGCCAACTGGTCAACGCCACGCTTCAGCGCCTCTCGCGCCTCCGTATTGTATGTAATATCCTTTGCCATAACAAAAATCTTAAATTTGAAATCTTAAATCATAAATTATTTGATTATTGCCAAAACGTCATTTTGGCGCATAATCAAATACTTCTCTCCGTCTAACTCGAGTTCCGTCCCGGCATATTTGCCGTACAGCACTTGGTCTCCGGCTTTGAGCACCATTGCCTCATCTTTCGTTCCTTCGCCTACGGCGAGCACCTCACCGCGCAGCGGTTTCTCTTTTGCGCTATCCGGAATAATAATCCCGCCTAACGTCTTTTCTTCTGCAGCCGCAGGTCTAACCAACACACGGTCTGCTAATGGTTGAATCTTACTCATAGTATATCAATTTTTAATAAATCATTACATCATTTCACCATTGAGCGACATAGTCGCGCTCATTTCATCATTGTCAAATTCCGTGCCATCGTCCCTTCGACTGCCATTTTGGCAGATTTACTTATTACCTATTACCTTTTACCTAAAAATTCTCCGATTTTTCTTGCATAAGTCAAAAAAAAGCTGTACCTTTGCACCCGCAAAGGTTTTTTACTATGGAAGACAATTTCGCCATACAATTATTCGAAGGAAAGAAAGTCCGCATCGTTTGGGATGAGGCGCAGGAAAAGTACTATTTCTCCGTCGTGGATATAGTACAAGTGTTAACCGGCAGTTTCGACTATCAGCAAGCTCGTAAGTATTGGAAAGTGCTGAAAGGTCGTCTAATCAAGGAGGGAAATGAAACGGTAACAAATTGTTACCAGTTGAAATTGCCTGCTGCGGACGGCAAGAAACGTCTTACGGATATGGCTGATTTACAGGGCATTTTCCGTATTATTCAGTCTATCCCGTCCAAGAAAGCCGAGCCGGTTAAACAATGGTTGGCACAGTTGGGCGAGCAGCGTATCGACCAGATGATTGACCCGGAACTGACCTTCCAGATGGCGGTTGAGGACTATCGTCGGCAGGGCTATTCGGATAAATGGATCAACGAGCGCATGCGTTCTATCGAAATGCGCAAAGAGCTGACTGACGAATGGCAACGAGCAGGTATTACCGAGCACAAGGATTTCGCTGTCTTAACCAATGTACTGACCAAAGCCTGGAGCGGTATGACAACCGGCGAATACAAGCGTCACAAAGGTCTTACAAAAGAGAACCTCCGCGATAATATGACTAATGTGGAGTTGGCGCTTAATACATTAGCGGAGGTGGCAACCACAGAACTTTCCCGTCAACGCAATCCGAAAGGTATGTTCGAAAGTCAACAGGCTGCACAAGCAGGTGGAAAAGTGGCGAAGAACGCCCGCGAGGATCTTGAACGTCAATTAGGTCATTCAATCATCTCCTCCGAGAAAGCATCCGACTACATCCGCAAAATAGATGGTAAAAAGGATAACGAGTTACCATTAGAATAACGAAATAAGTGCAATTTCGCAAAAAATGGCACAAAAATTTGCATGTGTCATTTTTTTGTTGTACCTTTGCACCGTCTTTCCGAGAGGACTGACAAGACATATTGATTTTTCGCGTTTGCGATTTATTTGACCCTTCGAAATGTAGGAAGTTTTGAATTAAGTCAAGAATAAGTCTGCAAGCGCCCGTAGTTTTATGGGCGTGACTTATCGACTTAATGGGCATCCTACAGCCTCGAAGGGGATAAGGAACGTCCATTTTTTATTATATGCCAAGCCCCAAAGGCGTTAGAGGGGAAACAAAAAATCAATACAATGAAAAAGTTAACATTACTTGCAATTTTCGGATTGTATTCTTGCCTGATGTTCTCTCAAATTGGAGAACTTACTCCACAAGCTCAAAGGTTCGAATTTCAGAGAGCCTTAAAGAATGTATCCATTGTTCACGACAACGAGAATGATTCTTATGACTTGAGCATAGGATCTGATAATCAATACGAGGACAAACGAGCTTATCTAAAATTAGGAACTGGAGCGCAGGAGGCTTTAACTTCGTTAGTTAATTTGTACAAAGCTATCCAAACTCCAAAAGTCACGTTCGATGTTAATGGTTACACAATTTCTACATTCGCAGTAGGAAATAATCATTATGGCATGGTACAAAAGACAGGAAACCTGGAGTTTGCTGCTGGCTCTTACACGTTTGAAGAAGAAGGCTTAGGAAACGCTATGATTATCTTAATCAACAAAATTCCTGATTTCGATTATACGGCTATTGAGGTAAAGACCAAACGAGTTTATGGAGATGCAAAATCTTCCGTTGGTATCACTGGCGTAATGTGTGATTTTTACTGGCCGCTTTCGGGGGTTCATTTTGTTGGCGGAATAGACAAATATAATCTTGGTTCTGATAAAAACGCAACTAAGTTGATGTCTAAGTTACCCGCTGCAAATGAAGAATGGAAACAAACTGACTTCATCCTTGTTACAGAAGGGTTAGACAACCATGTGGTTAAAATTCTTAAGCCATTCTTCGAAAAAGTATGCCGCGCTAAAGCGAAATAAATTCCAACATTTATGCATTTTACTGAGCCGCCTTTGATAGCGGCTCTATTTTTAGTTTTCTCCTCGTCATCTCCTCGTCTCGAGGTCTCGCTGTCTCTCCTCCCAAACGCCTATTTTTCAGAAAAATCCCAGTAAATATCATTTTCTTAACAATTCCCCGCTCAAAAATTTGCACATTCCCAAAATTTGTTGTACCTTTGCAGCAGATTTATTATAACGGCTTCATTCTCAGCAACTTCCATCGTGATTTGCCTTCTAAAGAAGAGCCGGAAAAGCCCATTGTCCGAAATCCGGACACTTTTTCGGGTTCAGAGGGTAGTGAAACCCTATCTTAAGGCTTCCAAATGAACGGATATCGGACACGCATGAACGGAAATCGTGCGTGTTTGTACGGATTTCGTGCAATAGTGTGCGAAAACCGGACACATATAATAAATAATAAAATTTTAATAAAAAAATGTTAAGTCCTTTCAGTCCTTATATAATATGGGGACAGACAAGACGGGACAAAAACATTAATAATTTTTTGAAAATCGAAAAAAAGAAGGAAGAACTTATTTTTTTGCTTTTAATAACAATACCATCACGGGATCATCTTCTAAGGACAACCTGACAAAACCTCGATAAAACCTCGATTTACCTCCGATGTAATACCGATAAAACTCCGATTACTTTTTGCACGAGGAGTTAACGAGACATTAACGGGTCATTATCGAGTCAACATCGGTCCAATTACGGTATATGAAGCTTTTTTTGCCATCCGCGGCTCTGCCGCTTCCTGATGACGGATAGCCTCCGCTCCGCGAGATAGCATGCGCTATCTGCATAGTTCGAGGCCATCCGCCATCACGGAGTAAAACTCCGTAAATTGCAAAAAATGCTTAAAAAATTTGCATATGTGCGATTTTTGTTGTAATTTTGCGCCCGATTTGAAAAACTATGAGTTGGATGATTTTGGCGGCAGTATTGCCGGCGCTGATTTTGTTTGTTTATATCTGGCGTAAGGACGCGCAGCCTGAGCCGTTTCGCTATCTGCTGCGTGCCGTGCTGGTCGGAGTAGGGTTGTGTGTCCCTGTCGCGGTCGCGGAAATGTTCATTCAGCAGGCTTTGTTTGGCGGCGCTGAACCAACGACCCTGTTCGGCACAACGGCTACTGCTTTCCTCGTGGCAGCGGTGCCCGAAGAGGCGGCTAAACTGCTGGCGTTATGGCTCGTTCTGCGGCATAATCCCTATTTTGACGAACGCTTCGACGGCATCGTCTATGCGGTCTGCGTAGGCTTGGGTTTTGCGGCTGTGGAGAACGTGGCCTATGTGTTAAGCAGCGGCGAAGGATGGGTGACGGTAGCCGCGATGCGTGCGTTTCTGGCCGTCCCCGGACACTATGCTTTTGCCATCATCATGGGCTATTACTATTCGAAATATCATTTCGTAGCACCTACTACCGGCAATGCCATCAAGATCCTCCTCTTGCCGGTCTTGGCGCACGGTGTGTATGACGCTATTGCCATGAGCAGTTCCGTCAACGTTCTTGCAGGCAGCATCAGCACCCTTGTCCTGATCTATTTCTGCATCAAGCTCCAGCGCGCCGCCCAACGCAAAGTCGAATCCCTTGTAAATAAATGAAGATACAATTTTTAGGCGCCACCCGAGAGGTGACGGGAAGTAAACATCTGATCACTACCGATTCGGGACATACGATCCTGCTGGACTGCGGTATGTATCAGGGTAAAGGTATGGAGACCGACGCGGCGAACAGAGATCTGGGCTTTGACCCGGCTACGCTGGACTGCGTGGTGCTCAGTCATGCGCACATCGACCATTCGGGTTTGATTCCGTACATCGTGAAGATGGGTTTCAAAGGCGACATCTACTGCACTCCCGCTACGCGGGACTTATGCGCGCTGATGCTCACCGACACCGCGTTCATTCAAGAGCAGGACGTACGTATGTACAACAAGAAAATTGACCGCCAGCACCCGCATAAGGAGAAAGGCAAGAAATACTTCGTCGAACCGCTCTATAATCAGAACGACGTCAACCGCGCGATGAAGCATTTCGTGACTTACAGTTACGACCGCCGTTTTCGTCTGTTCGACGATGTGCTGCTGACCTTTACCAACTCGGGGCATATGCTCGGCGGAGCGATCTGCAGCCTTGAAGTATATGAGGAGGTAAGGAATGAAGGAGTGAATGAATTAAAGAGTGAAGGAAAACGTTGGAAACGAATCACATATACCGGCGATATAGGTCGGGCGAAGAGTCATATTCTACCGAGTCCGCAGTTGTTCCCGCAATGCGATTATCTCATCTGCGAATCAACCTACGGCGACCGCTTGCACGAAGACCCGATGGCAACGGTTGAGCAACTCTTGGGTGTGGTTGAAGACACTTGCGTTTACCGCAAAGGACAACTGCTGATTCCTTCGTTCTCCGTAGGGCGCACGCAGGAAATCGTGTATGTGTTGAACCAACTCTATAACGACGGCCGTCTGCCGCATATACCGGTTTACGTGGATAGCCCGATGAGCACCAACGCAACGCAGATTTTCCGTATGTACCCGGACGAACTGAGCGACGAAGTGCGTGATACATTGCAGTTTGATCCCGATCCGTTCGGTTTCAACACCTTGCGTTACATCACCGACATCCGCGAGTCGAAGGCGCTGAATCACAAGGAAGATCCGTGTATCATCATTTCCGCGAGCGGTATGTTGGAAGCCGGACGCATCAAGCACCACGTGGCGAATCACATCTCCGACCCGCGTTGCACAATCCTCATCGTCGGTTACTGCGAGCCTACTACACTCGGTGCACGCATCCAGCAACCCGGACTGCAGTGGATCTCTATCTTCGGTCAAGACCGTAAGATCAAAGCGCAGATCACGAAGATAGAAGGCTTCTCAGGCCACGGCGATTATAAGGAGATGATTGATTACCTGACGCGAAGTCTGCAGGTGGATAAAGTGCAACGCGTATTCGTAGTACACGGCGAAGCCGGAGCCGCCGAGACATACAAGGGACATTTGGCAGACGCGGGATTCAAACAAATAACGGTTCCCGAGAAAAGGGAAACCGTCATTCTGTAACTCAAAAATGAGATTCGGGAGCCGTGTGGCTCCCGAGTCGGGTAGGCGAGATTCGAACTCACGACCTCCTGCTCCCAAAGCAGGCATTCTAACCGGGCTGAACTACTACCCGCTCGGCATCGCAGAGCGGGTAGTATATCGTTCGAGCGAAGCGAGATAAGAACTACTACCGAGCCCAGGCTTATCCGAAAAACGGGTGCAAAGGTACTACAAAAAAATGAATTGACCAAATATTTTGGCAAAAAAGTGAAGTATAAGGCTATTTTTATTGATATTGACGACACCTTGTTGGATTATATCCCGTGTTGCCGGGCTGCTTTTGATAGCGCGATAGAGGAATTACGAATTCAGAAGTTTGAATCCAAAATCCCTCAAAGCGCAGACGCTCTGTTTGACCTCTTTTTCGGTATCAGCGGGCGTCTTTTCTCGGAAGCCAAACACGGGTTGCATACGATAGCCGAAGTGATGGAATTGTATCCGGTTGAGTTCTGTGAGGAAGCCGGATATCCGTCGGAAGCATCGGAACCCTTCAAGCATGCTTTTCGTGCTGCATGGGGTACAACGCATACGCTCGTGCCGGGTGCCAAAGAGATGCTGGAAGCCTTGCAAAACAAAGGCTACCGCTTGTTTGCTGCGAGCAACAGTTTCGGTCATCTGCAACGCTCGCGACTGCAGCACGCAGGTATTTTGGATTATTTTGAAGACACGTATATCTCGATGGACATAGGCTACGACAAACCCGACATACGTTTTTATCAGGAAGCCTTGCGTCGATGCGGTCTGCAACCGAACGAAGTGCTGATGATCGGCGATTCAATGACGACCGATATCCTGGGGGCACAAGCTGCCGGACTCGATGCTTTGTTCTTCGACCGCCGCGGCGGACAAGAGTTATTAGAAGTCGTTAACTCCTTAATTCATTAATTCATTAACTCATTAACTCATTAACTCATTAACTCGTTACAAATGAACCGATATACATTAGGAAAACTTGTTAAATTCTTCTTTCATTGGCACTACGACATTCGTGTGACAGGTGAAGAACTGCTGCGTGATGACGCCACGCATTTGGTGTTGCCGAATCATACGGCCTACATCGACCCGCTGATTCTGTTCAGCGAAGAATGGTGGTTGCCGATTTGCCCGCTGACGGATGAACTGTTCATGCGTCATCCGTTCTACGGACATATTTTGCGCAAAGCGGATGCCATCGAAGTGCCGGACTTGAATAAGAGTGCGATGAGCCGCGAAGAAGGTGCTGCTGCCGCAGGGCAACTCAGCCGCATCGCCATCGACAGTCTGGCAGCAGGAAAACAACTCTGTTTTTACCCGTCAGGGCACGTCAAAACCATCGATAAAGAGGTCATCGGCAATCGTCGTATGGCATACGAGGTGTGCCGCGAATTGCCGGACAACGTGCGTGTCATCCTATGCCGCATGAGAGGTTTGGAAAGCAGCCGATGGTCGAAACTCAAACCTAAACAGCATAAATGGCGTCGAACGGTGACGCTCGTGTTCGAAGACCATACGGACGACGTGCGCCGTTGGGCACAGACGCTCGACCGACGTGCATTCAATGAACAACTGGAAAACTGGTACAATAATGAACGAACTGGAGATTGAACAACGCGCACAACGCGCACAGGAATTATTCAAACAAGGATTTAACTGCTCGCAGGCGGTGTTTGCGTCCTGCGCCGACTTATTCGGCATCAATGATGAAGCACTTGCGTTGCGTCTGGCGGCATCGTTCGGCGGCGGTATAGGTCGCATGCGTATGGTCTGCGGTGCTGCCAGCGGAATGTTTATGTTGGCGGGACTTGAGAAGGGTAGTGCAACGCCTCATGACAACGAAGGAAAGATGGCGAATTACGTGCGTGTGCAGCAGTTGGCAGCCGATTTCAAAGCCAAATACGGTTCGCTCATATGCGCAGAGCTGTTAGGCCTTGCGCCAAAAGGACAATGCGAGGCAAAATTAGATCTTGACCCGCGACCTGCAGAACGAACACCGGAGTATTACGAAAAACGTCCTTGCGGCGAAATGGTCGGCGAAGCGGTACGAATATATTTACGAAATCTATGACATATTTTTTAGCAATCATCGGCGGTGGGCCTGCAGGTTACACAGCCGCAGAAAAGGCTTCCAAAGCCGGTAAAGATGTGGTGCTCTTTGAGCAGAACGCCGTAGGCGGCACGTGTCTGAACGTCGGTTGTATTCCTACGAAATCGTTGCTTTATGGTGCCAAACAGTATTATAACGCGACGCACGCGCAGAAATATGGAGTGACGGCAGAGAACGTGACGTTTGATTTTGCGGCGATGCAGAAGCGCAAAACCATCGTCGTGCGCAAGTTAGTTGCAGGCATCAAACAGCGCCTTAATAACGAGCATTGTACGCTGGTGAGCGGCTTTGCGAAAGTTGTGGAGCGTCAGGACGATGCAGTTCGTATCGAGTGTAACGGCGAGACATACGAAGCGGAGAACCTGATGATTTGTACGGGTTCAACGAACTTCGTGCCGCCTATCCCCGGTATCCAAGACAACGAGCACGTATGGGACAGTACCGACGCGCTGAACGCGACTGACCTGCCGCAGTCCATCATCATCGTCGGCGGCGGTGTGATAGGTCTTGAATTTGCGACGCTGTACCACGAACTCGGTGTACCAGTAACGGTCATCGAAGCCTTGCCCTCTATCCTGCCGAACCTTGATCCGGAGGTCGTTTCCGTCCTTGCGGAGAAATACCAAAAAGCCGGCATCAAAATCTTGACTTCCACGAAGGTGGAGCGCATAGAAGGAGGTAAAGTGACAGCTAATGAAGAGACTTTCGAAGCAGACAAGATCCTTGTGTCTGTGGGTCGTCGTGCTAACCTCAACGGACTCGAAGCACTCAACGATATTGAACTGAATCGCGGCGCAATCGTCATAGACGATTTCTGCAAGACGAATCTGCCGAATGTGTATGCCTGCGGTGACGTGACGGGAAAGATTATGTTAGCGCATGTGGCTGCGCGCCAAGCCGAAGTAGCGGTAGGACGTATGCTCAAGACTATTCCGCTGCAACGCATCGCGTATAACGCCATTCCTTCGGTCGTTTATACCAACCCTGAGATCGCTTCTGTCGGCATCACAGAGGCGCAAGCGGCAGAGATGAATATAGCTGTTGAAGTACGCAAACTGCCGATGACGTTCTCCGGACGTTTTATGGCAGAGAACGAAGGCGAAACGGGTTTGTGCAAGATGATTATTGATGCGAAGAACCACAGCGTATTGGGTGTACACATGATTGGCAATCCGTGTTCTGAATTTGTGTCTGCGGCATCATTTGCTGTGCGCATGGGCTATACTACGGCAGAGTTCCAGCAGGTGGTCTTCCCGCATCCCACAGTTAGCGAAATACTCCACGAAATGTTGTAGTTTTTGAACATAAAATGTTCATAAACACATAAAAACGGCAAAAAAAACAACTTTTTGCCGTTTTAATTTGCATATATGCAAAATAAGCAGTACTTTTGTAGGCTATTTTGAATAATTAAAAATCAACAATACTATGCAAAAACATTTTCTTTCTTTCTTTGCGTTCGTCTTGGTAGCGCAAATGTCATTTGCTATTGATCAATCGTATTACGCAACGATAGACAATACAAAAGGCACAACTTTACGTGATAATCTGTATACAATCACGGCGTCCGGTCCGCAAGGGATGTCGTATGATGGGTTGTGGAGTGCGTATTATACCACCGATGTGTATCCGGCCGATTCGGTAGGCAAAGCCGGAAAAATTTGGGACATGTATTCCAATGTATTGTTCACTCCCGGTAGCAAGCAATGCGGCAATTATAGCAATGTCGGAGATTGCTATAATCGTGAGCACTCCGTACCAAAGTCTTGGTTCGGCGAAAAGAAACCTGCGTATTATGACTTAGGGCATATTGTTCCTACGGACGGTTACGTTAATAATCAGCGCAGTAATTATGCATTTGGTGAATGTGCAAATGGAACGCGCCTTGTAAATGGGAAATATCATGGCACCGGAAAATTGGGACAATCAACCTTCTCTGGTTATACGTCTTATACAAAAGTTTTTGAACCGGATGACCAATACAAAGGGGACTTTGCACGCATGTATATGTATATGATAGTCCGCTATAAGAAAGGGAACTCAAACGGAATTACAATCACTTCCGGTGACGGAGCAAAGATGTTTAATTCTACCGACACCAAATTCGGCTTAACGGACTATTCGGTTGCACTGCTCATGAAATGGCACCGTTTGGATCCTGTGTCGCGCAAAGAGGTGGATCGTAATAATGGTATGCAGTCGGAGCAGAATAACCGCAACCCGTTTATCGACTATCCGATTTTAGCGGAATTCTTATGGGGAACGAAAGCAGATCAGGTCTTCTCTTTCAAAAACGCTGTGGCTTCTTTCGATCCTGAGTTTATCCTTGACGTAAGCGACGGTTGGCGTGAGTCTGAGCAGGGTATAGACGATCTTGAAGCTTCATCTGTGGCACGCAAAGTGCTGATTGACGGTCAGTTATACATCCTTGTGAACGACGAGATGTTCACCATCACCGGTCAACGTGTAAAATAAAATAACAATATATCATGAAAAAACAATTCTTTTCTGTAATTGCGCTTCTTTTGGTTGCGCAGGTTAGTTTTGCTAATGTCATTACAGGCGTAGCTAAAATTCCTGATGGTTATTATGACGGCATAGATGGTAAGTCATCGGCTAATACTATCTTGGATGCATTATTTTCCAAAATAAAGGATCATACAGTGATTGCTTATAAGAGTTTGGAACCGTATTATGAACAAACGGATATGTATGCAGATACTATCTGGGATATGTATAGCACGTGTCGTTTTACCATGGATGATGCTAATAAGTCGCAAAAAGCAGTGTGTGATGCATGGAATAAGGAGCACTCCATTCCGCAATCATGGTTTAACGAAGGCTCACCAATGAAGTCCGACCTCTTTCATGTCTATCCTACTGATGCCCGCGTGAATAATTTCCGTGGTAACGAACCTTATGGAGAAGTGGCTGGTGCAAATGGCGCAGGTTTTAAGGATAATTATGGTGGACATGGTCTTGGCAAGAAAGGCGCTAATACATTCCCGGGCTATTCGGGTTCGGTATTTGAGCCGGCGGATGAGTACAAAGGAGATTTCGCCCGTACCTATTTCTATATGGTAGCTCGTTATCGTGATAAGAACCTAACTTCCTCCGGTGGAGATGCTGTGTTTACAACGAGTAAGACTAATTTGACGGACTTCGCAAAGAATCTGTTCCTTAAATGGCATCGTCAAGACCCGGTTAGCCAGAAAGAGATTGATCGTAATGAGGCGGTTTATGGCATTCAAAAGAACCGCAATCCGTTCATCGACTATCCGGAGTTGGCGGAATATATTTGGGGTGATCGAGTAGGACAGACCATTGACTTGTCTACGATGACACCTACATGCGAAGGTGGAGGCGGCGGTGGTACAACCCCACCGGTTGTAACAATCAAGTATGGTGTAACATGGTCTGTCAATGGAGAAGTATTGAATGTTGACTCCGTTGTGAAGAATCAGAAACCGCAAACTATTCCTGCTACTCCTACTAGTTGCTCTACGGAGAGCGAAACATTTATGGGTTGGACAAATGCGGCTATTGACGGAATCGCAGAGAACGCGCCTGCTGTGCTTTACACCAAAGTAGCAGAATTCCCCGCAGTAACGGCAGATGTAACGTATTATGCGGTCTTTGCTCATGAGGCAGTAGAAGGTGGTGCTGCTCCTGTCACATACACTTATGATGAGCAACATACAAGCGGCTGGACGAATACCGCATCTAAGAATAATGGATATTGGATTCTTAATTCCGCGGGTTCATTAGTATCTCCGGAGGTTGATTTGTCAGGACTGAGTTCCATTCAGATGACAGTGAGAACTTACGGAGGGACATCGAATAATACGGTTTCCATCTCAGCCGGTGGAAAAACAATCGGCACGATTACGGCAGCAGGTAATTCTCTCGCAGAACAAACATGGACAAATACTGCACAATTATCAGGAAAGTCAGAAATTACCTTCTCCGCCGACTATGCGACGGGAAAAGGAGTTGGTTTCTCTTCTGTGACTATCAACGCAACAGGAGCAGGTACTGTATATAGTCGCTTTATTACCACGTGTCAGAATTCACAGGAAGTAGAACTCGTTTCTACGGAAGGCGTAGCCAAGAAGATCCTCGTTGGTGGACAGATTTATATCTTGCTCAACGACCAATTATTCACCATCACTGGACAAAAAATCAAATAATATGAGAAAGTATCTGTATTTGGCATTATGTATGCTGTGCTCTGTGGTACTTTTCGCAGAGCAAATGCCGGAAGGCTATTATGATAGTGCCGATGGCAAAAAGGATTGCGAATTGAAGGGCACATTAAAAGAACTGATACGTGATCATACAGTAATCCCGTATGGCAAAGGAAATACCAATTGTTCATGGTACGTTTTCTATTACTCCGATCAGGATGAGAATGGTTACTGCATGGATATGTATTGTGACGATTGGCAAAAATTTACGACTCCCGGCGCAGCTGTTTCAGGTTGCAATATAGAGCATAGTTTTGCTAAATCTTGGTGGGGAGGCGCTAAGAATGATGCCTATAAGGATTGCTATCATCTGAATCCGTCTAATTCTACTGCTAATAGTGCTCGTAGCAATTATCCTCTTGGGATTCCGGTGAAGGATTTTAAGTCCAATACCGGTTCATTGAAGGTCGGAAAAATGCATCACCCGACAATGGATCTGGATTTTTGGGTCTTTGAGCCAAAGGATGAGTATAAAGGAGACTTTGCTCGGGCGTATTTTTACATGGCTACGTGCTACGGAAAGGACAAAAACGGGAACTATGACGCTACTGTCACTTCGCAATATAAAGGATGGCGTTTAGACAACGATGATGTAGGCTCTAAATTTGCTATGCAGAATGATAACTATCTTGAGTTCCAGCCTTGGGAGCAAGAGGTGTTAATTACATGGCATCGTCAGGATCCGGTTTCTGAGAAAGAAATCAAACGTGCAGACGCAGTAAGCAATTTTCAGCACAATCGAAACCCGTTCATTGATTATCCGTATTTGGCAGAGTTTATCTGGGGAAGCAGAGCCGGTCAGGCTTTGCCGATGGAGCACCTTGTGTCTTCTTCTGACCTGCGTTTCGTTGTGGGAGTCAGTGATGGCTGGGACGGCACGCAGGACATCAATGGAGTGGAATATACTCCTGCGGCAACCAAAATCCTAAAAGACGGTCAACTGCTTATCCTTGTTAACGACGAGGTTTATACCATCACCGGACAACGTCTATGAACCGAGCATTTTGGCATCTGCTCTCAGGCGTGCTGTTCGTGCTCGTCGTCATCGGCGCGTGGGCTGCGGTAGTATGGCTGTTTCGTAAGCCTGCACCGGACTATTCGCAGCCGGAACTATGGTATATTTCTTTGCACGACAGCGCCGCAACGGACATATTCTATGTATGCTCTACGGAGACGAAAGATTATATCAATACGCAAGGCGACACGATGCATTTTGCAGACTTGAGCCGCCCCGAAGACCGTGCTGCCTTGCATGCCGAGATGCATGGCGTGGACTCGCTTCTTTGTCCATCCAATTGCAATTTCTATGCGCCCTATTACCGACAAGCTACAATAGAAGGTCTGATGCGAGATACGGCGCTTTGTGTCCCGCGTTGTGCCCAAGCGACAAAGGATGTGTTGCAGGCTTTTGATTATTATATGCAGCATCATAATGGCGGTCGTCGCTTTGTGCTGATGGGCTATTCGCAAGGGGCTTTTGCTGTGGTCGAACTGCTCAAACATCTTACAGCAGAAGAGGCACAACGGATGGTTGCGGCGTATGTTATAGGCTATCAGGTGACTGCGGCAGACCTGCAATATCCTTTTATTCGTCCGGCACAGGGTGCTACCGATACGGGCGTGACAATTTGCTATAACTCGGTAGCTTCCACAGAGGCGCAGATTCCTATTCTGTCCGGTCAGACTGTCATTGGTATCAACCCGGTTAACTGGTGTGCTGATGCGACTCCGGCGACATATATCTTTGATTTCGGCGGCGCGTGCGATACCCTTATGGCAACACTCGATACGGTTACGCACCTTACTATTGTAAAAGGCTACCACGGCATTTGTCCGCTTATTCCCTTCTGCGGACGTGAAGGTAACTATCACTGCCTCGAAATACCGCTCTATTATCGTTCTCTTCGCGAAAACATCGCTCTACGTATAGAAAATTCGCAAAAATAATGGCATATGCTTGCATATGTCATTTTTTTGTAGTAAATTTGCAGCGTTTTTTAACATTTTGATATTTATAATGGAGAAAATTGACGAATTAGATCGTAAGATTTTGAAGATTATCACGCAGAGTGCGCGTATTCCGTTCAAGGAAGTAGCGGAGCAATGCGGCGTGAGTAGAGCTGCTATTCATCAGCGTGTGCAGAAGATGTTTGACAACGGTGTGATCACCGGCTCGAGTTATTCGGTGCAACCGAAGATGTTAGGGTATCAACTATGCGTCTATATCGGTATAACGATGGAGAAAGCATCGATGTATAACCAGGTTATCGCGGCGTTGGAGAAGATTCCGGAGGTAGTGGAGGCGCAATATACGCTTGGCGCGTTCGGATTGCTGATTAAGGTTTATGCGCGTGACAACGAGCACCTGTTGCATCTGCTGAACTCGCAGATTCAGGAGATTCCCGGTGTGGCGAACACAACGACTATGACCGCTATCTCGTCACCGATTTATCGTCAATTACCTATTGAAATCTGATAACTGAATACGATCATGGAGAGAGTAATTAGTGGAATACGGCCTACGGGCAATTTGCATCTGGGCAATTATTTCGGTGCGGTGAAGTCGTTTGTGAAGATGCAGGACGAATACGATTGTATGTTCTTTATCGCCGATTGGCATTCATTGACGACGCACCCCACGCCGGAGAATATACGCAATTCGGTGAAGACGATATTGAGTGAGTATCTGGCATGCGGCATCGACCCGCAGAAGGCGCCGATATATGTGCAGAGCGATGTGAAACAAGTGCTGGAGCTCTATCTGTATCTGAATATGAACGCTTATCTGGGTGAGCTGGAGCGCGTGACGTCGTTCAAGGAGAAAGTGCGCAAACAACCGGATAACGTGAACGCAGGTTTGCTGACATATCCATGCCTCATGGCGGCAGATATATTGATGCACAAAGCTGATAAAGTGCCGGTAGGCAAAGACCAGGAGCAGAATATGGAAATGGCTCGACTGTTCGCGCGTCGCTTCAACCGCATTTATCAAGTGGAGTACTTCAAAGAGCCGCAGTCCTTCCATTTCGCGGACAAAGCGGTCAAGGTGCCGGGACTTGATGGAACGGGTAAGATGGGTAAGAGCGAAGGTAACTGTCTGTACCTCTGCGACGACGAGAAGACGGTGACCAAGAAAATCATGCGTGCTGTGACTGACCAAGGCCCTACGCAACTCAACCAAGAAAAACCCGAGGTGATTCAAAACCTGTTCACGCTCTGCGAGTTGCTCTCCGGCAAGGAAGCCGCAGACTACTATAACGACTTGTACAACAATATGACCATTCGTTACGGCGACATGAAAAAGCAGATGGCCGCTGATGCGAATACGTTGTTGGCACCTATCCGCGAGCGTATTCTTGCGTATTCGTCCGACGATGCGCTATTGGATAAGATCATGCGTCAAGGAGCAGAAGCTGCTGCTGCACGCGCAGAGAAAACCATCGAAGAAGTAAGAGAAATCATTGGATTCAGAAAAGTATGAAAAAAGGTCTAATCGCACTATGTGTGGTCTTATTGACCGCTTGTGCCGCCATTGATATCCCGTATATCGACGACGCGTATCATTGGACGAGAGAAAGCACAGCCAAGAGCGCTCCCGCTACATCTGTAGCAAGTACCCCGGCAAGCTCCGCACCCGCTTCTTCCGAGCCTGCGTATGAATATGTTAATGTACAAGATACCACCGTCACAATTCGCATAAAGAAATGAAACGTTCCTTATTCTATATTGCTTTCATCGCCCTTCTGATGGGGCAGGGTGTAGGTGCTCTTCACGCACAGGACTATGCCCGCATGAGTGAACGCACGATTCTCGGAACGGCGCGTTATGTAGGTATGAGCGGTGCGATGACCGCTATCGGCGGTGATCCTTCTTCGGTCATAGACAACCCTGCCGGTCTGGGTCTCTACCGCCGTTCGGAAGTATTGCTGACCATGGGTGGAGCGTTCGACAAAGTGACGCAAGCAGGTACCGGCTCGATGGACAAACGCAACTCGTTCCTTCTGCCGCACGCTTCGGTCGTATTCAGCATGCCTTTCAACCAACCGGAGAATGACGGTGTGCAGTTCTTCAATTTCATGCTGTCGTATAATCGTTTGCAGACCTATAATCGCAATTACTATGCTACCGGTGCGAACGAGCGCTCGTTAGGTGCGCTGCTCGCAGGGGCTGATGTAACATGGGACATCCCGTTCTGCGCCGATAAGTACAATGCTGCGAACTCGCTGAGCCTATACGAATCGGGCTATAAGAACGAGTACTCCATGGATTTCGCGATGAATATATCCAACCAATGGTATGTTGGTCTCGGTATTCAAGTGCAATCATGGGCGATGGCTTCGGATGCGTTGTATAAAGAGTCTTTCTCGACCATCAATGCCGACGGAAAGAACTATGACATATGGAATGAGTCCAAAGTGCTCTTCTCAGGTGCCAGCTGTAACCTGTCGGTAGGTATGATCTATCGTCCGTTGTCATGGTTGCGCATCGGTTTCGGCTTGCGCACGCCGACCTTAGGCTGGGCATACACCCGTACTTCCGGTACGCTGAGCGCAACGACCGACTCCTTGCGTTATTCCTATGCACCGAACAGGGCAGGACGTGACGGAGGATACCATATGCCGCTTTATACTTCCACATCTGTGGCGTTCCAGATAGGTGGGTACGGAATGATATCGCTGCAGTACGACTATTCGCACGCATCGTTCCAAGACGACATCCACTCGCTTAAAGCCGGTATAGAGATTGTGCCGGTATTGGGTTTGTATATCAATGCCGGCTACACGTATGAGAGTACGTTTAAGAAAGCCGATCGTATCGTGCCGATGGATCCGAAGTTCGATAGACAAGATACCTATTTCCTGCAACCCCGTTGGACGCAGTACGCTTCGGTCGGAATAGGTTACCGCGGTTCGTTCCTGATCATCCAAGGAGCATACCAATATCGTTGGCAGGGCTTGAATCTCTACGCACATGAGAACGCTGCGCCATATGACTTACGTGGGGAAACACACCGATTTGTCGTCACCATAGGATGGCATCATAATAGATAATAACCGCAACAGCGCCGAATAACTGATAGGAACCGGAAAACTCAACAATTATTATTTAACCGAGTGCAAATGCTTCACTAATGGCGTGCCGGTACTCTACGCCGTGACCCGCGAAAGCGGTAGCGATGAGGTGGCCGGATTACAGAGGAAAAAGCAGGCCTCAAATCCTATTCTCTGGAAGTTTTCTCGAGTAAGAAGTTATTTCGGCGCTTTTGCAGGTCAACGCAATGAATGAAAAACAACACATAGGTCAGTTATTCGACCGCATAGCAGGCACGTATGACGGGCTTAACCATATGTTGTCGCTTAATATAGACCGTCGTTGGCGAATGAAGACGGTAGCGCTGATGGCGCCTGCCAAGCACGTACTGGATGTAGCTATCGGAACGGCTGACCTCACTATCGAGATGCTGCGTCGCGGCAAAGCGGAACAAGTGACAGGACTTGATCTCTCGCTCCACATGATGGAAATAGGTGAGCAAAAATGCGAACGAGCCGGCTACGACGTGAACTTTGTGTTGGGAAACGCGCAACAGATGCCGTTTGAGGATAACACTTTCGATGCCGTCACGTGCGCATACGGTTGCCGTAACTTCGCGGACTTGGATGCCGGACTGAAGGAGATGTACCGCGTGCTCAAACCCGGTGGACAAATCGTCATCCTCGAGTTCTCCTATCCTAATAACCGCTACATCCGCGCGCTGTACGACTTCTATTTCACGCATCTGATGCCGCTCATCGGAAGACTCGTCAGCCGCGATAAAAAAGCATATACCTATTTGAATCGAAGCGTCAAGTCCTTCTGCTGGGGCGAGGCGTTTGTGCAGCATCTGCACGATATAGGTTTTGTGAACGAATCGTTTATAACGCTCACTTTTGGAATCACTACCATTTATACTGCAAACAAATGATTAAACACATTATTCTTTGGCGTCTGCGCGCGGAATTAAGTGCAGAGCAGAAGGCAGCAACAGCGCATGCTATCAAAGAGGGTCTGGAGGGACTCAAAGGAAAGATCCCCGGACTGATGGATATCCATGTGCAGATTGACGGCCGCTTGGAGACCAGCAATGCCGACATCATGTTAGACGCTACCTTGGATTCGTTCGAATCGCTCAAAGGCTACGCCGTTCATCCGGCGCACGTAGCGGTAGCAAACGGCATCGTGCGACCCAATACCGAGTTACGAACCTGTTTAGACTACGAAGTATGAAACGAATCCTCGTGTTAACCCTCATCGCAGCATGTTCGCTGAGCCTTTTTGCGCGACCGCAACGACGCGAAGTCATCATCGATACGATCTGCAACGCGCCGCTCAAGCAGATGCTTAAGGTTGCTAATCGCTTCTGCTATCAGTTCCAGGCCTGCCCGGACTCCTTGTTCTCATGGGCATACAAAGGTATGGAACCGCCTAAAGTGGAAACGGAAAAGACCAAGGAGAGTAGGGATGCCATCCAGTTGGTGTACAAAGACCGTAAGTACGACGCGAAGACCAAGACTGGTGACGTGACGCTGGATATCATCGTCTTAGGCGTACGCTGGTGGAAAGATCAGCATCTGGGAACCAAATATGTACTCTCGCGTCCCGCCAAATCGCAATATCCGCTTACCTCACATATGACCGCTACCTATTCGGGTTCCATCCTCGAAGGAGGTAACTTCATCATGCGTATGGAGCCTATTTCCGAAGATCAGACGCGTATTCACTACGAATTCAATATCACCTTCGGCAAAGTGCTATCGACATTCATCTCTGATAAAACATGGCATAACGCTATCGAATGGCGCTTCGAAACGATTCTGGAGAACTTGATTGAATGTGCGGAAACAGGAACGGTCAAAGATAAATGGCGTGGACCTAAGAAATAAAAAGAAAGCTCACCAACCGGTGAGCTTATTTTTTAGTATCTGCGCTTCGTGTTTCTTGCGCGTTTATGCGAGTCGTCGATGATGCGGCATTGCTCGCAAGTACGCCAGCGGTAAGCAATCGTGATACCCAATTGGAACCAACCGTCGTTCCAGTGAATATGCTCCTTACCGTTGCGGTCTGTCCATTTAGAGAACGGATTAGGGTTTCCTAATTCTACACCGTCCGAGTTTTGGTTGGCAGCCATTGGCCAACCATCCAAGTTCATGTAGTGTGTATCGGTCACACCTTCTTGAATCAAGAACTCTACACCAAGCGACCACGACGGGTTGATCGTCCAGTTATAGCCCAGACCCAACTGAATCATCGGCAGAATACCAAACGTGCTACCCTCAATCATGTGGCGCTCCTTTCCGCCAGGAGTGCTCTTGTAGTAGTAGAACTGATAATTGGTGATGATGCTGGAGGTCAGGGATATACCGCCGTATATATAGAATCCTGCCTGCCAGAACGGGTAGTACTCCACACCGACAGCCGGCTGAATCATGAACGCGTTGAATTTACGATAGTCGTCACGCGGCGGGTTAAGATTGTCGAACTTCACTTTGTTATTACCGTTCAGTACACCGCCCATGAGCGTGAAGCGCATATTACAATGATGCCCAACCGGCAACAAGTATCCCAAAACCAATGAACCGCCGTAGCTGACGTTTTCTTTGTTAAAACCGCCGTTGAACGCTATACCCTCGTTATCGACATCGCCGAAATAATACATCGCATTCGCATTGATGCTGATACCGTTAGAAACGAAGAAGTTCTTAACGGTATACAAACCATTACTGCTACGCGGCTTCTGAGACCATACAATCTTCTCATTGTACTTTTTGGCCTCCATGGTAGTCGTAAGAAGCAGTAATGCGCTCAAAATGAGCAATGTGCGAGATAAATGCGTTCGCATGAACATGTTCAAAATTCTTTCAGGGTGCAAAGGTACAACAATTTTCCCACATACGCAAATCTTTCTGCATTTTTTTACAAAAAAAATGAAAAAAGACTTATTCTGACGCGAATAAGTCTTTTTTCAGTAGTGCTACCCGGACTCGAACCGGGGTTTACGGCGTGAGAGGCCGTTGTCCTAGGCCACTAGACGATAGCACCCGGATGCTTTTTTTCAAAAGCGGGTGCAAAAGTACTGCTTTTTTTTTACATACGCAAATATTTTGACAAAAAAATGCATTTTTACCTTCACTTTTTTCTATTTCTCGCTTGCGTATATCAAAAAATAGCAGTAATTTTGCACAAAATTTTGAAATTCTATGCAAAAAATCAAGTATGTAGGCTGTGATGATGCCGAATTGGATTTGTTTGAGAGTCAGTATGAACTGCCGGAAGGTATGTGCTACAATAGTTATCTGGCGCTCGGTAGCGAGAAAGTAGCGGTGATGGATGCTGTTGACGCGCGTTGCGCGCGGGCGTGGTTAAATAAGGTGTCGGAGGCACTCAATGGTCGCACACCTGATTTCCTCGTTTGCCAACATATGGAGCCCGACCACAGCGGCGCTATCGGCGCTTTCCTGGCGCAATATCCGCAGGCTACTGTCCTCTGCTCCAAGCAGGCTGTGACACTTATGCAGCAGTTCGCTATCGACGCGCCGAACGTGCAGATCGTAGCGGAAAACCAAACCATAGACCTCGGCGGCCTCACGCTGCAGTTCATCGCTGCGCCCATGATTCATTGGCCGGAAGTTATCATGACCTGGTGCCCGGAAGAACAAGTGCTCTTCTCCGCTGATGCATTCGGTAAGTTCGGTGTCTATCATGCCGACGAGGACGATTGGGCTTGCGAGGCAAGACGTTATTATTTCAATATCGTCGGTAAGTACGGCGTAGCCGTAACGAACGTGCTCAAGAAACTTGCCGACAAACCTATTGCTACGATTGCGCCGCTTCATGGTCCGATGCTCGAAGGAGCCAAAAAGGACGAGGCGCTGCGACTCTATACGATCTGGAGTGCGTACGGTGTGGAGACCGAAGGAGTCCTTGTGGCGTACGCTTCTATCCATGGTAATACAGCGAAAGTAGCGCACCAAATAGCCGACATCCTCAAAGCCAAGAATGCCGGTAAGGTAGCGATCACCGACCTCAGCCGAGACGACATAGCGGAGGCGATTGAAGATGCCTTCCGCATGAACCGACTTGTGCTCTGCTGCGCTACGTACGATGGCGATATCTTCCCTGCTATGCACCTGTTTCTGCATAAACTGCGCCTCAAAGCGTACCAGAACCGCCGCGTAGCACTCGTGGAGAATGGCTCTTGGGCTCCGCAGGCCGTACGCGTCATGCGTGAAATGCTCGCCGGTTGCAAGAATATCGACATCGTCGAACCTACCGTCACCATCCGCGGTGCCCTGAAACCCGAACAAACAGCGGAATTAGAGGCACTGGCCGACGCCTTGTTAGCGAAATAAGCGCAAGCTGAAATATTAACTCACTAAAATTAAGAACTTATGGCAAAGTACATTTGTGATGTCTGCGGGTACGAGTACGATCCCGCAGCAGGTGATCCGGAGAACGGCATTGCTCCCGGCACTCCCTTTGAATCTCTTCCCGAAGATTGGACCTGTCCCCTCTGCGGAGTAGGCAAAGACCAATTCTCCGAGGCATAACAAAAAAATAGCGTACCCGCAAAGGTACGCTATTTTTGTAAATTATTCAATAAGGTTGTTCTATGCGTCAAAAGTGGGTACTTTTGCCGCTCGCGTCCGCGCACTTACTCCGCTAAACGTCCATCGGACGTTCAGCGGTGCGCTTTTCTTATCTCGCGAAGTAAGCTCGAACGATTGTTTCACGCTTCATCCTCTACGGCAGCTTGAGCTGCAGCGAGGCGAGCGATAGGTACGCGGAACGGTGAGCAAGAAGCGTAGTTCATACCCACGCGTGCGCAGAACTTAACGGAACTCGGTTCACCACCGTGCTCGCCGCAGATACCGGTACGCAATCCCGGACGAACGGCACGACCTTTCTCTACCGCCATCTTGATGAGTTGACCCACACCCTTCTGGTCGAGTACCTGGAACGGATCCACTTTGAGGATCTTCTTCTCGAGGTAAGCCGGCAAGAAGGAAGCGATATCGTCACGGCTGTAACCGAAGGTCATCTGCGTGAGGTCGTTGGTACCGAAGCTGAAGTACTGCGCTTCCGTAGCGATGCGGTCTGCGGTCAAAGCAGCACGCGGGATCTCGATCATCGTACCGATCTCGAACTCTACTTCTACGCCATACTCTGCGAACACTTCTTTCGCCACTTTCTGGATAATCTCTTTCTGTTGCTTGAGCTCGTACAAGATACCGATGAGCGGCACCATGATCTCCGGCATCGGGTTCTTGCCCTCTTTCTTGAGTTCGCAAGCAGCACCGAGGATAGCGCGGGTCTGCATAGCGGTGATCTCCGGGAAGGTGATACCCAGACGGCAACCACGGTGACCCAGCATCGGGTTGTTCTCTGCGAGCGAAGCTACACGTGCCTGGATTTCTTCTACCGAAACGCCCATTTCTTTTGCCATTTGCTCCTGACCCTTGATATCATGGGGTACGAACTCGTGCAAAGGAGGATCGAGCAGACGGATATTCACCGGACAACCGTCCATCGCCTCAAGGATACCCTTGAAGTCAGCCTTCTGGTACGGCAGCAGTTTAGCCAGCGCTTTCTCGCGACCTTCTGCGTCCTTAGCGAGGATCATTTCACGCATAGCGATAATCTTCTTGTCCTCGAAGAACATGTGCTCGGTACGGGTCAGACCGATACCCTTGGCGCCGAACGCGCGCGCTACACGTGCATCGTGCGGGGTATCTGCGTTCGTACGAACTTGCAGTTTGGTATATTTGTCGCAGAGGTCCATGAGGTCCTTGAAGTCACCGCTGAGTTCAGCAGCCTTCGTCGGGATCTCACCGGCGTAAACCTGTCCGGTCGAACCGTTCAATGAAATATAGTCACCCTCTTTGTAGGTAACGCCTTCGATCTTCACGGTCTTAGCCTTGTAATCCACTTGGATAGCGCCTGCACCGGAAACGCAGCATTTACCCATACCGCGAGCTACGACAGCAGCGTGCGAAGTCATACCACCGCGAGCGGTAAGGATACCTTCGGCAGCAGACATACCTGCGAGGTCTTCAGGGCTGGTCTCGATACGAACCATGATCACTTTGTGGCCGTTAGCGTGCCAATCCTGTGCGTCGTCAGCGTGGAAGACGATCTGTCCGCACGCAGCACCCGGGGAAGCGGGCAGACCTTGCGTGATGACTTTGGCTTTCTTCAGCGCATCTTTGTCAAAGACAGGGTGGAGCAGTTCGTCCAGTTTCTGCGGCTCGCAACGCATGATAGCCTCTTTCTCGGAGATGACACCTTCGCGAACGAGGTCCATAGCGATCTTCACCATCGCCGTACCGGTACGTTTACCGTTACGCGTCTGGAGGAACCAAAGTTTGCCTTCCTGAACGGTGAACTCCATGTCTTGCATGTCGCGATAGTGGTCCTCGAGCTTCTGCTGGATAGCGTTCAGTTCAGCATAGAGAGCCGGCATCGCCTCTTCCATAGACGGATATTTCGATGCACGTTCAGTTTCGCTGATGCCCTGCAGAGCAGCCCAACGACGGCTTCCTTCGAGCGTGATCTGTTGCGGGGTACGGATACCTGCCACCACGTCCTCACCCTGTGCGTTCACGAGGTACTCACCGTTGAACAGGTTCTCACCCGTAGCGGCGTCACGGCTGAAGCAAACACCAGTAGCAGAGGTCTCACCCATGTTACCGAATACCATCGCCATCACAGAAACGGCCGTTCCCCATTCGTCAGGAATACCTTCCATCTTACGATAGAGGATAGCGCGCTCGTTCATCCAGCTGCGGAACACAGCGCAGATAGCGCCCCAGAGTTGTTCGATCGGGTCATTCGGGAAATCCTTGCCCGTGCGCTCTTTGATAGCGGCTTTGAAACGAGCTACAAGGAGCTTGAGCTCATCGACGTTCAGGTCTTTGTCGAGCTTGATACCGCGGATGGCTTTCACCTCCTCGATGATAGCCTCGAACGGATCGATGTCGGTTTTGTTAACCGGCTTCATACCGAGCACAACGTCGCCGTACATTTGTACGAAACGGCGATAGGAGTCGTAAACGAAGTGAGGATTCTGCGTCTTCTGGCACATACCCTCAGCCACCGTGTCGTTCAGACCGAGGTTAAGGATGGTATCCATCATACCCGGCATAGATGCGCGTGCACCCGAACGAACAGAAACGAGCAGCGGGTTCTTCGGATCGCCGAACTTGCAGTTCATCAGCTCCTCAACGTGCTTAACAGCCGCGTTAACTTCCTCTGTGAGCTCAGCCACGATCTTCTCCTGACCTACCTGGTAGTACTCGTTACAAACCTCAGTAGTGATGGTGAAGCCGGGAGGAACCGGCACACCAACGAGGTTCATTTCCGCACAGTTAGCGCCCTTACCGCCAAGCAGTTCGCGCATTTGTGCGTTACCTTCAGCCTTACCGTTGCCGAAGGTGTAAACTCTTTTTTTCTTTTCCATTGTTTGTTAAAATATAGTGATTTTTATATGTTGCCACAAAATCCGGCACAAAAGTACAAAAAATAATTCATATACGCAAGCATTTTATAATTTTTTATAAAAATTACAGAGATATAAGGAAATTATTGCGCGCGGGCTTGCGTATATGGGGAAGATTTTGTAATTTTGCGCCGCAAAATGATGTGACGAATAACAAACACTTTATGTTTAACTTTAAATACTAATTTTTTTTCTTTAACAAAACACAAATTCTATGGATTTAACAGTATTGATGTATGTCGTTTTGGCGGCATCTGTTTTAGCGCTCGGATTTGCTTATTACTTCTATCGCTCCATGTTGGGCAAGGATGAAGGAACCGAGCTGATGAAGACCATTGCTTCTCACGTTCGTAAGGGTGCGATGGCGTATCTGAAACAGCAGTACAAGGTGGTAACGATTGTATTCGTTATCTTGGCTGCTGTGTTCGCAGTGATGGCGTATTTTAACCTGCAGAACGGTATCGTTTGGTTTGCATTCCTGACCGGCGGTTTCTTCTCGGGTTTGGCTGGTTTCTTCGGTATGAAGACGGCTACTTACGCTTCGGCTCGTACGGCTAATGCGGCTCGCCAAAGTCTGAACTCGGGTCTGCAGGTAGCTTTCCGTTCGGGTGCTGTGATGGGTCTGACGGTGGTAGGTCTGGCGCTGTTGGATATCGCCGGTTGGTTCCTGGTATTGAACGGAACGGGTCTGCTCAAGCTCGTAGGCGCAGAGGCTGACCTGATCACGATCACGACGACCATGTTGACCTTCGGTATGGGTGCTTCAACCCAGGCTTTGTTTGCCCGTGTTGGCGGTGGTATCTACACCAAGGCTGCTGACGTAGGTGCTGACCTCGTTGGTAAGACGGAGTATAACATCCCGGAGGATGACCCGCGTAACCCTGCTACGATTGCCGATAACGTAGGTGATAACGTAGGTGATGTGGCCGGTATGGGTGCTGACTTGTATGAGTCGTACGCCGGTTCTATCTTGGCTACTATGGCGCTGGGTGCTTCGGCATTCGCGTTCTGTCCGGCTCTGCAGTTGAAGGCCGTTTTGGCTCCTTCGCTCATCGCTGCTTGCGGTGTGCTGCTGAGTATCATCGGTATTTATCTCGTGAAGACCAAAGAGGGTGCGGGTATGAAGGAACTGCTCCGCGCACTCGCTATCGGTACGAACACAGCTGCTGTGCTGATCGCGCTGGTTACCTTCGGTATCTTCGCTTGGCTCTTCGGTACGGAGAGCAATCAGTGGTGGCAAGTGAGCCTTTCTGTAGTGGTTGGTCTGCTCGCCGGTGTGATCATCGGTCAATCGACGGAGTACTACACGAGTCAGAGCTACAAGCCGACGCAAAAGGTTTCTGAGAGTTCGCAAACGGGTCCTGCTACCGTGATCATCAGCGGTCTGGGGCTGGGTATGTTGTCAACGGCTATCCCGGTTGTTACCGTAGGTGTAGCAATCATCTTGGCTTATCTGTGTGCTAACGGTTTCCATGTAGAGTTCTCGCCGGAGAACCTGTCTATGGGTCTGTACGGTATCGGTATCGCTGCCGTAGGTATGCTCTCGACCTTAGGTATCACGCTGGCTACGGACGCTTACGGTCCTATCGCTGATAACGCCGGAGGTAACGCAGAGATGTCGGGTCTGCCCGCAGAAGTACGTCAACGTACGGACGCGCTCGACGCGCTGGGTAACACCACCGCGGCTACCGGTAAGGGATTCGCTATCGGTTCGGCTGCCCTCACGGCGCTGGCGCTGCTCGCATCCTATGTAGAGGAGATCAAGATTGCTCTCATCCGTACCGGCGAGGCATTGCCGAACGGTATCGAGGCTACCAAAGCGACCCTCGTGGATTTCATGGACGCATATAACGTCAACCTGATGAACCCAATCGTGCTCGTAGGTATCTTCATCGGTTCGATGATGGCCTTCCTGTTCTGCGGTCTGACCATGAACGCAGTAGGTCGTGCGGCACAGAAGATGGTGGAAGAGGTGCGTCGTCAGTTCCAGACCATCAAGGGTATCCTCGAAGGCAAGGCTGATCCGGACTACGCTCGTTGCGTAGAGATCTCCACCAAGGGTGCGCAACACGAGATGCTGCTGCCGTCTATCCTCGCTATCATCGTGCCGATCATCACCGGTCTGGTACTGGGCGTAGCAGGTGTGCTCGGTCTGCTCATCGGCGGTCTGGCTACGGGCTTCGTGCTGGCTGTCTTCATGGCTAATGCCGGTGGTGCATGGGATAATGCGAAGAAGTACGTAGAGGAAGGTCATTTCGGTGGTAAAGGCTCTGATTGCCACAAGGCGACCGTTGTTGGTGATACAGTTGGTGATCCGTTCAAAGATACGTCGGGACCGAGTCTTAATATCCTTATCAAACTGATGTCGATGGTTTCCATCGTGATGGCAGGTCTCACCGTAGCTTATCACTTGTTGTAAAATAAACGTTTGAAATGAAGCGAAATAGCTTACTCATCGTTCTCTGCTTCTTGGCTATCTTGCCCTCCTATGCACAGGATTCGGCTAAGGTAGCCAAGAGAGAGGCGATCAAAAGTCATCTGAAGCAGCACTATAAGCCGTATGGTTTTGTGCGCAACTATTTTACGTTCGATAGCCGCGAATCGATGTCCGGCACCGGCGATTTGTATAACTATCAGCCGAGAGATGAGAACTGGAATCAGACGGAGGCAGAGGCTGCAGTGAGCGGTGTGCCGCGCGAAGATCTCAACGCGGTATCCACATTTCGTTTTCTCTCGCTCACCACGCGTGTGGGACTTAATATCGTCGGATATAAATGGCGCGGCACGGAGTTCGGAGGTAAGATTGAAGCGGATTTCTATGCCGGTTTGAGTACTAAAGTGGTAGCAAAGTACGATGCTTTTACTGGGACTCACAATGTAGGGGGTGTGGCGCAACTTCGTTTGCGTCAAGCTTATCTGACGCTCGGCTGGGATAGCCTGCCCATCAATCATAATAAAGATTACGCACGCGTAGATTTGTTGATTGGTCAGGCTTGGCATCCGATGGCTGCGGACCTCTGCGATGTAATTTCGCTCAATAGTGGTGCTCCGTTTGGTCCGTTCAGCCGTACTCCGATGGTAAAGTTGGATGCTCGGTTAGGCAAGTATGTGACTCTTACGGTTGCCGGTCTTTGGCAAATGCAGTATCAATCAACCGGCCCGAACACGCAGTCAGCGGAGTATATCATGTATGCAAAGACACCGGAAGCTTACCTTGGCCTCAGTTTCCACGACAAGGGTTTTCTTATGCGTGTTGGAGCGGATGTATTGAGCATCTGTCCGAGAAATCAAGGAACTGTATTGGCAGATGATGCTATTACACAGGTAGTAGTGAAAGTTAAGGACCGTATAACGACAGTTTCTCCATTTTTGTATCTTCAGTATAAGAAAGGAGATTTCTCCATTAAAGCAAAGAGTATTTTTGCCGAAGCAGGAGAACATATGAACCTGAATGGCGGCTACGGAGTCAAAGCCATGAATGCAGATGGTTCGTGGGAATATACACCGCTCCGTACGTCCTCATCGTGGCTTAGTATCGTTTATGGCGGCAAAGTAGGCAAGCAGGAAGACAAACATTCGCAGAAACTGCAGGGTATTCTCTTTGCGGGTTATATAGAGAATCTCGGTACAAAAGAAGCGCTTTATGACGGTAACAACGACGGTCATCCGGATGAATTATTTACACCTCGTCCCAATCATATGAACCGTATGTGGCGTTTGTCACCTACGCTCCTTTACACAGTAGGCAAATTTCAGGTTGGTCTGGAGTATGAGATAACGTCTGTGCACTACGGAAAAGCAGGCACGAACGACTTGCACGGCCTTGCTAAAACGGGTCTGCACTGGGTGACGAATCACCGAGTGCAGTTGATGACCAAATACAATTTCTGATATATTATTTGTATAAGAATCGCTTGATAGACCGTTTGGGAGTTTTCTCAAACGGTTTATCTTGTACTTCGATATTGGATACCTTGCTGTACGACGGAATCAGGCGGTTGAGCTTTTCGAGGTTAGCACGCATGATCTGCTGAATCTCCTCGAGGCTCATGCGTTTGGTCAGCGTCTCGTCAGGGAACACCAGCGCAACCAATTTGCCTTCGCGTTCCACAATCAGCGATTCGCCTACCGCCTCCTGGTTGTTCAGCTTGTCCTCAATCTCCTCCGGGTAGATATTCTGTCCCGAAGCGCCAAGGAACATCGTCTTGCAGCGGCCCTTGATGTAGATGTTTTTCTTCTTGTCGAGTCGTCCGAGGTCGCCGGTGCGCAGCCATCCGTCTTCCGTGAAAACAGCGTTCGTCGCGTCCGGGTTCTTATAGTAGCCTAACATCACGTTCTCGCCTTTGACGAGTATCTCGCCGATACCGGCTTCGTTCGGGTTGTCGATCTTCACGTCCATGTTCATCACCGGCACACCGCCTGTACGGGCTTTGAAGTACTTCGGAGGGTTACCGCCAATCAGCGGACCGCATTCGGTCATTCCGTAACCGATGGACAGCGGGAAATGTATATCCATCAGACATTTCTCCACAATCGGGTTCATCGCCGCGCCGCCGCAGATGAAATAACGTAACTTACCGCCGAAAGCGTTGCGCAAACCGCTCTTCACGCGACTCTTGAGAAAATCGCCGATGCCCGGCACGTGCCAGAACGTACGGATAGCCCATTTGCTCAGCGTCGGGTCTAACTTCTGCTTGTATATCTTCTCAATCACCAACGGCACGGTCACCACCAAGTACGGCTGCACCTCTTTCAGCGCTTTGAGCAATATACTCGGGGTGGGGGATTTCGTCAGAAAATAGATGTGCGTGCCCGAGCAAAGCGGGTAGAGCAGTTCGCATACCTGACCGAACATATGTGCCAACGGCAGCATCGACACGAGGCGTTGACCCGGATCAACAGGCAGCATCTTCATACCTACCTCCACGTTGTTGCTGATCGAACGACCGTTCAGCATCACGCCTTTCGGACTACCGGTCGAACCCGACGTGTAGTTGATGAGCGAAAGCGAACTCTCGTCTGCCGCAAAATGAATATCTTTCGGCTCGATGCCGTAAGGAAATTTCTCTTTGAATGCTTTCTCTATCTGCTCTTTGTCCGGCATAGTGACGCCTTTCTTGGTGTAGAGAGGCGACCAATCAGTCAGCGACAGCGCTGCTTTAATCCCTTTCGGCATCTTCTGCGTCTGCAGATCTTTCCATACATACGGCCCGACGAAGAGCAGTTCGGCGTCCGAGTGCTCCAGCAGATGCGCGATGTCCTCTGCCGTGAAGTCCTGCAGGATGCTCACGCACACCCCTTCGTATGCCGCGATCGCCAGGTACGCTACCGCCCAATTAGCACAGTTACGACCTGCCAGCGCAATCTTATCACCGCGCTTGATGCCCAACAATTCAAAGAGAATATGCAGGCGCAACATCTCCTTTGCCAACTCGCCGAACGTGTATTCGTGATTCTCTCCGTAGTCCGTCAGCGCCGCATCATTCCATTGATGCGTCATGACGTCTGTCAAATAGTGTAGATAATGTTTTGTCATCGTCAAATCAATTTTGCGCTGCAAAATTACTGCTTTTTTTTCATATATGCAAATTTTTCGATAGATAATTGCTTTTGCGCTCAAAAAAAACAAGCACATAGCTTCCCAGTTACGTGCTTGCTTTGATTCCTTACAGAGAAGGAATCCATCTACTTTACTCACTTATTATTTACAGAAACACTGCAGACCCTACCTGCAGTGCGGGGTACGTTACTTATACAAGTAACGTTTGATGGAGCGCTTAGGAGTCTTCTCAAACTCCTGAGCCACTAATTCGATAGCGCTGATTTGGCTATATTGCGGCAGGTCTTTGTTGACCACAATGCGATTCTCTTCCATCTGTTGGGTCAGACTCTTGGTGCCCAGCAGTTTCTTGCCATCCGCCGTGGTGTCCGGGAAGACCAGCGCAACCAGTTTATGGTCGCGATCCACCACGATGGACTCAGCTACGCACGGCATGCAGTTCAGTTTGTCCTCCAGCTCCTCCGGGTAGATATTTTGTCCGCTCGGGCCGAGGATCATGTTCTTCGAACGACCGTGGATATAGATATTGCCTTGTTTGTCCAGCACGCCGAGGTCGCCCGTGCGCATCCAACCGTCTTCGGTGAAGACAGCTTTGGTAGCCTCGTCGTTCTTGTAATAACCCATCATGACGTTGATACCTTTCACTTGGATCTCACCGTCTTTCTCCGTCGGGTTCTCGGAATCTACGCGCACATGGCATTGCGGCAGCTCTTTTCCGCAGCTGTGGAACGCATAGTCCCACCAGTCTTCATAACTGATGAGCGGACCGCATTCGGTCATACCGTAACCTACGCAGTATTGGAACTTGATATCATGCAGCACTTGCTCTACTTCGCCGTTGAGCGCCGCGCCGCCGATGATGAGATAACGCAACTGACCGCCGAAAGTCTTGTCCAGACCCTCTTTGACCTTACCGCGGATCACATTCTTGAGCAGCGGCGTCTTCCACATGATCTTAGCCAGCGGACTGCTGATCTTCGGCAGCACACCTTTGCGAATGATTTTCTCAATCACCAGAGGTACGGTCAGGATCATGAAAGGCTTCACTTGTGCGAACGCTTTCATCAGTACCGTCGGGGTAGGAGCTTGCGTCAGGAAATACACCTGCGCGCCCTCGCAGACCTGATACAGGAACTCGAACATCAACCCGAACATGTGTGCGATAGGCAGCATCGACAGCACCGTATCGCCCGGTTTATGAGGAATACGCGTGTGTGCGAACTCTACGTTTCCGCTCAGGTTCAAATGCGTCAGCATCACACCTTTCGGGTTGCCGGTAGAGCCGGATGTATAGTTGATGACAGCCAAGTCGTCGTAGTTATCCGTAGGATAATGCACATCCTCCAGCGTTACGCCGTTCGGATAAGCCTTTTGGAATGCAGCCTCTACACCCTCAAATTTCTTGCGGAACTTATCATCCGCCTCCACGATGCTCATGTTGTCCATGAAGATAGTAGCCTTGAGGCCCTTCATCTGCGTAGTGTCGATCTTCTTCTTCACGTTCGGACCTACATACAGCAGCACCGCCTCCGAGTGGTCAACCAGCGAGTAGATACCTTCCGGTGTGAAATCGGGCAGGATACTGACTACCACCGCTTTGTAACTCTCGATAGCCAGGAACAGCAAGCCCCAGTTGGCGCAGTTACGACCGCAGAGCGCAATCTTGTCACCCTCTTTGATGCCCACCTGTTTCCACGTGGTGTGCAGTTTGGCGATGGCTGCAGCTAATTCTGCATACGTGTATTTGTTCTCACCGTCCAGATCGGTCATTGCCAGACCGTTCCAGTTCTGGTGCATCGTCTCTTGTAAGTACGATAAATAGTGTTTCGTTGCCATAATATATTGACGAATTTTTGATTTCGGCTGCAAAGGTACAAATAATTTTTCGAATAATCGTTCGAAAATCGCACTTTTTTTTATTTTTTTAATATTTTATGGAATTCTGAATATGTTTTTTCCAATAATGAAAAGTCCATTTGGGTCTGTCCGAGGCCGGAGTCGTAACTGTTTTTGATGTGCGCGAACATCAGCGCAACCTGGTCTCGATCTATATCGCGTCGGACGATTCCGGCTCGCTGGTCATGGTAAATAGCCTTGCGCCATAGTTCCAGTTCCTTCAGCGCCAAACGTTGTGCTTTGCGATGCAAGGCAGGAAAACGGCTGTAAGCCGTAAACATCAGATTATTGACGTTACTGGTGTTTATGGTCTTGATATCGAAGGTCATGAGGGCTTTTTCCAACGTCCCTAAATACTGCATCATGGCTGCAATCATATCGTCGATACCGGCATCCTCCGGAATGAGACTCAGCGCTTGCTGTTTGGGTTCGAGGAAATAACGCTCCATGCAGGTCTGGAACAACTCATCCTGATCGGCGAAATAGTAATAGAACGATCCGCGTCCCATTTCGAGGGCATTCTGCAAGTCAGTCACACTCACATTCTGAAAGCCCTTGAGCGCGTACAGTTCCATCGCCTTTCGGATGATATATTCCCGCCTATCCTTCATATGTATCCAGCGCTTCGTTCATGATGCGTTTGCCGTCCGCAATGATCTGCTCCGCTTTGTCGAAATCGAAGGTGTTATAGGCGTACTGGCGCATGACGGCGTGTATATCCGGCGGCGTCAGACGTAGCGAGAGTAGGGTGTTCTGCTGTATCTGCATGTCGCTCATGCGGTCTAACATACCTGCGAAATTGAATTTGCTGCCGAGGTCCTTGGCGCGATGCTCACGGATGGTATCTACTTTCTTACCCAACGAACGCAGTTGGTTCTCCCATGACTTAGGCACCGGGATACCTTTGGCTGTGATCTCTGCCAACTTGCCTTCCACGTCTATCGGCTCATACTCGGTATTTACCGGCATACTGTCTTTTCCGCTGATGTCCATCGCTACCAGAATATCGCCTTCCGTGCGCTTCACAACATGCAGCGGCAGCGGATTCAGAATACCGCCGTCCACAAGCAGCCGTTCACCCATCTGCACAGGACTGAAGAAAAGCGGAATACTGATAGATGCCCGCACGGCTTGGAACAGACTACCGGTGCGGAACACCACTTCCTCCGTGTGCATCAAGTCGGATGCTACGATCGTACACGGAATCGGCAAGTTTTCCAACGGACAATCAGGCACCACTTTCTGCAGTTCCTGAATGATGCGTTGACCTTTCACCAACGAGTTGCTGCTCAGCAGGTTGATGTCCATCATTCTGAGAATCAACTGCTTATCGACACTCAAAAACCACTCTTTGGCTTCTTTGAGTTGCCCGGCAGCATACATACCGGCGATGATCGAACCCATCGAACAGCCGGCTATACTCGTGATGGTATAACCCCTTTCCTCGAGGGCCTCGATAGCTCCGATGTGCGCTAATCCGCGCGCGCCGCCCGAACCCAAAACCAATGCTACGTTCTTTCCCATTACACCTTACACTTTACACCTTACACAATCTTTGCCGGCTGTAACTTCTCGCGAATCTTAATGTAGATGATGTTCTCTTTCTTGGCGAACTCGGTCTTCACGTAACCCATTCCGATGCCCACTTTGGTGTTCGGCAGCATGATGCCCGAAGTGACGTTACCGATGATGTTACCTGCTTCGTCGCAGATCTCATAACCATTACGCGGAATAGCACGCTCCAGGCACTCGAAATGTACCAGTTTGCGCTTCACGCCTTCGGCTTTCTGCTGTTTGAGGAAATCGCGGTCGATAAAGTCCTTGGCATCCAGTTTCGTGATCCATCCTAAGCCAGCTTCTAGCGGCGAAGTGGTATCATCGATATCATGGCCGTAGAGGCAGTACCACTTCTCCAAACGCAGACTGTCACGTGCACCCAGACCAATCGGCGCGAGACCGAACGGTTTGCCTACTTCGAAGAGCGCATCCCAGATCTGTTTGCCTTTGTCGGCAGGGAAATAAAGTTCGAAACCACCTGCTCCGGTGTAGCCGGTATTACTGAGAATAACACCCGGCACGCCGGCGAAACTCCATTCGCGGAACGCATAGTAGTCGATAGACTTGAGGTCAGCGTCCGTGAGCAGTTGCAGTAACTCGGTTGCTTTGGGGCCCTGAACGGCTAACTGACCGTAGCGCTCGCTTGCGTTCTCAAGTTTCAAATCAGCGTCTTTGAACTTCTCATCGCGGATCTTATTCACCCACGCCCAGTCTTTGTCAATATTGCCGGCGTTGACAACCATGAGGTACTTGGTCGTGGAGTACTTGTAGATGATTAAATCATCTACGATACCGCCTTTGCCGTTCGGCATACAGGTGTACTGCGCCTTACCGGCAGCGATGACCGACAGGTCGTTTGTGGTGATATATTGCAGAAAATCCAAGGCTTTCTCGCCTTTTACCCAGAACTCGCCCATATGGCTGACATCGAACACACCTACGCCTTCACGAACGATCATGTGCTCTTGGTTAATACCCATAGGGTATTGGATAGGCATGTTAAAGCCTGCGAACTCAGCCATCTTTGCGCCTAACGCAATATGGATGTCTGTAAACGGTGTTGTTTTTAACATATTATGCTTTTTTTATGATTTCTAAAATAACTTGCATCGCTTTCTCTAACGACGGAACCGGAAGGTACTCATAGCGGCTGTGGAAATTCTCTCCGCCGGCGAAGATATTAGGGCAGGGCAGACCTTCGAACGACAGACGTGCGCCGTCCGTACCGCCGCGAATAGGCTTCACGTTCGGCGTCACACCTACAGCGGTCATCGCTTCTTTGGCAAGGTCGATGATGTGCATTACGGGTTCGATCTTCTCGCGCATATTATAATACTGATCGCGTATATCGATCTCTGCCGTCCCTTCACCAAACTCCGTGTTAACTTTGCGCACCAAGTGCTCCAGTTCACGTTTGCGGTATTCGAATTGCGTGCGGTCATGGTCGCGGATGATGTAACTGAGCGTGGTCTCTTCTACCGTTCCGTTCATGCCTACCAAATGATAGAATCCTTCGTATCCTTGTGTGTGCTCAGGACTTTGCCAACGAGGTAACATCAGGATGATCTGATTGGCAATACGCATGGAGTTGCGCATCTTGTGATAACCGTAACCGGGGTGAACATTCAAACCGTGCACTTTGATCTTTGCAGAAGCGGCGTTGAAGTTCTCAAACTCTAATTCGCCAATAGTGCCGCCGTCCATCGTGTAGGCAAAATCGGCACCGAAAGCTGTTACGTCAAAATGGTCAGCTCCTTGACCGATTTCTTCGTCCGGCGTGAAGCCGATACGCACTTTGCCGTGCTTGATCTCGGGATGCTGAATCAGGTACTCCATGGCCGTAACGATCTCCGCTATACCCGCTTTGTCGTCTGCACCAAGCAGCGTCGTTGTGTCCGTCACAATCACATCTTGCCCGGCATAACGAGCGTCAATATAATCGCGCTCTTCTGCCTTCACAATGCTCGCCTTTACGTGCTTTCCGCTTGCGTCAGGACTGGTGTCCATGTGGGCAATAAAACCGATGACCGGCTGATTACTGACAGCTGACGACTGATTACTCTCCAACGTCGCCATGATATACCCGTTCTCATCGAGCGTCACCTCGCTCAGACCGATGGTTTTCAGTTCGTCCGCCAAGTACTTGGCAAACTCCATCTGCCCGGGCGTGGAAGGCGTCATGCCGGTGTTCTCATCGCTCGTCGTGCAGAACGAGACGTATTTGAGAAAACGATCTACGATGCTCATTTGTTACCTCCAAATGCACCAAGAATAGTACTCAAAGCACCTGCATACTGTGCAGCGGTGTTGGCATACGAAGCAGCGGAATTAGCTGTGTTCTGTGCCGTCTGCGTAGCAGATTTCACGGTGTCGCTTTCCTTCACCATCGTCACAAGGCTGTTGGTTACATCTTCCACGTTGTCCTGCGTGATCAGACCCAGCGAAGAAGCCATCATACCTTTGCCGAACTCCGACAGATAAGTCTTGTCTTTGTAGTTGTCTTTGAGTCCCTCGCAGTTAGCAACCAGCGTCACGGTGTTCAGGATGTTCTGCATGTTTTTGTAATCAAACTTGTTGCCGTCCGCTTTGTACTGGTTGTAGAGGTTCAGCAGCGCGTTCCCGGCACCTTGTCCTGCCGTCTGCGCCGTGTTACCTGCTTGCGCCGTGGTAGTCGTTGTGGTCGTTGTCGCAGCTTGACTGCTTGCTGTTTGTTGGTTGGAACTACTGCTGTTTTTCAAGAATCCGCAGCCCGCCATCATGATAGCGGCTGCTACAAAAAGAATGCTCTTTTTCATAATACTATCTAAAATTTAAAATCTAAAATCTAAAATGTCAAATGACAATATTCATGTCCTTTGTCCGCCTCTCGGCAAAGGCGAGGATATTGTCGCATACGTTCTCGCACATAGCGATGCGTCCTTCCCAAGTACCGGTTCCCGTATGCGGCGAAAGCACAACGTTGGGGAGTGTAAGTAACTCCGGCGTGATGTGCGGCTCGTTCTCATACACATCCAGTGCCGCACCGGCGATGATGCCGTTTTGCAATGCTTCTACCAACGCTTGCTCGTCCACATGTGCGCCGCGCGCGGTGTTGATAAGGTACGCACTGCGTTTCATCATACCCAATTCAGGTTTACCGATGATGTGATGCACTTCCGGCGTGTAGGGTAGGTTCAGACTGAGGAAATCGCTATCCTGCAAGAGCGTCTGAAAATCCACGTATTTCACCATTTCATCATTCCCTCCATTAAGCGCTTTTAGCGCGTCACCATTGATTTCGTGTCGGTTATGATAAATAATCCTCATCCCGGATGCCGCGGCTCTCCTCGCTAAGGCTTGCCCGATACGTCCCATGCCGAGGATACCCAGCGTCTTGCCATATAACGAGTGACTGAGGTTCCGCATCACACCAAATCCTTCAAAAGAGCTGACTTCTGAAATCTGACTTCTGACGGCTCTATCAAACTCACTCACGCGACGAGCTAAATCAATCATGAGGGCAAAAGCCAACTCTGCCGTAGGCTCTATCACCGGTTGGGGTGTGTTCGTCACACGAATACCCCGTTCGCGGCAGGCATCAAGGTCAATATTATTGAATCCCGCACCGAAATTAGCAATCAACCGCAACTTCGGCATGGCTTCAATCATCTCCCGCGGCACCTTATAATCGAACGTGCTCACTAATACTTCCGCCTCTTCCCGCTCTGCAACTTCCAATACACCTCGCTCTGCGAGGCGCCTGAATCCTTCTTTTGGCAACGCTGTAGTAAAAGCAATTTTCATTTCACAACCTTTGCGGGTGCAAAGGTACTACAAAAATTGCACATATGCAAATTTTTTTGCATTTTTTTGCATGGCGGATTGCAAATCCGTGATTATTAAAGAGCCTAAGACTATGCAGATAATAGCGCATATACTCCTCAAAAAACACGGTGCCCCCCGCTCGTGCTTTTGCGGGCCCCAACCGCAAAAGAACGTTTTTGCAGGAGTACATGCTGATATACGCTAACGCGAGGCTCTTTAATAATCGTAAGCGACGAAGAAGAAAGAAGATACAAAGATGTGTGAAAGTGTGATTTATGTGAAAACACTACTCTGTTTCGCCGGTCAGTTGGGCGTAGAGGTCAAGGCCTTTCGCTGTAAGGCGGTAGGCTTGTTCGGGTTTGTTGGGAACGGCAGAGTAAGCCAGATCGATTAGCCCGCGGTCCCAGCACGGCTTCCAATAATTGTAGATGAACACGCGGCGACTCTTCTGCTTAAGCCCCAGATCGGCAACTAATTGCCGACGCGGCAGCACTTTCTTGCCCAATGTAAGCACGAGTTTTGCCACACGATCGCCCGTGTCTTTTCTGAGACCTTTTGGGGCACTTGGCTTGTCGGCCGGTTTCGTTTTCTCAATTAGTTTTCCGTCCTTGAGTTCGATAGCCAGATGGCATGCTTGGAGGGCATTCGTCTCATCGCGGAAGAATGTTCTGTCAAATACTTCGTGTCCGGCTTTTTGTAGTGCGTTGATCACCGAGAGCGCATATTTCTCGCTCTCTGCGTTGTACTTCAAATATATCTTCATGGCTGTTGTGGATGGGTTGTTCCCTTTATTCGCTTAGTTGCAGAAAAAGGGAATATGCCAAATCGGGTGCAAAGGTACGGAAAAATTTTGATATGTGCAAGAGGTTGTTCCTTTTTATTGAAAAATTCGCAAAAAGGGAACAAGCTATGTGTGGGTATGGGTTGTTCCTTTTTGGGTAGAGAATTGGAGTAAAAGGGAACAAGTTAAAACAAGGGTTATGGGAAAGGGAACAAGGCAAAGAAATTGACCCACAAGGTGTGGGTAAAAGAAGGAACAAGGGGAGAGGGAACAAGGTAAAATAAGGAACAAAGTAGATAAGAAGGTTGTTCCTTTTTATTGAAAAATTCGCAAAAAGGGAACAAGCTATGTGTGGGTATGGGTTGTTCCTTTTTGGTAGAGAATTGGAGTAAAAGGGAACAAGTTAAAACAAGGGTTGTGGGAAAGGGAACAAGGTAAAATAGGGAACAAAGTAGATAAGAAGGTTGTTCCTTTTTGTGGCAAAAATCATAAAAGGGGAACAAGGTAAGTGTGGATATGGGTTGTTCCTTTTTGGTGTGAAAATGGAGCAAAAGGGAACAAGGTAAACATGAGATCAAAAGAAGATAAAAGGAGAGAAGGAACTAAGGAAAAGGTACAAGGGACATTGATGCGTGAAAGTGTGAGAGAGTGAAAGAAAAAAATAAAAAAATAAATTTTTATTTGCTCAGGTCAAAAAAATTATGTACCTTTGCACCCGCAAAGGTTTTTGAACCATTACCACTGGGCTCAACAGTGTAAAAAAGTGAGTACATAAAAAGGCGTTTATTGACGCTTGTTTTGACGATTTAGAAACTTCGCAACTTTCAAAAATCCACTGTCAAGACAATGCAACGATAGATGTCTGCGTTGGGTATATAACCCTCCTATCGCTATGGGAGAACTATATACTTTTTTAGCGTAGGCTCTGTGTTGCTTGTTTCTGGAGTGGATAGGCAATGCGAAGACCTCTAAATCGCGGGACAAGTAACAATTACAGGTCCTGCGCTTTTTGTGTTGTATACTAACGAACAAATGTATGAAAAAGACACTTGTATTTATTGGAATTGTGTTTGCTGCATTGGTAGTCGTATGGGGCTACAAGGACGAAGCAAAGAGTAAGGAAGCGGTATCAAGACCGGAAGATGGCGAGCCTGTGTTCATCAGCAAGAAGTTGTTCTTCAATCCGGACTCCTTAAATTACTACGCGGCTATCGCGTATAAGGATGACGACCCGAAAGGATTGTTCGTTACCGGCATGACCTATTATTTGAAAGAAAGCTATTCTGAATTCATTCCAGGATATCCCACTCCAAACAAAGAGGATGCCGATATAATGATTCTTCATTCGGCAGATCTTGGCTACCCCGATGCAATTCAATTCATCCATTGTATGGCAAAAAATGGATGTTGGGATTATTGTATGCCGGAAGATAAAGTAACATTAGGATACCGCGAAATAATCAACGACCATGGCACAGAATAAAGGAGTTATTTATATCCTGACTAATCCATCATTCAAGGAGTATGTAAAAATCGGTTACGCACACGACATCGAGAAACGGCTGCGTCAATTGAATCGTAGTGAGACCGTTCCGTTTGCTTTCCGCGTGTACGCGATATATGAGGTTAAGAGCGAACTGACCGATATGGAGTTGCACAAGCTGATTGATAACCTCAATCCAGATCTGCGCACCATTGAGACATTTGACGGAAAGAAACGCGTAAAAGAATTCTATGCCATGTCTGCGGAAGATGCTTATTCCATTCTGGAGAGCATAGCGAAAATAAGCGGAACGACAGAGTGCCTAAAAAGACTTACTCCGGAAGGCCACGAGGTTATAGATGAGCAGATAGCCAACGAAGTACAGGAGAACGCACGCCGTGGTGCTTTCCGTTTCTCTATGTGCGGAATAAAAGCTGGCGAAAAAGTTGTGTTTATAGACGACAAGAACGTGCAACCTGAAGTAATAGACGACCGCCACATAGAATATAATGGTCAAACTACTTCGTTGTCGGCTTTAGCGCAGCAGCTTAAAGGATTTGACCATCCCGTGCAAGGCACACTCTGGTTCACCTATAATGGTGTCAAGTTGGATGACTTGCGCAAAAATATGGAGAAATAATAAGAATAAAACAATAACCGAGATATGACTTTTACAGGAGCAAAACAAGAATTTGACGCGCAATATGGTAATACGAATGATTACCTTTGTTTTTTGCCTGATCATTTAACGCAAAACAAACAAACCCATTTGCAAAAAACAGATGGTAGTAAAAACGAGCAATATTATAAATGGCAATTCTTGTATGCTATTGTACATGCTGGTTTGTTTGCAAAAGATTTAATCGGCACTGAAGTTCACTTTCCAAAGGGGAATAAGTCGTCGGCAGCCATCAAGATCGATGCCGCTATTTTCGACGATGCAATTTGGTTCGAGAAATACAAAGACTATCACACTAATAATAGTTCCGACTCGTTAGATTGGCTGCGAAAACATTTAGTTGCTGCCCTTGAGTTCAAAAAAGAAGATGGCAAAAATATCTCAGAGGTATGGGACAAGCAGCTGAAGGCTTACATGAGAGAGTCGGAAGCAGACTTTTGTCTCGGCGTACTCTATGATACCGAAAGATTGTATTTGTTCCGTCGATTCAATAACCGTTTTGTCCGCTATAGTGACGAATTTAATCTCAAAGGAGAACAAAGCGGGACCAAGGAATTGTCGTTGCATCTCCCAGATAGCTATCTTAATATTCCTAATCTTGATCATGTTGTAAATTATTCAGGGAAGCAAGAAATAGATAGGAGCAAACGTTCGATTACAGACTTGGACGTTATCTCAGGTGTGCAGTCTTCACAGATCACAAATGCGATGTCGGCTATTTTGAGAAGGCTTGATAAGTTGGGTATGGTTAACCAACTTGGTTTTACTATTCTTATTAACATTCTTTCTATTAAAATATATGACGAAAAGCAAAATGAGAAATTTCCCAATCGTCATTTACTTTTCTATATATTGCCAGAAGAAGCTAAATATACTACTCTGGCAGATGAGGATGTCCAGCGGATGATTTCGCGAATGAGAATTTTGTTAGAAGAAGCAAAAACGGTATATCATCGTATTTTAAAAGATAATATTTTTGATTTCCGCAACGAGAATCATATTAAAATTCTAATAGAGGTTATTACTCAATTCCAAGATTATTCATTCGTTCGGTCACAAAAAACAGACTTATACCAGATGGTGTTTTATAAGTTTGCGGGACAATTCTCCAAGGAGCAACACGCACAATTTATTACGCCATTACCTATGATAGAGTTCCTCGTGAACATCATAAATCCGCGTAATGGAGAAACCGTTATTGATCCAACGGTTGGTATTGCCGATTTTCTTTCTGTGTCGTATGTAAATTCCAATAGCAAATTAGACGACAAGAATATCTTTGGCATGGATATAGACGACCAAATGGTGCGTTTGGCTACGTTGAATATGCTGCTTAATGGTGATGGCAATGCCAAAATAGAAACTCAACCAGGATACGGCTCACTTTTAACTAAGTTTGACGCACAAGGAGAGACATTGGACCTAATTCCATCTATGAATAAAAATGGAAATTGGGATAATCGTCCAGATAATAAGCAACTCAAAAAATTTGATGTTGTTCTTACCAACCCACCATTTGGGGAAGACCGTGCTTTTGTTCCGCAGAGTGAACAGGACAAGGCGATGATCCAATGCTATGAGTTGTGGAATTTATACGGTAAGAACCCAATTGAGACAGAAGAACAGCCCACGAAGAAGAAGGGGAAAAAAGCACAATCGACCAAAGACGCTACAAAAATTGACATGGGCGTTATATTTCTCGAAAACGCATATCGTATTCTTAAGGAAAATGGGCGTTTAGGTATTGTATTATCCAATTCAATAGCAAGTATTGACGCGCATAAAAAAGCACGTCAGTGGTTAATGGAAAAAATGCGTATTGTGGCACTCTTCGATTTGCCAGCTAATGTATTTGCAGAAACAGGCGTAAACACAACCATTATCGTTGCATATAAACCGGCTGAGAACGAATTAAAACGTTTGAAGGAACATAATTACGAAATCTTTGTGCGTGATATTAAAAATGTAGGTTACGAGGTAAAGACTCTAAAACGCGTAAAATACTTCGCTCCCACTTATAAATTCAATTATGATACTTTTGAAACGGAAATAGATGAGAATGGCAACGCTCTCTTGAATGAAGATTTTACATCAACTATTGCAGATTTTAAACAATGGTGTTTAGGTCAAGAGCAAACGTTACAGGACTTGTTTATTAAAGCGAAATAGTTATGAGTTATAAATACATTGGAGTCCCAACATCAATTACTTTGAGTGAGTGCAAGCAGAATGATGCTATCTTTGCGCCCTCAAAATATACGCGCTTTTTACCATCAAATACCGAACTATTTGAGCCGCTTTCAAAAATATGCAAAGAGCGTAAGCAAAAAGTAACTGTTGTTAAGAGCAAGCAATATCAATACTCTGAGATTGGCGATATAGATATTTCCAATGGCACGGTACAATACAGAACAGATTTTGGACTTGATTTGCCTTCTGAAAATCCCAAACTCTGCAAGCCTAACGACCTTCTCATCTCGACAGTACGAACTTACAGAGGCGGTTTCGGAATGTTAATTTCGGATAAAGATAATCATTGTTGCTCTCCTGCTATTACGGTAATAAAAGAAGTGGATCAGCGGATAACAAAAGAATACCTTTTGGCCGTACTCCGGACAGATTTCTTTATAGAACAAATTCTCGGTTTTCAGACACGTGGAATGTATCCACGATTGGATAGTAATGCAATGGATAAAGTTGTTATTCCTATACCGAAGGACGAGAATATAATTAAATATGTATCGGCTTTGATGAGGGCGTGTTTGAACAAGTACGAACTTATTAAGAAAAAGCATGAAGAAATCTTGCATCTAATAGATAACGAACTTACCAATAATCAAAATCAAGGTGTCAATGCTTATCGTTTGCCGACAATCAAAGATTTATTAAAAGTTGGGCGATTAGATACTGGATTATATTCTGAGAACTTCTGGAAACAAGATGCTTGTATCAAAAACTATAGTAATGGTTATACGCCATTTTTGAAACTCAATAATGAGAAAGTTGATATTTCAAGAGGGCAGAATTTGCAAGAGTCAAATATAGGAAAGAGTATCTATGACGATAATCCACATAAAGGTTATTATCGGTTGGCTTTGTCTAAGAATTTTACAGACGCCCAAACAGTAGTACAATATCAATATTTAGGAAATCCAAGAAAATTAAAAACGATTTCAATGGGCGAAATAATATTTTCATGTAGAGGAGATATGGGACGCAACTTGGTTTTCTGCGAACCAATAGATGATATAATAACAAACATTGATAGCGTTCATATTGCCTTTAAAGGACAAGAACTATATAAGACCATTTTTATCAGTCAAATATTAGGATATTTAAGAACAAATGAATACCTTAAAACGATAGCTATTACTGGTTCTGGCGCCGATAGTTTTACGAAATATCAATTCGCACTGTTGAATATACCTAATTTCCCAGATTCTAAGCAAAAAGAGATAGCAGCATTATATCACAATCCGCAAGACTATAATACGGAAGATTGCACCGTAGATACATTCTTGGATGTTGACAATAAATACAACGCATCGGCGGGCATTTACGAACTTGACAAGACAGCAAAACGTCTTCTCAAAATATTAAACGATACTATTGATAAAATTGTTAATGAGCAATCTATTGATATAGTCTTTTAAGAATGAACACATAAAAATGTGTGAATGTAGTGAAAAGTGAAAGAGACGAGCAGTTGTGCTCGTCTCTTTTCTTGTTAGTAGTTGGTCTTTCGCCACGTTGTTTCGTTGATCTTGACGATACGATGGTTATTGCGCCAGCGATTGAGAACCATGCTCACGGCAGATGCTTTGACGGATTGTCCTTTACGCGCGCGCAATTTAATAAGGTCTGCGGCGGTAAACTCTTCCGGAAGTAATTCTAGTAATGAACGGACGCTGCCTCTGTCGCTGGAAATGACTTCCAAAGCTCCTGTCAGTTCTTGCTCCATCTGGTCGCCCCAGAGCTCCATCTGATTGCGGAACACATATTCGGCTACCCATTCTGCGAACTGACCTACGATGTCCGTATATTTGTGGTCTTCCAAAAGGTAGCAGAGCATACCGGCACGGAACCCCATTACTGCGGAACGGCGGCGGAGAATATCCATTGCGTGGCTGTCTGCGTCAATAGCCTGCTGGCGTTTGCGCTCCAACCAATCGCTGATAACCTTTCCGACTTCGGGGCAAACGATAGTACCTTGCTCGGAATCCAATCTGCGTGCCCAACGGATGATCTCCTCTTTCTCCGCTTCCGTATATGGGGCGAAGATGGGAATCTCGGTAAACGATGTATCCGGCAATTGCGCGAAGCAAACACGTGTCGCGAGACCGTTTTCGAGGTCTTTGAAGAAGCGTTTGAGCGAGTTCGGTGTGCCGGTCAGCAGCAAGTTATAGTACACTTTGATGTGCGCATTGAACGAAGCATCGCTCATGTACGCCTGTCCATACTCGGCATTGTCGAAAGCCAAACGGTAGATATCCGATTTCTGCGACCACACTCCAGCGCGTTCACTCTTAACGAGCGTGTCCATTTCCTCGCCGATACCGATGAGGTGTTTGCCTTCTGCGTAAGTGAGCAACTGGAGCAGTTTGGCAATACTGATAGCAATACCATTGTTGCGCGGGCAAGCGTGCGGATCTTCGGGTTGATTCTTGGAGTTCTTGGAGGCCCGCAAACGCTCTTTGTACGCTTGCTCTTTCTCTCGCTCGATGGCATCTTGCTCGTTGATAGGAGTGAGCAGCAAGTCAATAGGCTTACGGATAAAACTCTTACCGGACGCAGCCGGAGCCGTGATACAAGAGAAGAAAGACAGACTCTGCTCCTGCATATCCAGATAATCAAATCGTATCTTCGTTGCTAACGTGCCCAATACCGGCAAACTGGCAATCACCATAGCGGGACGATAGTCAGCCGGCAGTCTGCGGCAGACGAGTTTGAGCAGACGCGGCAGTTCCGGCAAGGGTAGAGCGGTAGATTTGTTCTGCGCCTTCTTCTCCTGTTCCTCCGGGCTCTTGGCATACTCCAATTCGCGCTCGCAGACGGCTATCACTCCTTCCATAACCATCGGCATCTGGCTCTTACGCGGACGACCGATAGCAGAGGCAATGACCTGACGACGTTCTTGCTCAGAAAGCCCGAAGTCCGGCAATACTTGGAACAATAGGTTGGCATTGAAATCGCAGATATAGCGCATGTAGTTCGCCAGCGTGAAGAAGACGGTGTTGCGCTCTCCCTGTACCGCTCCGTCACAATTGCCTGTAGCAAGCAGCAGTTGTTGCACAAGGTCTTCATACGGAATACCCCTGTATGTCAATGATGAAATGATGGAGTGATCCGCTTCGCTTAATGGTGTATGCGGAGGGAGAGCTAACGGCTCACGCAAGTCGGAACGGTCATCTTCCGCAAACAAACCGGCTTCGTATATCCAAAGGATATAATCTCTCGGAACAACATAGGAAGCGCGTGCGAGGTCTTTGGTAACCGCATCATATTCGGTTATCCCGAGTGCTTGCGCGAAACGCATTTGCGCCGCCTCAATGGACTCTAACTGTCGGATACCATCCGACCCAATGGACGAAATAATTCTTTCACCGATGATACGCAAGCCTTTGCCACTTGCAGTTATGGCTACAAGATAGATGCGGTTGTTGGAAAGCAGTTGCTTGTCGATGGATTCGAACCAGTCGCGCGGATTGTCCACATGATCGACATCGAGCATTGCAAGACCTGAGGGAACAGCATCAGCCGAAACACGTTTGCCGTTCTTGAACGAAGCAGCGTGCGGTATGATGATCGGTAGCCGCTTTTTCAAAGCTTGCTTGCGGTCGTTATAGTCTTTCGCTTGCGTGTCGAGTGCAGCAATGCGAGAGCAGATATTCTTCACTTCGGGACTGTCGATGAGTTGGTCCCATATTTCGGGCGTACATACTTGCGGTACACCGGCATTTACTTTTTCTTGATACTGGAACATAACTTTAGTTTTTAACATTAGACGACTTGAGTGAATTCCATTTACCTTTTCCCCGTGTCCAATCACAACCTACTGTGTGAATATCCTCGTGGTTCGGGTCATACGGCTTTCGTTCTTTCTTAGCTTTCTTTCCGATGGCTTTCTGCATGGCTTTCCATTGCTCCTCGGTTACTTCAAGTTTCTCGATGCACATGGGATTGTAGATGTCGCAGTCTATCATCCACGGATTCATTGTCATCCGACAATGGGTTTGCAGCGGACCGTTGATGCCACGGATTTCTCCGGCTTCGGAGTAGAACGGGCAGGCGCTACTACATTTCACGCCTCCCTTTCTGATTGCGATCAGCAACATTGTTCAGGCTCCTCCTCGAGCTCCATATCGCTCAGCACGTCGCACATCTGCTCCGTTTCTGATTCGAAGATGTCTGCTAATACGCGAGCGTTCTTATACTCTCCGTGTCGCACGTACAGGTGCAGCGTGACACCGAAATCGGTTTTACTGATTTTACCGTGCAGCGAGCCTGTGAGGTCTTTGAACTTACGTTCCGGCAAGGATTGCTTTTCCTTCTTTGCTTTGGGTTGGTTCTGTATGATACGAAGGTTATCCTCGTCCACATACTCTACCTCGGCGTTGATCTTGTCACCCGGAACAAACACTTTCGTTGCCTGTACGTCTGCGTCCATACACAGGAGCTTCGTCTTTACGGTTGCCGCTTGGGACTTTTTCTTTTGTTGTGCCATAAATCTCTAAAGATTATGGCCAATCGTACAACCCCTTTCACAATGGCTATAACTCTGAGGGTTGAAGCGTGACGAGTCAACCATTGCTTATTATTCACGCATTTTGGATTGGCGATTGTTAATACTATTTTGGATATTCAATCGGACACTTCCGATCTCAAATCCGATGCAAAATTACAACAAAAAAAGCAGCCCTGCAAGAAATAGGCTGCTCTGGAGGTTACATTGGAACCGGAGTTCCGAAGAATGGTTTTAGATGGAACTGAGTTCCGGAACTACTTGGAACTAAAGCGATACTTATTGAAGTTCCTGGATGTGTATTTTAGTTGTCCCCAAAAGGCACAAATATCGCGATAGAGTTGTTCGGAAGACATACCGGCTGTATCCAAATATCCCATAAACTCAAATTCGTGGATACGTTTCCAAAGTTCCTCGGCAGAACCACAGCAAGCGGCACGTAGGGTATTCTCTACGTGATCGACCATATTTTTCTGTCGGCATAGTTCCGTGATGTGGGAGAAATGAGTGTCCACTTCTTCAAATGGCACATCTTCCGCCTCGCGTTCCGGCTTCGGTGGCTGCTCTCCTTTCTCGGCAGTATAATTATGGATGTGTTTATCTCCCAGCACCAATTCGCTTATGCTGCTGTCCCGTATTACTATTGTCTTGGGCATATATCTCGTGTACGTCTCCTGTTACTAATCTGTTGATTTTGGCTTTTCCTTTAACAACAACTCGCGGCTTTGCCTGCAATTCCAAAGCTAAATTTTTCCAATACTCGACTTCTTGCTCTGCTTTGTCTGCTCGTTGTTTCTCTGCTTCGGCTCTTTCTTCGGCTTCGTCTGCTCGTTGTTTCTCGGCTATATATGCATCGAGCGACCTCTGCTCAGTGTAGGCAGAGGTGGTAAGCAAAGCAGCAATCCCGTGCTTGATTGCAATTGAATCGGATATCTGCTTGCTGTCGATGTCATACGAAACAGCCATCAATAGTTACTTAGTCTTTATCTTCGCTTGTGCGCAAGCGGTTGCGCAATGTCATTTTATAGCACTCGCTTTCCATCGTTTCATCTCCTTCTTCATAGCGAGCGAGATCGTAGATGTTAACGTAGTTCGTGTAGTCAATTTTGAGCGTATCAAACAGTTGGCGTGTATTCAGATAGAGATACTTACCGGAACTGAGTACAGGGAAAGCCTCTGCTTTGCGCTCGCGTGCTACGCCCATGTACATTATTTTCTTATTCTCATCATCGGGAGCCAAATAAATGCTGCAATCCGGTGTGAGTTTCAACTGATTCATTGTGTCGGCAGTAAACCCGAGTTTGCCAGTTGACTGAATTGTTGCTTTTAGACGCACGGTGTATTTCTTTGCGTCAAATCTTTTTCCTATCATACTTTAGTGGTTTTATGATTTCGGCTGCAAAATTAGTACAAATAATTTAATTGACAAAATAATTTTGAAAAAAAATTCAAAAAAATTTAATTTTGTATGTTTCACGCATATTTTTCGCGTGTTGCACTCTATGTTGTATTATGTATAATCTTCATAAATCACATAAAGACACGATTATGCTCCCCGTTCACACTTTCACATTTCTTAGTCCAAAATCCCGAATTGCGCCGTTCACAAATCACACTTTCACATATGGTGTGTCGGTGCTGAAATATGCCATAATATAATATAATATATATTATATTTATATTATGACCATTTACTGAAGGTACATAGCATGTGTGAATCTGTGAAATGTGAATCTGGAATTACACGGAAAAAGCGAAAAAACAAGAAAAATGCATTTTTTTGAAAAATTTTTGCAAAAAAATTTGGAAAAAGTAAAATGTTCATCGTATCTTTGCATCGGATTTCAAAAATGACAAAAAACATATAAGTGTGACGTTCGGGATGCGAACGAAATGCGAATAAAAATGAAAGGAAAAAATATGAAAGCAGTACTTATTATACCGATTGAGAGCCTAAGAGGGAAACTGAGGAAGGATGGATACTATTTCCGTGTGTACCAGGGGCAACAGATAGTGCAAAGATGTCCGACAAAATGGGTGGACACTCCGGCACGAAAAGCTGCGAGGGAGAAATTCATCGAGCGGTACGGAAAGAAAAATGGCGGGGCGTAGTGCCGTATGCTACTCCGCAAAAAACACGGTGCCCCCCGCTCGTGCTTTTGCAGACCCCAACTGCAAAAGAACGTTTTTGCCGGAGTACATAACGGCAAGGCGGGTGTAACAGAATGCCGAATTTTTCGGCATAATAAACTAATAACATAAACCTTAACCCCTCGCACGACGCGAGAATAAACAATGTCGAGTAACAATGGCAAAGATTAAGCCTATGGCGCTCATTGAGAGCATGAAAAAGAAAGTGTGCGAGCACAGTGACGTGTACTTCCGCACCAACAAACGCACCGGCGTGACGTATTCCGGTAAGTTGTGTAACCCTTCGACCAAAGCACCGAGTGCAGCGCAGACGGCAGCGAAAGAACGTTTTGCGAAAGTGTCTGCGGCGATTCGAACGATTTTGGCGGGATCGAGTGAGCAGAAAACGGCGTTGGTAGCCGGATTCAAGGCTCAGAACAAAATCGGCTCGCTGTTCGGGTACGCGATGCACAAGCTGAACGACCAGTACGATGCAAACGGCGATTTGATCGGCGGCTAAACTCGCTTGAGCTTTCCCCAATTAAATTTATTAACTCTTAAAAACCTAAACAACTATGGCAAAAGTAAAATGGGCAGAGGGCATAGAATATGTATCCGGCCTTTTGAGTAAACGCCCGAAAGCGGGCAAGATGCACAGTGATCACGGTTGTGCGCTGTTGGCGACGCACCGCGTGGCAGCGACCACGAACCCTGTTTGTACGCGTCTGTACATGGTCGGGCCGTACAAGCGCAGCACTCCGGTTGGCGCCCGTGAGGCACAGGCACGGACGCGATTTGCGGCGGTGGCCCGTGCGGTGAACACGCGTAAGAACGACCTGATGAACATGACGACCGATCAGGCGAACTTCCTCGCGCAGAAAGATTTGGCAGGCGGCAAGAAGACGTACAAGGCGTACTTGTGGTCGATCTGCGGCGATGCTTACGATGCGGAGCACAATGGGTAATTAACGTAGTTTAGAACCCCAAAAGCCATTCGGATAGCGCATATACTCCTCAAAAAACATGCTGCCCCGCATTCGTGTTCCGCGTTCCCCAACCGCTCCACAACGTTTTTGCCGGAGTACATGCTAATCTTCCGCTACGCGGAGGGGTTCTAAACAAATGTGTAATGTGTAAAGTGTAATGTGTATGAGCAAACAACAGATCATCAAGCTTATCCTCTCGGTGCTTATTGCGGCACTAACCGCACTCGGAGCAGCGTTCGGACTGAGTTCGTGCAACGTAACACGGACGGTGACGACCAAATCCGAGTTCTGGCAGAAAGCCGACACGTCCGTGGTCATCCAGACTAAGACGATCGAAACCTACGATGCTTCGAAGAAGCTGTATTAGCGAAGGAGGCGACCTACGGGTCGCTTCTTTCATTTGACAAAAAGAAAGCCCCCAAAAAGCAAAAATGCATTTTTTTGCAAAATAATTGCCTAAAAATTTGCGTATGTCAAAAAAAAGCAGTACCTTTGCACGCTTTTTGCGTGTAAAGCGCTTGAAGGCAATAAAAAACATTATTATAAATCGTAAAATTGGGCGGTGCCGCGAGGCTTAATAGATGTCCGTCGATTTTACCTAAAACAAACAAAATTAATGGAATACAATTCTTACAAGACAGTGTCTGTCAACAAAGCGACCGCCAAGAAAGAGTGGGTTGTTGTAGATGCTGAAGGCCAGATTCTTGGTCGTATGTGCTCCAAGGTAGCAAAACTGCTGCGTGGTAAGTACAAACCGTCCTACACTCCGAACGTGGACTGTGGTGACAACGTAATCATCATCAATGCTGACAAAGTGCAGCTGACCGGTAACAAATGGAACGATCGCGTGTATGTACGCTACACGGGTTTCCCCGGTGGTCAACGTGAGTTCACTCCGGCAGAGTTGTTGGCGAAAGGTGCAGACAAGCTCGTTCGCAGAGTAGTAAAAGGCATGCTGCCGAAGAACCGTCTGGGTGCTCGTCAGATCACGAACCTGTATATTTTTGCAGGTGCAGAGCACAACATGCAGGCTCAGCAACCGAAAGTAATTGATATTAACACCCTGAAATAATAGAAGATATGGAAACAGTTAATGCATTAGGTCGTCGTAAAGAGGCAGTAGCTCGCGTTTACGTAAATGAAGGTGCCGGTAAGATCGAGATCAACGGTCGCGACATCGAGAAATATTTCCCGTCTTCTATTCTGCGCTACATCGTATGCCAGCCGCTGAACAAACTTGGCGTAGCAGAGAAATACGATATCAAGGTGAACCTTGACGGCGGTGGATTCAAAGGTCAGGCAGAGGCTCTGCGTTTGGCTATCGCACGTGCGCTGGTGAAGATCAATCCGGAAGACAAGGCTGCGTTGAAAGCCGAAGGCTTCATGACTCGTGACGCTCGTGAGGTAGAGCGTAAGAAACCGGGTCAGCCGAAGGCACGTAAGCACTTCCAGTTCAGTAAACGTTAATCTGACAATCCAAATCGTGTGGACTCCTTCGGGATTACCACACGATTGTCTTTGCTCGCAGAATGGGGAAACCATGCGCACGATATAATAATGTTCGTGCGTGTACGCGAGCGAAGATGAAAGGAGATTAAATAATTTTATATTTAACATTTTAGATTTTACATTTTTATCAAAATGAGAACAAATTTTGATCAATTGCTTGAGGCAGGCGCACATTTCGGTCACCTCAAACGCAAATGGAATCCGGCCATGGCTCCGTACATCTACATGGAGCGCAATGGTATTCACATCATTGACTTGAACAAGACGGTCGTTAAGATTGACGAGGCAGCAGAGGCATTGAAGAACCTGGCTCGCAGCGGTCGTAAGGTGCTGTTCGTAGGTACGAAGAAGCAGGCTCAAGAGGTTGTAGCCGCTCATGCTCAGGAAGTAGGTATGCCTTACATCACCGAGCGTTGGGCTGGCGGTATGCTGACCAACTTCCCGACGATCCGCAAGGCCGTGAAGAAAATGAGTCAGATCGACAAGATGACTTCCGACGGCACATTAGACAACGTATCGAAACGCGAGAAACTGCAGATCGCACGTCAGCGTGAGAAATTGGAGAAGAACCTTGGTTCTATCGCCGATATGACCCGTCTACCGAGCGCTGTATTCGTTGTTGACGTGATCAAAGAGAAGATCGCCGTAGCAGAGGCTAACCGTCTGGGTATCCCTGTATTCGGTATCGTAGATACGAACTCGAACCCCAACAACATCGACTTCGTGATCCCGGCTAACGACGATGCAACGAAGGCAATCGACGTGATCCTCGGCGCTGTATGCGAGGCTATCAAAGAGGGTCTGGAGGAGCGTAAGGTAGAGAAAGCAGACGAAGGTGCTGCAGAGGAGCAGGCTGCTGCAGAGGCACCCGCACCGAAAGAGCGTCGTCAGCGTATCCGCAAAGCTGCTCCGAAAGCAGAGGCAGAGAAAGTAGCAGAGGCTAAAGAGGCTAAAGAAGCTAAAGAAGCAAAAAAGGAGGCATAATCATGGCAGTAACATTAGCTGATATCAAGAAATTGCGTGACATCACCGGTGCCGGTATGATGGACGTAAAGAAGGCTCTGGAAGAGGCAAACGGTGATTTCGAAGTTGCGAAGGACCTGCTCCGTAAGCGCGGACAGGCTATCGCAGCAAAACGTTCTGACCGTGAGGCTTCGGAAGGTTGCGTGCTCGGTAAAGTAAAAGGTAACTTCGGCGCTATTGTTGGCGTGAAGTGCGAGACCGACTTCGTTGCTAAGAACGAGGACTTCGTAGGTATGGTTAAGCTGATCCTGGACGCTGCGCTGGATAACAAAGTACAGAGCCAAGAGGAGTTGAAGAACCTGAAGATCGGTAACTTCACTGTTGCTGAGATCATCACGGAGCGTTCCGGTGTTACCGGCGAGAAGATGGAGTTGGCTGACTACGCATGCCTGGAGGCACCGGTAGTTGACGCTTACAACCACCTGGGTAACAAACTGAGTTCGTTGGTTGCTGCAGAGGCAGGTAACGAGCAGGAGACCGTTCACGGTATCTCGATGCAGGTAGCTGCCATGAGTCCGATCGCTTTGGACGCTGATCACGTAAGTGAGGATGTTAAGAAGCACGAGCTCGAGGTT